>JAYVPW010000201.1:0-13077 GCA_043777315.1 Spartobacteria bacterium | reverse complement strand
CGCGGCGAGTGTAGCCTTTTTTCCACAGGGCGATAGCGCGTGAGCGAAGTTCATCAAGCTGGGAAGGTGATAGGTTGCGAGCATCTCTCCTTGGCATGGACCAACATAGCGTAGTTACCCCGGATGCCACTACTTTTATACGCCGTGGTAATAAAGCTGTGGCGTGAGGGGAATGAGCTGTGCAGCAGGCCGTTGGACGTTATGGGTGTTGGTTCTCGAATGAACCAAGACACCTTTCTCCGTTTCCTCGTCCCGACGGCCCTGCTGTTGGTGAATGCCACGACCGTCCTTGCGGACGAAAAGCTGGTGGCCTATGTCCCGAACTGGATCGACCTGCCCGCGTTCGCCGAGACGATCGACTACTCGAAGCTCACCCACATCAACCTTGCCTTTGAAAACCCGTCCAACTCGGCGGGCGACCTATCCTTCAGCAAGGCAGACGAAGCCTTGATCAAGAAGGCCCATGCGCATCAGGTGAAAGTCCTGGTGTCGATCGGCGGCGGTACAGCGTCCGGGGATAAGATCCTCCAGAGCCGTTACTTCGACTTGCTCAGCGGATCGAAACGCGCCGGGTTTGCGGCCAGGATTACTGCCTACCTGGTAGCCCATGACTTCGATGGACTGGACGTGGACATCGAAGGCCCATCCATCAACGGGGACTACGGCGCTTTCGTCGCAGACCTTTCGTCGGCATTGAAAGCCAGGGACAAACTCCTAACCGCAGCTCTCTCGCAAGGTTATGGCGGAAACAACGTGCCCGACTCCGTCTTTGCGCACTTCGATTTCGTCAACATCATGGCCTACGATGGCGCCGGCCCTTGGAACCCTGAGTCTCCGGGACAACACTCCTCGCTGCAGTTTGCCAAGAGCAACGTGGACTACTGGCTCCAGCGAGGACTGCCAAAGTCAAAGGCAGTCCTAGGCGTGCCATTCTACGGCTACGGCTTTGGCAAAGCCTTTCGCAAGAGCGATTACGCCTACTCGAAAATCATCGCTGCGTTTCCGGGAGCGGAGAAGTCCGATCAGGCTGGCGACACGATCTGGTACAATGGCATCCCGACGATCCAAGCCAAGGCGCGCTACGTAAAAGAGCTAGGTCTCGCCGGCGTCATGATCTGGTCCCTGGACTACGACGTGAAAGGCGAGCGATCACTCCTCTCAGCGATCGCCGGGGTGTTTGAGACTGTGAAATAAGTGCTTCTCCGTCGTAGTGGCTGCCGGGGTCTGTGACCCCGGCAGAACCCGGCCGCCTACTCCGGCTGCACACCCGCCAAAGCAGGCCGCTGTAGGGGAACCCGTTGGGTTCCCTCGACCCACTTCGATGCAGGGGAAGCTGGCAGCTTCCCCTCCAGCGACCGCCGCGGCAGTTCTTTCACTACCCAGCCCCATAAATCAGCGGTCCCCTTGGAACGCAGTTGCAGCCATGCCTCTTGGTGGTGGCTCCGTTCGAAGATGATTGTAGGGCGACCGCTCCGGTGACCCAGGCAGGCGGAGTGCCCGCCCGACAATTCCCGGCAAACTGAGCCACTACCCGGCTCCGTGGGCCATTGAGCGGGTCAGGGTTCCGTCGTCAGACGCCTCACAGCAGCGTGCCTAACACTCGCTGCCAGAACAGCCCCTCTATTCGGCGTGATAACCGCGCCACAGCCACACCAGCGTGTCGGCCAGAGTTTGCTCGAAGACACGCCGGTCGCAGTGTCCAGTGCCGAGGCTGAAGACAAAGCGTTGATGGTAGCCTTTGGCCTTGAGCGCTGCCGCCGTACGCTGGCCCGCCATCGGCCAGTTGTGATGGGTCTCTTCCTGATCGTTCTCGCGAAGGTCTTTCTCGGACACATGCGTAAAGATTCGCAAGGGTTTCAGCTCACTCGTTTCGATGAGCTTCATGCCGGAGTGGTATTCCCATGCTCCCAGAGGGTATTTGGCCTCCTCTGGCGCACTGTCCTCCTGTTGATCGACGAAAGTGCCGGAATAGGCGATCACGCGACGAAACCAGTCAGGGCGAAACCAAGCCATCGTCAAGGCCGCGGCCCCGCCGGAACTGCAGCCAATCACCCCGCGGCCCCAGGGATTTTCCGTGAAGGCAAGGCGCGGGTAGGCGGCTTTGATTTCCGCGTTGTTCAGCACTGCCGGCAGCACTTCGTCATGGATGAACCGCGCCAGCCGGTCCGACATGGTGTCGTATTCCAGACCGCGCTCGCTTTTCTTGCCGTCGTTGCCGCCGTTCTCCACGGCGATCGCGATGAACGCAGGCAGGCTGCGTTTCGGATCCTTGGAGACAGTCAGGTTATCCAGCGCGTTGCGCACCAGCCCGAGTTGACCCGGTCCGTCGTGGATGATGAGCAGCGGAGCCTTGGCGCCAGCTTTGTAGGAAGCCGGGACATACACCGAAATCTTGCGCGCCGTGCGCACCGGCTTCTTGCCGGGATCGAGTGTCGTGTCGTCGCCGCGAAAGATTTTGCTGTCCGCCAAAGGCATCGAGAACTCGAAAGACTTGCCCTTCGGATTACCCCGATCCGTGAGCTCGGGATCAATCTTGTAGTCGGGACCAATCGTAACACTCCCATCGCCGTCCGGGCCCGGAGTTTCTGCCTTGTCCGCAGCTAGTGCGCTGGTTGCGCACAGGCCCATGAGACCGGCCGAGAGTAGGAAGCAAAGGCCAAAGGATCGAGAGTGTGTGTTGAACATAAAACGGTGGGAATTCGCTGAAGGTAGGATGTGAAAAGGAATGGGGGCAACACGTATTCCATCACCGAGAAAAATGCGCATCGGTCCGCGCCTTTGCTCTGGAGCTTGCCGAGTTTGTCTTGCTGCCCGGGACGGACGGGATTTGGCCGGGGCTGCATGTCGTCCTGTCCGGGACAGACGGGATTTGGCCTCGGCCGGACGACGTGACGCCCGGGGGGGACGAGGTCCGGCCCGGGCCGGATGATGTGCGGCCGCGGCCGAAGGTGGTCATTTTTCAACCACGAGATCGTCCTGCCCCCACCGCGCGCCGGGGGCGAGTTCGCGTGGCGCGGCTTCGTCCACGCGGGGGTCTTCCCGGACTTGGCTGAAACCGATCGGCAATCGCCCCGCCTCCCGCGCCCAGGAATCCGCAAATCGGGCGGTGGGGAGATTCATCGAAAATCCGAAATGGTCCGGTGGAAGGACGGGGAGAGGGGTCCGCGAAAGCACGCGAAAGCACGCGAAAAGGGATCCCGCTTTCGCGTTCTTTCGCGTGCTTTCGCGGACCAAAATCCGGCTTGTTTCACAGCCATCGGCGAGGCCGGCTCAACGCGCTTTTGATCTCTTCGCCCCGAACGGACTGCGCGGAAGACTTGCGAGGAAAAACTCCCGCACAAACGCGAAGTAAGACGGAATGAACGGCGCGCCGCGGGCGGTCAATTCGGCGCGCAACAGGGCGACGATGTAAACCGGGTAACCGACCAGCAGGCGGCGCCAGTTCATGAGGAAAACCAGCCACGTCCATCGCGTGTAGTTCGGGTAATGATCGGGGTCGCCGGGCGCGCCGAGATACTCGTGATGGCGCAAATGCAGGACGCGGTAAGCGGAGAAATTTTGCAGCACCGGCCACGCACAGACCGCTCCCAGCAGCGCATTCCAAAAGCGGTTCCGGCTCAGCGAGCCGTGCACGGCTTCATGCGTAAAAAGGCTGAGCCCGTGCAGCGCCGCCGCCGCCAGATAAAGCGGAGCAGCCGCCCAGCTCCAGCCGCGATGGCCAGTCGCGGCGATCCCACAAACCGCCACGGCGCTCATCGCGTAAACCGCGACAAAACAAGCCGCCCGCAGCGCGTGCCGATGATCGATGCGATGCAACTCCGGCAGCAGTTCGCGCGAGACTCGCGGCGGGGCCACCACTGCGGCGTTCATGGCTGGTCGAGCCGGTTCCATTTCAAGAATGAATCATCGCTTTGCGGCGAAGGATAGTACGCGCCGCCACCGGCCACGTCGTCGGACTTTCAACCGCGCCGACGGCCGGGCCCGGTCTCAGTTTGACGGCGGCACCGGCATCGTCGCCGCCGCGCTCCCGCCGCGCCACGCGAGCCAATCCGCCGCCCAGCCGAGCAATCCGCCAGCGACGAGATCGAGCGCGTAGTGCTGCTTCGTCGCGAGGGTTGAAAACAAAATCGCGCCGCCCCAGAGCAACGAAATCAGCGCCACGAGCTCGGGATGCGTGCGGCCAAACATCCGCCAGGCCAACGCACCCATGCAGACGACGAACGCGGCGTGGAGCGAAGGAATCGAGTTCAGCGCACCGTCGCCCGCGGCGATCCATTTCATCGCGAAACTCCCCCCGACCTCGGCGGGCCGCGGCCCCGGCGTCGGGAGAAAAAGAAACACCGCGAAGCCGGTCGCCGACATCACCGCGAGCGACACCGAATAGCGCCGGATAGCCGCCCGGGTGGTGAGCAGGAGCGGGAGCCAGCCGACGAAAACGAACTGCGAAAGGTACACCCACGCCCACGGTTCCGGCTGAAACGGCACCGCGCGATCCAGCGCCGTCAGCGGCACCGCGCGCAGCGGAAAAATGGCGTGCCGCGCCAGTCCTTGATAGCCGATCCAAAACATCGCGTTGAACACCACGAACAGCACGACCTTCAGCCGCCACTCCGCCTGCAAACAGCTCCACAACTCCCGCGAACCGGGCCGGACGTGGCGAATTTCGGGTGTGCTCGAGGTGGCAGACATGCTCGCGGAAACAGAAGCCAAACGAACGCGCGGAGTCGATCCTTGTCGCTTCAAGGTAGTGGCTCAGTTTGCCAGAAATTGCAGGGCGAATGCCTCGGCTGCCCGGGCGACCGAAGCGGTCGAGTTCTGACCGCGGACGGCGGCGATTCTCTGCTTCACGGCGGCGATCTAAGGATGACCCGGCATCATCCGCTCTCTCGGAAATGACCGCCGCCAATCCCAGGAAGCCGCTCTTTCGCCGGGTCCAGATTTTTCTCGCCCAAGCTCGGTTCTTCACGCTTTCCGCACTGCTTCACCTCATCCTCGTCGTGGCTGGCGGGAGTGTCGTTTTGTTCCAGCGTTATGTGGCCCCGCCGGATGATTTCGTGGCTGGTGAAGGGTCGCTCATCCCCACGGAAACTGACGCGCAAAAGCCGGACGAACTGCCGGCATCGCCGCAAGTGAACCTGCCCGCTCCCGCGAGTCCGAACTCAGCGCCATCGATGGCCGCTTTGACCGTGACGGGCACGACGACGGCCTTTGCGCTGAACACTGCGCCGGCCGCGAGGTTCGATGGAAAGATCGCGGAGATGGGTGACGGCGGAAAGGCTCTCGGCGCCAAGCTGGCCAGCCTCGGCGCAGGTGCGGGCGGCGGGATGAAAGGCGGCACGATGCGCTTCTTTGGCATGACGGAGAAGACCACGCCGGCGCTCGTCGGGACCTTCTACGATCTGAAGCAGACGCGCGGCAGGAAACCGACGGGGATTTCCCCGGATGAGTATCACCAGGTCTTCCGGCGCTTCGTGGCGCAAGGCTGGCGGGAGAGTGTTCTCCACGACTATTTCAAAGCGCCCCAGCCGCTTTATTCCACGCAGATCATGATCCCGAACATGAAGGCCGATGAGGGTCCGAAGGCCTTCGGCTTGGAAAAGGAGGTCCAGCCCAGCCGCTGGCTCGTGCATTACAAAGGCAAGGTCTCGCCGCCGGAGGATGGGGTGTATCACTTTGTCGGCGCGGGCGGCGGCGACGAGCTGGAGCGTGTTGTTGCTGTTGCGTCCGCCGACCACGACCAGCGTGTCACACTCGGCGATGAGCTTGCGCAGGGCGTTCTGACGGTTCTTGGTCGGCTGGCAGACGGTGTCGGCAAAGCGCACCTCACTCTCCGGCCGCGCCCGCCGCAGCGCTTCGACCAGCGTCAGCACTTTGTCCAGCGGCTGTGTCGTTTGCGAAATCACCCCGTAACGAGTGCTTTGCGGGAGCGTGGCGAAATGCGCGATTTCTTCGATGACATGAGCGCCGGGAAAGTCGCCGATGAGTCCTTCCACTTCGACGTGGCCGGGCTTGCCGATGACCACCGGAAAGTAACCAAGCGAAACGAGCTGCCGAAGCTGACCATGCGCACGCCGCACCAGCGGACACGTCCCATCGGCCACGTCAAAACCAGCGCTCCGCCACGCCGCTCGCGCGGTGTCCGAAGCACCATGCGCCGTGATCATGACTTGGGAAGTCGGCGCGCCGGCGAGATCACCGAGACTGCCTTCCAGCACCCCACGAAAAGCGAGGCCGTCCCGGACGACGGGGTTGTGGACGAGCTCGCCGAGGATGGTGAGCTGGCCGTGTTCAGCGAGACGGTCCGCCTCGGCGATGGCGTCGCGGACGCCGAAACAGAGTCCGTAGTGTTCTGCCAGTTGGATTTTCATGATTGAGATGATGGAGTTACTTTGTCCGGCAAAGCTTCAGGGCCAACGGTCGGAACGACAGCGTGGGAGTGCCCGCACAGCCGACTCTGCGCTGCTGCCCCGTGCCGGCCACTTCTTGCATGAGGCGCCAAATCATGGCTGTGGCCTCCCCACCCGGACGATGTTTTCGAGAACAGCGAGGTAGTCCTGAAAGGCGGACCGTCCTTTCTTGGTCAGCGCATAACTCGTCTGAGGACGGTCGAGCATTTCCTTGGTCACCGCGACCAACCCCGCATCGTGCAACGTGCGCAAATGCGTGACCCGATTCCCGTCGCTCATTTTCAACTCAGCCTTGAGATCCTGAAACGTCCAACTCGGACGCGTGGCCAGCAGCGTCATGATGCCGAGGCGTCCTTTCTCATGGATGGTCTTATCGAGCTTTTCAAAGTCGAACATCGCGTCACGAGCCTCCGCGCACCGCGGCACCGCGCGGCCAGGTCAGCGCCGCGTAAATCAGGTGAAAGAGACCGAACGTCGCGCCCATGATTCCCCGAGAGGCTGTGTAATAACTCGACAGAAGGGATCTCGGCGCGGAGGAAGTCAGGCGTCCCGCCTGACACGCCGGGTGAGACGCCCCCGGTCAGGCGAGACGCCTGACTTCCTGGACAGTCCCTGCGCCACTCGGCGCGTAATTGTTTACCCGCAAGAGACAAAGCTGAACAGTGATCGGAAAGCCCGGCTCAATTCCTTGGGCATCGAATCCTAAAACCTAAATGCATCCCCCTCCCTCATCGCGGCATTTGAGTCAGATTCGTTGGCTGCTGTCTTTCTTCATCGTCGGTTTGGTCATCAGCGGCATTACCGCGTTTCCGCTTTTGCACGAACTCAACGTGCTCGCCTCGTTTCTCGGTGTCGGTGACGTCACTTCTGCAAATGGTCAGTCGGGATTGACGTGGTGGATTCTGAGAGTGCGGGAGGGTTTGCAGCGCACCTACTCCGCTGACCCCTTCCTGGCTTACGGCACAGATTGGCTCGCGTTCGGGCACTTGGTGATCGCGCTCTTCTTCATTGGCCCCTGGATCGATCCGGTGCGCAATGTTTGGTGCATTCAGGCTGGCCTGATCGCCGCCATCGGTGTGATCCCGCTGGCGCTCATTTGCGGGCCGATCCGAAACATTCCGTTCTACTGGCAGTTGATTGATTGTTCGTTCGGCTTCTTCGGATTCATCCCGCTTTGGATCGTGCTGCTTCTGACTCGGAAGCTGGCTACGCACCGGTGACTTCCCTATTTCACGGCGTTCGTTCCGTGCCAGTCTGGATTCTCCGGGCGCGATTGCCCTCTCAGTTTGGGTTGTGCGCATGGGTCTATTGGTGCTGCTCGAATGACTCTCCCGACGCGTGAATCGCAGCGCCCGGTTACGAAGTCCGATCTGCGGAAAGCGGGCGGCGCATCTCACGTTTCCCGAGGAGTATTGACGTTTGGCAGCACCCTCCGATCATGCCGCCCTGATGGCTCTCAAAGCTACGATCTACAAAGCTCACCTTGCCCTCGCCGACATGGATCGGGGTCTTTACGGCGATTACGACCTGATGCTGGCACGTCACCCATCGGAGACGGACGAGCGCATGTTCATTCGCCTTCTCGCCTTCGCTCTGAATGTGCCGGGCACGGATGAGCATGGAGCGCTGGAATTTGCCAAAGACATGTGGGACATCGACGAACCATCGCTCTGGGAAAGAGATCTCACCGGTCAACTGCGGCACTGGATCGAAGTAGGTCAGCCCGATGAGAAACGACTGCTACAGGCAAGCTCACGGTCTGGACGCGTGACGGTTTACAGCTTCGGCTCGAGCACCGCGCAATGGTGGAGCAACATCGGCACGAAAATCGGCCGGGTTCGGAATCTGGCGGTCTGGCAGGTGCCTTCGCAGCAAAGCCGGGCGCTCGAGGCTCTGGCCAATCGCTCCATGAAGCTGGACGTGACCGTGCAGGACGGAACGATCTGGGTCGGCGACGGCCAGCGCTCGCTGGAAGTCTCACTGCAACGACTCGCTGGAAATCCGCAGTAGGATGAAGGCCGGAAATTAGCCGCGCGCGCACCTTTCACTCATCGCGAGGAGCGCCGATCGAGCGCCTCTGTTCGCACCCACTACAAGAGCTTCGTAACCAGTTGATGAGGAATGCTTGTCTCCATGAATTCCTGCCCTGAGACCGCATATCCATTTCGCTGGTAAAACTCGAGCGCAGAGCTTCTCGCATGAGCAAAGATCGTCTCGAAGTTTTGCTCCTTCGCGAAAGCTTCCGCGAAGATGAGGAGCTGGGAACCAGTGCCCTCTCTCTGGCGTTCGGGAAGAACTGCCACCTGACGCATTTTCACGGAGGCATGGTCGATCGGTTGCAAAAGCAAGATCGCCACGAGTCGGAATTCATCGAACCCACCCAGATGCAAGCAGGTCGGATCGTGGGCAAGGTCATCGGCGGTCACTGTCCACTGCTTCCGAATAGTTGGCTTTATCCCTTGGTGACCGAGACGGAGCGCGCTACGAGAAAAACATGCCTCCTCCCGTCTCTGCGGTTCGCCCGAGTCCGAAGCGCAAACCCGTGGGATTTTCGCGACCGCCGCTCGCGCGGATGATGCGCCTGCACGAGCGGCTGAAGGCCGGCGCATTTCCCAACTGCCGCAAGCTGGGCGCAGAGCTGGAGGTCTCTCCGAAAACCATTCAGCGGGACATCGACTTCATGCGCGACCGGCTCGGTCTGCCGATCGAATACGACCAGCTTCATTTCGGATTCGCCTACACCGAGCCCGTCACCAGCTTTCCCAGCATCGAAGTCTCCGAGGGTGAAGTCATTGCGCTCCTCGTGGCGCAAAAGGCCTTGGAACAATACCACGGCACCTCCTTCGAAAAGCCTCTCCGCACCGCCTTCAGCAAGATCACCGACGGACTCAAGGATCGCATCGGCTTCCACATGGGCGACGTCGATTCAGCCATCTCGTTCCGCGGTCTGGGACTCAGCACCGCCGATATGGAACTGTTCGAGACAGTCAGCCGCGCCGTGCTCGATTCCCATGAACTCACCTTCGACTACAAGAAGCTCGCCAACTCTCGCCACGAGGCTCGGCGGGTCCAGCCTTACCACCTCGGCTGTGTCGAAAATCAGTGGTATCTTTTTGGATTCGACCTGGCCCGGCAACAACTCCGCACCTTCGCCTTGCCGCGAATGCGGACCGTGCGCAACACCAAGGCTCGCTTCAGCCGCCCGCCCGACTTCTCCATTGCCCGGCATCTGGGCGACAGCTTCGGTGTCTTCACGGGAAAGGCGCGTCACCGGGTCACCATCCGTTTCGATGCCTTCGCGGCGCGGCTGGTCGGAGAGCGTCAGTGGCACCCCTCCCAAAAAATCGCACACCTCGGTGACGGCGAAATCGAAGTGACCATGTCTGTCGGAGGGCTCGAGGAGATCGAGCGATGGATCCTGAGCTGGGGCGATCATGCCATGGTCCTCGACCCGCCCGCTCTGATTGATCGGCTTCGCGAAATCGCCGGAACCTTGAGCGAAATTTACGCAAAATAATTCAGCGATAGGACAGCGATTGTCCCACCCGTCCGCTATCATTCGCGCATGACCTCCACTCAGCTCACCGTCAGCAGCCCATTCCGCCACGAGAATCTCACCATCTTTTTGTTGCGCAGCGCCGACACCTTCGACGGATCCCGCTACATCCCGCTCGATGACGCCCTGGAGCAAAAATGCGTGGTGGTGCACGAGACGGGCGAGGTCGGTCAACTGGAGGTCGAAAATCTCTCCGGGCTTTTCGATCTCTACATTCAGTCCGGCGACGTCGTGAAAGGCGGACGCCAGGATCGCACACTGGGTGTGGACTTCGTCCTGCCCGCAAAGTCCGGGCGCGTGCCCATCCCCTCCTTCTGCGTGGAAAGCGGCCGCTGGCACCGGCGGGCGGCTGAGGAGGCCGGCTCCTTCTCCAGCTCCAAGTCTTACCTTTCCAGCAAGAAGCTGCGGATGGCCGCCAAGCTGCACAAGAGTCAGAGCGAGGTGTGGCAAAGCGTGGCTGAAACGCAGGCCGATTTGAGCGAAAGCCTCGACGTCTCACTCTTCGCCGCCGCCTCGCCGACGAGCTACCAACTGACCGTCGAGCACGAAGACGTGCAAAAGCGGAAAGAGACCTATCGGACCACTCTCGCCAGCATCCTCACCGATACCCCGGACGCGGTCGGCTACGCCTTCGTGATCAACGGCGCGATCAACACCGCGGACATCTACGGTTCCGGCGTGCTGTTTCGGAAGCTCTGGAGCAAGCTGCTCGACGCCGCAATTCTCGAGGCCATCGCGGAGTTCCCTCAAACGGGCGAAACCACCCCGCCGCCCGTGACGGACGAAGCGATCCGCGAATGGCTGGCCGAAGCCGATACCGGTGAAATCACCGACCGCCAGGAAGTCCCGCCCCGCGTGAGCGTCGAAACCCGCCGCTCCCGGAAAAGCATCCTCTTCGACACCCGCGACCACGGCCTCAACGGCGTGGTGCTGCACCGAAATCTGGTAACGAATTGAACTCCGGAGACAAACCGATGCGGACTGCACCTATTCTGTGCTGGGTCTTTCCGGTGTTCGTCCCCTGAATCGAATGGAAGCGAGATCAGAAATGAGCGGCCCCCATGATTGCGCGGTGAGTCAAAGCGACGGCATCTCGCCGTTCGTCCATCCGATCACTGCCCGATGAAGACCCGCGCCCCGGCGATCCTGAGCGACTCCACGCCCGCGGCATCTGGGACGGCGATCTGCTCCCGTCTGTCACGATTGGCCCCACCGAAGTCCCCGCCGGCACGCTCGATCTCAGCTACATGAAGATGGGCGCGAGCGACGAACGCGGATCCTCTTGGCTCGCCCGCATGACCGCCCTGCGCGACCGCCTCAGCCCCTTCCGTCTCGCCTATCTCGAAACCCTCCTCCGCGCCGCCGACATGCGCGCCTCCGCTGCGGCGGAAAAAGCCGCCGTCCAGCAATGACAACGGCCCCGTTAGCGAAAGCGGATATTGGCCGGCGAGGGATCGAGCAGATAAATGCCCATGTCCTCGAATTCACCGAGAATCACCTGCACCGCCGGCCAGTCCTCGCCGAATTGCTCCTGATTCTTCCGCTCCCATTCCGCCCAGATTTCGTCGGAAAAATCCGGCGGCCAATCCAGACGGTCGGCTCCGAAATCGAGGACGCGCGGCGGCGAGACGATGGTCATTTCCAGAGCCAACAGCGAATCGTCGCACCTGATCAATTCCGGCACGCTCAAGCCGCGCACCTTGCCGACCCCACGCTCCGCCAAGCGCAAATAAACGTCGCGCTCCCGCCGATAAGCCCCGTCCGAACCGTGGATTTTCAGCGCGCCCACCGGCCGCGGTCCGCGCATGAGCGTCCAGACGCTGCCGTGAATGCCAGAACCGAGATGTTCTCCGAGAATCAGGCCGTGCTTTTCGGCGTAACTTCGCGCACTTTCAATCAACTCTTCGTCCATGCTCACTTCCTACCAACATCGCGGGCACTCCGCCGAGATCGACATGCAGCTTTTGGTGAACGGCTCCACCCTTCCGATCGCGCAGCTTGGGCCGGATTTCCTGATTCTGCGGAAGACCATCGACCACCCGCCGACGGAAGCGACCGTCGTGATGCGGGTAGATGCCAGCGAGCGGCGCTGGACTGTCAACCTGCCCGAGGGCGTGACGAACGGCTCCGAACGCGTGCGGATCGAGTAAGGCGAGGACGAGAGCGAACGCCGCTGGCCGGTCCGCCTGCCCGAAGGCCTCGCCGTGGGTCGCGAGCGAGTCGTGATCGCGAAGGTGTAGTCAGCGAGATCACACGAGGGCGGTGTGGTCGTGAGGTTGCGGACAAAACGGGCGGTCTGAATCCACGCAAGCCGCAGTGCATGGAGTGGAAGCTGTTTACTCATGCAGGAGATGAGAGGCCTTCAATCCGGCTGGTTCAAAGCCGTCAACCGGACGCCCATAGTGGCGAGCAGGAGATCACCTCCCCTTTCTCTCTCGCTGCCGCTGCCCCCCATTCACTCGCATGAAAATCGACCTTCCGCTCCCCGGCTGTGCACCCGTCCCTTTGGCTCGTTTTCAACCACGCGTGGACATCTGCCGCCACCGCCTCACACTCGCCGAAACCCCGGAAGCCTGAGCCATCATTCGACTCCCAGAAACTATGAGCGACGCCGACTATCTCGCAGTCTTCAAAAGGGCCACTGGTCTGCCTTCTCCCTACGCCTATCAATGTCGGCTCGCCTGTGGTTCCGAAGCGAATCCAAACGACGGCACAGGCTGCCAGTCGCAACTCATCCAAATCCCGACCGGCTGCGGAAAAACCGCCGCCGTCATCCTCGCTTGGCTTTGGAACCGGGTGCTTCAGCCGGACACCGACGCGCGGGAGAAATGGCCGCGCCGCCTCGTCTTCTGTCTCCCCATGCGAACCCTCGTCGAGCAGACGCGGGATAACGTTCAAAAGTGGCTCGGGAATCTCGACGGGCTGGAGTGGAAACCGGGCACGTCGCACGACGGCAAAGTCGGCCTGCACATTCTCATGGGTGGCGAAGAGAAGGCCGATTGGGATCTCTATCCTGAGCACGATGCCATCCTCATCGGCACGCAAGACATGCTCCTCTCCCGCGCCTTGAACCGCGGCTACGGCATGAGTCGCTACCGCTGGCCGATGCACTTC
>JAYVPW010000200.1:0-13196 GCA_043777315.1 Spartobacteria bacterium | reverse complement strand
TGATTTCATGCGGCCCGGCGGTGAATTGATACTGCGCCATCTCGCCGAGATAAACGCGCTCCCGGATGTGGCCTGCGACCGAATTGGCCGCCCCGTTTTGCTCCGAAAGTTTCCAGCTCTCCGGGCGAATGGAGAGCGCGCAGAGGTCTCCCGTTTTCCATCGATCGCTGCTGCCCGCGGCTCGGAAATCGCCGAGCGGTGTGGTCATGCGAAGCCCGCCGGCATTCGCTTCGACGACGGTTGCGTCGATGAAATTCGTCTCGCCCATAAAGTCCGCGACGAATCGCGAATCGGGCCGGCGATACAGTTCCGCGGGCGTGCCGATCTGCCGGATTTGCCCGGCCTGCAAAATGGCCATCCGATCCGCGACGGAGAGCGCCTCTTTTTGATCGTGAGTGACGTAAATCGCGGTGAGGCCGAACTCTTTGCAAATGCGCCGGATTTCTCCGCGCATCTCGAGGCGGAGCTTCGCGTCGAGATTGGAAAGTGGTTCGTCGAGAAGCAGGCAGCGTGGGCGGATGACGAGCGCGCGGGCGAGGGCTACGCGCTGCTGCTGTCCCCCGGAAAGCTGATGGATGCTGCGTTCGCCGAGGTCCGCCATTTTCACGGAGGCCAGCGCCTCGGCGACGCGGCGATTGATTTCGGGCCGCGGGACGCGCTGTTCTTCGAGGCCGAAGGCGACGTTTTTGGCGACCGTCATGTGCGGCCAGAGCGCGTAACTTTGAAACATCATCCCAGTCTGCCGGAGATGCGGCGGCACGCGGGTGACGTCGTCTTCGCCGAATGAAATGCGGCCCGAATCGGGGATCAGAAACCCGGCGAGGCAGCGGAGCAGCGTGGTCTTTCCGCAGCCGCTCGGACCGAGGAGAAAAAAGATTTCGCCGGACGCGATTCGTAGGTCGATCCGATCGAGGGCGAGCGTGTCGCCGAAGCGTTTCGTGAGATTTTCGATCGCGAGGGAGATCATGCGCGGCGGGGCGAAGTTTGTGAGAGGGTGAGGCGACGAAGGACAGGAATTTTCTCGCGAACGATGCGGGTTCGCCGGTATCTACCTCGGCCAATGATACGTCGAGACTACCTCATTGTCGGTGCAGGAATCGGCGGGGCGAGCGTTTGCGAGGGGATTCGCGAGCATGACAAAAAGGGGACGATCATGATGGTCGGCAACGAGACATTCGCGCCGTATCGGCGGCCGATGATGATCAAATCGTGCCTCGGAAAAGCGGAGCCGGCGCTCGATAAATTTCAGCACGCGAGCCGCGAGCAGCTCGAGGAAAACAAGATTGATCTGCGGCTCGATACGATGGTCGCGCAGTTCAACATCGAGCGGCGGATCGCGGTGCTCGGGAACGGGCAGGCGGTCGAGTTTCGCAAGGCGTGCCTCGCGACCGGGAGCCGCGCCCGTCGGCCGCAAGTCGCTGGGGCGAATCTCGGGAACGTCATTTATCTGCGGTCGCTGCGGGACGTGCTCGCGCTGCGGGAAATGGCGGAGCTGAATCACAACATCGCGGTGATCGGCGGCGGCTGCATCGCCGCGGAGGTCGCGTCCGTTTTGTCGCAAATGCCGAAGACGAACGTGTCGGTGATTCATCGCGGCAAATCGATTTGGAATCGCGTGCTCGACGAGGAGACGGCGGCGTGGCTGACGGCATACTTTTCCTCGCACGGCGTGAAGATGCTGATGGGTGAAACGCTCAACGGTTTCGAGGGGCGGACGGCTCTCAAAAATGTCCAGACGAAGAGCGGGCAGCGCTACGCCGCGGGGCTCGCGGTCGTGGCGATCGGCGTCGAGATGAACCTCGGGTTGGTCGCAAATACGCCGCTGAGTTATCCGCACGGGACGCCGGTGAATGAATACCTCGAGACGGACGAAAAGGGGATCTTTGCCGTCGGCGACATTGCGGCATTTCCGGACAAAGTGCTCGGCGGCGTGCGGCGGATCGATCACGTCGAATGCGCGATTTCGCAGGGGCTCACCGCGGGCGCGAACATGAGTGGAAAGAAGCGGCAGAAGTTCGAATGGCTGCCGCATCGGACCTCGACGCTGTTCGATTTGAAGTTCGATTTCGTCGGCGATTTCTCCCGTCCGACGAGCCGTGTTGAGGTCGAAGGGGATCGCGCAAAAAAGAAGTTCGTCGTCCGGCATTTCAATCTCGGGACGTTGATGGGCGTGGTGCTGTGCAATCAGCCGGAGGACAAAGTCGAGGCGGCGAAGCTCGAGCTCCGGCAGGCTCCGAGAGAGATTAAAAAGCACATGCCTTGATGCACAGTGAGCGCGAAAAAAAACCGCGACGCAGTCCGCCGGATGCCGTCGCTCGCCGCGCTGGCGGGCTTTCGCATCGAACCGCGAGCCGGAGGATTTCTCATGAGCACCACGCCCACAGACCCCGTCCCGAGCCGATCCTGGGCGTTCATTTCCTACTCGTCGAAAGCGCATCGGGCCGATGGAAGCACCGTCGAGGAGTAGCTCTTGCCGCCATCTCGTTCGCCTCGTAATCCTTCCGTCCATGCATTTCCGACCACTCCTCGCCGCCGCGCTGCTCGCGCTCACCGCCACGCTGCACGCCGAAGACCCGGCGTCTTTTGAAGTCGGCGCGCTGAAATTTTCGCGCCCAAACGGGTGGGATTGGGTGCCGGTCAATTCGCCGATGCGGAAGGCGCAGTTGAAGATCGCGAGCCCGGACAAAGACAAATCCGCCGAGGTCACCTTTTTCCATTTCGGAGCCGGTGGCGGCGGTGGCGTGGAGGCGAATGCGAAGCGTTGGACGGCGCAGTTCGAGAGCAAGGACGGCGTGGCCAAAATCGAGCCACAGGAAATCGCGGGCGCGAAAGTCACGATCGTCACGACCGAGGGAGCCTACCGCAGCGGCATGCCCGGCGGACCGGCCGCCACGATGCCGGATTACGCGTTGCTCGGCGCGATCATCGAGAACGCCGAGGGCGATATTTTCGTCAAAATGACCGGTCCGGCGGGGCTCGTGAACGGCAAGCACGCCGAGTTCATGGCGTTCATCACGAGCGCGATCACCGCCAAGAAATAGATGCCCTTTCGCCCGCCCCGCCGCGACCCGATGAGCTACTTCGTCACCTCTTTCATTTCGATCCTCCACTTCATCAGCGAAGACCTTTTGCAGGTCGATGCGACGACCTCGATCGGCGAGCTCTTCTGCGACGAATTCGACGATCTCGATTTCGAACTCGCCCTCTGCTGCTTCGAAGCGACGCACAAGGTTTCCTTCTCCGACAAGCTCTGGGAAATCGATCCCGAGGACTACGAGGATTTGAACGTCGAGGAATTTCTCGACACCTACCTCAACACGAAAGAGGAGCGCGACCCGCTCTTCGTGACCAAGCGTTTCCTCATGTTCCAGGAGTCGCTGACGCAGGCGCTGACCGAGGAAGCCGAGGAGCCGCCGCCCGACGAGTACTGAGCCAGCTCGCGGAAATGGAGCGCGACGGCGCGACGGGCGCGACGGGCGCGACGGACGAAAAACTCACGGGAGGGCATGCTGTCTTTTTCCTCGTCGCGCCCGTCGCGTCGCCGCGGTTAAAAAATATTCCCGCCCGACCGCTCCCCCGGGCTTTTTGAATGAATTTCCGAACCCTTTTTTTCCTCGTCCTTCTCTTCCTTTTCGCCGTTGCGCCCCGACCCGGTGCCGATGCGCAGGACGAGATTTTTGCGAGGCTTCCGCCCGCCGTTTCTGTCGTCGAGGCGAACCGTTTCGAGACCGCTCGCTCGAGTAGCAAGAGCGGCACGATCGAACCCGTCGCCATCAGCGGCCAGCCGTTTACGAAAGCGGAGCGCATCACCACGACGGACAAGCCGGCGAATCCATACAGTTTCCAACTCACACTCCCGAGCACGGCGGACGTGAAAAAAGGCGGTGCGCTGCTCGCCGTTTTTTACGCCCGCGCCATTCCGCCGCTCCCGCCGGACGACGAAGCACGGACCGAATTCGTCTTCGAATTGAGCGGCGCGCCGTACACGAAAAGCGCGTCGCATCCGGTCACGTTCGGCGTCGAGTGGCGCAAGTTTTACGTGCCGTTCGAGGCCAAAGCCGACCTCTCGGCGGGCAAGGCAAACGTGAGTTTCCGCGCGGGATACGATCCGCAGACGATCGAGATCGGAGGATTTCAACTGCTGCAATATCCGCCCGAGATCGCGCGAAAAGATCTGCCGGCCACGCCAATTTCCTACGTCGGTCGCGACGCAAATGCGGCGTGGCGCAAGGCCGCCGACGAGCGCATCGAAAAGCTGCGGAAAGCGGACCTCGCGATCACGGTGAGCGATGCGTATGGGCAGCCGATTCCTGGAGCGAAAGTTGCAGTGCGGATGAAGCGCCACGCGTTCGGATTCGGCAGCGCCGTCGATGCGCAGATGCTCTTCAGCAAAGGAGCGGACGGTGATCGATACCGCGAAGCGATCACGCGAAACTTCAACAAAGTCGTCATCGAAAATCATCTCAAATGGCACGTCTGGGAAAAGGACCGCGAGTCCGGTCCCGCCGCGGTGAAATGGCTCCGCGACCATGGGCTCGAAGTGCGGGGTCATTGCCTCGTCTGGCCGGGAAAAAGGAACCTGCCGCAGAGTGCCGTCGATCTTTTCGACCGCCCTGAAGCCTTGCGGAAAACGGTGCTCGATCACGTCACCGACGAGGCGACCGCGCTGAAAGGTCAACTCGTCGAATGGGACGTGCTGAATGAGCCGTTCAGCAACACCGACTTGCAGCGCATCCTCGGCGAAGAAATTCTCGCCGATGCCTTCAAAGCCGCGCGGGAGGCTGATCCGCAGCCGACGCTCTTCATCAACGACTACTCGATTCTCGAGACTTGTGGCAAAGACTCCGCGCATCAGGATCACTACGAAAAGACGATCCGCAGCCTGCTCGAACAGGGCGCGCCGGTGCAAGGGATCGGGATTCAAGGCCACTTCGGCGAAGACCTCACGCCCGTGCCACGGCTGCTGGAAATCATGGATCGGTTCGGGAAATTCGGGCTGCCGATCCAGATCACTGAGTTCGACATCAACACCTACGACGAGGCGTTGCAGGCCGATTACACGCACGATTTTATGACCGCGATTTTCAGCCACCCGAGCAGCAACGGCATCCTCTCGTGGGGCTTTTGGGAGAATCGCCACTGGATCGGAAATGCCGCAATGTTCCGCGCCGACTGGAGCCTGCGCCCGGCGGGCGAAGCGTGGCGCAAGCTCGTTTTCGAGACGTGGTGGACGAACGCGCAGGGCAAGTCGGACAAACACGGCGGATTCGCAGTGCGCGGTTTTCTCGGCGATTACGAAATCGCGGTCACCGCTGGCCGCAAATCCGCGACCGTGCCGGCGCGGCTGGAAATGGGCGGGGCAAAGGTCGCGGTGACCTTGCGCTGACCGCCGGGCGGCGACTTGACGCACGGGGTGCGCCGGAGTGAGTTCCCAGCCGATGAAACTGCTTCCCCTCATCTGTCTTCTCGCGCTCGGCTGGCTCCCGTTGCACGGCGAAGACGCCGCACCGGCAGCACCCGCGCCAGAAAAGGCGACCGGCCCGTTGCCGGGGCATTCTGTGAATGGCGAGGCGTTCGACGAGGGACCACGGCAGGCAGCGGTCTTGATGGACGGAATGGGCAAAGTGCATTTCCCGGTGACGACGAAGAACGAACTCGCGCAGCGCTTTTTCGATCAAGGCATCGGGCAGTTGCACGGCTTCTGGTATTTCGAGGCGGAGCGCTCTTTCCGGCAGGCCGCAGCGATCGATCCGGACTGCGCGACGGCGTTCTGGGGCATGGCGATGGCGAACATCAACAACCAGAAACGCGCCGCGGATTTCATCAAAAAGGCGACGGTGCTGAAGGAGAAAGTGAGCCGTCGAGAACAGCTCTGGATCGACAGTCTGGCGGGATATTATGCCGGGTCGAAGAAGGACGAGAAACAGCGGCGAGAGGCTCTGGTACAAGCTTTGGAGGAGATCGCGTATGAATTTCCCGATGACTTGGAAGCGAAGGCGTTTCTCGTTTTTCAAATCTGGGACAACAAGGGCCACGGCATGCCGCTGGAGAGCCGCACGGCGCTGGAGGCGCTCGGAAAACAAGTGCTGGCGGTGAATCCGATGCACCCCGGCGTGCACCATTATTTCATCCATCTCTGGAACAGTCCGAACAGCGACAAGCACTCGCTCCCATCCGCGGCGCTCGACGGGCAGGCGGCGCCGGGAATCGCGCATCTGTGGCACATGCCGGGGCATACTTTTTCGAATCTCCACCGCTACGCCGACGCCGCGTGGCAGCAGGAAGCGTCGGCCCGCGTCGATCACGCGTACATGATCTCGTCGCATGTGATGCCGGATCAGATCCACAACTTCGCACACAACAACGACTGGCTCGTGAAGAACCTCGGCTACGTCGGGCGCGTGCATGATGCAGTCGAGCTCGCGAAGAACATGATCGAGCTCCCGCGCATCGGATCGAAGGCGGGCCAGAGCTACAAAATGGGGCGCGAGCGGCTGCTGGAAACGCTGACGCAATTCGAGCTGTGGTCGGAACTGGAGGCGGCGGGCGACACGATGTATCTCGCGCCCTTTGACGATGCGACGGAGGAGATCGGACGGCGGCGGGCGCTCGGGGTCGCGTGGTTTTCGACGAAGAATTTCCAGCGCGGGCAGACCGAACTGGAGGCGCTTAAAGCAACGCTCGCCAAGTCCCGCGCGGATCGACTGGCGGCTGGCGATCGCGCCGAGGCAGAGGCGACGAAGGCGAAGAAAACCGAGGACGAAACGACGAACGCGATGGCAGCAGCGATGCGCGGATTCGCGTATCGCATCGACTCCGTGCAGTCAGCAATCGCCGAGGTGCGGCTCGCGAGAGCACTGGCGAATGGGGACATCGCGGCAGCGAAGACGCAGCTCGATTTGGTGAAGGATCTACCCGCTTTCCGGCGCGCGCGGATGCGTTTCGAAGTCGGCGAAATCGACGAGGCGCTGAAGCTCGGGCGCGACGCCTCGAGCGCAGATGAAGCGCAGACGCGGCCGCTCGCGAGCCTCGCCGAACTGCTCTGGCGCGCCGGCAAAAACGACGAGGCGCTCGCCGCCTTCGACAAGCTGCGGAAGCTCTCGGCACAGGTCGATTTGGACGTGCCGGTTTTCTCCCGCCTGGCTCCGCTCGCCGAGGCGCGGAAGCTGCCGGCAGATTGGCGAGTCAATTATCAGACTGCGGACGACGCCGGGACACGCCCGGACCTTTCCACACTCGGGCCATTCCGCTGGCATCCGTCGCTCGCGCCGGCGTGGACACTTCCCGATTCCGAGAACAAGCCAGTGTCCCTCGCCGACTTCAAAGGCCAGCCGCTTCTCGTCGTTTTCTACCTCGGCAGCGGATGCGCAAAGTGCATCGAGCAGTTGAACGCCTTCGCGCCGATAGAGAAGCAGTTCGCCACCGCCGGCATCCGCATGATCGCCGTCGGCACAGAGCCCGTGGAGGGTCTGCAAAAAACGTTTGCGAAAGCAAAAGACGGCGTGGGGTTTCCGTTCCCGATCCTTTCGGACGCAGACCTAACGACCTTCAAGGCATACCGGGCTTTCGACGACTTCGAGCACATCCCGCTGCACGGCGCCTTTCTGATCGACGCCGCGGGGCTCGTCCGCTGGCAGGACATTTCCTACGAACCTTTCAAGGACGCACCCTGGCTCCTCGGCGAAGCGAAACGTCTGCTGAGTGTGGCCGTCGCCCCTCCCGCAGTCGTCGCGCGCTGATCACACGTGCGGCACCAAAGGCCGGAGATACTGCCAGAGAAAAGCAGCGAGATCCTCGGTGTTCGTCAGTAGCTCTTTTCCGAAGCCTCGAAAAGTCACTTCGGGCGCGGCGAACAGAAGCAAGCCACTGAGGAGCAGAAGGTTCATCAGGTAGATGATGACGAGAGAAAAGAAAGTGCCGTGCTGAGTCAGATCGCTCTGACCTTTCGGAATCATCCAAACCGTGAAACTCATGTGAAAGGACCAGGTCAATCCGATGAGGCCGAAGAGCAACGGAGTGTAACCTGAGAGATCGAAGAACACACTGGCCACGCCGTACACGACAATGACGGCAAGGCTGTAGAGCGGGTAGAAGTAAGGGGCGAGCGCGATCCAGACATTGTGGGTGTCAGTCAGGATAAAGCCGCCGTCACGGGCCACCTCGAAGTCGATGACTTTACCTCCCATGATCCAGACCCAGATGGCGTGAGTCAGTTCGTGCCCAAAGACATAGGCCCGCAAAAGCCGTGGTTCGCCGTAAACCCAGACACAACCGGAGAAAGCCAAAGCCCATAACACTGCGCCAAGAGCGAAGAACCAGAACTCTTCACTCGCCCAAAATGAGTGCCTCACCGCCGCATGGGAAAAGCTCGCGAACAACGCCACTGTCAACACTCCCGCGACCGGGAGAAGAAAGAGGCCGATGAGCGTGTTCAGCCACCAGGTCGGGACTGACCACTCCTCCGCCGCGGGTGCCGCGCCGAGCAGGAGCTTCCGCCCGGCTTTCTTGTTCGTGGGTTGAGTTCGCCTGGCCACGAAACAACTCCGCGTCCCGCGAGACCTAGGCCCGGCCCATGTAGGTGCCGTTGCGTGTGTCGATCTTGACCATCTCTCCTTCTTTGATGAAGAGCGGGACATTCACCACCTTGCCTGTCTCAAGTGTCGCTGTCTTCATCACGTTGTTGGCACTGTCACCTTTCACGCCTTCAGCCGATTCGGTGACCTTTAACGTGACTGACGACGGGACCTCAACCAGCGCTGCCTTGCCTTCGACATACAACACATCGACCTTGAGGTTCTCGACGAGGTAGTCCTTCACGTCGGCGAGCAGTTTGTCATCGAGCGAGATCGTCTCATAGCTCTCCGGGTCCATGAAGTGATAGCCCTGATGATCCTTGTAGCTGAACTCGACCTGCGTGCGCTGGATGTCCACTGTCTCCACCTTGTCAGTCGAGCCAAAGCGCACGTCAGCGGATTTGCCGGTGCCGATGTAGCGAATGATCGCCTGGACAAAGGCGCGGAGATTGCCCGGCGTGCGGTGCATGACTTCGAGCACGATGGCGACGTTGCCATTGTAGCGGACTGCCATGCCTTTGCGGAGATCGTTTGCCTGAGCCATGAGATTTGGTGGAGGAAGGAGGTTGGTTGCTGGAAAAAGGGACGGGACTATTGACGTTTCGATTCCGGCTGGCAAGCGCCGGGTCGGCGCTCAGATCAGCTTGAAACGGGCGAGGTCTTGGGAGTCCACGACGCCGAGGGGGCGGTTGTTTTCATCGACGACGACGAGGTCGTCGATGCGGTGGGTTTCGAGGATGTGCAGGACTTCGGCGGCGAGCTTTTCGGCGGAGACGGTGATCGGGTGGCGGGTGAGGAACTGCTCGACGGGCGTGTCTCCGATGTCCGGCGTCGTCTCGAAATGGCGGGCGAAATCTCCGTGCGTGAAAATGCCGGCGAGCCTGCCGTCGGCATCGATGGCGACGGCCGCACCGGCGCGGCGGCGGTTCATTTCCTGGAGGACTTCGCGGACGCGCATGGCCGGAGTGACGAGCGCCATTTGGTCGGCTCCGCGCATGATTTGGCGGACTTTGAGGAGGAGCGTGCGGCCGAGTTTTCCGCTCGGGTGGTAGCGGGCGAAGTCCTCTTTCGTGAAGCCGCGGGCTTCGAGGAGGACCATCGCGAGGGCGTCGCCGAGGACGAGCATGACGGTGGTGCTGGAGGTCGGGGCGAGGTTCAGGGGACACGCCTCCTGCTCGACGCTCACGTCGAGATGCACGTCGCTGTTTTGCGCGACGAACGACTTCGGATGGCCGGTCATCGCGATGATTTTCACATCGAAGCGGGCGAGGGCGGGGAGGATGTTGACGAGTTCATCGGTCTCGCCGCTGTAGCTCAGGGCGAGGATCACGTCGCCGTCGGCGATGACGCCGAGGTCGCCGTGGAGGGCGTTGAGGGAATGGAGGACGACGGCGGGAGATCCTGTGCTGGTGAGGGTTGCGGCGATTTTCTCGCCGATGTGGCCGGACTTGCCGACGCCGCAGACGACGATCTTTCCCTTCCCGGAAACGCACGCCAGGAGCAGGTCGATCGCGCGGGAAAAGGAGTCGTCGAGGCGGGTGTCGAGGCGCTGGAGTTCGCCCATTTCGAGCGCGATGACGCGGCGGGCTTGCGCGAGGAATTCGGTCACCGCGGGAAAGTAGGAAGCCGCCGCGGAACTCTCAACTACGAAGCCGAATCGCGGCAGCATCCCTCCTGATCGCGGAATTCCAGGAGCAAATGCGCGAGGCGATCGAGCACTTCAACGGCGTCCGGACCGATTGCCTCAACCACGAGCTGCGAGCCGCAATCGAGGTTGGCGCTGAGGACTTCGAGGATGCTGGCGGCGGAAAAACACTCGTCGCCTTTGCAGATCGTGACGTCCGATTTGAACTGCCGCACCGTCTTCACAAACTCCGACGCGGGGCGTGCGTGGAGGCCGAGCATGTTCAGAATTTGGAGTTCTCGCCGCATGTCGCGCGCAACATAGAGTCGCTCTGCCCGACTTTCGAGTGAAGAAGTGAAGATCGCCCCATTTCCCCCATCGACCGACCGCGAATCAAGCGGGGATCAGCCTTCGCGGCCGGTGGTGGCGTCGTATGTGGTGACGTTTTTGAAGCCGGAAATGCTGCACGTTTACCGGCAAATCACGGCGCTCCGGGAATTTCGGCCCGTCGTTTTTGCGCAGAAGCGGGAGCACGCGGCGGAGTTTCCGTTCGAGGATGTGGTCGTCATTCCGAAGCCGCGCAGTCATCCGCTGCGGCGCATTTGGCAGAAGCAAATCCTCGGGCGGCCGATCACGATTTACCGGTCGGAAGCGCGGCGGATTTTGGCCGCGATGCGGGCGGCGGAGGCGCGGGTGGTGCATGTTTATTTCGGGCACATCGGCGTGCATCTGCTGCCACTGCTGGAAATTTTGGAGCTGCCGGTGGTCGTTTCGTTTCACGGCGCGGATGCGCAGGTCGGGCTCGATCGCGCGGCGCATCGGGAGATGACGGAGCGGATGCTCGGGCTCGCGACGCTGTTGCTCGTGCGTTCGGAGTCGCTTGGAAAGCGGCTCATCGCGCTCGGCTGTGACTCAAAAAAGATTCGGCTGCACCGCACCGGCATTCCGCTGGAGAGCACGTTTTTTCGGATGCGGCAGACGCCTGGCGATGGCGGGTGGCGGTGCGTGCAGGCGTGTCGGCTGATTCAGAAAAAAGGGCTGCGCACGAGTCTGCGGGCGTTCGCGAAGTTTGCAGAGGAGCATCCGCGCGCCACGTTCACGATCGCCGGCGAAGGGCCGCTGGCAGAGGGTCTCCGGGCGTTGGCGGCGGAACTCGGGATCAGCGAGAAGGTTTTCTTCACCGGCTTTTTGCCGCAGGAAAAGCTGCGCGCGCTTTTCGCGGAGTCGCATCTTTTTCTCCATCCGAGCGAGCTCGGGGCGGACGGCGACCAGGAGGGCGTGCCGAACTCGATGCTCGAAGCAATGGCCAGCGGATTGCCCGTGCTCGCGACGATGCACGGCGGAATCGCGGAGGCAATCGAGCACGAGGTGAGTGGGCTGCTCGTGGCGGAGCGGGACGATGCGGCGCTCGCGGAAGCGATGCTCCGGCTCGCGGCCGATCCCCCGAAATTTGCGAACATGAGCACGGCGGCGGCGCGCGCGGTCGCGGAGAAATTCGACCTGACGACGCAAGCCCGCGCGCTGGAGACGATTTATCGTGAAGCACTGGCGATCGGCTCCAGTGCTTGATTGTAGGGCGGGCGCTTCGCCTGCCCTGGGCAACCGGAGCGGTCGCCCTACAATCGACTTCGCGGATCGCAGACTTTTAGAATTCAGCTCTTCACAAAATGAAACTTCGCCTCTCACTCGTCGTCGTCTCGTGCGTTCTCAGCATCATCACGGGGCTCGTGCTCGCGCGGAGCGGCGGGGCGGGCGGGAAGGTCGCGGCGCGGGCGCGGCCGTTGATCGGGCTGGCGATGGATACTTTGAAAGAGGAACGCTGGCAGGGGGATCGGGACATGTTTTTGCAGCGCGCGAAAGAGCTGGGCGCGGACGTGCAGGTGAACTCGGCGAACAGCGACGACACGCGGCAAATCGGCGATGTGCAGGCGCTGATCACGAGCGGGGTCGATGCGCTCGTGATCATCCCGCACAACGGCGCGGCGATGGCGAAGGCGGTGGCGCTGGCGCACGAGGCGGGCATCCCGGTGCTGGCGTACGACCGGTTGATCACGGGGTGCGATCTGGACGTTTACATGACCTTCGACAACGTGAAGGTCGGTGAGTTGCAGGCGCGGTTTTTGGCGGAGAAATTTGCGGCGGCGGGCGGGGGAAAGAAGCGGCTCGTGCGGATCTACGGATCGAAGACGGACAACAACGCGGCGCTTTTCAAACAGGGGCAGGACAATGTGCTGCTGCCGCTGATTCAGAGCGGCGCGATCGAGGTGGTGCATGAAGATTGGGCCGAGGATTGGAAGCCGGAGAATGCGAAGAAAATCGCGAATGCGGCGCTGACGAAGGCGGGGCAAAACACGCCGCCTTTCGACGCGATCCTCGCCTCGAATGACGGGACGGCGGGCGGGGCGATTCAGGCGCTGACGGAGGAGGGGCTCGCGGGGAAGATCCTCGTGACCGGGCAGGATGCGGAACTCGCGGCGTGCCAGCGGATCGTCGCGGGGACGCAGGCGATGACGATTTACAAACCGCTGACGCGGCTCGCAACGCAGGCGGCGGACATCGCGGTGCAGCTCGCGCGGCGGCGGCCGATCATCGCGAAAGCGGAGATCGACAATGGGAAGATGAAGGTGCCGAGCGTGCTGCTCGATGTCGTCGCGGTGACGAAGGAAAACATGGCGGAGACGGTGATCAAAGACGGCTTTCACAAAGCCGCGGAGATCGAGCCGGCAGGGCAGGCTCGCCAATAAACAGCGCTACTCGACCGTCCTGATATTCGGGGATTTCTTGTTCCTCTCGCAAAGGCGCAAAGGCGCAAAGTCAGGAATTTCTTCTGCGCTTTGCGCCTTCGCGCCTTTGCGAGAGCCTTCCTTTTTTTCTCCAAACGAAGGCTCGTCCCAATCATTTCTCATACCATCTCTGGGAAATAACCGGACATCGGGCGGCTCCCGTGTCGGCCCGGCAGGGCCAGTGGAAATTAGCCGGTGGCGTGAGCCACCGGTATG
>JAYVPW010000199.1:0-3354 GCA_043777315.1 Spartobacteria bacterium | reverse complement strand
GCAGAGCAACCATCCCGCTCGTCAAAGGCGCCCGCAACGACCTCTCCCCGCAACTCGTCGGCGTCACCGGCGACCTGCGCGTGCGCGAAGTGGCGTAGCGTTGGAGTGTGGGCGGGTGATGGCGGAGATTTGGGAAAGGGGTAGTGGGTTATTTTGAAGCAGGAAACCAAGAAGTCAGGAAGGCTCCTTCTTAGTTTTCTGGTTTCCTGCTTCCACTTCTTTCAAAGTAGCCCACTACCGGGAAAGGTCGCCCCTTGCTATCACCCCGCAAACCGCATATAGACGCCTCTGCGATGACTTACGAACAGATGCCGGAAGAATGGCAGGAGTGGATAGACCTCACTCCCATGGAGCGCTTTCGGCGCAGTGAGGAAATTTTCGCACAATACTTAGCCTTAGGAGGTAGCCTTGATCCCGACCCCGATCCGACAAGTCCTTTTGACGATGCACAAACATGGAGTCCAAGCACTGCTCATGGGCGGGCAGGCCTGCGTGTTTTACGGCGCGGCGCAAGTTAGCAAAGACGTCGATTTCGTCCTGCTGGCCGACGAGGCGAATAGCGCGCGACTTCACGCCGCGCTGGATGAATTGCAGGCGGAGCGCATCGCCATCCCGCCATTTACGCTGGCTGTGCTGGAACGTGGGCACGCTGTCCATTACCGATGCCGCGCTGCGAGTGTGGACGGGCTGCGGGTGGATGTGATGGCGAAGATGCGCGGCGTTTCGGACTTCCCTGTCTTGTGGGAACGGCGGACGGTTTTTGGCGATGACAAGGGCGCGGAATTCAATCTCCTCAGCATCCCCGATCTCGTGCAGGCAAAGAAAACGCAGTGGGAGAAAGATTGGCCGATGATTGCCACGTTACTGGAGATTCATTATCGTGAAAACCGCGCCACGCCAATCAACGCGCATGTGGAGTTCTGGCTACTCGAATCGAGGTTTGCGGAATCGCTCATCACCGTGGTGCACACCTTCGCCGCCGAGGCGCAAGCACTCTCGCCCCAGCGCCCGCTGCTCGTGCTGGCCATCGCTGGCGACCTCGATGCGCTGCGGCTCGCGCTGGATACGGAGCGACAGGCGGAGCAGGCACGCGACCGGGCCTACTGGGAGCCGCTGCGCCGGGATCTGGAGGAGTTTCGCAGGGCGGAGCGGGCTTGAGGGACTGCCAAATACCACCTTTCCACGGGTGCCCCGGTGTG
The DNA here is from genome assembly GCA_043777315.1 of Spartobacteria bacterium. Taxonomy (GTDB): domain Bacteria; phylum Verrucomicrobiota; class Verrucomicrobiia; order Chthoniobacterales; family Chthoniobacteraceae; genus CAIURC01. The sequence continues at coordinate 2,155 of JAYVPW010000199.1, read as the reverse complement.
TCAGCATTTGCCGCATGAGCACCACGGAGACTTTGGAACATCGCGACTCGCGCACGGCAGACGAAATCTCAGCGGAACGCTTCCGCCTTATCGCAGACAAGATCGCGGCGGCTCCGGCGCTCTTGGAAATCCCGCTGGTAAACATCGCCCGCTGGCTTTCACAAGGCCATCGTGCGGCGGCGCGGCTGGAGCAATGGCGGGGCTTGATCGGGGAGGCAAAGGCGTCTTCGAGGGGGATGGCGTCGCTGCTCGCGTTGCTCCGGGACCAGTCGGCGGAGGCGCTGTTTCTCAAAGGCTTCTCGCCATTTCCCGGTATCCTGACGGCGGATGAACTCAAGCAGCTCTCATGGAGTTCCCGGCACTAACACAGCTCATCCACGCCATCTGCGCGGCCGCGCCGGGGAGGCGGATTATCGTCTTTGGCTCGTCGTCGGTGCTTGGTTCGTTCCCGTATGACGACCCCGAGGTTCTCGGCGTAGCCATCACGCAGGATGCGGACATTTTTCTCGACCCGGATGACAGGGAACTCCGTATCTTGCTCGACGAGCAATTCGGGGAAGACCGTGTTTGGCACATGGAGACGGGGCACTACGGCGATTTTGTGGATATTCGGGTTGCCGATCTGTTCCCCGCTGGATGGCGCGAGCGGCTGGTGAGGATGGCAGGGTTTGAGGATGTGTTCGCCCTTCATCCGCTGGACATGGCGGCGACAAAAGTCGTGGCCACCGCCAGCTCGCGCCTCTCCCGCCGCATGGGTGGCGATACGCCGGACCGTGGGATGAAGGACATCAATACCATCGTCGCGCTACTCCGCGCTGGCAGGCTGGATTTCCCCACGCTGGAAGCCCGCATGAACTCGCTCGACCTCTCGCCCGCGCTGACTGTGGAGTGTGGGCGGGTGATGGCGGAGATTCGGGAAAGGTGACAGGGTTTTTTGCGAAGCCGTGGAGTGCGGGCACTGATCGTACGGCTTATGGCTTGCCCGCTTGGGTGCGTCCTGCTTGCGTGAGGCGTTCGAACCACCCACCTATCTTCCTATGAAAATTCTTATGAAAAAATCACTCTCACCCATTCCATTCACCCGCGTGCGCCGTGCAGCGTCGGCTCCCGCCTTCATCGAAGTGCTCGAAGCCCGCATCGCCCCGGCGACGGTGGCCACGCTCAATCTCTCCGCCCTCACCGGCTCCGACGGCTTCAAGCTCCAGGGCGAGGCGGCAGACGACTTCTCCGGGGTCTCGGTGAGCGGGGCCGGGGATGTGAATGGGGACGGCTTTGACGACCTCATCGTCGGGGCAAGCAGAGCCGCCCCGAATGGCACCTACTCCGGGGCGAGCTACGTGGTGTTTGGCAAAGCGGGCGGCTTTACCGCGACGCTCAATCTTTCCACGCTCAATGGCAGCACCGGCTTCAAGCTCCAGGGCGAGGCGGCAAACGACAACTCCGGGCGCTCGGTGAGCGGGGCCGGGGATGTGAATGGGGACGGCTTTGCCGACCTCATCGTAGGGGCATACGGAGCCGACCCGAATGGCTCCGGCTCCGGGGCGAGCTACGTGGTCTTTGGCCGCGGCACCGCGGATGCCACTGTCGCCACCAACGGCAAAAGCGCCACCTTCACCGACTGGGACGGCGACCTCGTCACCATCAAGACCAGCAAAGGCACGCTCGACGCCGCGCAGTTTCACCTCTCCTCGCCGAACCCGCTCACCGGCGGCGCGCACCTCATCTTCGCGGATTTCACGGGCGCAGAATTTACTGCCACCGCCCTCGCCATCACCGCCAAACGCGGCCCCACCGGCGGCGACGGCCTGGTGAACGTCGGCACCCTCGACGCCCGTGGCGTCGTCCTCGGCAAAGTGAGCATAGACGGCGACCTCCAGAAGCTCGACGCCGCCGGAGCCGCCGCCCTCACCGTCTATTCCCTCGGCCAATTCGCCGCCGCCGACGTGCATGGCGCGCCGCTCACCAGCACCATCAGCGGCAAACTCGGCGCACTCACCGTAAAGACCGACGCCAGCCGCGTCACCATCGCCGCCCAGACCTTCGGCGCGATTGCGGCGGGGCATCTCGACGGGGTCACGTTCTCGGCGCAGACCATCGGCGCGATCAAGGCGCTCTCGCTGGAAAGCGTGAGCATCTTCGCCGCCGGTGTGGTGAA
>JAYVPW010000198.1:0-13369 GCA_043777315.1 Spartobacteria bacterium | reverse complement strand
CCCGGCCCATGCCCGTGTGAATGCGCGGGGCCGTGAACGTGGGTGAGGGTGTGGGTCGGGGCCAGGGCCGGCTCCGGGGCCAGATGAACGTCGAACTTTACGCCCTCGATGTGGCATTTCTGTTGGCGGGCAGTGTGGAGGTGATAGCCGTTGAGTTTTAGCCGGGCCAATTCGATTTCCAATTGGTGAAAGCTGACGCCGAGGTCGAGCAGCGCGCCGATGAACATATCGCCGCTGATGCCGCTGAAGAGGTCGAGATAAAGGGTTTTCATTATTTCCAGCCACGCAGGGACACGCAGGGGCACACAGTAAAAACGGGAAGTGCCGCACGGTCTGGTTCAAAAAAACCGCCTTTGAATGATGCGTGTTTATGCGGGTTCACACGGGGTTTTATTTAACGTAATTCGCCGTTGACCAGCGCATTGATCTGGGCGGCGGCGTAACCGGCCCCGAAGCCGTTGTCGATGTTCACGACCGTGACGCCGCTGCCGCAACTGTTGAGCATCCCCAGCAGCGCCGCGAGCCCGCCAAAATTCGCGCCGTAGCCGACGCTCGTCGGCACCGCGATCACCGGCTTGCTGACCAAACCCGCGACCGCGCTCGGCAGCGCGCCCTCCATTCCGGCGACGACGATCAAGACATTGCACGCTTCCAGTCGCTCACGCGCCGCGAGCAGCCGGTGAATCCCGGCGACTCCGACGTCCGTGATCCGTTCGACGCGATTGCCAAAAATTTCGAGAGTCACCGCCGCTTCGTCCGCGACCGGAAGATCGGAAGTGCCCGCGCAGATCACCCCGATCGTGCCGTTTTTTTTGGGCAGTGGCTGCCGCTCGATCGTGATGCAGCGCGCCCGGGCGTGCCACTGCGCGGCGGGAAATTCCGCGACCAGCGCCGCGTGATGTTCCTCGCGCGCGCGGGTGACGAGCAGCACGCCTTCGTGCTCCAGGATCGTGCGCCCGATGGCGACGACTTCCCCGGTCGTTTTCCCATCTCCATAAATCACCTCGGGAAAGCCGCACCGCCGCGGTCGATCGGTATCCACCCGCGCGAAACCGAGATCGATGAATGGCGCGGGCATTTACTCCGCCGGGCCGCCCGTTTGGGAAAAGATGAGCCGCATCGGCAGCATCGACGATTCCTGAAATCCGTGCGCCTTGAAGAAGCGCACGCCCTCGGCATTGATGCGGTCGGTGAGCAGCGTGATGCGCTGGAAATCCTTCTTCTTCGCATACTCGATCGCGTGATCGAGCAGCCGCGCGCCAAAGCCGTGGCCGCGATGTTCGCGGTGAATGATCACGTCTTCGAGCAGCACCACGAAGCCGCCCTCGGCGGTGCTGATGGTGATCAAAAGGTTGATCATTCCGAGAATCACCCCGTTGTGGCGCAGCACGAAAATCCGGCCGCGGCTCGGCTCCTCGAGAATGAGCCGGAGCCCGCGCATCTGCTTCGCGCGGTCGGGCGTGAAGTCTGCCTCCTGCGTAAAAAGGTCGAACAGCAAGTCGGTGAGCTGAGGCAAATCCTCAATCGTCGCCTGCTCGATGTGGACCTCGTCTTGCATCGCGTTACAGCTCCAAACTCGCGAGGATTTCGGCCTTCGGCACGCGATCGGTGAACTCGGCGAAGGTCTCGTCGCCAGTCTTCATCCGGTCGTAAGCCTTCAGCAGCTTGTCGATGAAAACGTGAACGTCGGCGGCGATGATCTTGCCTTTGAAAAGCTCGTTGAAGCGCCGGTTTTCGCCGAGCCGCCCGCCGATGAAGGAGTCGTACGCATCGACCATTTCACCGTTCACTTTCGTCCTCGCGCCGCGGAAGCCGATGTCGGCGATTTGATGCTGTCCGCACGAGCTCGGGCAGCCGCTGAAGTGGATGCGAATCTTGCCTTTGTACCACCCGCTCTGCGTCTCGAGCTGTTCGACGAGTTGAACCATCCGGTTCTTCGTCTCGGCGACGGCGAGATTGCAAAATTCGATCCCGGTGCAGCTCACGCAACCTTTGCGGTAGTTCGTCGGATTGTAGTCGAGGCCAAGCGCGTCGAGCTCGCTTTTCAGCGCGGGGAGGCTGGCCTCGGGCACGTTGATGATGAGCAAATTCTGCTTGTTCGTGAGGCGGATCGCGTCCTGCCCGGCGGCGCAGTATTTCCCCGCGAGCTCGCCGATTTTTCCGAGGATTCCGTCGCGAATCCGGCCGCCCGGAAAGCAGATGCCGACCCAATAAAGATCGCCCTGCTTCTGCTTGTGGATGCCGAGATGGTCGGTCTCCTGATCGCGCGGAATGTCCACGACGACGTGGCGTTCGATTTTGAAATCGAGGAGTTCCTCGACTTTTTGCGCGAGGTATTCACCGCCGCCGTTCTCCTTTCCGCCAGCATCCCACCAGTCGCTCACGAGGAATTTGAACCGCGCATTGTTGCGCTTCAGCCGGTAGCCGTGATCGCGGAAAATGACGCTCACCGCGTGGACGACGGGCCAGACCTGTTCCGGCCGAATGAAGACGGGCAGACGTTTCGCGAGCTTCGGCGCGGAGGAAAGTCCGCCGCCGATCATGATGCCGTAGCCGCGCTCTTCGACGCCGTTGACAGTCCGCTTTTGGCCGAAGACGGAGCAGCAATTGATGTCCGGCTGCGCGCAGTGGATGCAGCAGCCGGCGACGCTGATCTTGTATTTGCGCGGCAGATTCGAGAACTCGCGGTTGTCGGTCATCGCGTTCGCGACTTCGTGGAGCTGCGGGTTTCCGTCGATGAATTCCTCCGGGTCGATCCCCGCGACCGGGCAGCCGACGACGTTGCGCGTGTCGTCGCCGCAGGCTCCGCTCGTCGTCATCCCGACGGATTGCAGCTCGGAAAAAATGGTCGGGATGTCTTCGATCCGCAGCCAGTGATATTGGATCGTCTGCCGCGTGGTGATGTCGCTGAACCCGTGGCCGAAACGGTCCGCGAGCTCGCTCATTTTCTTCGCCTGCGCCGCATTGACCTGCCCGCCCGGCACTTTGATTCGCATCATGAAATAGCCGCTGTCTTTCGGCTTCTGGCGGTAAACACCGTACCATTTCATCCGGTCGAAATCGCCGTCCTCGATCGAGGCGAAACCCGTTTTAGCGTAGCGATAAATGTCGTGAATGACGTCGAGGCCGTCCTTGTCGAGCTTCAGTTGCTCCATCGGGGTGATGGGAATGAGGCCCTGCTTGACGGCTGCGAAATTCGGTTGGATGTCGATCATGGCTGGCGAAAAAAAGTCGGCGAATTTAAAGGCGGGCAGTTCGATTGCAACGCAAAAGCCGGGCGCGCAAAACCCCGCGTTCGCGCGATGAAAGGGAAGCAAATACCCAGAACCCCGCATAGGATTTCGCGGGATTTGTCGGAGTATCGCCAAGGGGAATGAGATCACCACAAATCAAGGCCTACTGCCGACGCTGCAAACATCAGCAGATGTTCGTGCGCACCAAAATGAAGCACGGCGTTCATTTGCTCCTGACCGTGTGCACCGCCGGATTGTGGCTGGTGAGTTGGGTCTCGCTGTGGCTCGGGAAGATTTTCCGGCCGTGGCGCTGCCAGCATTGCGGCTGGCACAACCCGCAGTTCGACCGCGCGAAGAAGAAAAAATCCGTCCCGGCGGACGACCTCGTTCCCTCTCCGTAAACCGCGAACCAACAGCCGGGCTGGCGGTTTTTACGGTCGCGTGATGCGGAGGCGGATGATCTTTGCCGTCGCCGGACCGACGTCGACGTGTGCCCGGCAGAGGCGGGTCGGACCATCGTCGGAGACGAGAGTTTCAGTGAATTTCGCCGCAGTCCAGACGCCTGCGGAATCGGCCTGCTCGATCGAATACGTGAGGTCGCTGGCATTCGTCCGTCGGCGATAGGTCAGCGTGAGATCGCCGCTGTCGAAGCCGACGACGGGCCGTTCCGAGTTCAGCGCGAGCGGGTCGAAGCCGGCCGCGTATTCATAAAGATTGGGCAAGCTGTCGCCGTCGGGATCGGCACCGTCGCCGGCGATGGCGGGGTTGTTGGCGTTCGCTCCGAAGTGGGAGAAACGCCACTGGTCCGCGGACGAATCGGCGATCGTCACCGTCGCCGTGTCTGGCGTTCCGAGGACGTATGCGGCGTTTGCCGCGATCCCGAGCACGACGGTTTCGTCGCCCTCGGCGAGCGTGTCGGCGAGCGGGGTCACGTCCGCGAATCCTGTGGTGGAGCCGATCGGAAGGGTGATGCTCGCGGGCAGGGCGGCATCGTCCGTGCCATTCGTCGCGGTGCCGCCGACCGAGAGTTGCACGGTGAGCGGGAAGTCGGTGCTGCCGGTGCGCGTGATGGTGAAACGGCCCGCCGCCGGCCCGGTTTCCGAGGCGGCGGCGGTGGTCGCCTGCACGCTCACGACCGGCAGCGAAGTGCTGACCGCCATGTCGTCGAACGTCTTGATCTGGCCGTCATTCGCGATCAGCCGGAGCACGTAATTTCCGGGCGCGGAAAAGGTCGCGCTCGTGATCGGATCGCTTGCGTCGGCAAAGGTGACGGTGCCGGGACCGCTCGCTTTCACCCAAGTCGAGGTCAGCGTCACCGGGGTCGGCTTTCCGTCGTCACTGAGGATTCCGTCGAGGCTGGTCGGCGTCGGGAGAGTAACGCTGGCGTCGCTGCCGGCATCGACATTTGGGCCGATATTTGTGGGCCAGGTCGAGACGGTGAGATGATCGACAACGACGGCTCCGGCGACGCCTTTCACGCCGCTCGTCGAGGCGAGCCCGACATAAACCGCGCCGGTCATATTGATCGTCTGCGCTGCGCCGAGCGTGGTGAAAGTGCCGGGTGTCCCGGCGGTGTCGGGCGCCAACTGGCCGGTGAAGCTGTTGCCCGTGCGGATGAGCCGGACCCAGTACGGCAGCGCGACCGGCAAGCTCGCACTCTGCGCATTTGCGGCGGCGGTCGGCCGCCAGTTGAAACGCCCGCCGCTCACCGAAGTCACGGCGGAAAAGGCGTGCATCGAATCTCCCGCGAGCGACTGCCGGATCATCACGCCCGCGCGCGAACTCGAGCCGATCGCGTTCACGTTTTGCACGCTGACGATGCGCGCGGTGATCGTCACATCGCCGGTCATCTGCTGCTCGAGGAAATAGAAGCCGTCCGGCGTCGAGGTGCTCGGGAGGCCATTCGTCGCGGAGTTCGCGCTGATGTTGTACGTCCCGCTGTTCAGCGTGAAGCTGCCCGCCGGGGTCGGTCCGCCCACATCGGTGCCGACGAGCGCCGGAGTGCCGCCGACGAAAACGGCTGCGTCCGCGGTGGCCTGGAGTGAGCCGTCGCTGGCCGTGAGGCGGAGGACGTAGCTGCCGCCCGCGGAGAAGGTCGCGGTCGTGTTTGGCTGGCTGACGTTTCCGAAAGTAACGGTGCCGGGGCCGCTCACTTTGCTCCACGTTTTCGTCAAGACTCCCGGCGACACGGGCTTGCCGTCGTCGGTCGCGGTCGCTTCCAGGATCAAGCCAACGCCGGAGGGAATGCCGATGTTCGAGATCGTCGGACTGAGGATCGTGACGACCGGCGCGTTATTAATATCGTCGTCGCTGATCACGACCGTCGCCGTGCTCGGCGCACCGATGAGGTAGGCTCCCGCGGCGATCGTCGCCACGACAGTTTCATTTCCCTCGGCGATCGTGTCGTCGATCGGAGTGACGGTGAGTGCCGTGCTCGCGGAGCCTGCGGGGATGGTCACCGGGTTCGTCAACGCCACGAAATCCGTGCCGCTCGTCGCGGTGCCGGCGATGGTCACGTTCACGCTGAGATCAGCCACGGTGCTGCCTCCGCGGGTGATCGTGAAGACGCCGGGGTCGAGCCCAAGCTCCGCCGCCGCGGGGTCGGTCGCGGTGATCGAGACCGTCGGTTCGTCATCGACGATCGTGACGGTCGCGGTGCCCGGCGAGCCGATCGTGTAGCTCCCGGCGGCCAGCGTCGCCACGACGGTTTCATTGCCCTCGCCGAGCGCATCGTCGATCGGCGTCACCGCGATTGTCGCGCTCGGCTGGCCGGCGGGAAGCGTGAGCGTCGCCGGGATCGTCGCGTAATCGGTGCCGTTCGTCGCCGTGCCCGCGATCGTCAGATTGACGGTCAGCGCATTCGCCAGCGAGCCGGTGCGCGTGACCGTGAACTGCCCCGGACTTCCGCCGGCCTCGTTCGTCGTCGCCACGCTGGCGGCGATGGTGAGCGTCGCGGCGTCGTCGTCGAGGATCGTGTAAGTATGCGTCGTGTTCGCGTTCAGCGCGGCTCCGGCGGCGTTGCCGAGCGTGAGGATGATCGTGCGATTCGCGTTCAAGACCGTGTTGTTGACGATCGAGTTCGGCACGATTTTCGCCGTCTCGCCGGGCGCGAAAGTGAGCGTCCCATTCGTGATCGCGAAGTCGGTCCCATTCACCGCCGTCCCGCCCGTCACCGCAAAATCCACGCTCACCGCCGAGTTCTGCGCGGCGCTCAGCGAGACGACGATTTGCCCCGGCGAAATCGCCTCCGCACCGCTCGCCGTCGCGCCCGCGAAGCCGATCGTCGCGGCGGCCGCGGGGTCGTTGTCGAGGATGGTGAAGGTGTAGGTTTTGCTGCCGAGCGCCACGCCGTTGCCATTTTTCAGCGTGATCGCGACGGTCTGATTTGGCTCGGGAAAGAGGTCGTCGATGATCGTCAGCGGGATGTTCAGCGTCGTCACTCCGGGGTCGAAAGTGAGCACGCCCGCATCGAGCACGTAGTCCACTCCGCCGAGCGCGCTCCCGCCGTTGATCGCGTATTCCATCGTCACCGGCGTGGCCGCGGCGGTGTTCAGCGCGACGGGGATTTGCACGATCCCGACCGACTCGCTGCCGCTGCCGGTCGCGGCCGTGAATCCCGCCAGCACCGACGGGCTCTGCGCGTCCGGCAGATACTGCGTCGCGCTCGCGAATCCGAGTCCGTACGCGGTGTCCGGGAGAATGGTCATGATCGCCGTTTCTGTCCCTTCCTTGATCGTGTCGCTGATGATGATCAACTCGACGAGCACGCCCGCGACCCCGGCCGGAATCGTCGCGCTGCCGCCGGTCGTCTGGTAGTCCGCGCCCTCGGTGCCGGTGCCGCTCATCGCGAAGTGAACCGTGAGCGCCGCCACGGTCGAGCCCTGCCGCGAGATCCAATATTTCACGCGGTTATTAGTCACCTCGCCGAAGAAATCGTTCGTCGGCGTCACGCTCACGAGCGGGTGTTCGTCATCGAGCAAATTGAGCGTCGCCGTGCGGTCGAGAAACGTCGTGTAGGCCGGGTCGGGATCGATGGTCAGCGTGACGGTTTCCATGTCCTCGGACTCCGTGTCGTCGAGCGCTGTCACCGTCACGGTGGCGGTCGTATTTTTCCCGAGGGAAAGCGTGCCCGGCAGCGCCGTGAAATCGACGCCGGAAGTCGCCGTCCCGCTCACGGTGTAATGAATGGTGATGTTCCCGCTGCCGCTGCCGGTCGTCGTGAATTTGAACGAGCCCGCGTCGCCCGGCTCGCCGAAATTTCCGTCACTCACGCCGACCGTGACGACCGGGACGTCGTCGTCGAGCAGGTTCGCCGTGGCGTTGCCCGCCGCGCCGACGGCGTAGCCGATGCTGCTGCGGATTTGCACGATGATGGTCTGCGTCGGCTCGCCGATGCTGTCGTCGATCGGCGTGACGGTGATGCTGCCGACATTCGAGCCGGCGGGGATCGTCAGCACGCCGGGCAGGGTCGCGTAATCGACGCCGTGATGCGCGCTGCCGCCGAGCGCGTAATTGACCGTCAGCGGCGCGGAAACGTCGCCCGTCCGGGTGACCACGAACACCGCCGGGTCGAGCCCCGCTTCGCTCGCGGTCGCGTCGGTCGCGACGATCGTCACGGTCGGCACATCGTCGTCGGTGATCGTCGCGGTGACGGCGACGGGCAGCACCGCGGAATTGCGAACGTAAGTGGCGCTGCTCGAGAGCGTGATGGTCAAATCCTCGTCACCTTCGATCAGCGAATCGTTGATCGGCTGAATCACGAGCGGCACGGACGACTGGCCCGCCGGGATCACGATGCTCGTGCCGATGTCCGCGTAATCGACGCCATTTTGCGCCGCGCCGGAGCGCGTGAAATTGACCGTCAGCGCCGCGGTCGTCGGCCCACTGCGGGCGAAAAGAATCGTCGCCGGGTCGCCCGTTTCGCTGGCGTCGGCATCCAGCAGTTGGATCGTCACCTGCGGCACGGTCGCATCGGTGTCGAGGATCGTGATCGTCGCGGATTCGGAGCCGGAAATGACGTAGCCCGCGCCCGGCAGCAGCTCCAGCGTCGCGGATTCCGGGCCCTCGGAATTCGTGTCGTCGAGCGCGGTCAGCGTGACCATGAGCGAGGCCTGCCCGGCGGGAATGGTCAGCGTATATTGGTTGTTCGCGCTGTCGTTCGTGAGGTCGGGCGAGAGGGTGTAGTCGCTCCCTTTCGAGGCGCTGCCGCTCGAGTTGGAAAGCGCGACTGTCAGCGCGCTCGCGGTCGAGCCGGTCCGCGTGATCGTGAACGCACCCGCGTCCGTCGGGCCTTCCGTCGCCGTCGGATCACTCGCGCTGAGCGTGACGACCGGCGTGACCGAGGCCGTGAAATTTGCGCCCGTCACATTCGCCGTGACGTTGAGCGGATTCGTGAATCCGCTCGCCGCAAATGTCTCGCCGTCGAGCGCCGCGGTGATCGTCGTGCTGCCGGTCAGGCCGGTGATCTTGTAGTTGCCATCGCTGTCGGAAAACGCGCCGTGGTAGCCCGTGCCGCTGCCGCCGTTGCTCACGCGCACGTTGGCCAGCGGTTGCCCGCCGAGCGTGATTTGCCCACTCACCGCGTAGGTTCCCGGCGAGCCGACGCGGACGACGACGGACGCGCTGCCGGCCATGCCTTTCATGTCCGAGACGACGCAGCGCACGACGTAATCGCCCGCCGCGCTCCACGACTTCGACGCGGTCGGCGCGCTCGTGCTGCTGAAAGTTTTGTCGCCGAAATCCCACGCGTAGGCCAGCGCGTCGCCGTCCGCATCGCTCGCCGTCGCGGTGAAATTCACGGTCGCATTCAGCGCCGCGGCCGTCGCCGATGCGCCGACCGTCGCTACGGGCGCGTGATTTCCCGGAAATGCGCCGAGGTTCACCACGACATCGACCGACTCCGGGGTCGTCCCGTTTTTGGAAATCGGCGTGATGTGAATGCCCGCCTCGGTGTCGTCGAAAGTACGGCCGATCGTCACCGCCGAGTCGGTCTTGCCGTCCGGCGAACCGGGCGTCGTGTCGAGCAGATGCGCGCCTCCCGCGCTTTTCGCCCACGGGCTCCAGTCGAGCAGGATGCCGTCGCGCAGCCAGGTATTCGACGAGCCGTATTTCTGCCGGAACTCGCCCCAATAACTCCGCGCGCTGTCCTTTTTGATCTTGAAGGAATAGCGGTTCGCCGTGTCGAGCTGCGGCTGGTCGAACGCGAAAATGCGATACGTCCCGCTCTGCCGGATGTCGTGGACGTATTCCTTCGTCAGCCAGCCGAGCTGGTTTTTGTGGTTCGCGTTGAAGTGCTGATTGCCCGCGCCCGCCGCGCCCATCGTGTCGAAGCCGTTGCCGTATTCGGCATGCGCGCCTTCGCCGATGACGGAGCGCCCGCTCGTGTCCCAGAAGTTCGCGTGCCACAGCCCGACATTGTGCCCGAGCTCGTGGCACGCCACGCCGACGTTGATGCTTTTCAGCCAGACGCCCACGCCGCCGACGTAGCCGAGCCCGCCGAAACTCCCCGGTCCGCCGCTGTAGGCCACGATGTTCAGATCGTATTGCGCGCTGTCGTAGCCCATCGCTTTCGCCGCCGCGAGCGCGTCCGTGCGCACATCGAATTCGTCGCCGCCGCCGCCATTGTACCACGCCACCGTGCGCGGCAGGACGACGAGCGGCGCGACCGTCGGGAGGAGGTAGAGATTGCCGTAGCTCCCCTCGACGAAGAAGTCGTTCACCTGCCGCAGCATGTCGTAGGCGGCGGCTTCGGTCTGCGGCTCGGCGCGCGATTCGGGGAACGCGAGGCGGAGGTAGAGCAACGTTTTCACGCCCGTGCTGTCGGTCGTCGCGATCGTCGTCGAGGGCTTCAGTGCGCCGCCGGTCGAGCCTTCCGCGGCGATCATTTTTTCCTCGAGCTCGATGATGTGTCCGCCGTGGCACAGGTAATAAATCACGCCGCCCGCCTCGACCGCCGGCGTCTCCGGCGTGATCGCCGGCAGCGCTCCGCCCGGCGTGCGAACCACGGCGGTCGCGAGCCCGGAGATCGGGCAGGACTCGGCGATCGGCTTGCTCGCGTCGGGAATTTCGCCGGTCTCCAGCGGGCGCACGCGGCGCTCACTGACGGCGAGTTCGCGGTCGATCGCGATGCCCGCGATGGGCGCGCGCTCAGTCGTTTTCTGAAAAGTGCGCTCGCCATAAACATGGGCGCGAAAACGCGTGCCGTCGTCCGTCCGCACCTCGCGGCGGATGGCCGGTTCCGGCGCGCTGCCCGGCACGACACCGAGCACGCCGAAGAAACCGCGCACATTCACCCGCTCCTCGAGCAGCGCCACGATCTCCGGCGGCAGCTCCTGCCGGACGACCATCGGCACCGCGGATTCGAGCGCCTCGCGCGGATCGTTTTTAATCAACGCGGCCAGCGCCGGACGCCGCTCCGCCGCCGCGGCGATGCCTCGCGAAAGCAGCGCAGGCCTTGCTTCCGGGGCGGCGGCGACATATTCGGCGGCCCAGGAATTGAAGCGATCGAATGGCGGCGCGCCCGTGCTCCGCCGCGCCGTTGCCCCGGCCGTCCGCACCGCGATGCTCCCCTCGTTTCCAAACTCCGTTTGGGAACGCACCGGCGGGCGGGACTCCGTCTCGCGGCGGCCCGGCTCGGAGGCGACGGACGAAACGGAGTTTCGGGAGCCAGTGCGTTCCCAAACGGAGTTTGGGAACGAGATGACGGCCGCGACGATCGCGAGGAAAGCGAGGCAAAAGATCGCGAGGCGGCGAGGAGTGAAGTTCATGCAAAAATGCGGGAGGAAACGGCACGAGCGGTGGCACCGTCGGGCGGAAAGCGAGGTGAAGCTAGCGGCGACGGCCACCCCGCAAGCCGCACGCACGCCCGGTCAGAGCGCCGCCAGAGGCTCATCGATTCGCCTCGGACCGGGCGCTGATCAGGTCGGTCGCCATTTCGCGCACATCCTTGTCGGGATCCTTCATCATCCCTCGAATGAGCGCGGCGGCGCGCGGGTCTTCGCGTTCGTCGAGCTGCGTGATCGCCGACATGCGGACGAGCTTCTGCTGCGAGCGGTCGGCGGCGAGCGCGAGCAGCGTGAGCTTCCTGTCGGCGTGCAGGCTCCAGTCCATGTCGTTCAGCACCTCGAGCACTTTCATTTTGGAATCGAACCGCCGTTCCGCGCGGAAGATTCGCGCGAGCGCATCGACCGCCTCCGCGGCATCGGAAGCGCCGAGCAGCCGGAGAACTTCCATTCGTTCGTCGAGCGTCGTCGCGCTGGCGAAGTAGCGATGTTCCAGCGCCAGCGGGCTTTCTTCGAGGGGCACGAGGTCCACGCGCTGCGGGATCGGAGCGGCGATTTCGGGCGGCGCGGATGCCGGTTGAGGGCTCGGCGAAGCCGCACGCAATTTACTGATCCATTCAACATTTGCGGCCGGCTCCGGCTTCCCGACGGGCGCGGACTTTTTCTCGCACGCCGAACAGACGATCGCGAGCAGCCAAAGGCCGCGCAGACCTTTCATGAATCGGAATTGGAAAGCATGGAGCATAAGGGGGGGACCCGATTGACTTGCGGCGCAAAGTGACGGTTCATCTCCGCGTGCCGGCGTTGAACACAACCACATAAACCCTGCGCCGGACGCAAGGCATCCCTCCCATGAAAAAAAACCACATCTGCCAGTCCCTCATCACCGCTGCGGCGCTCTCGCTCGCGGTGTCCACCAGCGGCCTTGCGGCCGATCACCGCGACGCTCCGACACTCGCTTACGACGCGGCATCCGACATCGCGGACCTCTACTTTTTCCGCGATCCCACGGATACCGGAAAAGTCGTGCTCATTGGCACGGTGGCCGGGTTCATCGTGCCCGGCGAGGCGTCGAACCAGGGCATCTTCGACCCGGTCGTGCGCTACCGGTTCGAGATCTTCGACAAGCACGTGAACACGGCACGCCCGGCCAATCCTCTCGAGGACGATACCGCTGCGGTGAAGAAGCAGAAAAATGCCGCGATCAAAAAATACGTCGATAGCATCAAGCCGGACAAATTCATCGACGTGACCTTTTCGCCTCGCGCCACGGCGGCCGCCCCCGTGCCCCCCGCCGTAGCGGGCAAGGAGGCGCTCCAGATCACACTCCCACAATTGGCGCGAGTGCAGTTCACCGGCTTCCCGGGGATTGCCAACACGCGTTTCTTCACAGCGGACGTCACCAATCCGACGCTCGGCGCGGCCGCAAATACGCAGAAGGTTACGTCCCTCTCGGACGTGCGTTCAGGCCCGCACGGCACCACGCTCGGAAGCGACACCGGGATCAAGTTTTTCGCCGGCGAGACGGACGATCCGTTCTTCTTCGACATCCCGGCGTTCTCCTCCTTCATCAAAAGCATCCGCGAGGGGGCTCCCAATACCAGCGTGTTCAATCGCGCCCGAGACACCTTCGCCGGATACAATGTTCTGAGCATCGCGCTCAGCCTTCCGATCGAAGCCGTGCGCGACCTTCCCGGGAGAAACGGGGCGATTATCGCCGGCCCCGGTCCGATCATCGGCGTCGATTTCCTGACGCAGCGGCACAACGTCAATACGCCGACGAAAATCGGCGACGTCAAAGGCGTCGGCGCATTCGCGACCGTCGATCGGGAAGGAAATCCCGCCGTCAACGTCGTGCTCGTCCCCGCCGTGCGGAAAAACGAATACAACGCCGCGACCGTGAAAGACGACGCCGCCCTGCGTTTTGCGCTCGATACTCCGGCAAAAGGAACGGTCCCCAGCAAGCCCGGCATCCTCGCCACGCTCGCGGCACTCGGCACGACGGGAAGTCCCTTCGACGGCTTCGGCGTGAGTAGCCAAGGCACGCTCGCAGCCATCGCCGTGCTGCAAGGCGATCTCCTCAAACTCGACACCACGGCCGCGGCGACGGTCGGCTTCCCGAATGGCCGCCGGCTCAACGACGACGTCGTGGACACCCTGCTGAACGTCGTCACCAACGGTGCGCTGACCACCGGCGACAAAGTGAACGGGAATGACCTCAACGGTGGCGTCTTCGGCACCGCTTTCCCGTTCCTCCTCCAGCCGCAGCAGCCACGCTTGAACGGCGTGACCGACGACAACACGCGCAACTAAGAAAAAACGTTCCCGCCGCGCCGGCTGCGGAGGCAGCCGGCG
>JAYVPW010000197.1:0-13402 GCA_043777315.1 Spartobacteria bacterium | reverse complement strand
ACCACCACTTTGCCGGGGCATCGCAACGGATCGCGCAGGTCTGCCCCGGCAAACCCTTTCACCCCGAAGGCCGCACGATGAAGCCCCTTTGGATCAATCTTTGGCGTAGGGCCAGAAGGGAACTGCTGTGCCTCGCGGGAGCGGTGCGAACCACTCCAGCCATGATTCATCGGCTCGCAGCGCCATCATCCAGCGCCAGCACTCCTTTGGCCGGCCCGGCACCCACGCTTCATCGGATAGACGCAGCACAGTTGCCGCCGCTCTTTGCACCTTCATCACGTAGAACAGAAGAAGATCAGCGTCGCATCCTAGCAGAACTATTTCCCAATCCTCCACGTCATCCCAGTCTGCGAGATCGTGCAGGAGCTTTTGCAGCGCGGGTCTTTTGGTCGCCCACAGGGCGTCCCATTCGGGCGGTATTCTTCGCGCTGCGACGCTACACGCTGCTGCGAAGGCTGGCCGCAGGCCGTCCGGCAGCCACGTCGGCAGCAGGTCGGGGAGCATCGCCTTCAGCGATCTGGCGGGAATCACTGCAACGTCAGGCACGCGGCGAGTCTGCCTCCGTCCTTCCGCAATCCGCAATCCGCAATCCGCAATCGGAATGACCGCCTACACCGCGCCGAAACTTTCGCCGCAGAAGATGGCCCAGGTGGAGCAGGGGCTGTTCAATTTTCTCGTGCCGTTCACGTCGCTGCTGCTGCGGCCGGATCAAGCGGCGCAATGCCTGCGCGGCGACAAGAGCCCGAAGACGCTGGGCGGCAAGGATCGCACCGACAGCCGGCACCACGCGCTGAGCTACGTGTACGCCCTGCGCGAGGAGGGCAAGCTGGAGTGCATCGCACCGACCGGGCGCGAGAAGGAGCGCTTCATGGTCACGCGCCGCAGCGTGCTGCTGCTGCTCGCCGAGCAGAGCAACTTCGATCCTTCCGACCACGACACGCGGGTCGAGGCACTCCTCCCCGGCATGAGCCGCAAGCAGCTCGTCCGCTTCATCGCGAAAGCCACCCGCCAAATCGAACGCCTCTGAACCCCAAAACCAAACCCATGAACATCCATCTCATTACCTCAATGCAGAAAGCGGCCGTCCGGTTCCGCCGCCGTCATCGCCTGCCCGCAGAGGGCGCGGTCTTCGTTTCCAAAGGCGGCAACGAACAGGATGGCGCCGCACGCTGGGAGGTGTCGGCATGAAGCCTTCATCCTTGCCAGCGCGCGACACGCCCGAGGACGCGCAACCGCTGCGAGTCTTCTTCTCCCGCGAGCAAGCCGCCGCGGCCTGTCTGCGCGCGAAGCGGGAGCGGCGGGTGGAGCGCCTCATCACCGCGATGCAGTGGCTTTGCGGCGCGATGGTCGCCGCGTTGATCCTCTGCGCGTGGAAGCCTTCCGACTGGGCAGCGCTCGCCGCGTGCCTACTGGGCGCGGACGCGGCGGCGCTGTTCATCGTCACGGTGATCCTCGGATGCCGGCTGGACGGCAGAGGCGACTCGTAACACGGCCTCCCGCTCATGCACCTCCGCATTGCCAACTCCACGCAGACCGAGCTGAACTTTGCGCGCATCGTGGAGACGCGGGAAAAAAAGCGCGCGGTTGCGAGGCGGGCGCTGCCGATTCTCGAAGGCGCGCTGCGTGATCTCGGACCGCGGACGCGCGCGGAATTCGCCCGCTATCTCGGCTGGAGCGAGCGGAGGGTGCGCCTCGTGGCGGCGGAAAGCCGGATCATCCTGCGCGCACCCGGCGTGCGCTGCTACCGGCTGCTCGATGACGCGACCGCGGCGGAGATTTACGGCGCGATCAATCACATCCGCGCGCAGATGCGCGAGGAGGGTGAGACGCTCGCCCACTACCTCCAGGTCGCCGGGCTGAAGGTCGCCCTCGCGGCGAAGACCGAACCCGCGCCCGTGGCCAGCAGTCCCGAGTCACCCGTCACCAGCCACTGACCATGCACACGCACGCCGCCCCGCCGAACATGAGCGCCGAGCCGCGCGTCTCGCATCAGCGGGAGTGGCAGCTCGCTCGGCTCACCGGGGGATGGTGCCAGGAATGCGGCGCGAACGAGCGCCGTGTCATCTGCGGCGAAGCCCCGTTCCTCGCTGTGCTCTGCGCGCCCTGTGCCGATCGCCAGAACGCCGCGCGCCGCGCACGAAGGACCGTCACCGCTTTCCCAACACCACTATGATCACTGACACCCAACCCATCACCGAAGATCCCCGCGTGGACGACGCACGCGCATTTGATCTCTACTGGCAGACGCTCATCACCGAACGTGCGCCGGCGCTGGCCGCGCTGATGCTCAAGCCGGACGAGCGCTTCCGCGCCCTCACGCGCGCCGAGTTCCGCGAGGCGATGCAGGACGCCTACAACGCCGGGAGGGATTCGCAATGAACCACGAGATTTTTCCATGCCGGGCGCTCGACGTGTTCAATGAGGACCAGCGGGAGTCCTGCGCGCTGGCAGGGGTAGCCGTTACGCTGCGGTTTCGCTGCCTGATGGTCGGGTTCACCGGAGGTGGGCAGCGCGGCTTCTATGTCCACTTTTCCCACAACTGACCATGAAGACACTCACTGTCATTCCCAGTAAATCGCCTTCGACGCAAGCCGATCTCGTTGCCCTCGGCGAACGCGCCACACATCACTACACTGACGCGATCGGCGGGATGCGCTCGCTACTGTGCTTTTACGCGGCTGTGAAAGTGCTCCAAGCCGAGGCGGAGGGATTTGATTCTACGGCAGAGAATCAAATGCCCCGCACGCGGGGCAACGTATCGAAGCCCACGGACCTGAAGGCCGTCTTCGCGCGCTACATGCCGAAGGTGAACATCAAGACCGCCTACAAGCTCATGGGCGTCGGCGCGAACATCGCGCTCGAATACGAGGCGCGCATGACCAAGCGCATCGCGGAACAATGGCCGCTGCCCGCGCTGGTAATTGCTGCACCGGAGACACTGCCTGCGGCCATCGCGAAAAAGCGTGAGGAATTCTTTGAGTTCGTGGACGGCACCAGCAAGCAGTCGTGGCTCGACAAGTTCCGCCCGGCACCGTCGCTCGGCGGTGCGCGGGTGAAGGATCCGGACAAGACCTACGATCCGAATGCCCCGATCGAGAATGCGCGCGATTTGCTGCTGCATCCGCTCCGCACCGTGGCGAAGCGCTGGAGTGAGAAGGAAGCGAAGCTCCCTCTCTGGAGTCATCTGCCGCCCGCGGAACTGCGCGAGATTGACAACATCCTCCTCGACCTCCGCAACGACCTGAAGGCGGCGCTGAAGAAGGGCGAGTGAACGCCTCTCAACTCTCAACTCTCAACCCTCAACTCCCACGATGACCCTCGCCATTCCCGATCACGAAGTTGCCGAGTTTGCCGGGCTGCCGCTCGACGTGAAGATGGAGATCAAGTCCTGGCTGCGTGAGCTCGCCGTCGTCGAGCGTGCGGCGAACAAGCAGCAGGCCTTCGAGCGCGCGGCACGGGCGCTGCAGACGAGCTGGCAGACGGTGCGACGCAAGTTCTACGCGATGCGCAACAGCGGCGACTGGCGGTCGCTCATCAATGGCGCGAAGGTCCCCGACGAGGCCGCGCGTGTGCCGGCGGCGATCGTGGAGGAATACGCGCGGCGTTGCGACGGCAACCAGCGCAAGAGCCGCCCGGCGCACCGCGCGCTCATCCGGGAATGGCAGCGCGGCGAACTCGCACACCTGCCCTGGCCTGAACTCGGCGAGCGCGGCCTCCCGCGCGGCTGCAGCTACGACAACCTCATGCGCCGCCTGCGCGCCAGCGGAAGGCGCTCCTTTGAGCTGAGCGCGATGCGCGACGGTCTGGGCGCGGCGCTCGGCGAGTTTGGCCCGAAGGTGCTTACCACGCGCGTCGGCCTGTGGGTCGGGTCGCATTACATTCCCGACGACGTGAAGCGCGACATCCAGGTGCTCATGCTGCGCGGGCAGGAAGCGTGCATCCAGGAACTCGGCGTGCTGGATCTCTACTCCGGCGATCGCTTTGCCGTGCATCGTCGCCCGCAGTTTGAGCGGCCCGATGGCACGAAGGACTCGCTGAAGGAACGCGAGATGCGGTTCCTCTTCGCGCACATTTTCCGCAACATCGGCTACTCGCCGCGCGGCACGGAGATTCCCGCGGAGAAAGGCACGGCGGCGGTGCGGGCGGCGCTGGCGCGTTTCTTCCACGAGCACAGCGGCGGGAAGATCACCGTGCGCGAGCCGGGCATCATCGGCCGCACGCAGGCCATCGCCGGTTACTGGGGCCGAGGCGGCGGCAACCCGCGGCACAAGGCCCGGCTCGAAGCGCATCACAACCTGCTGCACAACGAGGCCGCGCACCTTCCCGCCCCCACCGGACACGATCGCAACCCGCCCGAGTGGCTGCACGGCATCCGGGCGATCACCGGCGACGTGATCAAGGCACTGGTCAATGGCGACGCCAAACGTGCGCAACTGATGATCGCGCCGATGCTCGAATACTGGCAGGCATGCGCGCTCCTCCGGGAGATTGACGATCTCATCGCGTGGCGCACCGACCACGAGCTGGAAGGCTGGATTGAGTGCGGACACACGCTCGTGGAATGGCGGCGCGATGTGCTCGGCGACGAGTGGCTGTCGGCTGAGCAGTTCCTCGCCCTGCCTGAAGCACACCAGCACCAGCTCACCGCCGCCGCAACGATGATGCCATCCCTTCGCCGCGCGCGAAAGCTCGCGCCGCGGGAAGTCTTCGGTGCCGGCATGCGGGAGCTCGTCACGTTGCCGGACGCCGTGATCGCGCTCATGTTCTGCGACCGCAATCTCGGCGACGATTTGCGCCGGCCCAAGCAACTCACCGCCGATGGCGTGATCGAGCTGCAGGACGCCGACATCGCGCCCGAGCCGATGATCTTCGAAGGCACGCTCATCGCGCCGGACGGCGGCAGCTATCGCCTCGCCGAGGGCACCAAGTATGGAGTGGTCGCCAGCCACTTCGACACGGCGGCGCTGTGGGTCTATGGCCCGCGCGGCGAGTTCCTCGGCACCGCTGCGCGCCGCTACCGTTCCTCCCCGCTGGACGCGCCCGGCATCCAGCGCCAGCTCGGCCAGCGCGCGCATGAGATCACCACGCTGCTCACGCCGCTCCGCGATCGCCACGCCGGAGCCGCCGCCGAGATCGAGGCCATCGCCGAACACAACGCCGCGGTCATTGCAGGCGACACGCCCGCCGAGCGCGCGGCCCGGAAGGAGCGCAAGCGCGACGAAGCACGCGCGGTGCAGATCGGCCGCATCGTCAATGCACAGCCCGCCGCGATGACGGAGGCGGCGGAGCCGCTGGCGGAAGACTCTCCCGAAGTGTGGCGCGACGCGCCCGCTTCGGACCCACAACCCACAACCCAAGCACCCGAACAATGGTAACAGCCGCCGAACCACTCCCACCCTCCGAATCCTCGGCGACCATGACGCCCGCCGGAAACGGCACCGCCGCGATCGACGCCATGCGCGCGATCAAGTTCCGCATCCCCGGCGACATCATCGCCACGGCCACGCACGAACTGCCGGACGAACAGCGCACGCTCATCCGCTGGTTTGCCGGATACCTGCGTGCGCGCAACCTCAGCCCGGACGAATGCGAGCGCGTGCTGCGCAAGGACGGCAAGAGCGACGATCACTATTCGTGGGCCA
Organism: Spartobacteria bacterium; assembly: GCA_043777315.1. Classification (GTDB taxonomy): domain Bacteria; phylum Verrucomicrobiota; class Verrucomicrobiia; order Chthoniobacterales; family Chthoniobacteraceae; genus CAIURC01. Next base: position 7,760 of record JAYVPW010000197.1, on the reverse strand, counting down.
GCATCTACGCGGTCCTCACCGGGCGGCGCACCGAGCAGGGGGCGAGCATCGCGCCGGTGCTGCGCGCGATCGAAGCGCTGCGCAAAGTCATCGAGGGCGACAGCCGTCTCGGCGCGGCGGGCTATGTGCCCACGCGGCTCGGCACGGCCATCTTTGACCGGCTCGACCGGGCGCGCGAGCGGCGGAAGATTGCCTTCATCGTCGGCGACTCGCAGATCGGCAAGACGGAGTCGCGCATCGAATACACGCGGCTGCACAACCACGGCTCGACGATCAGCATTGACTGCCCGCCGACCGGCACGCGCAGCGCGCTCGTGCAGACCTTTTGCGAAGTGCTGAACATCGGCCAGGCGCACCGCATCGGCGACGTGGAGATGCGGATCGCGGAATGCTTCGACCGCAAGATGCTGCTCATCGTGGACAACGCGCACCGGATGCTCCGGCACAAGCGCGGCCTGCTCGCGCTCACCTTCCTGCAATGGCTCTACGACCAGCGCGGCTGCGGCATGGGCATCTTCCTCACGAACGAAGGCTACGGCAACCTGCTCGGCGGCACCTACAAGAAAGAGCTGGAGCAGCTCTGGCGGCGGCGCATCCCGCCGCTGCGCCTGCCCGCGCGGACGCCGGATGACGACCTCGCGCTCTTCGCCGCGAAGTTCGGCCTCGAACCCGCGACGGGAAAGTCGGTGAAGATCCGCGTCTCCTACTTTGACGAAACCGGCACGAAGCGCGAGCGCGACTACGAGCGCGTGCCCGCCGAGCTGCAAGCCGAGGTGGTGACGAAGGAAGGTCTCGGCGTGTGGCTGGAGACGCTGGAGGAAGCGCAACACCAGGCCGACGTGAACAAGCGCGCAATCTCCTGGCACGCCGTGCTCAAGGCGCATTGCGTGATGCAGGCGGACGGGGAGGTGCTGCTGTGAGTGCGCTGCTGCTCAATTACCGTGAGCCGTCACAGCGAGCGAGTGTGCGGCCGTGGGCGGTGTTACAGTATCGGAATGCCGAGCAGGAACGCGCCTGCCAGGCGGCCATGCAGCGCGAACGCAAAATGGAACGCGCGAGGAGGAAAAAGAGGATGCAGGAAAGGTCGCAGATGTTTGCCGTGAGCTACATGCTCACCCTGTCGGATGACGTGCAGGCGATGGGCGTCGGCTGCATCACGATCGTCGGCGGGAACCTGCTGAAGCCGCTGAAGCCGCAGTTTCTCAAGGAGATCCGGCGGCTGGAGAAGCAGACCGACCGTGGCGGGCGGGTGGAGAGCTACATCGCCTGGATGCCGGTGCCGGAAAGGAGCGAGGCTTGAGCGCGCGGCACATCGCACCCCAGTTTGAGATGCGCTTTGCGGCGGAGGTCGCCGAGCAGATGCAGCGCTACACGCTCGGCACGTTGCGCGAGCTTCGGGACGTGATGATGGAGACGCTGTCGAAGGCATCGGTGAACGCGCGGGCTCTCGCAAAGATCGCGGGCAATGAGCCGGGCAGCGGCGCGGCCTATGGCAAGGCGCTCGCACGCTGGAAGCCCGGCAGTGCGGTGCGCCGCAAGCTCCGCACCTTCCGCACGCTGTGCCTCTACATCGCCGGCGTGGAGCACACACAGGCTCCGCGCGCGAACACCGCCGCCGATTTACCCCCCCCCGAACGCCAGCCGGAACTTGTGCCCGGCAGCCTGAGCTTTTCTGACAACCCAAACCCAAAGAACCAATGAGCATAGACATGACCAAGGAATACCGCGCGGAGCTGAAGAGCCTGCGCAAGGCGCAACAGAACCTCACTCGCGAGGAGAACACCGCCGCCTCGAACCGACGCCGCGCCTTCGAAGCCGCGGAAAAGTCGGCAAAGCAAGCCGGCAAGAGACTCGCCAAGGAGCAGACGAAGATTCAACGCGATCTCGTGAAGACCAAGCAGGCCATCGACCGCGAGTCGGCAGGACTGCACCGATCGTTTTCCAAGCGCGGACGCGAGATCGCCGAACGTGTTTCCATTCTCACCGGGAGGCTCGGCAAATGAGGACCAAAGCTGCCATCGCCACCGATGTGGATGAGGGCCTGCGCCTCGTCCGCGAGATCGCCGAACGCAAGGAAGCGCTGAAGCCCATCGCCGCGCGACTGAAGAAGGACGCCATCGCCGCGCCGCACGAACACGAGCCGCTGAAGGACGCCGACCGCGAGGGGACGCAGTTCCTCGCGCACGGCGCGAACGGCGCGGAGCTGCGCATCGTCATCACCGCCGACAAGCTCGTGCTCGCCTTCCCGGACGCCTCCGAGCTGCACCAGCGCATCGCGGCCGCCGCGGGCGATTCGTTGCGGTTCTTCTACGCGCCGCACACCGAATGGCTCGCGCTGGCGAAGGACGGCCAAGCCTTCCGCACCGCCGCGCGCGTGATCCTCGGCGACGAGCGGGCTCCGGCCTTCATCGCGCAAGTGCGCGACCTGAAGAAGAGCGGTCTGCCGAAGAACGACGTGAAGCTCGAATGGCCCGGCGAGGAAGAAGGGGAGGCGGCAGAATGAGCGCGGATAATATGCGCGACGACGCGTGGATTCTCACCTTCACCGGCCGGCGGTTCTGGCCGCTGGACCCTCGGGCGGAGGATGTGTGCATCGAGGACATCGCGCACGCGCTGGCGCTGAAGTGCCGCTTCACCGGGCACTGCCGCGACTTTTATTCCGTCGCGCAGCATTCGGTGCTCTGCGCGCAATACGTGGCGCAGCACGGCGGCAGCGCGGAGCTGCAGCTCGCGGCGCTGCTGCACGACGCGAGCGAGGCGTATCTGCCGGACGTGGCGCGGCCGATCAAAGGGCGGTTCGCGATCGTGTTTCAAAGCGGCGGGCTTTCGACGCCCTTTAAGGCGACGGAAGACAAGCTCCAGGATGTAATTCACCTGGCGCTCGGTATTGGTCGGGTGTTTGAATTTTCGTTGATCAATGACGCCGACATGGCGCTGCTGCTGAGCGAGCGGCGCGATCTGATGCCACCTCACGACCATTGCTGGGCGAAAGCGAACAGCGCGGAACATCTGGAGCTGTTCGCGGGGACGATCCGCGGCTGGAGTTGGTTCGAGGCCGAACTGCGATTTGCAACGCAGTGGGAACTTCTGCGCCAGGAGGTGGCCCGTGGCTAATCCCGTCGCACCCGTGGACCTCGCGGCCATCCGTCGCATCTTCGACGGCGGAAGCGGCGAGCGGCCGTCCTCCAACACCGTGCTGCAGCTCTGCGACGAAGTGGAGCAACTGCGCGAGACCAACGCGGCCCTCGCCCGTGAAGTCGCGCAGCTCCGCGCGGAGCCGCAACATTACCGGGACGAAGGTTTGCTCGTGCATGAGGAAGGAGCCGCGTGATGGCCAGCGCGACGATCACGGAGCGGATCAAGAAGCTGCTGCGGCTCGCGGCGGACAAGCGCGGGAACGCGCACGAGGCTGAGCGGGCGCTGCAGCTCGCGTTTGAACTCGCTGAAAAGCATCGCGTGGATGTCGAGTCGCTGAATCTCGACGAGGAAAGCACGCGGCTGGTGGAGGAGCGCTGGCGTGTTGGCGGTCGGTTCGACCGGCTGCGTCGCGGCGTCTTCAGCCTCCTGCAAACTTACTTCCATGTGACGGTGTGCCTCTCGACGCCGGAGATGATCGTGATTGGCCGTCCGCAGGATGTGACCATCGCGCGGTACGTGCATGACTTCCTGCTGCGCACCGGGCGGAACTGCCTGCGCGTGTGGGAGGCCACGGAGAAGGCGGGCTATCGGCGCGTGACGATGAACAAGCGGGCGAACTACATTGCCGGATTCATCTACGGCCTCAGCCGCAAGCTCCACGGGGCGCAGGCCGCGTTGCCGCTCACGGACAACCAGCGCGCGATCGTCGTCGCCGAAGACGCCCAGCGGCAGGCGAAGCTCGCGGAAATCGTCCCGCCAAAATCACTCGGCACCGTGCCTCAGCTCACCGAACAGCGCCGCAACCGCAACGCCCTCGCCGCGGGTTTCGCCGATGGCCAGGCCACGCAAATCAACCAGCCGCTCGGCGCAACCGGAGGCACGCTGCTGCTGCAATGAGCGCGACGGCTGCCAGCAAACGCACGCGGGCGCACTCGCCGGACCTCGGCGGGCTGGGCGCGCGGGTGATGCCGCAGGATGCGGATGCGGAGAAGGGCGTGCTCGCTTCGTGCCTCATGGCACCGAGGGAGGTGATCGGGATGGTGGTGGAGAATGGCATCACCGAAGAGGCTTTCTATGTCCAGGCGCACGGGCTCATCTTTGCCGCGGCGCTCGCGCTGTGGACGGCGGGGAAGCCGCTGGATTTCATCACGCTCGCGAAGGCGCTGCGCGATGCGGGGACCTTCGACCAGGCGGGCGGGGCACTGCTGCTCAACGAGCTGTTCGTCTTTCTCCCGACACCGGCGAACGCGAGCTTCTACATCGAGGCGATGCTGGAGGCGTGGACGCGCCGCAAGATCATCGGCGTGTGCAGTGAGCACGGGGCGCGCGCTTATGACGACGCGGACACCGAGGCGCAGGTGGATGACTTCGAGACGGCGGTGTTCGGCATCGCGCAGGAACGGGCGAAGGGGCGGTCGCGCACGACGAAGGAACTGATGATGGGCGCGATCGGCGTGATCGAGAAAATGTATGAGAGCCGCGGGGCGCTCTCGGGTCTGGCGACGGGTTTTGCGGGAGTGGATAAAATGACGGACGGCCTGCACGGCGGGGAGATGATCGTGGTGGCGGCGCGGCCGAGCATGGGCAAGACGGCGTTTGGCATGGGCATCGCGGAGCATGTGGCCGTGGACCTCGGGCGTCCGGTGGCGGTGTTCTCGCTGGAGATGAGCAGCGAGCAACTCGCCCTCCGTCTCGTGTGCAGCCGGGCGCGGGTGAACCTCAAGAGCGTGCGCGACGGCTTTCTGTCCGATCGGGATTTCCCAGCGCTCACAGCGGCGAGCGCGAAGCTCGCGGCGGCACCGCTGCACATTGACGATGAGAGCGGGCTTTCCATCATGGACCTACGGGCGCGGGCGCGGCGCATGAAGGCACAGCATGACGTGGCGCTGATCGTGATTGATTACCTGCAGCTCTTGCGCAGCACGTCGCGCAAGGCCGTGGACAACCGGCAGGTGGAGATCGCGGAAATCAGCGCGGGCATCAAAGGCCTCGCGAAGGAACTGCGCATCCCGATCGTGGTGCTCGCGCAGCTCAACCGGCAGGTGGAAGCCCGCGGCGGCGGGAGGCCGCGCATGAGCGACCTGCGAGAGAGCGGAAGCATCGAGCAGGATGCCGATGTGGTGGGGCTGCTCGTGCGTGAGGAATACTACGCCGAGGGCGACGAGGCGAAGGCCGACGCAGCTGGTAAGGCGACGCTGATCATCGCCAAGCAGCGCAACGGCCCGACCGGCGACGTGCCGCTGACTTTCCTGAAGGAGTTCACGCGGTTTGAAGACCGGGCGGAGGGCGCGGAATGAGCGACAAGGTTCAATGGCCTGCCACGGATGCGCGGATGATCGCGGAGGCGCTGCTGTGCGCGCTGGCACCGCTGTGCGAGCGGATCGCGATCGCCGGTTCGCTGCGGCGCAACAAGGCGGAGGTCGGGGACGTGGAGCTGCTTTACGTCCCGCGCATGGAGCGCAGGAAGGTGGACTTTTTCGAGTCTGCGGATTTCAGCCTGGCGGATGAGCTTATCGAGCGCTGGCGGAAGGCCGGCGAGGTGAGCAAGCGGCTCGGGATTCTCGGTACGGTTTCATCGTGGGGGCCGCGCAATAAACACGCGGTGCATCGGTGTGGGTTGCCGGTGGATTTTTTTGCGACGACGCTGGAGCATTGGTGGCTCTCGCTGGTGATTCGGACGGGGCCGAAGGATTTTAATTTGAAACTCACCACGGGGGCGCTCGCACGGCGTCGGGCGCTGCATGCGTACGCCGAGCACGGCGGAATCACGATGGAGGATGGCTCACAGCGTTGGCCGGAAAGCGAGCGCGAGGCGTGCGACTTGTGCGGGGTGGAATACGCGGAACCGGAGGACCGACGATGAACCTCCAGACCGCACTCGCAGAACTGGTGGCGTTCGCGCGCGAGAATGGCGGCGAGGAGCGGCCACGCATCCTGCAGGCGTGCAAGCGGGCGGAGGCGCGGATTGGGAAGCTCGCGGACAAGTCGGCGGCGCGGGCGTCGGGCCGTGTGTGCAGCCGGTGCGGACTCGGATGCTTCGGGCTGTGCTGCTGGAAGTGCTGGCAGGAAATTCCCACCGGCCTGCGCGGAGCGTTCGATGGCGCTAAGACGACGGGCGCGAAGCGTGAGTCGATCAAAGCGGTGATCGATTTTATCCAGCGTCATCCGAAGGAGGCGCAGTCGCGATGAGCCCGGACCAGCGCTCCATGTTGTTCGGGCTTTTGCAGCGCGCGGCGGTGGCGCTTGCGGTGAAGCCGGAGCCGTTCCGCGCAGAGCTCACGCTCGCTGTCTTCGGTGCGCCGCGGAGTTGGACCTCCTTTGGCCAGCCCGAAGTCGATCGGATGAAGGGCGCGCTGCAGCAGCGGCTCGGTGAATTCAACCTCACCGCAGCCATCGAAGGAGACTCGTATGAGGCGCACGACGCCGCGCAGGCCGCGCATGTGCCGGTCGTGCGGCCCGGCAAGGTCGAGAGCCGCAAGTCCTACCCGCGCCGACACGCCAGCCGCTACGAGGCGGAAACGGCGGTGGACGATCCGGGCCGCCGGCGACGGCTGGTGTATTGGGTGAGCCGCCTCTTTTCTCCCGCCTACATCCGGCGCGTCGCAGGTGATCTCCACGACACGGCGAAATGGGAATCGCTGGCGATACCGCAGCTCATGCTGCTCAAGGACACCCTCAAGAATCGCCTCGGTAAATGGCTCACGCGCCACAAGGAGTGCCACGACTTCGGCTTCTCGATTCAGAGCCGCAACCCGCGCTCGACCACCGGCCTGCTGACCAATGAGGAGCTGATTGCGGAGCTGCTCGGGCGCGGGATCTGTCTGGACCTTTCCGACGCACCGCAACCGGCTCACGGGGATGCGGACAACTGCCCCTTTTGAATATGCGCACACCCGAGAAAGACCCCGTTACCAAGTGGACCCCGAATGACCCGCCCAGCAAGATCGCGCCCCAGTCGCAGGGAACCGAGCCATTCGGCGGCGGCATCCTGCGCGGCACGCCAACTCAGTTACTCACGGGTTGCTCCTCCTGCGCATGTTAGGACCGGAGTTTTGGCTGAGGTGCAGGTGGCGTGAAAGGTTCCTGCATACAAATCCGCCCGCGAGGCCGGCGTTTGTGTCGTGGGAAGGGTCGGTGTCTCAAACCTTTGCAAACAGGCCCTTTTCCGCCTTGAAGCAACTCACACCAGCGTGGACGCGCTCAGACAGGCTGTGTTCCCCGGTATTCCGGGGCGTTCCGGCCATTTCCGGCCATTTCCGGCCTTCTCACACCAGATGCAACGTCTCAGGTGCCCGTATGCACGAAGGAAAACGGGAACGCACGCTTCCAGCGTGCCGCGTCCGGCATCCTTGCCGGACGCAGGCACGAGGGAAAACGGGAGCACACGCTTCCAGCGTGTCCTTTCCGGCATCCTGCCGGAAAGATCCGCCCGACCACAGCCCTGGGAGCGGCGACTTCCGAGTCGCCGAACGCCACTCGGCGACTTGGAAGTCGCCGCTCGCAGAATCCCGCCGCCTTCGCCCTGCGCCCGGCAAGGATGCCGGACGCGGCACGCTGGAAGCGTGCGTTCCCGTTTTCCTTCGTGCATACGGGCACCTGAGACGTTGCATCTGGTGTGAGAA
>JAYVPW010000196.1:0-13575 GCA_043777315.1 Spartobacteria bacterium | reverse complement strand
GCGACGTAAATGCCTTGGTAAATGAGGGTGCTCAACGAGGTGGTGTCGCTCACGTCGGCGGCGCTGTTCGTGCCGTCGTCGTCCACGGTCGCCGTGTTATCGATGCTTCGCACGCCGCCGGGCAGGACGGTATTGACATGCACGGCGAAGATCGCCGAGCCCGAGCCGCCGTTGCCAACGAGCGTGCCGACGACCGCGAATTGGTAGATGCTGGAGCCGGGCGCGGTTTCGCTCCAGTTCGGGTCGCTCCCGGCGGCGTCGAACGTGGTGTTGGCCGGTAATGTCTCGGTGAGGAAGACGCCGGTCGCGTCCTGATTGCCGTCGTTCGAGTAGCTGAGGGTGTAATGAATCGTCCCACCGCGGACGATCGAGAGCGGGACGTCGCTGGTCTTCACCACTTGGAGAAGCGGGGCGGCGTCGAGCGTGTCGGTGTCGCTGCCGGTGTTGTTGGCCGTGAGGTCCGTGCCGTTGGTGCCGTCGTCGGCGACGGAGACGTTGTTGATGACGGTGTCCTGGCCCGCCGCCGCCGCATCGATCACATCGACCGCAAAGGTCGCCGTGCCAGTCCCGCCGCCGCCGGCGAGGGTGCCGCCGAAGGTGATGGTGTAAATTCCGCCGCCCTGCGCGGTCCAGCCGGACGTGCTCGCGCCGGGGTTGAAGGTCGTGCCGGCGGGAACGGTCTCGGTCAGCTTGACGCCGGTCGCGTCCTGGTTGCCGTCGTTGCGGTAAGTGATGACGTAGCTCGAGGTCTGGCCGGGCACGACGGTCGCAGTGCCGTCGGTTTTGCTGACGAGGACGAGGTCCGGCGCGGCGTTCAGCGTGTCGGTGTCCGTCGCGCTTTGCGAAGTCGCGCCGTTGGCGGCGTCGTCGCCGATCGTCACGGTGTTCGCGATGCTCGCGAGCCCGGCCGCGGCGGGGCTGGTGACGTGCAAAATCAGCGTCGCCGAGCCGTTCGCGCCGCCGGCCAGCCCGCCGACGGTGAAGCTGAGGAGGCCCGCGGTGTTCGTCCAGCCGGGGTTCTCCGCGGCGACGAACGACGTGCCAGTCGGCAGCGAATCCGTCAGCACGACGCCCGACGCGCCCTGGTTGCCGGTGTTCGCGTAATCAATCGTGTAGGTCAGCGTGTCGCCCGGCGCGGCGGCGGTGTTGCCGTCGGTTTTGCCGATGGTGAAGCTCGCGTTCGCGACCAGCGTGTCGGTGTCGGTCCCCGTATTGTCCGCGGGCGTGAGGTCCGCGCCGCTCGCTCCGTCGTCGGTGATCGAGGAGGTGTTGAAGATGTTCGCCTGACCCGCGGCGGCGATCGTATCGACATGCACGACGAAGCTCGCCGTTCCGCTTCCGCCGATGCCGAGCGCGCCGACGTTGAAGGTGTATTGATTCGTCGCGCCGACCTGCGACCAGCCCGGATTCTCCGCCGCCACGAAGCTCGTGCCGACCGGCAGCGTCTCGGTGATGACGACTCCCGTCGTCGCGAGTGCGCCGGCGTTGGCGTAGTTCAGTGTGTAAGTGATCGTCTCGCCGGGCGCGACGTCGTCGTCGTTGCCGACGTTCTCTTTCGTCAAAGTGAGGTCTGGTCCCGGCAAGGCCAGCACCACGTCGTTTCCGCCGGGGTTGCCGGCGTAGGTGATTCGCTTGTTCACTCCGCCGACGGAGACGAGCGTCCCTTCCGGCTTGCCCGCAAAAGTCCCCGTCGTCGTGCCTGCTGAAGTGTTGTCGATGATCTTGAACGTGTCCGTCGCCGAGGGCACGAATCCGCCGATCGCCGTCACGGTCAGCGTCGCCGCCGGGTTGATCGTCACCGCGCCAGCGACTTTCACTTTCTCGAAAACGGTCGCCGAAGTGACATCCGACGCGAAGCCGCCCGCCGCCGAGAAGCTCGCCGCTTTCTGAATGCTCAGCGTCTTGTAATTGGCCGGGCTGATCACCGCACTCACCGTGATCGCTCCACTGTTCGCGTCGCCGATGTTCAGCGTCGGCGCATTGATGAGATCGAGTTCCGGGTCGGTCAGGCCGAGCGTCCCCACGGCATCCGCCGCGCCCAAGCCGATGGCGACTGTATTCGTCTTTTGCCGCAGCGTGACACTTGCAGTCGTCTGGACATTCAGAGTTCCCGAAAGAGCGATGAGGTCCGCAGAGATCGTGATATCGCCCGCCGCCGTCGCGCCGCCAACGATGCCATTACCGCCAGCCTCGAAACCGTTGCCCGTGCCAAAGCCGGTGCCGGTCACTGTGATCGAACCGGTCCCCGTCGAGAGGAGGCGTCCGTTGCTCGCCGTGGAAAGGCGCACCCCCGCATTGTTCCCCGAAGTCGCCACGCCCGTAATCGTCATCGCTCCGTTCTGCACTTGGAATGCCGAGTTGCTGAACAACTCCACTCCGCGGTCAATGGTCGATCCAGTCCCACCCGTGCCCATCACGGAAACCGTCCCCGCGCCGCCCGTCGAAATGACGGAGGTATTCAGGATAATCCCAGGCGCGTTGCTGCCGCCCACCGCAAGCGAGCCCCCGGTGCCGGTAAAGTCGATGTTTCCAGAATTACTCGTGACATTCGGGAAAAGGATGGCGATCCCGTGGCCGCCGCTTCCGAGTGATCCGCCCTGCCCGACAAAGGTGATATTGCCGGTCGTCGTCTGCACACTCCCGCTCGTTTGGAGGATGACCCCGATATTCGAGGTTCCCGCATTCGCCGCGGCCTGTCCCCTCAAGTTGATCGCACCCGACCCGCTGGTGAGCGTGGCGTCACTCAAGTTGACCCCATTCACAAGGACCGAGTTCCCCAGTGCCATGGTCGTCGCTGGGTTCGCGCCGCCGCCGAGGGTGATGTCGCCGCCGTTCGAGGTGATGACCGTGCCCGATTGCAGGCGGATCGCGCCCGTGCCGGTCGCGTCGCGGTTCGAGTTCAGAATCACGTGAAGTTTGTTGCTCGTGGAGGTCACGTCCGCGCTCGCGCTGAAGTCGATGTTGTTCCCCGCCCGGATCGTCAACGTCGCGTCTGCGCCCGCGGTCTTGGAGATGTTGCCGCCGATGAGCGCGTCAATCCCCGCGCTCAGTGAAATGTCGCCGCCCGCGCTGATGGTGCCCGCAGCCGTGTTGCTGATGTTCCCGCTGGCATCGGCGGAGAGCGTCTTCGTCGCACCGAGCGCCACCGCGCCCGCAAAACTGATGGTGGTGAAGGGGTTCAGCGTCGAGCCGATCGTCAGGCTCGCGTTGAAATCCGGCAGTGCGTTGATCGTCAGCGTGTCCGCCGCATTGCCGCGATTGATGATCAGCGATCCGCTCGGATTCGAGAAGTCCGTGAGCTCGAAGGTCGCGCCGCTCAACCGCGACAGCGTGTTGCTGATCCCGTCGTCGGCCAGCGTCGCGACGTTCGGGCCGGCGGGCAGATTGAAGATGACGTCGGTGGCGGAGCCGCTGTTGGTGATCGGCGCGAGGCCGGTGTAGGCCACCGTGCCGAAGTTCGACATCACGATGCTGCCGTCGTTGGCGTTGGTGTAGTTGTAGGTCACCGTCCCCTGCGCGCCGCCAAGGATCACGAGCGCGTCGCCCGGCGCAGCCGTCTGGCCACCGCCATTGAAGCTGACGCCCGCGGCATTGATGAAGTCGCCGCCCGCGAGATCGAGCGTGAGGGTGTCGTTCGCGCCTGCGGTGTTGAAGGTGAGGCTTCCGGTGACGGTGCTCGCGAAATTGGCGATCGTGAGCGTCTTCCCGCCGTTGCTGAGGGAGCCCCCGGCGGGCGCGGCGGTGAATTGCTCGTTCGCGTCGGTGATCTCGAGGTCCGCGCCTCCGTTGATGAGGTGGACGGTGAGGCTGTTGACCTTCCCGGTCGCGTCCGCGTCGGTGACGGTCAGGTTCCCGCCGGTGAGTGTGGCCGAAATTGTCCCGGTGAGGACGGGCGTCGTGTCGGTCGCGCTGTTGTTGCCAGGAGTCGAGTCTTCGGCCAAGGCGTACGAGATCGAGGCGGTGTTGCTGATCGTGCTCCCGGCGCTGAACGGATTGCCCGAGGTCACTGCGAAGTTCGCCGACCCGCCCGCGCCGCCGCCGGCGAGGTTGCCGACGGCAAGGGTGTAAGTGCTTCCAGCGCTGCCAGCGCCGCCACTTCCCGCGACCCCGAGCACCCAGCCGGCGGTGCTCGCACCCGAGTTGAAGGTGGTGCCCGCGGGCACCGTCTCATTCAGCAGGGCACCATTCGCCGTCTGGTTGCCCGCGTTGGAATAGGTGAGCGAGTAGGTGACGCTCGCGCCCGGAGCGATGCTGACGCCGCCATCGCTCTTGGCGATCGTGAGATCGGGCGAGGCCGTGAGCGCGTCGTTCAGGTCGCTCCGCGTGTTGTTGGCGGTCGGATCGGTGCCGTTGGCGTGATCGTCGTCGATCGTGGCGGTGCTCGAGAAAGTCTCGACGCCCGCGGGCGCAGAGGCGGCGAAATCGACGAGGAAGGTCGCCGTTTTCTGAACGCTGTCGGCTGCGAGATTACCAATATTCAGCCGATACGTGCTGCCGGAGACGAGAGTCCAACCGGCGGTGACGGAAGCGGAATTGAGCGTCGCGCCCGCCGGGAGCGTCTCGGTCAGGAAGACGCCAGTGGCGTTCTGCGTGCCGGAGTTCGAGTAGTGAACCGTGTAGGTCTTCGTGTCCCCGGGCACGGCGCTGGTGACGCCGTTACCGAAGTCGGCCGCGATCGAGAGATCGGGCGCGGCGTTGATCGGCGTGAGCGTCGCCTGCGTGCCGGCGACCGTCGGATCGTCAGTCGTCGCCGAACCGCCGGAGAAGTTGATCGTCCCCTGCGTGCTCACATTATCGACTCCGGCAGCCAAGGGCGAAGCCGGCGCGGTCGCGGCGAAATTGACCGTCAGCGTCTTGCCGAGCGGAAGGCTGAACGCGGACGCCGTGCCGGTCGTGGCGTTTCCGGCGCGGGCACTGTTGATCGGCGAGAAGACGTAATCGATCGCGCCATCGGTGTGCGGCACTGCGCCGTCGGCGACGTGCGCCGCGGGGGCGCGGCGCGAGCCGAGGGTGAGGAAGCCATACATGATGCTCGCGCTGTCGGCATTCGCGTAGGTGTCGTCGAGCCCGAGGACGTGCCCCATCTCGTGCATCACCGTCGTCAGCGCATCGACGCGGCTCGCCGCCGTGCCGTCGGAAAATTCCGAGTCGTCGAGCGGCGTCGAATCGACAAACCAACCCACGCCCGCGCCGTCGTTATCGAGCGTGAAATGCGAACCGCTCGTCTGCCCGAGCACGCGTCCGCTGAGGCTCGCCACGTCGAACGTCGCGCCATCGAGCAGCGTCATTTGCGCATCGCTCAAACCAGCCGCTGCCCAGCGCGTTTTCGCAGCGGAAACCAGCGAGTCGAGCTCGGCTTGGGAAAGGTAGCCGTCATCGGCGAATACGGGCGGCGGTGTGACTGGGATGGTCGCAACACAATCGATGACCGGCGGCACCACGGCGACCGGCGTTATGCTCGTGCCTGGCCCATCGTTATTCGACGTGCCGATCTCCCCCACGGGTGGTGCAAAGAATAGCGGATACGCGCCCGCGCTGCCGACCGCGACGAGCGTGCTCGGGTTCCCGGACCCGGCGCCTTCGTCGATGAATTTGTTTGCGCCCGCCAGCGTGTTGTTTCCGAGGATGGCTGACGAAACGGTCCCTGTGCCCTCGATCCGAAGTTGCGAGTTGGCGGGCGGGCCGTCGCGCTGCGCGAGATAGATGTCGAACGACCCGCTGAACACCGAGACATCATAGATCGTGTTGCCGGTGATCAGCGCCGTCCCGATTCCGTCCTCGTCGGCCAGCATGAAGATGCCCGTGTCCGCGATCGGCGTGTTCGCCGGGCCGCCCAGTCCGAGGTTCGAGCCGGTCGGCTGCGGCATGTTGTTGTTCGTGATCTTGAACCGCGCCGAGCCGTAGCCCGTCGTCGCGTTCCCGTTCTGCGCAAAGACATTGATAAGGGTCGCATTGGGCACCTCGCGAATCGTGTTGTTGTTGATCGTGATCGCAGCCTGCGTGGCCACGCCCTGGATCACCGCGCGGATGCCGTTGCCGAAGCCCGAGCCCGAGTCCTTCACGCCCTGCGTGCCGATGGTGTTGCCGTCGATTTTCCCCACGAATGCGTGGCTCGTCGGCCCCGTGTCCGCGCCCGCGGCGGTGAAGGCATTGATCGCCGTCGCGCTCGACTGGTTCGACACCGCGCCGGGCGACGTCAGCTTGCCGACCACCGAGTTATTCAGCACCTGGAAGCTGATGTTGGAAATCTGCGACGTGGCGATGTCGATGCCCTGCCCGTTCCCCGTCAGCGTGTTGTTCTGCACGGTGATGCTGTTCGCCGTCGTCAGCGCCGTCACGGTGACGGTGCCGGAGTTCACACCGATGCGCCCCGAGTCGTTCGTCTGGATTTGCACCGCGACCGCGCGCATCCCGGAGAAAGTGTTGCTCTGGATGTTGCCGCCCGTCAGCACCGAGTTGCCGCGCATCGTCAGCAGCACCCCATCGTTCTGCGGCGAGTTGCTCGTGCCGTCGTTGCTCAGCGTGTTCCCCGTCATCGTGAACGACGCCATGTTCGTGTTGTTGTTGTCCACCACCACGAGGTTGTGCGGCGCACGGTCCACGAGGTTGTTGGTGAAGGTGACCGCGCCGGTCACGTTCGCGAGGTCCACTCCGTCATCGAGCGCGCCGCCCGTCGGCGTGTCGGTCACGTTGCTGCGATTGAGCGTGAAGCCGCCCGTGATGCCCGTCCCCTTGATGCCGTCGGTGCCCGAGTTGGCGATGTTCATGTAGCGGAGGCTGATCGGCCCCACCGTCGTCAACGAGATGCCCGCGCCCGTCGAGTTTTGGATCGTGCCGCCCGACGCATTGTTCGCCGCCCCGCCGTCACCCGTCACCGTCAGCCCGCCTGTGCTGCCCGTGTTGTTCAAGATGATGCCGCTCGCCGCGCCGTTGGAAGAAATGCGCAGGAACGTCAGCCCGCTCGCGCCGATAGTCGTGTTTTGCACTTCGAGCGCCGTTCCCGTCGTCGTCAGCGTGTTATTCGCCCCCGTCACGCTCACCGTCCCGCCACCCGTCGCGCTGAACGCCTTGTTAGCCCCCGTGCTCGCCGTGATCCCACCGGTGAAGTTAATCGTCGCGCCCGTATTCGAGCTCAGCAAAATGCCCGTGCCGCTATCGCTGATCGCCCCACTCAACACCACCGTGCCACCCGTCTTGTTCGCAATGCTCACCGAGTGCCCGGTCGTGTTGGTGATGTTCGCGCCGATCGTGATCGCACCCGTGCCCCCGGCATTGATGTTAACATCGTCTCCCGCGATCGTGCCGAAAGTTCCCGCCGTCACGGTGAACGTGCCGGTGTAATTGCCCACATTGACGCCGCCGGCCGTCACTCCGCTTAAATTCAGCGTCGGGAGGGTGACATTCACGTTGCCGCCGAAGAGCGCGATACCCGTCCCCGTCACGCCGGAAAGCGAGGTGATGCCGGTGACGCTGATCGAGCCGTTGACGCCATTCAGCTCGATGCCGCTGAACCCGCCGGTGACGGCGCTGGTGGAGACACTGTTGAACGTGGCATTCACCGAGCCCGTAATCAGGGAGAACGCGGTCCCGGTGCCGTTGAGCGTCACATTGCTCACGTTGAGCGTGCCGAAGCTGTTTCCACTGATATCGGTGTTCGAGTCGCCGATCGTAAGACCCTTGATCGTATTCACATTCGCACCGGCGTTAGACAGCGCGACCACAATCCCGCCCACCTTGGTGAGCAGCGGTGCCGTGCCAGCGGCGTTCAAGGTGAAACCGCCTACCGTCAGCACGTCGCCCCCGCCGTGGAGCGTCTGGTTGCCCTCAAGGACGATTCCACCCGTGTAGGCACCCGAGCCGGTATGGACGTAAATGGTGTCCCCCGTGCCATCCGGGTCGGTGGCTGAGACATTCAACGGTGCCAGGGAGGCAAAGGGCCGCAGCGAAGTGCCGTCGTTACTCCCCCCGACGTAGGCACTATCCACATACCAGAGCTTCGGTCCGGTGACGGTGCCGTCCGTGCCCTGCACGGTGATGGTCACTGTCCCCGTGCCCGTGAGCGCCGCGCTATTCGCCGCGCCGAGCCCAGTCACCCCGTCGTCGGTGATGGTATAGGTGAAAGTGTCCGTCCCCAAGTATCCGGCCGTCGGAGTGTAACTGAACGAACCATCGGAATTCACCGTCACCGCGCCGTGGGTCGGCTGGGTGAAGCTGGCAAACGCGAAAGTATCCTGCACACCGAGGTCGTTCTCGAACTCCAGATCGTTGGTGAAAAGATTCCCCGCGATCACCTTCGCCGGCGTCGAAAGCGCGCTTCCGCCGACCACCAGCGTCGTATTCCCGATCGCCGTGAACGCGTCGTCCAGCGCCAGCGGCGAGATATTCAGCGAGCCCGCGACGAGGCTCGCATTCGTGATCACATTGGCGATCGAAAGATTGACCGCCGCCGTCGTGCTCGACACGTCGTGCTGGATGATCTCGGTGTAATTGATCGTTCCGCCTGGATTGATGCTGCCGGGATTGTTGTCGTTCAGCGACGCGTTCAGAACGGTGCCGACCACCGCCGCCGGCGCGATGCGGGCCTCGAGGATTTCCACGCCCATCCGGCGATCGGAACCGCGCGAAGTGGATCCCCGGCGGTTCAGAGCTTGGGCACAGCGGGCAAAAAAGGACGTGCGGGCGTTGAGTTGGGTTTTCATGGGTTGAAGAGCGGTTCTTTCGTGAGGCGATCCGTCTCCGCGGCGGCATGGGGGCCTTGCCGACAATTCAATTCCGCAGCCGCTCACGTATTTGGATTTCGCACCGACCAATCGCACGACAAATCCCGTAAAATCTTCACTTTTTCCCAATTTCAAAACGGAGGTCGCGGACGGGCAAATCCCGTGCCGAGTCCATGTGTTTTTCTGTCGCATCCCGCGCCGCCGCATGCACGCTGCCGTCCCCCGAAAATCAATGCCCGCCGCGCCCGTAAAATCTTTCGTCGTCTCGCTGCACGATGTCTCTCCCCACACGTGGCCGGACTGCGCGCGGATCCTCGGCGATCTGCGCGAGCTGGGCGTGGAAAAATGCTCGCTGCTCGTGATCCCCGACCATCACCGGCGCGGACATTTTCTCGCCGACCCCGGCTTCTGCGCGTGGCTCGGCGAGCAGGCGCGCGCGGGGCACGAGCTCGTCATCCACGGCTCTGTCCATCAGCGTTCCCGGCGTGCGGGCGAAGGGCTCGCGGCGCGATTGACGACTCAATTTTACACCGCGGACGAAGGCGAATTTTTCGACCTCGACCGCGCGACGGCGCACGCGCTCGTGGCGCAGGCGCGGGTGGATTTCCGGCAAATCGGCCTCGCTCCCACCGGCTTCATCGCCCCCGCGTGGCTGCTCAGCGCCGATGCCGAAGCCGCGCTCCGCGACCTTGGCCTCGACTACACCACGCGCCTCGGCACCGTCCTCGACTTGCAAAAAAACGGCCCTGCCTTCCGCTCGCAATCCCTCGTCTGGAGCGTGCGCAGCGCGTGGCGGCGCGCGGTCAGCCGCGCGTGGAATGCCCTCCTTTTCCGCCGCCTCGCGGGCAACCCGCTCATGCGCCTCTCGATCCATCCGGTGGACCTTGCGCACCCCGCGATCTGGCGGCAAATCCGCGCGCTGACGATCCGCGCGATTGCCGAGCGCGATCCGCGCACTTACGCCGATTGGATCGAATGCCAGCGACGATCTTTCCGATGACTTTTTCCCGCGCCGATCTCCACCTCCACTCCCGCCACAGCGACCGCGCGCCGGAGTGGTTCTTCCGCCGCGTCGGCCTGCCCGACAGCTACTCCGATCCCGGCGCGATTTACGACGCGTTGAAAGCGCGCGGGATGGATTTTTTCACCATCACCGACCACGACCGCCTCGATGGCTGCCTCGAGCTCGCCGACCGCCCCGGCGTCTTCCTCAGCGAGCAGGTCACCGCCCTTTTTCCTGAAGATCGCACCGCCGTGCATCTGCTCGTCTGGGGGCTCGACGAGGCGCAACACCGCGAAATCCAACCGCTGCGCGACAACATCTTCGACCTGCAAAACTACCTCGCCGGGCAGCAACTCGCGCACGCCGTCGCGCATCCGCTGTACGAGACGAAGGGCGCGCTCGGCCTCGCGCATCTCGAAAAACTCGTTCTCCTTTTCCAGCATTTTGAAGGCATCAACGGTCTCCGCAACGCGCTGCTCAGTGAGGTCGCGCAGTTCATTTTCAAAAAGCTCACGCCCACGAAAATCGACGAACTCGCCAACAAGCACGGCTTCGCGCCCACCCACCCCGAGCCGTGGAAAAAGGCGCTCGTCGGCGGCTCCGACGATCACGGCGGCATCTTCCCCGCGTCCGCCTTCACCGAGACTCCGCCCGCCGCAAACGCCGCCGAATTTCTCGCCCACCTCCGCGCCGGCCGCTGCGAACCGCGCGGCACCGCCGGTTCGCCGCTCGCGCTCTCGCACGGGCTTTACAACAACCTCCGCCACTTCATCGGCACGAAGGTCGCCGGCGCGGACAGCGCCAGCTTCATCGGCAAGGCCTTCTCGCGCTTCATGGAAGGCAAGGACCCCACCGAGTTTTCGTGGGCGGAAAAGTTCGGCTTCGTCGCGCAGGGCATCGCCTCCGGCAAGATTTTCGAGATGGCGAAGCCGGCGAACATGTCGATCTGGCGGCAGTTCGCGGCCCACTTTTCGCAGCACGACGTGAAGGCGCTCCTCGCCCGCGAAACAGCCGGGGTACAAGAACCGGAGCGCCGCGCCTTCATCATCGCCAACCTCTTCGCCAACCAGCTCGCCTTCCGTTTCTTCACGCGCTTCGTGAAAGAAGCGTCCACCGGCAACGTCTTCGGCGCGATCCAGGAACTCAGCGTCATGCTCCCGATCCTCGGCACCCTCGCCCCCTACGTCTATGCCTTCCGCAGCCAGGCGCCCGCCCGCGCATGGCTCGCGGAGGTCAGCCGCGGCTTCACCGGAGAGCTGGCACCTTGCCTGAAAAACACCAAACGCGCGTGGTTCACCGACACGCTCGAAGACGTGAACGGCGTCGCCAACACCATCCGCAAGCTCACCGCCGCCGTCATCGCGGAAGGCGGCGACCTCACCGTCGTCACCTCGCGCGCCACGATCAGCATCACCGGCATCCCGATCAAGAACTTCGCCCCCATCGGCGAGTTCGAGCTCCCCGAGTACGAGCTGCAAAAGCTCAGTTTCCCGCCGATCCTCGAGATTCTCGACTACATCCAGCGCGAGGGCTTCACCGAGCTCATCATCAGCACCCCCGGCCCCATCGGCCTCACCGCCCTCCTCGCCGCGAAGATCCTCGGCCTGCGCACCAGCGGCATCTACCACACCGATTTCCCGCAATACGTCCGCATCCTCACGGAGGACGCCGCCCTCGAGACGCTGACCTGGACTTTCATGAAGTCCTTCTACGGCCAGCTCGACCGCATCTACGTCAACTCCGAGAGCTACCGCCGCGCCTGGATCGACCGCGGCCTCCCCGCGGAAAAGTTCGCCATCCTCCCCCGCGGCCTCGACACCGCGCTCTTCCACCCCTCCCGTCGCGACCCTTCGTTCTGGCAAAAGCGCGGCGTCCCCGCGGGCTCCACCGTCCTCCTCTACGTCGGACGCGTCTCGAAGGAGAAGAACTTCGACGTGATCCTCGGGATGTGGAAGCGACTCGGAGATCGGGGCGACGGGAAAGGGGGGCAAACGTCGAACGTCGAACGTCGAACGTCGAACGTCGAAGTCGGAGCAAGCGAAGAGAGGAAAAGATCGAACACCGAAATCAGTGAGACCGTGCGTCCCGAATCCCCACTTCGACGTTCGACGTTCGACGTTCGACGTTCGACGTTTGCCCCCTCCCCCTCTCCCGACCCCGCCCTCTGCATCGTCGGCGACGGCCCGTATCTGAAAGAACTCCAAGGCCTCCTCCCCGACGCCATCTTCACCGGCTACCTCGCGGGGCTGGAGCTCGCCACCGCCTTCGCATCCGCCGACGTCTTTCTCTTCCCCAGCACCACCGACACCTACGGCAACGTCGTCGTCGAAGCGCTCGCTGCCGGGCTGCCCGCCATCGTCTCCGACCAGGGCGGGCCCAAAGACCTGATCATCCCCGGCCAAACCGGCACCATCACCCGCGGGCTCGACGTGGAAGACTTCACCCGCGCCGTCCGCTGCCTCGTGGACGACCCGGAACTGCGGGCAAAGATGAGCGCCGCCGGCTTCGCCGCCGTGCAGCAGCGCGACTGGCAGGCGGCCGGGCGCGAGTTCACGGCGATGGCGGCGGAGGGATGAAGCCTCCGCGAGACGGGGCCCCCGGCGCCTTTCCGAGACGGCGGATCGGCGGAAATGAGCCGGTGGCGTGAGCTGCCGGATGCGGCTGTTTTTTCCGGTCCGCAAAAAAAGACGATTCGCGAAAATGATTCAGCAAATCGTGAATCCTTCGGGTGGGGAAAAGGCAAGTATGAGGTATGGCCATCTTCGCGTCCCTGTTTGCAGCTCCGACTGACCGTCCGCCGTTTCGCCGCGCGGGCCGCACGGCGCGGCGCGCGAATATTTCATTGGCTCCGCGGGTCACCGTCGGCGCGCCTGTGGCGGGCCTCACGCTCCACACCTCGGGGATTTCTCTTCCTCGGAAGTTCGCGGCGGTGGCGAGGGCTGAATTCACGGCGATTTCCCGGGGTGGCGCTCGCTGTCTGTCGGCCTGATTTCACGAGACTTTCGCGACCTTTCATCTACAAACATCACACAGCCGTTCATTCACCTGATCCAACACTCCAAAACTATGAAAACCGCCACGTCCCACCTCCTCGCGGCCTTCACCCGTTTCGGCCGCAAACCCAGCACCGGAGCGCCTCGGCGGGCCGCCAGCCCCCACGGCATGGAGCCGCTCGAGGCGCGCATCGCCCCGGCCACGTTCACGAATTCAACTGGGATCACGATCCCAGACAGCGGGGCGTCGAACCCTTTTCCCTCGAGCATCACAGTCACCGGCTTGGCCGATGTCGTGACGGATGTGAATGTGACGCTCAATGGCATCTCGCACACCTTTCCAAGTGATCTGGATGTTTTACTCGTCGGACCGGAAGGGCAGAAGTTCATCCTCGTGTCGGACGCGGGCGGGGGCACGGATTTAGTCAATCGCACCATCACATTCGACGACCAGTCGGCGAACGTTTTCGCAACCACTGGTGGGTGGACGACGAGCAACTCAAAGCCCGTGAATTACAGGGCGGGCGATACTTTTCCCACGCCCGCGCCAGGAGGTCCGTATCTGAACCCCGGACTCTCGACGACCCCAGGTTTCACGGCCGCGTCGATCAATGCCGCCTTTGCGGGCACAAATCCGAATGGCGTCTGGAGTCTTTACATCTTGGACGATGCCGCAGTCGACGTTGGTACGGTGTCGGGCGGCTGGACGCTGGAACTCAACGGCACAGTGGTGGTGGTGCCGGAGACGACGGCCGCGGTGGATATTACTCCGGCAAGAAAAAGTAGTGACATTTTCATGCTGCTGCGGCGTAACGAACGTGCTCAGCTTGGAAGTAGGCCGCGACCCGTGCCGGAGATT
>JAYVPW010000195.1:0-13607 GCA_043777315.1 Spartobacteria bacterium | reverse complement strand
GCCTCGCCGACCAGCCCGCCGACTGCATAAAACATTATGACAACCGGAGATCGGATTGTCCTATCGCCTGGGAATCCGAAGCCTGGATCGCCGAAGACGCCGACCACATGATCCACTTCAACGGCGAACGCTTCCTCGGGCCGTATCCAGAAGTGATGCCGACAAAATCGCCCGGCTCTGTTGCCAAAATGAAATCCCGCACCCTCGCCACCCTGCGCGACACGCTGCTGCCGAAGCTGCTGAGCGGGGAGTTGAGCGTCAATAACCTTCAAAGCTAATCAAACCATGCAAGCACCAGTTTATCCACGCGGTTCCGAATGGAGAAAATGGGACCTCCAAGTCCACACTCCCTTCTCGGCCCTAAACAATGGCTTCGGAAGCGACTTCCCGGCATACGCAAAGCAACTCATCGAGAGGGCGTGCAAGGACAACATCGCGGTCGTCGGCGTTACTGATTACTTCACGATCCAAGGCTATACAGCCCTCAGGGCACTACTCGCCGACGAAACCGCGTTAAAGGCACTTGTAGGGAACAATCTGGCAGAACGGGCTGCCGAAATTCTATTTCTCCCAAACATTGAGCTTCGACTTTCCACCATCGTTCGAAACGTCGGGGGAGCGGACAGCCGAGTAAACTTCCACGTCTTCTTCTCTGACAGCGTTTCCCCGGCTCACATTGAGGAGCACTTTCTTCGCGAGCTGAAATTTACCGCCGATGCCAACATCGGCAGCGAGGATGAGAGATGGGCTTTGAATTCCCAGAACTTGACTGAGTTGGGGAAGCGCCTGAAAGCTCAGCACTCAAACTTCCAAGGACAAACGGACATGTTTGTCGGAATGATGAACGCGATCGTAGACCATTCTGAGGTCAGCAAAATACTTGAGAGCAAGCCTTCCTTCTTCAAAGATTGCTACTTGCTCTGTTTGCCATGCGACGAGGATCTCTCAAAATGCAGTTGGGATGGTCAGGCGCATTTGGCGAGGAAGCTACTGATTCAGAAGTCGCACATACTCTTTTCGTCGAACGAAGGAACTCGTGCGTTCGCTCTTGGCAAGAGGCACGCCTCGCTGGTCGAGTTTAAAACGGAATTCAAAACGCTCAAACCGTGTATTCACAGTTCCGACTCCCATACGTTCGATGAAATGTTTTGCCCAGATAAGGGCCGCCACACATGGATTAAAGCCGACCCAACCTTCTACGGTCTGCGCCAGATTTTGAACGAACCCGAAGACCGCGTGTTCGTTGGCGACGTTCCTCCGAGTCTCACAAGAGCGGCGCGCCATGCCACCCGCGTAGCAACGACAGTCGAGGTGAAGAAGACCGCTTCCGCTACGACCAACGAAAAATGGTTCGATGCCTCCCTTCCTCTGAACAACGAGTTGGTTGCCGTCATTGGCAAAAAGGGGAGCGGGAAAAGCGCGCTTTCCGATATCCTGGGATTGCTGGGCAATACACCACGGTATGAGGCATTCAGCTTTCTAACTCCTGCTAAATTCCGGCGACCAAAGAATAACAAATCCCGCCAGTTTGAAGCGTCGTTGACCTGGGCCGATGGGACGACGGACGCTGTTCCAAGTCTCGACGTGAATCCAAGCCAGGATGCGGTTGAGAAGGTGAAATACATCCCGCAAAGCTATCTTGAAGACATCTGTAACGAAATCGGTGCAGGCAAGGGCGGGCGCTTTTACAACGAGCTTCAGCAAGTCATCTTTTCCCATGTTCCCGAGGTGGAGCGACTTGGTTTTGGGACACTCGATGAATTGCTCACACACAGGAGCGAAGAGACGAATCAGGCTATTGCTCAGTTCGTGGCAAATCTTCAGGAGCGGAACGCGCTCATTGTCGCAACCGAGGAGCGGTCTTTGCCCCAGCATAGAAAAGCTATCGGAGCCCAGCTTGCCGAAAAGAACCGAGAACTAGACGCACTCACGGCTGCGCCTCCGGCAGTTGTTCCTAAACCAGATGCCGACCCGGCAGCGTTGCAGCAATCCAAAGCGGCGACCGAAGAACTGGAAAAGAAACAAGCGGAACTAAAAGCACTCGAACTGGAAATAGCAGCACTGCGAGCCAGCGATCTGGCAGCGGCAAAGAAGCACTCAACAGCCGAGAAACTTGCTGGGAAGCTCAAAAACCTAGAGCGTCATGTTGAAGCATTCCTTGTCGAGACAAAGCCGGAGTTTGACGAACTTGGAATTGCGTGCTCTGACGCAGTCACTTTCAAGGTGGACCCTGCTGCGATTACTGCGCTGCTCAAAACTTTGAGTGCGGAGCGTGCGGCGATTGCGCTAAAGCTCGCGCCCGATACGACTGGCGGACCGGAATTCAAACGCAAGGCATTGATGGCGGCGATTGAAGGCCTGCAAGCGCAACTGAGTGCGCCACAACGAGCTTATCAGGCCTATCTCCAACTACTGAAAGAGTGGGAAGCTGGAAAAGCAAAGATCATCGGCACCGACGACACTATCGGGTCCATTAAATACCTGCAAAATCAGCTATCCGATTTGGACGACCTTCCCGCGTATCTTCGGACTCTCCGAAAGCAGCGTGATAGGAAGCTCCTCGAAATCTTCCGCGAGAAACAAAAGCTGCGTGCTTACTACGAGACGTATTACGGAGAGGTCCAGAACTTCCTGAAGAACGATTCGCTGGCAGAAAGTGAGCGGTTTCAGCTCACCTTTAACGTTTCCATGGCCGAAAGTGGGTTCTCAGAGGCGTTCTTGGGCCGCCTTAACCGGCGTAAGGTAGGTTCTTTCATGGGGGATGAAGAGGGCGCAGCAGAGATGAAGCGGCTCCTCGACAACGCAAACTTTGATTCTGCTCTTGGAACTCTTCGATTCACGCGCGCGTTGTTTGCTAAAATGGCGGAACGAGACGGCAAAGCGCTTCTAGTTAAAGACCAGCTTCGGCAGGGAGTGACCGCTCAAGAGATTTACGATTTCGTTTATTCGCTCGGGTTCTTGTCACCAATTTACAACCTTCGCTGGGATGGGAAAGGCTTGGAACAATTGTCCCCCGGGGAACGCGGGAACCTACTCCTCATCTTTTACCTACTGGTGGATCAAGACGACATTCCGTTGGTCATCGACCAACCCGAAGAAAATTTGGACAACCAGACGGTTTTCAAGACTCTGGTGCCTTGCATCAAACGTGCAAAGAAGCGCCGCCAGATCGTCATGGTGACGCATAATCCGAATCTGGCGGTCGTCTGCGATGCCGAGCAAATCATCTGCGCTGAAATGCAGAAGGATCACGAAAATTCTGTGACCTACATCAGCGGTTCAATTGAAGACCCGACTATTAACGGGCGAATCGTGGACATCTTGGAAGGCACTCGGCCTGCCTTTGACAAGCGTGACGACAAATACCTTCCATAAAGAATCAATGAAATGAGCCTCAACGAATCCATCGTCGAAGATGCCGCCCTGACGTGGTTCGGGGAGCTGGGCTATGCGGTGAGCCGGCGGGGGAGCGGGGAGTTGAGCTTGGCGGAAATAGAGGATTCACGCGGAGGCGCGGAGCAATGCTCGACGCCGGCCGGGCTCGCGGAAAAAGTCGGCGTGGCTCGCGCGACGATGACCGGGCTGCTGGACACGCTGGAAAAAGACGGGGTCGTCAGCCGCGGCGATGATTTGCACGACCGGCGCACGGTGGTCGTTCGGCTCACCGATTCGGGGCGGGCGTTGCTCGAGAAAATGTTGCCCGATTACTTCGCCACCGTCGCCCGAATCATGCAGCCGCTGAACGCCGCCGAACAACGACAGCTCGTCCGTCTGCTTCAGAAAATTCAACAGGGCCTGCTCCCGGACGAGCCCTCAGCCGCGCCGCTGTCTGCGGCCGCAGTCTAGGAATCACGCTCATCATTATGTGGAAAAGAATGCTGCTCATGCTGGTGCTCGTCGCCCTGTTCATCGGGTTCCTCGTCTTTTGGACGATGCGAAAAATCGAGGCCGGCAAAGCGATGGGAGCGAAATTTGCGCCGCCGCCCGTCGCCGTCACGACGCTCGTGGTGAAGGCGCAGACGTGGCAGCCGGTGCTCAGCGCCGTCGGCTCGATGAAGGCCGTGAATGGCGTCACAGTCAGCACGGACATGGCCGGGATCGTGACGGAGATCGCGTTCGACTCCGGCACGGCGGTGAAGAAAGGCGCGCTGCTCGTCAAGCTCGAATCCGACGAAGAAGCGGCGCAGCTTCGTGCGTCCGACGCGAAGCTGAAGCTCTCGAAAATCGACCTCGCGCGGAAGCGCGACCTCGTCGCGAAAAAGGCGATCGCGCAGTCCGAATGGGATACCGCGCAGAGCTCGCTCGCACAGATGGAAGCGGAGGTCGAGCAGATGAAAGCGGTCGTCGCGCGGAAACAAATCGTCGCGCCGTTCGACGGGCTCGTCGGCATCCGGCAGGTGAATGTGGGCCAGTATTTGCAGCCCGGCTCGCCGATCGCGCCGCTGCAATCGATGGACCCGATCTACGTGGAATTCGCGCTCCCGCAGCAGCACTTCGGCTCCCTCAGCGTCGGGAAAAAAGTGCGCCTTGGCGCGAGCGGCGCGGGCGGCGAACGCTTCGACGGCGAGATCACCGCGATTGATTCCCGCGTCGATGAAAACACGCGCAACGTGATGGTGCAGGGCACCGTGAAAAACCCCGAAAACAAGCTGCGGCCCGGCATGTTCGTCGATGTCGAGGTGCTGCTGCCCGAGACCTCCGGCGTGCTCGCGATCCCCTCCTCTTCCATCGCGTACGCGCCGTACGGAGATGCGATTTACGTCGTGCAAGATGCGACCGGCGCGGACGGAAAAGGCGGCAAGGAAGTCCGGCAACAATTCGTGAAACTCGGCTCGAAACGCGGCGATCAGGTCGCCATTTTGTCGGGTTTGAAAGAGGGCGAGGAGATCGTTTCATCCGGCGTTTTCAAGCTGCGCCCCGGTGCCGCGGTGCAGGTGAAAAACGATGTGCAGCCGGGCAACGAACTCAATCCGAAGCCCGCGGACAGTTGATTCGCGAGCGATCGACCGCATGAAATTCACCGACCTTTTCATCCGCCGCCCGGTCTTCGCGAGCGTCGTCAGCCTCATCATTCTGCTCGCCGGCCTGCAGTCGATTCGCTCGCTGAACGTGCGGCAATATCCGCGCAGCGACATCGCGGCGGTGCGCGTCGAAACGCATTACGTCGGCGCGAATGCCGACCTCGTTCGCGGCTTCGTCACCACACCGCTCGAGCGTGTGATTGCGAGCGCGGACGGCATCGACTACCTCGAATCTGCGAGCTCGCAGGGGCTCAGCATCATCGTCGTCCACCTCAAGCTGAACTACGACACGAACTCCGCGCTGACCCAGATTCAGGCGAAGGTCGCGCAGGTCCGAAACGATCTGCCGCCGGAAGCCGAAGCGCCCGAAATCGAGCTCACGCTGAGCGACACGCAGTTCGCGCAGATGTACATTTCGTTCGCCTCGACCGACCTCTCGCCGAGCCAGGTCACGGACTATCTCACGCGCGTCGTGCAGCCGAAATTGACCGCCGTCAGCGGCGTGCAAAAAGCCGACATCCTCGGCGCGCGCACCTTTGCCATGCGCGTCTGGCTGAAGTCCGATCGCATGGCCGCGCTGAACATTTCGCCGAGCCAGGTCCGCGCCGCACTCGCGGCGAACAACTACCTCTCCGCCGTCGGCCAGACGAAAGGCTCGATGATCACGATCAACCTCGTCGCGAACACCGACCTGCGCACCGCGGACGAATTTCGCGAGCTCGTTTTGCGCGAGAAAAATGGCGCGATCATCCGGCTGAAAGACGTCGCCGACATCGAACTCGGCGCAGAGGACTCGGACATGGACGTCCGTTTTTCCGGGCAAAAAGCGGTGTTCATCGGCATCTGGCCGCTGCCGACCGCGAACTCGCTCGACGTGATGAAAGCAATCCGCGCGGAGCTGCCGGACATCCAAAAACAGCTTCCCGCCGGGATGAAATTGGGCGTGCCGTACGACGCCACGAAATACATTCAGGACGCGCTGAACGAAGTCATCCACACGCTCGCCGAGACGCTGCTGATCGTCGTCATCGTCATCTATCTTTTCCTCGGCTCGCTCCGCGCCGTGATCATCCCCGTCGTCGCGATCCCGATTTCACTGATCGGCGCGGCGTTCCTGATGCTCATCTTCGGCTTCACGATCAACCTGCTCACGCTGCTCGCGATCGTCCTGTCCGTCGGCCTCGTCGTGGATGATGCGATCGTCGTCGTGGAAAATGTGGAGCGGCATTTGCACGAAGGTCTCACGCCTTTCCGCGCCGCGATCCAAGGCGCGCGCGAGCTCGTCGGGCCGATCATCGCGATGACGATCACGCTCGCCGCGGTGTATGCGCCGATCGGCGTGCAGGGCGGATTGACCGGCACGCTGTTCCGCGAATTCGCATTCACCCTCGCCGGCGCGGTCGTCGTTTCCGGCATCGTCGCGCTCACGCTTTCGCCGATGATGTCGTCGAAACTTTTGCGCGAAGGCGACACGCACAAAGGCTTCGCGGGCTTCGTCAATCGCCGCTTCGACGGCCTGCGCAATCGCTACACGCGCACGCTTTCCAACACGCTGAGATGGCGTCCCGTCACGCTCACGCTCGCCGCGATCATGATCCTGCTCGTCGTGCCGTTCTTCATGTTCACGCCGAGCGAACTCGCGCCGAAAGAAGACCAGGGCGTGATCCTCGGCATCGTGCAGGCCTCGCCGAATTCCACGATTGAGCAGACGGCGATGTACACCGAAAAAGTGAACGACGTGTTCCTGGCGCTGCCTGAAGCGCGACACACTTTTCAGCTCACCCAGCCGTTCGGAGGATTCGGCGGCGTCGGTATGAAACCGTGGAGCGAACGCAAACGCACGACCGACCAAATTCTGCCCGAGGTCTTCGGAAAAGTCGGCGCGATTGCCGGAATCAAAGTCATCGCGACCACGCCCGCGCCGCTGCCGGGCGGCGGGCAATTCCCCGTCGAGATGGTCATTTCCTCGACCGCCGAGGCGAGCGAGCTCGTCGGTTACGCGGATCAGCTCGTTCAAAAAGCCGTGGCGAGCGGCAAGTTCATCTTCGCCGACACCGATTTGAAATACGACATGCCACAGGCCGAAGTCGTCTTCGATCGGGACAAGGTCGCGTCGCTCGGACTCAACCTGCAGCAGGTCGGCGCGGACCTCGGGACGATGCTCGGCGGGAATTACGTCAACCGCTTTTCGATCCAGGGCCGCAGCTACAAAGTCATCCCGCAGGTGAAGCGGACCGAGCGCTTGAACCCCGAGCAGCTCAAGGATTTTTACGTCAGCGGACCCGACGGAAAGCTCGTGCAGCTCTCGACTTTCGCCTCGATCAAATCGTCCACCGAGCCGCGGCAGCTCAACCGTTTCCAGCAACTCAACTCCGCGAAAATCCAAGGCGCGACCCCGCCGCACATCACGCTGGATCAAGCGTTGAAGGTGCTCGAAGACGAGGCGGCGAAGATTTTACCGAAGGGTTTCGCCGTCGATTATGCGGGCGAGGCGCGGCAGCTCCGGGTCGAAGGAAACAAGCTTACGACCACGCTCGCGCTCTCGTTCATCCTGATCTTTTTGGTGCTCGCGGCGCAGTTCGAGAGCTTCCGCGATCCGTTCATCATCCTGCTCGGGTCGGTCCCGCTCGCGTTGTCCGGCGCGTTGTTGTTCAGCTTTCTCGGGTTCACGACACTCAACATTTACAGCCAGGTCGGGCTGATCACGCTGGTCGGTCTGGTCGCGAAAAACGGGATCCTGATCGTCGAATTCGCGAACACGTTGCAGGAGTCTGGGAAGGCAAAACTGGAGTCGATCATCGAGGCGGCAGGCACGCGCCTGCGCCCGATTTTGATGACCTCGGTCGCAACCGTGGCCGGCCATTTTCCGCTCGTGCTCGCGAGCGGTCCGGGCGCGGGCTCGCGCAACAGCATCGGCATCATGCTCGTCTCCGGCATGACCATCGGGACGATCTTCACGCTCTTCGTCCTCCCCGCGATTTACATGCTCATCGCCCGCGACCACAGCATCGGGCGGAAGGAAGAAGAGGCGCAGGAAATCGAGCGCGAGCTCGAGCTCGAGGAAGTCGGCGCGTAGCCACTGCCTCAGAATTTCAGCCGGGGCAGCAGCTCGACCACGAGGAAGCCGAGCGCCACCAGCCCGACGGCGAAGAGCGCGTAAAGGATGCGCACGGCGAACCGCGCGGACTTCAGCCGGACCAATTCCGAGTGCCGATGGGCGAGCTCTTCGTTTTGGCGCGAAATGATTCCGCGTAGGAGGTCGTTGTCGGATTTCACGCGATCCTCGCTGCCCGCCTCCGCGCGTTTTTCCGCCTGCTCCAGTTGATGCCGCGTGGCCTTCACCAACTCGCGGAGTCCGTGCTGGGCGGCCTCGGATTTCTGCAAATCCATCGCCGACTGGCGCGCCGCCGCCTCCTCGCGCTGATGCTCAGTTTCCACGCTCGCGAGCTTCGCCCGCAGCTCGATCAGCTCCCGCCCGGTCTTCGATTTTTTGAGACTGTCGCGGAACCCCGCGGCTTCGATCGCGAGTTCTTCGCCGCGTTTCGCGAGTGCTTTGGCGGAGTCTTCCGATGACCGCAGACGCGCCTGCGCCTCGGAAAGTTGTGCCTCGCTTTTTTCCAGGCGCGTGCGGATTTCCGCGGCCGCGGCGAGGTCTCGCCGGGCTGCGTCGAGATCCTTTCGCAGGAGCGAACTTTCGTCCTGCAACGACACCACCTCAGCTTGATTCGAGTGCCCCTGCGCCTCCGCCGCCGCGAGTGAAGCGCGGACGGCCGCGAGTTCCTGCTCTTTCGCGGCGATCTGCGTCTCGGCCGCGGTCGTGCGCTGGCGGGAAATCGAAAGGTCGTTTTCAAGGGAGGCCGCCCGCACCTTTGCAGCCTCAGCGACCCCCTGCCAGCGAGTCGTTTCCGCGGCACCCGCGGTAGCCTGATTCTCGAGGACCGGCAGCCGCTGGCGGAGCTGTGCGAGCTCGGTTTTGAGGGTGAGGCGTTCGGCTTGAAAAGTTTTGAGCTCGGTTTGGGCGTGCGTCGCCACCGATTTGAGACGTTCACATTCCTCCAGCACGGCCTCGAACCTGCCGGGCTGCGGGCTGTCGTTTTGTTCCTCCACGTCCGGGCGGGTCTCGCGAGTTTTGGTCGGCGCGGGCTCGCCGTAGCTGCGCTCGTACATGGTTCGCGGCGCGGGGATCGTCACCGGCTGCCGACAGTTTGGGCACTCCGCCGCCCGGCCGGCGGCGGCGGCGTCGGTAACCATGTGCTGCCCGCATGTGCCGCAAGAAAACTTGATCTCGGTGAACGTCTCCAATGCCTCCATGTCGCGACTTCTACACTTCGGCTGCGGTCGTTCAAAGCGATTTTTCGGCCCCGATGGATCGCTCGGAAACACCCGCAATCCGGAGCAAGGGAGGCCGGGGTTCTTGCCACGCCGGAGCGGCGCGGTTATAACCACCGGCATGATCGATTACATGCAAAAAGGGGGGCCGTTCATGTGGCTGCTCTTGTTCTGCAGCGTGCTCGCGGGCGCGGTGTTTTTGGAACGCGTGACCTACTTTCACCGCGCGACGATTCGCGTCGGGGAGTTCATGCGCGGGCTGGCGAATCTGCTACAGCGGCGGAGTTTTGCCGAGGCGCTCCACGAATGCGCGGCGACGCCGGGGCCGGTGCCGCGGGTGATCCACGCGGCGATTTTGCGCCATGATGTGCCGCGAGCGGAGCTCAAAGAGATCGTCCAGGAGGCCGGGCAGCTCGAAGTCCCGCGGCTGGAGCGGCGGCTCGGGATCATCGTGACGATCTCGTTTGCCGCGCCGCTGATTGGATTGCTCGGGACGGTCGCCGGGCTGATCCAGGCGTTCGTGACGATCTCGGCGCAGAGCGGGTTCGCGAGCTCCACGGACATCGCGAGCGGCATTTATCAGGCGCTACTCACCACGGCCGCCGGGCTCGTCGTGGCGATCCCGTGCGCGGTCGGTTACGGCTACCTTTCCTCCCGCGTGAATGCGCTCATGCACGACATGGAGCGCGCCGGGATCGAGGTGGTGAATCTCATTTGCGATCAGCGCAAAAGCCCGGACATCATCGGCTTTCCGCCCGCCAGCAACGCGCTCCGCCAGCGCGCCGAGTAAGCCGTGAAGCTCACGCGCCATCTCCGCTTCCCCGCCGCGCTGATGAGCGTGGTGCCGTTCGTCAACGTCCTCTTTCTCGTCGTCGTTTTCTTTGCGCTCAGCTCGCGGTTTGTGCTCCAGCCGGGGCTCGCGATCTCGCTGCCGGCGTCCTCGTTCAGCCTCGGCCCGCAGCAGAATTCGCAGCTCGTGAGCATCGTCGCGGCGCCGGTCCCGACGATCTATCATCGGGAGCAAAAGGTGACGCTCGACGAACTCGCCGCGCGCCTCCGCGACCCGCGGGTAAAGGACCGCTCGCTCATCATTCGCGCCGACCGCGCCACGCCCTACGCCTTCCTCACCGAGGTGATGAACGCCGGCCTGCGCGAGGGCTATTCCGTCGTCCTCGCCACCAAGCTCGAGCCGCGATGAAGCCGCCTGCGCCTCCCGATTCGGCGCTCCTTTTCGCATGGGAAAAGCCGCGCGGTTTCTGGACGTGGCTGCCGCTCTTCGTCCTCCTTTCGCTCCTCGCGCACGCGGCCACCTTCTTCGTCTTCCGCGTCGTCTATCCGGCCCGCGCCAGCCTCCCGCCCGTCTCGCCGCAGATCACCGTGCTCCTGCCGACGCCGGAAAACGCCGCGTTCCTCCGCTGGATCGAGGCGGAAGATCCCGCGCTCATCGCCACGGCGCAGCCGCTCGTGCCGCCGGGTTTGGTGAAGGCGGAATATCGCGCGTCGTACGAGGTCATCCGCACCGCGCCGCGCGGCCTCGCCGAGCCGGCGACGAGGATGGACTATCCGTCGGAAAGGAGCCCGCTTTCGATCATCCGCAGTGGCGAGCCCGCCGCCGCCCGACCCGCTCCGGCACACGCTCCGCAGCCGACGGCGCTCGTCTTTTCCGGCGGCCTCGCGCAGCGCGCCCTTACCCGCCCCGCGGCACTTCACTTCACCAAATCCCCCGCCCCGCTCGCGCCCGCGCGGTTCCTCCTCGGCGTCACCGACCGCGGCGAAGTCCGCTACGTCTTCCCCCAGGACTCCAGCGGCCATTCCGCCATCGACGCCGAAGCCGCCGCCGCCGTCTCGCAGCTTTCCTTTGCTCCGGCGGATGCCCCGATTGCGTGGGGCTTCGCCACCGTCCAGTGGGGCGACGACGCCTACGCGATGGAGGGCGCTGCTCCGTCAGCGCCAGGTAATCGCGGCGACGGCGCGCCGCGCTCCAGCCCACCCGCCCCGTGATCCCCGTCACCCTCAACGTCCTCCTCTTCATCTACCTCGGGCTCATGCTCGGGCTCATCTTTGGCGCGTGGCTCCTCTCCAGTTGGGGCCGGGCGAGGCGGGAAAAGCGCGCCTTCCGCCACATCGTCCGCTGCTCCATGTGCGCCCATCAGTTCGAGGACAAGAACGCCGACCTCCTCGCCCGCTGCCCCCGCTGCGCCAGCCTCAACGAACGCTACCGCCTCTCCCGCCTGTGACCCGCAGTCTTCAGCGAGCGGATCTCAGCAGGAAAGCAGGAAAACAGGAAACTTACCGCGTCATCCCGCCCTTTCCTGTTCTTCTGTTTTCCTGCTAAAAGTCCCCCCGAGATCCGCGAAGTCCACACCGACTTCGTCGCCAGCTTTCCTGTTCTTCTGTTTTCCTGCTAAAAGTCCCCTTCTCACCGCACCGCACCCGCCTACCACACCGCATGGAACCGCCCGACGCCCACCTCGACTCCCACTTTTACCGCCCCGCCGATGCCTTCTTCCCCGACCACCCCGGCACGGCGCTCACCTACGACGACGTCACCCTCGCCACCCTTTTCTCCGACATCCTCCCGCGCGACGCCCTCCTCGAGACCGAGCTCCACGAGCGCCTGCGCCTCCGCCTCCCCATCGTCTCCGCCGACATGGACACCGTCACCGAGAGCACCATGGCCATCGGCATGGCCCTCGCCGGCGGCCTCGGCCTCATCCATGCGAACATGCCCGAGCGCCAGCAGCTCCAGGAAGTCAGCCGCGTCAAAAACAACATCCACGGCCTCATCCCCGACCCCATCAAAGTCGCCCCCACCCAGTCCATCGGCGACATCCTCGCCCTCGTGGAGGAGAAAAGGTTCGGCTTCCGCACCTTCCCCGTCGTCGATGAAGACGGGCGCCTCCTCGGCCTCCTCCCCGGCACCGTCGTCCGCCCCCGCTACGCCCACATCGGCGTGGCGAAAGCCATGACCCCCCGCGCCCAGGTCCACACCATCCTCCAGCGCGAGATCGCCACCGACCCCATCGCCCGCGCCGACCGCTTCTTCAGCGACCACATCGGCATTCATAAGCTCCTCGTCGTCGATGACACCGACCACCTCCGCGGCCTCTTCACCGCCAGCGACATCGAGCGCATCCTCCACGAGCGCCACTCCCAGCTCCAGCCCGCGCGCGACGAATCCTTCCGCCTCCTCTGCGGCGCCGCCGTCTCCGCCACCCGCGCCTCCACCGGCGAGCTCGACCGCGACCGCATCCTCGCCCACGTCACCGAGCTCGTCGCCCGCGGCCTCGACGTGGTCGCCATCTCCACCGCCCACGGCCACAGCCAGGGCGTCGGCGACACCGTCCGCCTCATCCGCGACACCTTCCCCGACCTCCCCATCATCGCCGGGAACGTCACCAGCGGCGCCGGCGTCACCTACCTCGCCCAGGCCGGAGCCAGCATCATCAAAATCGGCCAGGGCCCCGGCAGCATCTGCACCACCCGCATCGTCGCCGGCGTCGGCATCCCCCAGCTCACCGCCCTCTATTTGGCGAAAAAAGCGGCCGACCAGCACGGCGTCCGCCTCCTCGCCGACGGCGGCATCACCAAGAGCGGCGACATCGTCAAAGCCCTCACCCTCGCCCACGGCGTCATCTGCGGCGGCCTCCTCGCCGGCAGCCCCGAGAGCCCCGGCCAGATCATCGAGATCAACGGCAAAATTTATAAACAATACCGCGGCATGGGCAGCCACAGCGCCATGGCCGCCGGCAGCGCCGCCCGCTACGGCCACGCGCAAAAGGACACCGGCCGCAAAACCGCCGCCGAAGGCGTCGAAGCCCTCAAAGAAGTCAGCCCGCCCCTCGACACCGTCCTCCTCCAGCTCGCCGGCGGCCTCCAGAGCGGCATGGGCTACCTCGGCGCCCGCACCTTGTCCGAGCTCCGGGAAAAAGCCCGCTACATCCGCGTCACCCCCGCCGGCCAGCGCGAAAGCGCCCCGCACGACATCGTCGAGGTCAAAACCGGCGGATAAGAAGACGCATCTGTAGGGCGGGCGCTCCGCCTGCCCAGTCCCCTTCGCCTCCCCATCGTGTGGGCAAAGGAAACTTTCATCCCATCGTCGCCCGCGCCCCTCCCGTCATCCTGCGCGCAGCGCCAGCAGAGTCGAAGGACCTCTTATACCATCTCTGGGAAATAACCGGACATCGGGCGGCTCCCGTGTCGGCCCGGCAGGGCCAGTGGAAATTAGCCGGTGGCGTGAGCCACCGGTATGTCCCA
>JAYVPW010000194.1:0-13609 GCA_043777315.1 Spartobacteria bacterium | reverse complement strand
TCGGTCGGTGTTGATTGATACCGCAAGGCAGCGTCAATCGTGGCCTTGCTGCAGCGCTTCAAAGTCCGGGTGATTTCCTGTTCGCGAGATTCCACGCTGGGCATTGCCGTTTGTAGTCGCCGCAAATTGCGAATCAAGCTGAAGCCCTCGCCTTCACTTTCGTGACGGCACCAGTCCTGGGGATGCTCAAATGTAACTTGGATTTGCACTTCAATGAACAGGCCCGCGCCGGAGTTTTCATCGGCACGAGTTCATGGAAATATCCCGGCTGGTGCGGGCAGGTTTACGACGAGCAGCGGTATCCGACTCGGAGCAAGTTCTCGGAGGCGAAATTGGAGCACGAATGCCTTACGGAACTCGCGCAGAGGTTCTCGACCGTCAGCGTGGATGCCGGCTACCTCCATTTTCCGATTGAAAAATGCTCGGCGGATTGTGCGCGCAGGTGCCGGAGCATTTTCGATTCGGGTTCAATGTCACTGATGAGATCACCATCAGGAAATTCTCGAACCTCACGCGGTTTGGATCGGGGGCTGGCACTGCGAATTCAAATTTCCTGAATTCTGAATTGTTCCGCTCGTCAATTTTCCGGCCATGCGAATCATTCTGCGGACACGTCGGCGTGCGCGTCGTCGACTATTCGCAATCCTTCCAGCGCTCACCTGCTGCCATCACGGAAGCAGCGTGCATTTCAGGCGGAGGAACAGCCGCGGGACACTGCCGATCGTCACGAGGCTCCTTGCCCAGAAAATGGATTCGTCATTCTGGATCGTCGTGGCCCCGGTCGAAGACCAGGTCGCGAGATCCGTGCTGGACTCGATGGACCACACGATGTCCGCCGCGACCGGATTTTTTGCGAGCGACGCAGAGAGATAGGGACCGTATGGGGCGGTGTTCACAACACCGGGACTCGTCGCCACGAGCGGGTTCGTCTTCAGTGCGTATTCCATCATGTTCGTGAGGCCGTCGCTGTCGGGATCGGCGCTCGGGCCGGCGATGGATGCGTCGCCCGCCTGTGCGCCGAACTGTTGCAACTGCCACTCGGAAAAGCTGCCGGGCCGGTAGGCGAAACGCAGGCCGTTTCCGTTGCTCGTAATCCAGATGCGCTCGGTGTGATTTGGATCATAAAAGACGCGCGTCGGCGCGCGAAACGGATAGCTCGCCACCTGCTGCCACACGACATTTGTGGCGAGCACGTCGCTCGTGAAATATAGCCCGCCGAAGCGCGTGCAGAGCCACGCCTCGCCGGGGAATTGCGGATCGGGATTCACGGTGATGCTCGTCACGCTCGCGCCGATACCGTTTGCCGAGTCGCCGCTCCAAATCTGTATCCACGTCTGCCCGTGATCGCGCGTGCGCCAGACTCCGCCGGGCGCCGCGGGACCGCTGGGACTGCCCGTGCCCGCGACCGTCCGCCACGCGCACGCATACCAAGTGTTCAGCGGATCGTTCGGATCGGGCACGACATCCATCGTGTAGTAGAGCATCCCGGCCACACTCACGTCGGCGGCGGTCGTGCCGTCGTCGGTGCTGTAGAAAACGCCGCTGCATTTCTCGTAGTCGCCGGATGCAGGCAGGCGGTTCGAGTAGCTCACGAGCAGCTTGTGGGCATCGAGCACGCGGATGTTGAAAGGCCGCGTCGGTGTAGCAATCGCGCCGCGCGAGAGTGCGCTGTTGAAGGTCATGTTCATCGCGAGCTTCGTCCACACGACTGCGCTTGCGCCGTTGTGCAGACCGTCGCCGCGCCAGATGCCGCCGATTGTGGGATCGCTGTTTACCACGCTCACGAAAATGCGATCTCGTGGCGCATCCACGGTGATCCACATCGGGTTGCCGCGCACTGTGCCGCTGCCGTTGCCCGTGCCGGCCTGCCAGTTGTCCTTCAGCGTCAGCGGGGTCGTCGCGCCGGGTGAAAGGTAATATACGCCGGGGTTCGTGCCGCCGGTGGTGAGGTTCACCTGCGCGTCAGAATTTGTGCCGTAGCCATACTGCGAATTCGTGCGCTCGGTGATGATGTAGCGCGTGCCGGTATGCGTCGGATACGCCGGGTTCACGAACGACTGCACCATGTAGCAGTCGTCGTTCAGCACCGTGTGGTTGTAGTTGAAGTTCCACTTCGCGCCGTCGGCGCTCTGCATGAATTTCATGTCGCTGTGGCAGACCGTCATCAGCGACTGCGTGAAATCCACCCACCAGCTCACCGTCGTCTCCAGCCCGCCGGTCGTGTAGTCCTCGCCGTGGGGAAATTTCTGTCCCACGGCGTGCGTCGAGCTTTGCGGGCTGGTGTAGAGCTGATGCCAGTTCGTGCCGCCGTTGCGCGTGCGGTGGATGAACGCGTTGTCCGTGACGATCACGTCGTTCACGTCGCTCGGATTCACGCACAGGCTGCACGGCGTGTTGTAGCCGAGCCCGTTTTCCAACATGCCCGCGACCGGGCTTACTGGCTGCGTGGTGAAGCCGAGCCAGCCCGGCTCGATGTTGCCGTTGTCGTAATTCGTGTGATCGAAAATCGCAGTGAACGACTGCACCCAAGGCGTCGAGGTGGACGTCTTTTTATACACCACCTCCGAGTCGGGAAACTGGAAGCGCCTGCCGCACGCAACATAGACCGTGTTGATGTCATACGGCGCCATCGCGATGATGTTCGGGTAGTCTGCGGGATCCGCCGGCGGCCCGACGCTGCCGGTGTTGTCAATGCCTGTCATGTCCTGCACCCACGAGCCGCTGCCGGCCAGCGACCAGTCCATGCGGAAGACGAGATTCGAGGTGAGCGAGAGGCTGTTGATGTTGAATATGATGGTCGCGCTCGTCGGGCCGCCGACGGCGTAGAGCCGGATCTGCCCGCCCTGCTTCGCGCCCGCCATCGAGATGAATCCGCGCGCCTTGCCCTGCGAATCTACCGGCAGCGCGGGGCCGTCTGTGAATGTGAGGCCCGAGTCGGTGGAAATGAAAAGCCCGGCATTTGTCGCGAGCAGAATCTTCGTGCCGTCGAAGAACACGCCGGCGATGCGCGTCTTGTTCGGCAGCGTGGTCACGCTCCCGCTGAATGTCGCGGGAGTCGTCGGAAACTTCGGCCCGTTCGTCGCCGCATCGTAGGCCGAGACCCAGAGGTTCGCGGGATTCAAGCTGCCCGCGTTGCTCTCGATGGCGATCACGCGGTCAATGCGGTTCGGATCGGCGAAGACCTGGCTCGCGAGGCGCGAATTCGCCCAGCCCGTCACCTTTGTGAAAGCAGCGCCGTTTGCCGTCATCGCGCCGCTCATGATCGTGCTCATCATCGGCTTCGAGAGATCCGTTTCATCGAGCGCCAGCCGCGCATCCATCGTGAAAAGCCGGTGCTGCCCGGTGCCGGCGTCCGTGCAGTAGAGGATCTGCGAGGTCTGCTTCACCTGAATGCCGCGGAAGTCCGATGTCTTCCAATTCGATCCGCCGTCGAGCGAGAGGAGCGCGTGGCTCATGTCGCACGAGAGCGTGAGTTCATTCGGGTCCGCGGGATTGATGCTCACGCCGTAAAGCGCGCCGCCGCCGCCGATGCCGCGCGAAGCGAAGCTGGCCGGAACGCCCGCAGGCCATGCGGGGACTGCGAGCGAGATGGCGAGAAGGAGGGAGACTGCTGCTTTCATGCGGTCATGCTCACACTGCGGTGCGCAGCGCGATATACGCGGATCGTCGTAGCGGGCATTTTGCGAGTGGCCGCGCCGCGCCGCGCAAGTAGCGTCACGCGCAAATGCCCGCGCAAGACACCAACGAACCCCGCGGCGGCACAGCGCGGCTCTGGCTCGTGCCCGCGCTCGTGCTCGCACTCACGCTCGGCCTCACACTCGCCGCATGGCAGCGCTCGCGCGCGAGCGAGAATGCGCGCGAGCAGGAACGCTTCGACGACGAGCTGATGCAGGCGCAGATCACGATGAGCCGCGCCACGATCGGCTACGTGAATTCGCTGCGCACTGTGCAGGCGTTCGTGCAAACGCAGGCCAGCTTTTCACAGGACGCATGGCGCACGCTGGTGCGCAGCATGGAATGGCGGAAGCGTTTTCCCGCGCTGCACGACTTTGGTTTTGCGAGCGTGGATGGCGCGGCGCTGCGGGTCGTCGCCGTCGAGCACCGCAGCGGACCGGGCTGGCACCGCGCAGGCGACAATCTCGCCGAGGACA
This sequence comes from Spartobacteria bacterium, assembly GCA_043777315.1. Lineage (GTDB taxonomy): Bacteria > Verrucomicrobiota > Verrucomicrobiia > Chthoniobacterales > Chthoniobacteraceae > CAIURC01. The sequence goes on along the minus strand of JAYVPW010000194.1, from coordinate 9,458 downwards.
TGCGCAATCTCCGTGCAGCACGCGAAGCGGAACAGCAGCACACGCCGCAAGCCACGGAGATTCTCGAATTCACTCCGGGGCTGCGCGGCGTCGTGCTCTTCATCCCCGTGTGGGTGGACGGACTTCCATTCCGCGCGGACGGCACGCGCTCCGCGGTGCGCGGCTTCATCTTCGCGTCGCTCGATCCCGTCGCGCTCTACGGCGAGTGGTTTGACTCGATGACTCATCGCCGCCTGAACATCGAGCTGCTCCGCTCGCATCCCGCCGATCAGCCGCCAATCCTCGCACAGCGCGGCTCGGACTTTGAGCGCATCATCACTCTGCCCGGCGCGGGCAGCCCGTGGGAGGTGCGTTGCACGCGCGGGCCGGGCTTTCCCGACACCACCGCACATCGCGGCTCGAATGCGCTGCTCGGCGGCGGCCTTGTCGTGAGCGCGCTCAGCTCCGGCCTCGCGCTCACGCAGGCGCGGCGACGGCGCGAGGTCGAGGCGCGCGTGCGTGAGCGCACCGCGGCGCTTCGCTGCGCGGAGGAAGAATTGCGCACGGCACTCGCGGAGGAACGCACGCTGCACGAGATGAAGACGCGCTTCGTGCATCTCATCTCGCACGAGTTCCGCACGCCGCTCGGCGTCATCCTCTCCTCGGCGGAAATGATCGATCGTTACGCCGCGCGGATGCCCGACGAGGAGCGCGCCACCTGCCTCCGCGACATCACAGCCGCCACGCGCCACATGAACGGCCTCATCGGCCAGGTGCTCCTGCACGGGCGCTCCGAGTCCGGCCAGCTTCAGCTCCAGCAACTCCAGCCGAGCCTGCGCGCGCTCGCAGACGAGTGGGCCTCGCAGGCGCGTGCCGCGCATTCGCACATCGCAGGAATCACGATGCATGATGAAGGATGCGACGCTCCCGCACACGGCGACCAATCGCTGCTGCGCGCGATCTTCACGAACCTCCTCGGCAACGCCGCGAAGTTTTCCCCGCCCGGCGCGGAGGTTGCGTTCGACATCCGCCGCGAGGGCGACGATGCGGTCTTCACGATCCGCGACCGCGGCCCCGGAATTCCCGAGGAGGATCAGGCGCGACTCTTCACGCCATTCCATCGCGCGGCAAATGTCGCGCACATCCCCGGCACCGGGCTCGGCCTCGTGATCGTGAAGCAATGCGTCGCCACCCACGGCGGCAGCGTGTCCCTGCACAGCACGCCGCAGGGCACCGAGGCCACGGTGCGCCTGCCACTTTTCACTGCCAATTGAGCACGATTCTTCTCATCGAGGATCAGCCCCAGCTCCGGCGGCGGCTCGCGCGCATTCTCGAAATGGAAGGCCACACGACGCTCGCCGCCTGCAACGGCACGGATGGCATCACGCTTGCCCGCAGCGCGCGGCCCGATCTCATCCTCTGCGACGTAACTATGCCCGGCATGGACGGCCACGAAGTCCTCCGCACGCTGCGCGCCGAGCCCGCCACCGCCGGCACGCCCTTCATCTTCCTCACCGCGCGCGACGCACACCACGAGCTGCGCCACGGCATGAATCTCGGCGCGGACGACTACCTCACGAAGCCCGTCGAGATCGCCGACCTTCTCTCTGCAATCGGCGCACGCCTGCGCCGTCACTCGCACGCCACCGCGCCCGACTTCACGAGCGCCACGCCGCTTGAATCGCTCGGCCTCACGCCGCGCGAGGCCGAGGTGCTGCTCTGGGTCGCGCAGGGCAAGACGAATCCCGAGATCGGCACAATTCTCGATCTCAGCCCCGGCACCGTCCGCAAACACCTCGAACACATCTTCCAGAAACTCGGCGTGGAAAATCGCACCGGAGCATGTCTTCGCGCACTCGAAACTCTCACAGGGCAGCGTGGCGGATAGGCACTCCGCATTGCTTCATCGAAATGGTGATTCTTGAGCGAATTAGTTTCAGCCGGATTCCCACGGTGGATTCGCGTGTCTTGTCGCGCCCCCAGTGCCACTCACCGAGCCGGATCAATTCCAGGGGCTCCACGATAAATGGAATTGCCCGGCTTCGCCGTCGGCGGGCGTCCGCTGGATCCATCGCTTTTATGCTGCTCGCGAAATCTCGCCTTGGCCACTTCGAGAACTTTGGTGCGCAGTGAAGTCCACCGTTCCTTGCCACCGACGTAGAGGCGCGCGTAGTATCCGCCGCTCCGATGCTTCACGAGGTTTCCCACGTTCGTCTTGAGCCAAGTTTTCACGATTCCCTGCGCGCACATGGGATGACCGAGGAACGAGACCGTAGAGCGGGCAAGTTGGAACCGCAAAAACCACCCTGTTTTCATAGGCATATGCCGGCATGGCGAAATGGCAGACGCAAGGGACTTAAAATCCCTTGGGAGGCAACTCCCGTGCGGGTTCGAGTCCCGCTGCCGGTACTATATTTGAGCAGTCAAAAGAATCTAAAAAGCGCCGCGCCTCTGTAGGAGGCGTTTCCCTCAAAACGGAATTTCCGTTTGGCCGCGTTTGAACGCTGCAAAGTTGTTCGGATTTGTTCGGCTCAGCGGTGCGGATAGAGTTGTTCCACGCCCACCTCGAAAATTTGGGCGAACCGCTGGAGGTCGAAATCGGTGAGCAAGCGGCGACGGAGTTCGATGCTGGCGATGATGTCTCGGGAGATGTCCCAACCGGCGAGCTGACACTTCAGCGCGAGATGAGCCTGCGACCATTTGTGTTGGTAGCGCAATCTGCGGATTGTCGGCCCGCAAGCGTTCAAGGGCGATTTCTTCGCGTCCACACTTGACGGTATCCTCAGCGCGTAGCGAATGGGCTGTGTGAGTGCCCACACAAACTCCGAAGCACTGAAACTCCCCGATCAGTTGCTTGTGCGGTACTTTCGGGCGGGCGAGATTGAGAATGTCGCTACGGTGGATGTGGGGAAAAAGAACGTCGGCGTTGTGCTGAAGTTTCCGAAGCGCGAGCGCGTGGACCGGTGGCAGGATCTCGGGGGCGGGCTTGGGTTTGTGCCGGCGGAGTGAACTGGAAGCGGCGAATTGGCCGAATCGTCAACTTGCTCAATTTGGCAAACTGACCGGAAATGCTTGAGCGCTCGGCTCAGCTCACCCACTTCGCGCCGCCGAGGATGCGGTAGCTGAAGCCGCTGCCGCTCCATTCGTTGGCGATGCGGTGCAGGTTTGCGCCCGGCGAAAAATGGAGGGCGACGTTGGGATTGAGGTCGAGGGCGTGCGTGGGGAACTTCGACACGTCGGGGCCGTTGTCGATCAGGATGCACTCGACTCCGGATGCTTCGCCGTCGGCTTCGCGCCAGACTCGGACCTTGGTTTTCCAAGGCAAGTGCGGGCCTGCAAACGCGAGCGGGGAACAACGCGTGGCGTGTTCGGTGGAACGAATCGGGAGGGCGATGCCCATGAGATGCGGATCGCGGCCGTCGTTCATCACGCCGCTTTCCGTCTGGCCGTTGTCACCGGCGTCGAAGGCACCGCCAAAGCAGGTCGCCTTGATGTCGCGCACGACGAGATCGTCGCCTTCGATTTCGGCAGTCCACGGAAGTTGCGAGGGCAATCGGTTCATGCCGATCACGCGCTGTCAAAGGACGAAGTAGAGAGCGGCGTAGAGCGCGGAGGCGATGGCGAGGGCGGCGAGGTAGCGCCAGGGGGGCGGGACGAGGGCGAGGAACCGCAGGGATGCGGCGCCGCCGAATGCGGCGACTGCGAACATCAGCTCGCGGGCACGGCGTCGCCACGCGACTTCGCGCTGCTGCGCCTTGGCGAGCTGGGTTTGTGAAGTGGTCAGTTCCGCCTGGACGGTCGCGGTCTCGGCGCGGGCAGTCGTGAGACTCGCGGCGACGATGGAAAGATTTGCATCGAGGGTGATGGCGCGGCTCTCGGCTTCATGGACGAGCTGCTGCAGGTGCTCGACGGTGCGCTCGATTGCGGCTTCGGAGACGCGGGAGAGATCGAGCTTCAGCGGTGCGGGCGGGGCGAGCTGCACGGCGGACTCGAGGGGCGGCTCTTCGGCGCAATACATCGCGCTAGAAAATCCCCACCAGAGGATCGGCCAGAGAAGGAGGCGGAGGTGCATGGGAATTGTGAATTGTGAATTTTGAATGGTGAATGAAGCGCATCAGTGCTGCGGTTCGCCGCGGTGCTCGCGGAACCATTCGAGGATGACGGCGGCTTTGCCGTCGGCGCGGCTGAGATTTTTGCGGAGAAAGACGACGTCGTTGCGGGCGGACGTGTTGGCGGTTTCTGCGGTGTCCAGGTCGCGCGAGAGCGCGGCGGTCTCGCGACCGGACGGGCGCGTTGTCGCGCAGCCGGTGAGATAGCAGATGGCAGCGAGCGCGAAGATCGCCAGAACGATGAGGGCGGCGCAACGGGCCGCGAGGGAACGTGTGGTGTTCATGTGCAGGCAAAAATTGATCATTTATCAACGGGGGTCATTTCATCGGCAGGTCGTCCTCGACGCCGGGCGGTTCGCGGAAGGGGAAGTGTTTTGAGCGGCGCGGGGGCAATGTCAGCGCGAGGATGGCGGCGATGAGGAGGAAGCCGGCGACGTGCGCGAGGCAGACATGTTCGCGCGAGCATCCGGCGAGCAGCAGCGGGAGCGCGGCGGCGATGAGGACCGGGGCTTTGATGCGGGCGAACATCCTACGGCGCGCGGTTGTCAACGGGTTGCTTTCGCGGCGCTCTTCCCAGCCACGGGCTTGCTGAGGGCGTGTCGTTTGGCGGGCGGCTTCTTGCTCGGCGTGTGGAGATAGCCGAGTTCGCTGAGCTTCATGATGACGGCCCCCACGACTTCGCGCATCAGCTCCTTGGTCTCGATGGTGGCGGCTTCGCGCGCGCGGGTGTTCATCGTGAGCGCCTCGGTGTTTGCGGACTGCGACTTTACGATCTGTTCGCCGAGGAGCATCCGCTCCTGGGCGATGCCCTGGGTGATCGTTTCGAGGCGTTTGATGTATCCGGCGCGATCCTCGTCGGCCTTGGCGCGCTCGGCATCGGACTTTTTCACAAAGTCGTTGTGATGCTCCATCGTGGCGGCATTCTGCGCCTGCGCGAGCATGAAGAGCTTTTCCTGGCTCGCCGTCTGCTGGTGGTAAATGAACGTGAGCGCGCCGACGAGGCCGGTGCCGATCGCGATGAGCCATCCGATCGGCATGTGCAGCACGCCGGATTCCGCGGCGGAGTCGGCGATGATGAATGCGAGCATGGTGACGGGGCTATTGGCCGTCCGCAATCGGCTTGGCGATTTAGGCGGCGAGCCGCATTAGTCGTGGATGAATTCCAGCGCGCCGCCGTTGGCTTGGATGTATCCGGCGATCCCGAGGTTCAAGTTTCCGGTGAGTGTCACGTCGTGGGCGTCAGTGCTCGACAGTTCATACACGCCGCCGGGGATAGACGCCGTTTCCTGAACTCCGATGGTGAATGAGCCAGCGTCGCCGCTGAGGGTGACGGGTGCGCCGGGGCTCGCGGTATCGGGAGCCCCGGTGTTGTTGCGCACGGTGAACTTCTGCGGTGGCGCGGGCGGGGCGGGATCGGGATCGGGGATGTTCAGCGCGGCGAGCGCCGCAGTAGCCTTGTCGCGCACCGCGATGGCTGCGTTGCGTTGGGCTGTGACGCTCGCGATAAGTGCATCCATCCCGGCGATGTTCTCATTGACGGTGGCGAGGATTTCACGCAGAGCGGCGACGATTTGATCGAGGGTGTTCATGTTGTTTTTGGATGGGTTGTTAGTTGAAAAATCAGTTCGTGGTGACGCTCCAGCCCTTCGCGAGAAGGCTATCCACATGCGAGCTATCGGTCGGAGCGGCATTGGTGCCGCCGCTGAGGATGAGGGAGCCCAATGTCAGTTCCGAGCCATCTAATGCGGCGAGCACTCCATCCACACTCGACTGAACCAGCGCGCAGTAGCTAAGGTCGCAGTGTAACAGCGTGCTGGACGCGCCTCCTAGGCTAACAGATGTCAGCCCTGTGCACGAGTTGGAGGTTAGTGTGACGAGCGGTGCGGTTCCGGTAGCGACAGAGAATGACGTGATCGCGGTGCCGCTCATATTGAGCGCCGTCAGGCCAGTAAGAGTATTCAGGTCAGGCTGCGTGGCCAGGGCCGAGCACGATTCCACGGAGAGCGACGCGAGGGCAATAAGCCCGGTCAGCACCGGGGGTGACGTAATGACAACATTGCCGATTCTCAGCGACGTGAGGGAAGTGAACTGCGTGGCATCGTAAGTCCCGTCGAGCGTCCCTCCCGTCTCCGCAGCCACGATGCCAGTGGCAGCGCCGGTGATGAACACACTATTACCCTGCACCAGCGCCCAACCTCCGGTGATGGTCCACCCCGACACATCCGGCGTGACGGTGCCGCCACTGTAAAACAGCGGCCCCGGCACATAGATGCCCAGGTCGTTCCAACCCGCGACTGTGGTGATGCGCGAAAGGTCGCACGCCAGCCAGCGATGATGCGTGTCGGATTGCTCGGCGATGTCACCCACCTTCACGCCTGCGAGAGCATAGCGCGCCGCAGCGTTGGACACGGTCGTGTAGGAAGCACGGCCGCCCACTCCGGCGGCGTTCAGCGCGGCGACGACTGCGGCGGAATTTCCCGCGAGTGTCTGTGTGGCGAGATTGATTTTTACAGCGGTGCTCATGTGCGAAAAGGGATGGGAGTTTAGGCGACCTGTTTCCAGACGCGGGCGTTTGTGCCGGCGTTGTAGTCGCCGGGGCGGATGACGCCGGGGCTCGCGGTGGCGTCGGTGCCTGCGGTGAGCTGGTGGAAGCGGATGCCCTCGGTGGCGTGGATGAACCAGACGACCTGGCCGGTGGACATCGCGCCGCTGGCAGTGGCGATGCCGTCGAGATTGCCCGCGCCGCCCGTGTAACCGGTGGCCGGGACGCCGATCGTCACATCGAGCGTCGAGACGAGCGTGAGGCCGGACGGGATCGTGAGCTGCCCGTCGCGATAGAGCGTGTTGTTGAGCGTCAGCGTGAAGCCCGTGCAGATCTGGCGCGCGCCGGAGACGAGATAGGAGAATTCGGCGTTCAGCGGAACGCTCGCCACGTCGGGCAGTGCGCCCGCATTGCCGCCGAGGGCGAGCAGGGCGAGAGGGAAACCGGAGCTGAGCGCATCGTGCTGGCCGATGAGTCGCACGGTGCTTGCGGTGAGCGTCACGTTTGCGCCGTCGGCGACGGCCGTCCAGCCGATGTCGGCGGTGCGGGCATTCACGCGCGCGGCAAATTTCGTGGCGACGGTGGCGTCGGAATCATTGGCGGCGAGCGTCACGCGGTCCTCAAAGCTTCCGGTGCCGGGGACGGTGTTCACGCCGGCGGTGATGTGAAAATCAAAGTAGCAGAAGTGCGTCGGCGTCACGCCATCGGCACTGGCGCGATCGATTGCGAGCTGCAGCACGGTGCCATCGAGTGAGCCGTCCACGTCGGCGCCGCATTGGACGAGGAGCTTTTCGCGGGCGGTGCGGACTGAGACGCCGAGGAGCTTGGCGAGTTCGAGACGCGAGAGAGGGAGGATGCCGGTGTACCAGATTTGATTCGGCGTCACGCTGGTGTCCGTCGTCTTCGTCCACGCGATGCATTTCGTGAGCGCGGGGCCGTCGTAGGAGCTGGTGTCCGTCGGCTGTTTGAGGATGAGCGCGCCGCCGATGTCCGCGCCCTGATCCAGATTCACCTGGTCGCCGGTGCGGATGAAGCCGAGCTGGAATTGCTCGCTGCCGCCGAACTGGCAGGCCACCGCGCCCGCGGCGCCGCGCGCGGACTGGCCGATGCTGCCTTGGTCGGAACGGCCCGGCTGGAGGTTGTTCGTGTCGAGATTGACGAAGTAGCGGCGCATCGCTGAACGGCGTCTGTCAACGGTCACTCATGCGGCATGGACAGCGAGCGTCCAGTCGCTCGTTCCCGTCGTGCCTTCGGGCAGCGTTTCGGATTCTGTCTTGGTCGCAGAGATGTCGCCGGCCGGAATGGTCTGCCCGGCGAGGTTCCGCCAGTCCGTCACCACATCCGGCCCGGCACCGGCGCAGTAGGCGGACCAACTGATGTCCTCGGGCGCATCGTGCGGCACGTCGTCGGTGTATTCGATGCGCGATTCGATGCGCGTCAGTCGGCGAGACATGCCGATCGTGACGGTGCCGAGCGGGGAATCGGCTTCGGAATTGGTGCCGTCCGCGGGGTCGCTGTAGGTGATCGCCTCGTGAATGCTGAGGTCGGAAGCGAAAGTGAGCGCCACGCGGGCGTCCATCGCACTCGGCGGAAAATACGCGCCGCTGATATCGCTGGAGCGGAAGCCGCCCCCGTTGCCAAACCACGTCAGCGCGTTGGGGAACGCGTGCGCCTGCGCGGGCACGATCGAATCGCCATGAAAGTCGGGAGTATGGCCGTCGAGCGTGAAAATGAACGGTGGCCAGACCCGCCAGACGGCGAACTTGCCTTCCGGAAATTCCCAATAGCCGTCGTCGCTGCGAAACGGGATGTCCCCGCGCGTGATGGTTTTCGAGGCCGTGCCGCTACAGGTGCGCGTGACGGTGCGCGTGCCCGATCCGGGGTCCGTCCCGAGACTCGTGACCTGCGTGGTGGACAGACTGACCTTGAAGTTGAACGCGAGCGACTGCAGGGCGACCGCGCCTTTGGGGTCAAAGATGACTGGCCGTGGCATGGCTCACTGCCGCGTGAATTCGTCCACGTAGATTGTCGGCGCTGGCATTCGCGCCCACGCCTGCGACCCGGAGACGACCTGCGTGATGGCGCCGATGCGGAGGCCGCTGCCGTCTTCGCCATCCACCACATCCACGGAAAAGGAGGCTAGCGCCACGAAGCCGAACGTCGCGCTGGCTTCCTGCAGGGCGTCGAATGCCTTCAATTCGCCATCGTCCTCAGTGCGTTTCCAGAAGCCCCAGGTGTTGTCCCATTCGACCGGGAATTTTGCGTAAAGATATTTGGATTCCTGGCTCGTGATGTGGACGGTAAAAATGGGGTCGTCGCCGGGACTCATGCCGGCGTCTGCGGGCTTCCCCGCGACGAAGCCGTAGCGCACCTGGAGCTTTGCCGTCCACACGGGCGCAGGGTCGCCGATGCTCGTCGAGGCATTGGTGACCTGCAGCGGAAATTCCTCGACGCTGCCGCTTGCGGAGATGGGAGCGGACGGGGCACCCTCGAGCATGAGGCCGTTCGGCAAGCGGCGTCCGAGCAAGTGAGGGCCGGGCATGAAAGCGTTGCCAAACGTGTTTGCTGGAAGCCGGCTGAGCGTACCCATTATTCGGCTTCCTTGTCGTAGGTTGTTTGGGACCAGCCGGTTTCGCTGCCGATGTATTCCTCCGTCATTTTCCAAAGGACGCGCTTCTTCAGCGCGCCGACGGGCTCGCCAATCGGAGCGGCGCGCAGCCAGTCCTTCACGCCGGTGAATTCGGGCGCGCCCTTTGGGTGCGAGATGATGACGGCCTTGAACTGGAATTTCGGCTGGGTGAAGGTGTACCACGTCGCGCGCAGCACGG
>JAYVPW010000193.1:0-42833 GCA_043777315.1 Spartobacteria bacterium | reverse complement strand
CCGTGCGCCAAAGCCCTTTATCTGGACCGCCACCGCCGAATTGATCCTCGATCGCGTTGCTTCGCTTTGTAAGCGAACTAATCGCTCACCACACTAGGTCGTTGCAGCACCTTTTCCACAACGGATCTCGTGTGAAGAACCGCGTTGAGGCTAGAACTTTGCGTTGAGCGAGACTTGCCCGTAAGCGGATCCACCTTTCGTTTCGATGTTGTCGCCGGTGCGGTTGAAGTCGAAGTCGCGGTAGGGGAGGTAGCCGCCTTGGGCTTCGAGGGTGAGGGCTGGCGTGGCTTTCCACGAGAGGCCTGCGCCGGCGCGGACTTCGAGGTATTCGACGACGGCGTCGTTGAGGCGCGATCTTCCACGCGCATCGCCGAAGCTGGAGCTGACGCGGTAGGTGCCGTCGCGGACTTCTCCGCCGGCGAAGAGGGTCAGCGCTTTGCTCCAGGAATACTCGAGGCGGGGGTTGGGCAGGACGGCGTGGAGGGTCCACTGATCGGCGAAATGCCAGCGGACTCCGATGGCGGGGAGGACGGGATAACGGCGATTGAAATCGATGCCGAGACCTACGATCCATTGCAGGTCTGCGCTGGCGATGTAGGAGCCGCCGATGATCAACGGGGCATTGAAATCACGGCCTCGGAGGTCGTTGCCGTCCCCGTAAAAGCCGGGCTCCGTTTCGACTCTAACGAGCCAGGAATCGCCCAACTGGAAGTCTGCGCCGATGATCACACTGAACGATTGCAAGGTGTTCGGAATCGACCCTCCTTTCGTCAAGCCAAAGGAGTAACGCTGCCAGTCGAAGCCCAAACGGTAGATCAATCCATCCTTCCATTGCGGCGCCAGAACCAGCCGTGCAGAGCTGTATTGCTCAGAGACATTGCCGTCTTTTCCGTTGCCAAGCCTGGTTCGCGCGCCGCCGACGTATTCATAGGTCGCATCGGCTTCGCAGGACAGCTTGAAACTCGATGTGGCTGGCTCCGCTTCTGCCGCGGTGACGAGGTGCCCCGCGAGCAAGGACATCTTCAAGCCGAGAAAGGTCGCAGCGAATGGGAGCAGGCAATGTTTCATGGCTCAGAGTTACTTCGCGACGTCTTTCTGGAACACGTTGATGGTCTTCTGGAGTTCTTTCATCACCGCGGCTCCTGAGCCCATGCGCTCCATGCCTTTCAGTTCACCGAGCGAGAGCGACGACAGGCTGTCTCCACGCCAGACGAGCGTTGCAGGATGGTTGTCCACGGTGATGGGCCACATCTGATACAAAGTGAAGAAGACGAGGTAGCCGCTGCTGGCGTAGTATTGAAGGTCGAGCAACTGTGCGCCGTCACCGCTTTCCTTAACATAAGATGCACCCAGGGAAAGCGCGGCCTGACCTTCGGCGTCGTAGAGTTCCCAATAAGAGGTGGGAGGCGGAGAACCGGTGTCTCCGCCGAGCGGGGTTTGATCGATCAACCCGCGAAACTGCGCTCTGACTTTCGGCTGTTCTTTCAAGAGGCGGTTGAGTTCCTCAGACGGGCGTGCGCTTTGACTCCCGAGATCGTAGGCGGGCTGACCCGCCAGACCGCGGCTGCCGAAAGCCTGTGCGCGCTGGGAGAGCACGCGGGACCAAAAGGCGTTCACGTCATCCTTTGCGAACGCCTTGGCCTCTTCGTTGCTCAGTTGGAGTGTTCCGCGTTCGGGCAGTTTTTGGGTTGCAGCCACGAACGCTTTCAATGCCGCGTTACTGGGAGCAGATGCGAGCTTCGCGAAGTCGCCGGGGCTCGCTTTTGCAGAAATCTCACCGTGCAGCCGGACCTTCAATTCTGAATGCCGGGTCACGTCCCAGTGGCGGTGCAGTTCCACTGTTTTCTGCAAAGGAGCGGGCACGACATAGACGGCCTGGACCGAGAGATCGCGCGGGGATTCGAGAGCGGGCCCGCGAGCAGTGACGACTTTTCCGCCAACGGTTTTGTTGAGGTCGAATTGCTCGAAAACGGAGAACTTTCCCAACTCCGCGAGGGCATCCGCGGCTCGCATGGGAGCGGCTGCAGCGAGGGCGAAAATTGCGCCGATGAGGACGGAGGTGCAGCGGTGAGCAGGCATGGTGCGCGACGCTACGAACCGCGTTTCGGCGTGTCAACCCGAGTGGCGGGGTGGTGGGAGGCACGATTTCCTGTCATTCTGAGCGAAGTTGAGCGACAGCGAAACGCAATCGAAGAACCTCTATTTCCCCCTCGGTTGCGCGCGGTGCTTGGGGAAATAGTTAGAGGTCCTTCGACTCCGCTGCGCTGCGCTCAGGATGACTGACTCGAGGGCCGTTGCGTTTGGCGGGGGGTTCGTGCAAAAGTCGCGTTCTTCGCAATGGCTGACCCGATCATCGTCCTCGACCAACTTCAAAAATCTTACGGCAGCATGGTGGCGGTGGACCGCGTGTCGCTGACGGTTGCGACGGGGGAAATCTTTGGGTTTCTGGGGGCGAATGGGGCGGGCAAGACCACGACAATGAAGATGCTCTGCGGGCTGGTGAAGCCCACCGGCGGATGCGGGTCCATCGCGGGTCAGGATATCTGGAGCGACCGGTATCAGATTCGGTCGAAGTTCGGTTACGTGGCGCAGAAGTTCAGTCTGTATCCTGAGCTGAGCGTGCTGGAAAATCTGCGCTTCTTTGGCGGTGCCTATCGAGTGCCGCAGGGTGAGTTGGAGGCGCGAATCGACACGCTGCTCGGGGTGACAGACTTGTCGGGAAAGCGGAAGTCGCCGGCGGGTAGTCTTTCAGGCGGAATGAAACAACTGCTGGCAGTGGCTTGCGCTCTGATTCACCAGCCGCTGCTTTTGTTTTTGGACGAACCGACCTCGGGGTTGGACCCCGTGCATCGCCAGCAGATGTGGGACTTGCTCTACGATCTCAGCAGTCAAGGGACGACGATCTTTGTCACCACACATTACATGGACGAGGCGGAGCGATGCACGAAGGTGGGCTTCCTTCACGAAGGTCGGCTACTCGTCAAAAGTTCGCCGTCCGAGCTCAAGGAAAGCTTCTCCACCAAGCTTTTGGAATTGCAGCTCGAGCCGATCATGCCGGCCTTGGTGAAGCTGCGTGAGAGTGCTGGGGTGCTGGGTGTGTCGTTGCGGAGCGGGCAGGCACGGATTTACGCGGCGGAGCCGGAAGCCTTGCTCGCGGGATGGCAGAAAGACTGGCCTTTTCGCGATGTCGTGATGCAGGGGCATCGATGGGTGGAGCCGGACATGGAGGATGTTTTCAAGGCCTATTCGCAGGGGTATCATCAAATGCTGCGACCGATCACATGAAGGACTCTCTGTTTGGTATTGCGAGTGTCGCGTATAAGGAATTCCTGCACATCGTGCGGGATCGGCGGATCATGGTTTTAGTGCTGGCGCTGCCGCCGCTGATGACGCTGATTTTTGGCCATGCTTTCGAGGTGATCGCGTTGAAGGGAGCGCCGCTTTCGGTGGTCGATCGCGACAAGAGCGAGGCGAGTCGGAAGTTCGTCGCGTTCGTGCGTCCTAATGAGACATTCTCGTGGCGCGAGCGGGAAGATGGCGTGAGTGGTGAGCCGGATTTGTTGCGGGAGAAGGTGCAGGCCGGACTGATTATTCCGAGCGGGTGGGGCAAAGGGTTGGTCAACGGTGAGCCGGTTGCTTTGCAACTGTATGTCGATGGGAGTGACACGACGACGGGCGATCAGATCAATGGCGCGCTGCAAGCGGCGCTGGGTGACTTTCAACTGCAATCGCGGCAGGCGATGATCGATGACTTGCCGGCGGAAGTCTTTGAGCTGGCGGAGAAGATCCCGGTGGAGGTGAGAAAGCAGTTTGTGTCGGCGATGGAGCCTTGGTCGATCAAGACCGAGGTGTTGTACAATCCGAAGAAGAGGTTCATCGATTACGAGATACCGGGGATTATCGGACTGATCCTGCAGCTTCTGACGGTGACCTTGATGGCTTGCACGATTGCGCGCGAGCGGGAGTCGGGGACTTTGTATCAACTGATGGTCACGTCGCTGCGGCGCAGTGAGATCGTGATCGGGAAGGTGTTGCCGTATCTCGTGCTGTCGATGTTTTTGATCGGGACGACGGTGGCGGTGGCCTACTTCCACTTCGATGTCGTGTTCCGCCAACCGCTGGTGTTGAGTTTGATTTGCTTCTTGTTCCTGTGTTGTTCGCTGGGACTTGGGTTGCTGATTTCGGCAATCAGTTCGACACAGACACAGGCGATTCAGTTGGCGGTGTTTTATCTGCTGCCGGTGTTTCCGCTGTCAGGAGCCTTTGCACCGCTGGAGCAACTTCCGGCGAGCATTCGGATGATCTCGCAGACGTTTCCGCTGACTCACTTCTGTCATGCGTTTCGGCTGGTGAACTTGCACGACGCGGACCTTTCGTTGATCGCGAGTGACTTGGTGTTTCTGTTGGTCGGGGCGGTGGTGACGTGCGCGGGAGCGGGGATCTTGCTGCGGAGGGTGCAGGAGTAGGTGTTTGTAGTTTTATAGCTTTAGTTGTCAGCGTTCGCCGAAACGCCGCGTCACGAGCTCGTCATCCTGAGCGGATGGATGGCGGAGCCGAAGGACCTTTTGCTTTTCCTTCGTTTGTGCGCGCCACGGGGAGGGGGAGAAGTAAGAGGTCCTTCGACTCCGCTTCGCAAAGCCGAAGCTCCGCTCAGGATGACGAAGGCGGTCGCTCCGGCTGCCTCGGGTCAGGGTGGGTGCCGAGTTGCGATGGTGTGATATTAGCCTCCGGCCGAGATGCGGAGGAGTTCGATTTGGTCGCCGTCGGTGAGGGGACGGGTGGGCCATTCGTCGCGGCGGACGGGGAGGGTGTTGTGCTCGACGAGGAGGGTGGCGGGGGGGAGGTCGAGGAGGGTGATGAGTTCGGCGATGTTGGTGACGCCGGGGATGTCGCGGGGCTCGCCGTTGATCGTGAGGTTCACGAGGCAAGGATCGCGGGGTCCCAGTCTTTCCAGACGGGGTCGAAGCCGCGGGCGCGGAGGAGGGTGGCGATTTGGGCGGGGGAGCGGTTGTCGGCGATGGAAAATTGCTCGGTGGCGTTCGCGCCGATCGTCGTCGAGTCGGGAGCGAATTGGCGGCCGGCGACGGTGAGGTGGAGGGTCTCTTTTCCCTGGCCGGTGTAGCCGCCGGGTTCGGTGTGGGAGCCGGCGCTCATCATGGTGATGCCGAGGGGGAGGAGGGCGTCGCGGAGGTCGGCGGGCTCGCGGGTGCTGAGGACGATGCCGACTTGTGGGAAGCAGATGCGGAGGGCGCAGACGAGTTGGACGAAGTCGCGGTCGGGGAGGGGAAAGCGGGGCTGAAATTCTCCGGCGCAGGGACGGAGGCGGGGGAGGCTGACGGTGAATTGCGCTTTCCAGCAGCGGCGGAGGAGGAGGTCGAGATGGGCGGCGAGGGCGAGGGCTTCGGCGTGCCACGGGGCGAGGCCGAAAAGTGCGCCGATGCCGATGCGGCGGAAGCCGCCGGCGTAGGCGCGCTCGGGGCAGGCGAGCCGCCAGTCGAAGTCTTTTTTCGGGCCGGCGGTGTGAAACTCGGCGTAGGCCGCGCGGTCGTAGGTTTCCTGATAAACGATGAGCCCCTCGGCTCCGGCGCGGACGAGTCCGGCGTATTCGTTGGCCTCCATCGGCGCGACTTCGAGGGAGACGCTGGGGATTTCGTCGGCGAGGGCGCGGACGCAGCGTTCGAGGTAGCCGTTTGAGACGAATTTCGGATGCTCGCCGGCGACGAGGAGGATGTTGCGAAAGCCTTCTTTCGCGAGGTGGCGCGCCTCTTTCACGACGGAGTCGATTTCGAGGGTCACGCGGAGGATCGCGTTGTCGCGGGAGAAGCCGCAGTAGGCGCAGTTGTTGATGCACTCGTTGGAGACGTAGAGCGGGGCGAAGAGGCGGATCGCTTTGCCGAAATGGCGGCGCGTGAGGGTCTGCGATTCGCGCGCCATCGCCTCGAGTCGGGCGTCGGTGGCGGGCTCGAGGAGCGCGGCGAATTTGCGCAGGATCGGCGTGCGGGGCTGGTCGAGAAAGGAGGTCATCGGCGGCGAGGGGCGGGAATAGAGCATCAGGCGGACTTTTTTGCGAGGCGGGCGCGGAAGAATCAGCCACGGACAGACACGGACGGGGGAAGTTTTCTGAATGTCCGTGTCTGTCCGTGGCTCCACTCAGATTTCGCGATTGGGGAGAGAAGTGGCGGGTTTTGGAGAAACGTCGAACGTCGAACGTCGAACGTCGAACGTCGAACGTCGAAGTGAAGAGGGGAATGCCAGCTTTGGAAGGTTTCGCGAATGGGCTCTTTTCCTACTTCGACGTTCGGCGTTCGACGTTCGACGTTCGACGTTCGGCGTTTTCCGAATGGATCGATCAGCGCCGACAGGCACGGCGGTGGGACATTTTTCAGCTTTTGCGTTTCGGGTTTTCGCGGGCAGCATTCGGGCAAATGCGATCGACCAGTCGGGCGGCCGAGTTCACCGAACTCTCGGCCCTTCTTTTTATCCAAGCGGCCGCGATGGGGGCGTGGTTTGTGCCACTCGGGTCGGTGCTGGATGGGCACGGGATGCAGGCGATCAAGCCGTTCGCGTTCGCGACTTCGGCGGTGGCGGCGTTCATTTCGCCGCTGTTTTTCGGGGCGATGGCGGACCGGCATTTTGCGCCGGTGCGGGTGTTGCGCTGGCTGGCGTTTGCGACGGCGGGCGCGATGTGTTTGGCCGCATGGGCGATCGGCAAAGGTGCGAGTCCGTGGGTGGTGCTCGCTTTGATCCAACTGCACGCGCTCTGCTCGTCGCCGACGTGGGGTCTTTCGACTTCGATCGTGCTCGGGCGGCTGCAGAATCCGCAGCGGGAATTCGGGCCGATTCGCGGGCTCGGATCGTTTGGGTGGATGGTCGGCTGCTGGGTCGTGAGTTGGATGCGCGCGGATACGTCCGTGGTGGCGTGCTTTGCCGCGGTCGGCGTGTGGCTGCTCGTGGCGGCGCTCACTTTCTGGCTGCCGAGTCCGGCTCCGCCGAGAAATGGGGAGCGGCTGACGATCTCGCAGCGGCTCGGCTGGGATGCGCTGGGGCTGCTGCGCAATCCGGCGCATCGCGGCGTTTTTCTGACGACGACGCTTTTCGCGATTCCGCTGGCGGCGTTTTATCCGTACTCGCCGACGCACATGCGGGATCTCGGGCTGGAGCGGACGGCGGCGTGGATGACGCTCGGGCAGGTGACTGAGGTGATCGCGATGTTTGCGCTGGCGCGGGTGATGGGGCGGCTGCGGCTGAAATGGACGATTTGCGCGGGGCTGGCGTTTGGCGTTTTGCGATTCGCGTTGTGCGCGCTGGACACGCGAGCGGGGCTGCTCGCGGGAGTGCTGCTGCACGGGTTTTCGTTCACGCTCGTTTTCATCACGGCGCAGCTTTACCTCGACGAGCGGATCGACCCGGCGTGGCGGGTGCGGGCGCAGGCGCTTTTCGCGGTGATGACGGGCGGTGTGGGGAACCTGCTCGGCTACCTCGGGACGGGCGCGTGGTTTTCGTGGACGCTGCGGGCGGGCGGGCTGCGGTGGACGATTTTTTGGGGCGGGCTGGCGGCGTTCGTCGCGGTGATTTTGGTGGGCTTCGCGGCGACGCAGCGGAGGGTCTCGGCGCGAGCTCAGGAGTAAGGGGAAGGCCACGGGATTTCGGACGGAGCGGGGGGATCTCTGGTTCGTCCATCGGGCGTTCGCGACTCCCCGCAGAGGCGATGAAACCCCGCTTCGCGTGTTCAGAAAAAAACTTGCGAGCGTTGGGGGGGAGTCTGACGATTATCGGCTGTATCGATCGGCGCTTGAATGAGCGCGGCCGTTCCATCGAGCCGAGTTCATCCGTCGCACTTCGCGACGCATTTCACCATTCACCTTCCTCCCGCGCCGTGAGGCTGTAGCGCCGCACGAGCCCATCCATCCGACTGCCATGAATCTGCCCTTCCCAAAAACTTTTCGGAAAGCCACTCATCGTCTGCGTTATATTGGGTGCTGGTTGCGATCACTTCGGATGCCGGCGCCGAAGCGGTCGTGGGAGCGCGAAATCCGGCGGCACAAACTGGTCTTCCAGCCGCTCGAGCCACGCGTGCTTTTGTCGAGCCAGATGGCTGTGCCGGATGGCGACGGCGACATGTTCGAGGTGAAAGTGACGGGACCGGGAAGCGCCGTGGTGGTGCTCGGCGATGTGAACGGGGATGGGAAGAACGACATCCAGTCGATCACGCTGCACGACACGACGGAAAAGAGCGCGCTGACGGTGACCTTAAAAAAGAAGGCGGTGGCGGGCGACGGGGAGCTCGCGATCGGTTCGGTCCTGAGTGACGGGACCGGGGCGAAGGAAAGTCTCGGCTCGTTCACGGCTCTGAAATCGGACCTCGTCGGCGCGGGGATCAATCTCGATGGGACGATCCTGAAGGTCGTGCTCGACGACCTGCGGAATGGCGCGGACATCAAGCTGCCGGGTGCGCCGTTGCTGGCGAAGACGACGCTTTCCCTCGTGCTCGGCGATGTCGGCGCGGGGTCGGAGATTTTGGTGAAGGCGGGCGTCAGTTCGATCACGGTCGCGAGTGCGGGCGCGGGGACCTGGTCGGCGGCGACGTTTGGTGCGGTGATCGTGAAAGCCGGGGGATTGGCGGCGGCGATCAACACGACGGCGACGGCGGCGTTGCTCGGGAAAACGCTGGCGATCGGGAAAGTGTCGGTGACGGGCGGGAATTTCACGGGCTCGATTGAAGCGAGCGGGAACATCGGTCCGATCTCGGTGGTGGCGGTGAAAACGGTGGGCGGTGCGATCACGGGCGCGACGATCACGGGTGGTTCGCTCGCGAGCATTTCGGCGGCGGCGATGAGCGCGGACATTGCGCTGACGGGTCCGCTCGGGGCGGTGACGGTGAAGGGAAATGCGAGCGGGAATTGGTCGGCGCTGACGTTCGGCGCGGTGACGGTGACGGGCGGGAATCTGTCGGCGGACCTCACCGCGACGGGCACGAGCGCGGTGCTCGCGAAGAAGCCGGTGATCAGCGCGATCACGGTGACGGGCGGCAATTTCGTCGGTGATATTTTGGCGACGCTGGATGTCGGGACGATCTCGGTGAGCAAAACGAAAACCGTCGGCGGATTCGCTGCGGGAAGCTGGTCGGCGGCGACGTTCAAGAGCATCTCGGTGAAAGGTGGAAACCTGGACGCGACGGTCCTTTCAACGCGAGACGCGGTGGCGCTCGGGAAGCTTTTGGCGATCGGAAAAATCACGGTCACGGGCGGCAATTTCACGGGCGACGTGAGCGCGGCGGGGACGCTCGGACCGGTCACGGTGGCGAACGACAAATTGGTCGGCGGCAACATCACCGGCGCGACTTTGACGGCGGGAAATCTCGGGATCGTGAGCGCGACGGGCGCAGTGCAGCAGTCGATCATTTTGGCCGGCGGAAATCTCGGCAGCGATCACGCGCCGGGCGGCACGGGGTTCGCGAGCGACACGTTCCTGCCGGGCAAAATCGCGGGCTTCAGCGCGGGCTCGGTGAGCGCGAGTGTGGTCGGCGCGGGGCTGTTTTCGAGCGACGGGATTTTGGGCAATGACGATGACGACGTGCTCGGATTTGGCGGCAGTTTGGTGAAGAGCTTTTTGGTGAAAGGCACGGCGAGCGCGGACAGTTTTTTTGCGTCACGGTCATTTCCAAATCCGGTGAAGATCAACGGCGCGCCGGTGGTCCCGTCGGGCGATCCGCGGTTTCTCACGACCGGTTCGCCGGACCGGAGAAGCCCGATTTTGACGGCGGCGCTGGCGAGCGATACGGGCGTCTCGGCGAGGGACGGGATCACGTCGGTCGCGACGATTTCAGGCATGGCGACCGACAATCAGACCGGGCTGCAATTGACCGCGGCGCTGGGCGCGGGCGGATTTTCGCCGGTGACGATCGGGACGGGCGGCGCGTTCACGCTGACGAAAACGCAGCTCGAAGCGATCAAGGGCGGGACGCTCGTGGACGGCAGTTATGTGCTGCATTTGCGGGCGAAGGACACGGCGAACAACACGCGGAATTTCGACGTCACTTTCACCCTCGACACGACCGCGCCGTCGCAGCCGACGCTTGATCTTTCGCCGACCTCCGACACGGGCGCGACGGGCGATCAGCTCACGAGCGCGAGCATCGTCACGCTGACCGGCGCGGCGGAGCCGAATGCGCGGCTGACCATCGGCACGGCGGTCTCGCAGGCGAGCGCGCTCGGGAGCTTTTCTTTCCCGAATGTGACGCTGGTGGATGGCAGCAATATGTTCGCGGTCTCGACGATGGACGTGGCGGGGAATGCGACCGTGAAGATGGTGGACATCACGCGCAACGGCACGCTGGCGAGCGGCGACGTGGTGTTGGAATGGAACGCGGTGAACCTCGAGGCGGTGCGGCTCGACGCGACGCCGCCGCCGGTCGCGACGCGCGGAATGGCGATGGTGAGCGCGGCGATTTACGACGTGGTGAATGCGTTCGAGGGGACGCCGGGATTGATGGTCAGCCGGCCTGCGCCGGCGGGCGCGTCGGTCGAGGCGGCGATCGCCGGGGCTGCGCACAAGTTGCTCGGGCATTTGTTTCCGGGGCAGCAGGCGCTGTTCGATGCGTCGCTCGTGACGACGCTCGCGCGCGTGCCGGATGGCGCGGCGGAGACGGACGGGCGGGCGTTTGGCGAGGTGATCGCGCAGGTGATCATCGACCTGCGGGCGGGCGACGGATTCGATCAATACGTCGATTATACGCCCGGCGGAAAAGTGGGCGACTGGCGGGAAACCGGGCCGATGTTCGCGCCCGCGCTGCTGCCGAACTGGGCAACGCTCACGCCATTCGTGATGACCTCGTCGGGCCAGCTCCGGCCCGACGGACCGCCGTCGCTCGACAGCCAGAAATACGCCGACGATTTCAACAAAACCAAGGCGCTGGGCGCGGCGACCGGGAGCACGCGGACGGCAGAGCAAACCCAGATTGCGCGCTTTTGGGGGGACGGCGGCGGGACGTACACGCCGCCCGGACACTGGGACCAGATCGCGGCGCAGATCGGGCAGCAGCGCGGCAACAGCGTCTCGGCGAATGCGCGGCTTTTGGCCGAGCTGAACCTCGCGATGGCGGATGCGTCGATCGTGGCGTGGGATGCGAAATATCACTTCAACGCGTGGCGTCCGGTCACCGCGATTCAGGGCGCGGAGCTGGACGGGAACGACCAGACCACCGCCGACGCGGCGTGGCAGTCGTTCCTCATCACGCCGGCTTTTCCGGAGTACGTTTCGGGGCATTCGACGTACAGCGGCGCGGCGGCGGCGGTGCTCACGGCGGTGTTCGGCGACAACGTGGCGTTCTCGACCACATCGCTCGGATTGCCGGGCGTGACGCGGAATTTCACGAGCTTCCAGGAAGCGGCGAACGAAGCGGGCGAGAGCCGGATTTACGGCGGCATTCACTTTGAATTTGCGAACCAGGACGGGCTCGCCGCGGGCCGCGCGCTCGGGACGATCGTGCATGATCGCTTCCAGGTCGCGGGCGATGTGAACGCGCCGCAGGTGTTCGTCGATGCGCCGCCGTTCGGGGTCGTTTCGAGCACGAATTTCAACGTTCAAGGCCGGGCGTTCGACAACTTGTCGGGGCTCGCCACTTTCACCGCGCAGCTCGACTCCGGCGCGGCGACCGCGGTCACCGTCGATGCTTCCAATCACTTCAGCATCCCGCTGAATCTCGCGGGCGATGGCAGCGCGGACGGCGCGCACACGCTGCATCTCCGCGCGATCGACAGCGCGGGAAATGTCGCGCCGGTTGATTTCCCGTTCACGTTCGACACGCGCGCGCCGCTGCTCGCGATCAACGGTTTGGGGACGGGGACGAATGCGGTCGATTACACGACGCATCTTTCCGGCACGGCGGACGCGACGGGCTCGATGCTGACGGCGCTGAATTATCAAATCGGCACGGGGAGCGTGATGCCGCTGACGTTCGATCCGGCGACGGGAAAATTCGACGAACCGCTGGATCTTTCGCCGCTGACGGCGGGGTCGTACGACGTGAAAATCTCGGCCACCGACGCGGCGGGTTTGACGACGACGCTGACGCGGAACATCACGCTCGCGGCGGCCATTCCGTTCACGATCACGCACGCGACGCCGGCGGCGGATTCGTCGGATGTCGGGACGACGTTCCGGCCGCAGATTTTCTTCTCGCGTCCGGTGAATGGCGCGTCGCTGAACGGCAATAATTTTTACGCGACCGACAGCGCCGGCGTGAAGATTCCGGCGACCGTGGTGCCGGCGAATGACGGCACTTTTGCGTGGCTCTTTTTCACGAACCCGATGCCGGCGGGCGCGACGATCACGGTGCATGTCGAAGGCTCGACGATCATGTCGAAGGGCGCGGCGCCGCTGGCGCTGGATGGCGATTTCGACGGCGTGGCGGGCGGGAATTTCACCTACAATTTCACGACGGTGAGCCTCGTGAAGGTCGCGGGCACTTCGCTCAGCGGCATCGTGCTCGACCCCGGCGCGGACTTGAAGCCGATGACGTTCGACGACATGCGCGCGGGGCCGGACGGCATATTGCACACCGCGGACGACCTTTATTTGAACCGGCTCGAGCATGTGAAGGTGTTCATCGTCGGGCTGGAAAGTGAGGCGGTGTTCACCGATTCGATGGGGCGGTTCAGCTTCGCCTCGACGCCGGTCGGGGACGTGAAATTGGCGATCGATGGACGGACCGCGACGAACGCGCCAACGGGCTTTTATTTTCCCGAAATGGTGATGGATCTCACGCTCCTGCCGGGGCACGCGAACACCTCGATGGACTCGATGGGAAGTGCGGCGGAGAAGATCGCGAATGCGGGCAGGCCGGAAGTGTATCTGCCGCGGTTACAGAGCTCGATTTTGCAGCCGGTGAGCACGACGGGCATGACGATGGTCGGCGTCGATGCGGCCTCCGCGCCGAACCTGACGCCGCAGCAACGCGGCGAACTCACGCTCGAAGTCCAGCCCGGCAGCCTCATCGGCATGAACGGCCAGCCGATGTCGAGCGGCATGGTCGGCATCAGCACGGTGCCGCCGGAACTCGTGCGCGACATGCTGCCGCCGGGGCTGCTCCAGCACACGTTTGACATCACGATTCAGGCACCCGGCGTCGCGACTTTTGCCGAGCCGCTCCAGATCACTTTCCCGAATGTTTTCAACTCGCCGCCCGGGACGAAGCTCAACTTCCTCTCGTTCGATCACACGACCGGGAAGCTCGTAATCGAAGGGACGGCGACGGTCAGCGCGGACGGTTTGTCGGCGACGACGGACCCCGGCTTCGGCATCACGAAACCCGGCTGGCACGGCGTGACGCCTCCGGGGAATTGCGGTGGCGCGGGTGGACCGCCGCCGCCGCCGCCGCCGAAGCCCGCGGCGCAGGACTCAAAGGTCACGCATCCGACGACCGTGTTCCCGCTCCTCATCGGCGAAAATGGTGCTTTTCCGAAGCTCTCGTGGACCGCGCCGGCGAAGCTCCCGAATACACCGCCGCCGCCGCCGCCGCCGCCGGGTTGCGCGATCCCGCCGCGCCCGCCGGAAGGGCAGAAGCAGCAGCCGTACATCAACGTGACGATCACGGTCGATGGGCCGCTGGCGAAGTTCATGGAGAAGTCGGGCCAACTCGATCTCGTGAGTCAGGCGTTCACGCTTTCCGCGGGGCAGGGTGCGACGAAAACGTTCGCCGCCGTGGCGAAGGGTTATGTGCAGATGTACGGCCCGGACGGGATTAAAAAACCGCTCGACAACGAGCTCTACGGATCGCGCGTGAAGATCACGGAAATCCGCGGCAACCCGGACGGCTCGCGGAGTTACGACTACTACACGTACGACCTTTTCCGGTTCGTGAATGCGACCGACGACACGCCGAATGATGGGAAAATCGAGTTTGAGAAAACACTCGCCGATGGGTTGGGCGGAGCGGATCGCGACAAGTTCATTTTGGTCAAAGGCGGCGGGCAATCGCGCCCGACGGTCGAGCTGGCCACGGGCGGCGACGCGTATTCGGTCGCGGGCGGCGGCGGCGCGTATCTCGTGAATTTCGACCCCGCTGTGGAGAACGCGCACGCCGGCATCCTGACGGTGAAAACGCCGGACGGGACCGTCGTGCCCGGCCCGATCAACCTGGTCGGAAACGGCGAGGTGAAGCAGCACATCTTCGTCGATAAGGGGAGCCTCGTGGCGACGCTGAAACAGATGGCGGAGGACAACGCGCCGCAGACGCTGACGTTCGTCCGAAGCAACGACATCGGGTCAATCAAGCTCACCTACAATGGGCACACGACCGCGGCGATTGCCGTCAACGCGACCGCGGCGCAGGTGCAGGCGGCGCTGCTGGCGCTGCCGGATTTCAAGCCGGGCGACATTGGGGTTTCGCTCAAGACGTCGGTGGCCGCCTATTTCGTCAGCGGGAATAGCGGGCCCACGGTCAATTACGCGAAGACCGAATACAGAATCACCTTTGGCGGTACGCTTGCGAACGTGCAGACGCTCGCGTTCACGCCGGAGGGGGTCACGCCCGCGGTCAATGGCGTCATCTCCGGAAATCTCACGGCGGACAACGGCGGCGGCATCACGGCGGACGAGAAGAAATATTTCGACAATCTCGAGAACGATCTCATCACCAAAAAGCCGACCGAGCGGGCCGAACTCGCGACCGCCGTCGCGGACGCGATCATTGCGCATTTTTCCGGCTTTGCCGCCGGCATCGACAGTGGCACCGGTGCGGACACGATGCGGGTCAAATTCCGCACGATCGATTCCAGCCTCCTCGGCGACTCGAGCCCGGCGGGTGGCATCGACAACGAGGCGGCGACCGGGACGCTCATCACCAACCGCGCGAAATACAACGCGGTCGTGCAGAATTTCCTCCTCGATGACGCGCTGAACCGCGTGACGCAAGGAACGGTCGAGGCTTACCCCGACACGCCGCTCGAAGGACATGCGAGCGTCACGCGCGACGAATTCATCAGAACGGTCGCTAAATCCGCGTCGCACGAAATCGGCCACACCCTCGGCCTCACCCACACGTACAAAAACGGCAAGCACATCATCCTGAACGGCGTGATGGGGGTAACCGACGTCATGGCCAGCGGCGAGGATCTGACGGAGGTGCTCGATTTCCGCGCCGGCATGACGAAGGAGCAGATCCTCATGGCGCTGAATCTCGGTTACAGCAGGGGTCAAGGGCAGACGGCGTTGGGAGAGAAAATCGAGTATTACCGGATCGGGGCCTTCGACACCGCGAACGGATCGGACGAAAACGAGAACGAGGTCACACCGATCCTCGGGCCGCGGCTCGCTCTATTTAACGCCGATGCCGGCATGCTCGCGGGCGACACCGAGACCTTTGGAAATACGATCGTCGATGGTGCCGGCGGAGCGAAGACCGTGGTAAATTACGTGATCACGAACTTCGGGAAGGACCCGCTCGTCATCAAAAATGCGCGGGTGGAAGGCAATGGGTTCAGCGGGACGACGATCACGAATGCGACGATCGCCCCGGGCCAAATATTGCCGGTGACGGTGACGTTCGATCCGCTCGCGGTGGGTGCGGCGAATGGGCGGATCGTCATCAACAGCAACGACGACTCGGCGCAGACGCAGTTCAATCTCGCCGGCTTCGGCAAGGGGACGACGGCGCATCTGACGCTGACGAATCTGAACAACAACGTCGGCGGCGTCGGCGTGACGGATGGCGCGGTGACGAACGGCGCGATCTTCACGCTCCGAAATGACGGCGCGACGCCGCTCGTCATTTCGACGCTGCGGCTCGCCGATGGGACCGATGCGTTCAGCCTGCTCGGGCTGCCGGCGAACTTTGCGACGACGCCGATCACGCTCAATTTCGGCGAGACCTTCACGCTCGGCGCGAGCTTCGATCCGGCGCGACTCGGGCTGCAATCGGGCACCATCGAGATCGGCTCGAACGACGCGGCGACGCCGCTTTTCCGCGCGAACACGGTCGGCACGGGGCTCGACCAGATCATTTATCCGCAGTGGGGAAATGACTTCATCGGCATCGAAACGCCGGACCTCGGCGGGGGCGTGGACCTGCGGGTGAAGAGCAATGTCAGCGGGAATTTCGACGCGTTCCTTCCGTCGCAGGCGTTTTATCACGAAGTCATTTTCGACCCGATCACCGGACTCGTCGGCCACGTTTACGGCAACACGCCGGCGTCGGGCACGGGCGTCGATCTCACAGCGGATCTCGTTTTTGGCGCGAGCGTCGCGCCGGACAGCGACTTCGACGGGCTGCCGGACGACACGGAATTTGCGATCGGCACGTCGGTCCGCAAAGCCGACACGGACGGCGACGGAATTCGCGACTTTGCGGAGATTCAGCAGAACCTCGACCCGCTCAGCGGCATCTCGGTGCCGGTCGGCATCGTCGGTTCCGCGCAGCTCATCGGCGAGGCGCAGGAGGTCGTGGTCGATCTCGCGGCGGATGGAAAACAGACGGCGTATCTGGCGACGGGCACGCACGGGCTGGCGATCGTCAATACGACGAAACTGCAAGCTCCGGTCGTGCTCGGGCAGCTCGATTTGAACGGCGAAAACAACGACGTGGCGATCGACGCGCGGCGCGGCATCGCGGCGGTGGCGGGCGGAAGCGCGGGGCTGCATCTCGTGAATGTGAGCGATCCGACGAAGCCGAAGTTGATTCAAACGATCCCGCTGATCGACGGCGCGACGCGGGTCGAGGCGTTCGACGGCGTGGCGTATGTCGCGACGGGTGCGTCGATCGCGGCGATCGACATCAGCACGGGTGACGAGCTGCAGCGGATCTCGGTCGGCAGCGGGAATATCACCGACATCGCGCTCGAGGGCTCGATGCTTTACACGCTCGATGCGTCGCACAATTTGCGCGTGGTCGAGATCGGCGCGGACGGGCTTGCGCTGCGCGGCACGCTGACGATCGCGAATGCGAACGGACGGCTCTTCGTCGGAAACGGCATCGCCTACATTTCGGCCGACCGCGGATTCCAATCGGGATTCGTCACCGCCGATGTGTCGAACCCGACGGCTCCGACGCTCATCAGCGATGTCGATGACGCCTCGATTTCCGCGCACGCGATCGTGGCGAATGGCTCGGGACTCGGGCTCGCCGTCGGCACTCCCGCGAACTCGACGCTGCACGCGCTGAACGTCGTCAACGTCGCCAACCCCGCAAACACCGGCGTCTTCCTGACGCGCGTTTTGCTGCCCGCGAAACCGAACAGCCTCACGCTCAGTTCCGGCATCGCATTCGTCGCGGACGGGACGGCGGGCTTGCAGATCGTGAACTACCGCGCGTTCGACGATCTCGGCGTCGCGCCGACGGTCACGGTTTCCTCGACCGTCGCGGATGCCGATCCGAATACGGCGGGCATTCAAGTCATCGAAGGAAGCTCGATCCCGCTGCGCATCGTCGTCGGCGACGACGTGCAGGTGCGGCAGGTCGATGTGCTCGTAAATGGAAACGTCGTCGCGAGCGACGCGTCGTTCCCGTTCGACCTCAGCATTGCCGCGCCAGCGCGGACTGCCGGCACTCCGAACGCGCTGATCCAGGTCCGCGCGACCGATTCCGGCGGGAACAGCTCGCTTTCCAACATGCTGAGTTACGGGCTCGTCGATGACGCCTTCCCGCCGATCGTTTTGAGCGTCGCGCCGCCGAACAACTCGCAGGTTTTCTACACTCCGTCGGTCAATGTCCGGTTCAATGAGCCGCTCGACCTGACCCGGCTCGACCCCGCCGGCGTCCATCTCATCGAGCTCGGCGCGGACGGCTTGGTCGGCGGCGGCGACGACACCGTGCTGACGGTTCGGCTCGAGACGCGGCGCGGTGATCGGGAGCTCGCGATCTTTCCAAACGTGCCGCTCGAAACCGGCCATTATAAATTGACGGTCGATGCCGGGATCATCGTGGACCGCGGCGGGAACGCGCTCGCGACGCCGGTGACGAGCGACTTCATCGTGAAAAGCGCGAGCCAGATTCGCGCGTTGTCCGGCACGCCGACGATCCTGCGCGCGCCGTCGGCGAACACGGGGCAGGAGATCGGATTCAAGGTCGAATGGGGTCCGTCGGTGACGCGGGTGAAATTCCCGACGATCGACAGCAACGGCACCGCCGGCACGCAAGTCGTTGCGCCGTCACGAGTCGATCTCGCGACCGGCACGGCGTATTTCATCGTCCCGCCGGGGGCGAACACGGGCGACATCACGATCTACGGGACCGCGGCGAATAACTTCACCGGCTTCGTGAATTGGAACGTGACGGACGGGACCGTGGACCTGCTCGGGACCGATGCGGGCGGGCAGGCTTTCAACGATCTCAAGCCCGGCAACGGGCTCTACGTCGATCTCGACGGCAGCACTTTCGGCAACGCCGGGAAGCTGGAATCGAAGACCGACTTCGTGCTCGCGCCGGGGACGTACGAGCTGACCTTCGACCTCGCGGGGTCGCAGGGCAGCGATGTGAACGCGGTCACGGTCTCGCTCGGGACCGCTTTTTCGGAAGCCATTACGCGCGCGGCGACCGCGCCGTTTTCGACTGAGACGCGGACGATCACGGTGACCTCGGCGACCTCGGGGAAGATCATCTTCGACCAAGCCGGCGGCGACACTCGCGGGGCGCTGCTGCGCAAAGTGAAGCTGACGAATACGACGACGGGGAAGGTGCTGCTCGACGACAATTTCGACCTGCTTTCCGCCGAAAGCCCGCTGCCGCTGCAGATCGTGCCAACGCTTGCCGACGTTGACTCGTTCATCAACGGGACGGGCTTCCACACCGGGACGCTGCGGCTGCGCGGGACTGGATTTATCGAGGGCGGGGTGACGATCAATTTCGGCGACACGCATGTCGTGGACACCAATCCGTTCGCGGGACCGGACGTGTTCCCGGGCTACGTGCAGGAAAACGATGGGTTGAATGTGGTCGTCCCGGCGGGTGCGCCGTACGGCGCGATCTCGGTGACGACGGCGGGCGGGACGAGCACGGTTTTCGTGGCGACGCTGACGGGAGTCACCTCGGTGGCGGGCAGCGGCACGCCGGCGAATGCGGCGGTGGCGAGCGCGAATCCGGGGCAGGCGATCACGCTGACGGGCACGGGTTTCGGGCCGAACACCGGCGTGATTTTCCCGACGATCGACGGCAATGGAACGCGCGGTGAACGGGCGGTGCGGCCGACGGCGTTCAAGGCGGACGGGACGGAATTGACCGTCCTCGTGCCGCTCGATGTGGCGGTGACGGGCAGCGTCGGGATCGTCGGCGACCGCAACAATTCGCCGCTGCCGCTGCAAATCATCCCGGTGCTCGACAGCGTCGATTTCAACTACCTCGATGCGAACAACGCGAACGTGCGGCTGCGCGGCGCGGGCTTCGTCGAGGGGAACAACAGCACGTATCATTTCGGCAGTGTCGATGTGGTCGATGTGGATGCGGGCACCGGTCCGAACGCGGGCGGATTTTACCTGCGCGACAACGACGGCGTGGACCTGCAGGTGCCGGTGGCGGGCGGAAATTATTTCGGCCCGGTGACGGTGACGACGCTCGGCGGAACGAGCGCGGCGTTCAGTGTCGGGGTCACGAATGTGAGCGGCGTGGCGTTCAGCGGGACGCCGGCGGATGCGGGGCGGCCGAGCGCGAATCCGGGGCAAGCGGTGACGATCACCGGCACTGGATTGAGCACGGGGACGGACATCGTCGCGACCTACATCGACAGCAACGGCACGCCGCAATCGGTGCTGCTGAATCCGGGATTCGTGAACACGGCGCAGACGAGCGCGACGGTCACTTTGCCCGGCGCTTTCAATGGAATTTCGACGCTGCACTTCGTCGGCTCGACGGCGACGGCGACGGTGCAGATCGTGCCGCAACTGTTTGCGATCGACCTGAACGGGCAGAACACCTCGCATTGGGTCGGGCTCGGATTCGTCGAGGGGAACACGACCTTCGCGATCAGCGGGGCGTCGGTAATCGACACGTCGGCGGGCGGCGGACCGAACATTTATGCCTCCGGCGGGCCGGACAACAATGTGGCGGACCTGACGCTCGGGAACTTCGGGCCGGGCACGGCGAGCGTGACGACCGCGGGCGGCACGAGCGCGCCGCTGCCTTGGAAGACGGTCAATACCGGGCTCGGCGCGTCGCTGTTCGGCACGGCGTTCGATGCGGCGACCGGTGAGTTTTTGGTGGCGACAAGCACGGAGGTGAAACGGATCAATCCGGCGACCGGGGCGCTGGTCGCGAGCTTCGCGCTGCCGGGCGGCAACAGCGGAAACATCGGGCTGCAAATCCTGCCGACGGCGATGACGCTGAATGGCGTGAGCGTGCCGGCAGGCAGCCTGCTCGTGACGAACGGCGTGCCGAATCCGGACGCGGTGTACGCGGTGAACGCGCAGACCGGTGTGCTGATCGCTTCGCTCAGCGTGGGTGAAAATATCGATTCCGTGGGGGGACTTTACGACGCGGCGAGCGGGCATCTTTTCCTCCTCGACGAAAATCCGAACGACGTCGTGGAGATCAATCCGACGACCGGCGCGGTGCTCAATCGGTATGCCGTGCCGTTCGATGTGTACTACGGCGGCATCGCGCTGAACCCGGCGAACGGCCACCTGTTCATCGGCTCGAGTCAGACGACCCTCGTCGTGGAAATGACGACGAGCGGGACGGTCGTGAAGTATTACAATCTCGCCTCTCAGGGGCTGCACGGCGGCGAGTTGAGCGGGCTGGCTTTCGACGCGTCGGGGCATTTGCTCGTGAGTTCGATCAACCGCGGCACAATCTCTCGGTTCGACCTGGTGGGGCTCGCGGGGATCACGCAGGCGTCGATCACCGGCATCACCAGCGTCGCCGGCGGCGGCACGCCCGCGGGGGCGGGAGCGTCGGCGAATGCCTCGCAGGTGATCGAGATCACGGGGACGAATTTCGGGCTGAACACGCAGGTCATTTTCCCGGTGCGCGACTCAAACGGGACGGTCTATCAGGTGGCCGCTGTGCCGCTCACCGTGAACGCCGCGGGCACACGGCTGCAGGTGCAGGTGCCAGCGCTCGCGCAGACCGGCGGGGTGATGGTCAACAACATCGGCAACCAGCGCGACCTCGGCTACACGGGCTTCACGGACGGCGTCTATCGCACGGCGGGGTTCAACTTCACCGCGGGAGCGGGGACGAATTCGGCGATCCGATTCAACGACGGCGGCATCCAGGATAAGGGTGACGAGTCGTGGGGCATCGACAACGTCCGCGTGGTCCGCGTCTCGGATAGTCAGGTGATTTACAGCACCGATTTTGAGGGTGGTGCTGATAACAAATGGAGCGATCGGACGACCGACAATGCCGACCCCGGCGGCTTCACGCAATTCCTCGGCCGGTTCGCGAATGGCGGCAGCACGCTCAACCTCACGAACACCGTGGCGGGCGTGAATTATCGCGTGGAGTTCGACTTTTACGCGCTCGATTCGTGGGACGGAAACAACGGACCGGATTTCTTCAACGTGTTCGCGAACGGCCAGTCGCGGTTCCACGAGACGTTCAGCAACTACTCGGCGGCGGCGGTGCAAACCTACGGCGCGGCGGCGGGCGGGAACGTGAATTTGCAAATCGTGCCGCTGCTCACCCGGGTCGGCGGACGGCCCGGCGGCGACGACGCGTTCGCGCTTTTCGGCAGTGGATTCATGGAAGGGGGGAGCACGATCAAGGTCGGCGGGGTGACGATCACCGACAGCTCGACGACGGCGTCCGGCGGCGATGTCTATGGCGCGAGCAACGACACGTACGGCGATCTCGGCGCGGCGCTCGCGGTGGAAGGACCGATCCGCATCACGACTGCGGGCGGCTATTTTGAAATCACGGGACTGACGGATGCGGTGCCGGCTTTCGTGGAATTGAGCGGCATTTCCGCGAACGCGGCGGTGGCCGGAATCCCCGTCGATCCGGCGCTGCCGTCGGCCAACACCGGTCAGCAGATCACGCTGATCGGGCGCGGTTTCGACGCGAACACGCTCGTGCAATTCGACGCGGCGGACGACACCGGCGCGACCGGCGTGGTGACGCGCACCGGCACCGCGAGCAGCAACGGCACGCGCCTGACCGTGACCGTCCCGGCGCTCGCCCGGACCGGCAGCGTGCGCGTCGTCGGCAGTGCGACGGTGTTGCCGTTGCAAGTCGTGCCCGTGCTCCGGGGCTTCGGCGGCACGCTGACGCCGGGCCAGACCATCGTGCTCGAAGGCACCGGTTTGCGGACCGGCGGGCTCACCGTCAGCATCGACGGGCAGAGCGCGGTGGTGACCGGCGGTCGCATCGTGAGCGACCGCGGGCCGCTCGATCAGGAGGTGGCGTACGTCACCGTCCCAGCGGGAATCAGCGCGGGAATTTTGACGGTGACGACGGCCGGCGGGAGCTCCACTTTCCGCGCCTTCACGACGATCACCAGCCAGCCGGATCTCACTCCCGCCGGCGATGTCGGCGACACGCTCGCGACCGCGCTGGCTGTGAATGTGCCCCTCAACAGCAGGGTCGCGGTGACTTCGCAGACCATCAGCGGGGCGTCCACGTCGCTGGATGTGGACCTCTATTCCTTCACCGGAAATGTCGGCGACATCGTGACGATCGATGTGGTCCGCGGGACCGGGTATCAGGTCGCGCGGATCTTCGACGCCGCGGGCCTTCAGCTAGCGATCGACTCGAACATCACGGGTCCGAACTCCGGCGCGCGCATTCCGTTTTTCCGCCTGCCCGGGACCGGCACGTATTTCGTGGGCGTGAGCGGATACGGCGATACGAACTACGACCCGACGGTGGCGAACACCGGCACCGCCTCGAGCTATCCGGGCACCTATCAGCTCAAGTTGCAGCGGCAGGACGGCAGCAGCAGCTCGTTCAGCGGGATCGTGGCGAACGCGGTGAGCGGCATCGCGGCGACGAGCGGAGTCGCGTCGGCGAATACGGCGCAAACGATCACGATCAACGGCAGTGGATTCGTCACCGGAGATCGCGTCTTTTTCTCCACACAAGACAGCCAGGGAAATCTCAGCTCGGCCGCCGTGACGCCGACGACGATCGCGGTCGATGGATTGAGTCTCACTGTCGTCGTGCCGGTAAATGCGACGACCGGCATCGTGCGGCTCGAGCGGGAAAATGCGGGCCTCTTTCTCCAGATCGTGCCGACGCTGGTCGATGTGGATCAGGCGCTGAATGGCGCGCAATTCCGCGGCGGGACATTGCGGCTGCGCGGCACGGGATTCGTGGAAGGGAGCACGACGATCCGGCTCGGCACGACCACGCTGACCGATACTTCGCCGACGAGCGGACCCGACGTTTTTGGCGGCTACGTGAACGAGAACGACGGGCTGAACGTGATCGTGCCGAGCGATGCGCAATTTGGCCCGATCAGCGTCACGACGCTCGGCGGCACGAGCGCGGTGTTTGATTCGACGTTCACGAATCTGGCCTCGACCGCGGCGAGCGGCACGCCCGCGAATCCCGCCATCGCGAGTGCGAATCCGGGGCAGGCGATCACGCTCACCGGCACCGGTTTCAACTTAACCACCGACGTGGTTTTCCAGACGATCGATGGCAATGGCACCCGCGGTGACCGCGTCGTCCGCCCGGTCGCGGTCAGGCCCGACGGCACGGAACTCACCGTCGTCGTGCCGCTCGATGTGGCGGTCACCGGCACCGTCGGCATCGTCGGCGACCGGAACAATTCCGCGATCCCGCTGCAAATCGTGCCGCTGCTCCAGAGCGTCGATTTCACCTCCGTCAATACGGAAACCGCGAGCGTGCGGCTGCGCGGCGCGGGCTTCGTCGAGGCGAATGGGAGCACGTATCGTTTTGGAAATGTCGAACTCACCGACGACAGCGTGAACGCTGGGCCGAACGCGGGCGGTTTCTACGTCCGCGACAACGACGGCGTGGACCTCTCGATCCCGGTGGGCGCGGGGAATTATCACGGTGCCGTGACGGTCACGACCGCAGGCGGGACGAGCGCGCCGTTCAGCGTCGGCTTCACCGCGATCAGCGGCGTCGCCGCGACCGGCACGCCTGCGAATGCGGGCACGACGAGCGCGAACCCGGGGCAGGCGATCACCCTCACCGGCACGGGATTGAGCACGAGCACGGACATCATCGCGCAGTATCTGGACGGCAACGGGACGCTGCAGTCCGTGCTGCTGAATCCGGCGTTCGCGAATCTCGCAGGGACGAGCGCGACGCTCGTCGTCCCGACGTACATGAACGGCGCGTATTCGCTGCACGTCGCCGGCTCCGCATTTGCGCCGATCCTGCAGATCGTGCCGACGCTCACCTACGCGAACTTCAGCGGCGGGAACAGCGTGCGGCTGCGCGGCTACGGATTTGCGGAAGGGACGGCGACTTCGCCGGTGACCTACACGATCGGGAACACGACGGTCGTCGATACGAACCCCGGGACCGGGGTCAACGTCGGCGGATTCTTCGTCACCGACAACGACGGCGCGGACGTGCCGTTCACGACTTCCGGCAGCGGGCAGGTGACGATCCAGACGGCTGGCGGGACGAGCGCGCCGGTGATTTGGAACGTGATCAACCCGACGCTCGGGGCTTTGTACGACGTGGCGTTTGGCGGCGGGAATCTCTACGTCGCGACGACCTCCGAAGTGAAACGGATCGACGCGGCGACCGGCGCGACTCTCAGTTCGTTCGCGATGCCGGGCGGCAACACCGGGAATGTCGGGCTGCAAATCCTGCCGTCGGCGATGAC
This sequence comes from Spartobacteria bacterium, assembly GCA_043777315.1. Taxonomy (GTDB): domain Bacteria; phylum Verrucomicrobiota; class Verrucomicrobiia; order Chthoniobacterales; family Chthoniobacteraceae; genus CAIURC01. The sequence goes on along the minus strand of JAYVPW010000193.1, from coordinate 18,099 downwards.
CTTGAACGGCGTTTCCGTGCCGGCGGGCAGCCTGCTCGTGACCAACGGCGCGCCCGACCCTGACGCGGTGATCGCGGTCGATCCGACGAACGGCACCGTGATCGCCTCGCTCTCGATCGTCGAGGCGGTGAACGAAAACATCGACGCGGTGGGCGGACTTTACGACGCGGCGAGCGGGCATCTTTTCGTGCTCGACTACCAGCGCGACAAGTTGCTCGAGGTGGATCCGGCGAACGGCGCGGTGCTCAATCGGTTCACGATTCCGTTCGATGTTTATTATGGCGGCATCGCGCTCGATCCGGTCAGCGGGCATCTCTTCATCGCGACGAGCCAATCGACGAGCCTGGTCGAAATGACGACCGCGGGCGTGGTCCTACGGCAGTACGATTTGTCGCAGCAAGGCATCGGCGGAGAGCTCTCCGGGCTCGCGTTCAACGGCGCCGGGCAGCTCTTCGCGAGTTCGACTCGCGGCGTGATTTTCAAGGTCGCGCTCACGCCGTTCGCGGCGATTTCGCAGGCGACGATCACGGGCATCACCAGCGTCGCGGCGGCGGGGACACCCGCCAACGGCGGGCAATCTTCGGCGAATGCCGGGCAGCTCATCGAGATCACCGGGACCAATTTCGGGCCGAACACGCAGGTGATTTTCCCCGCGCGCGACACGGCCGGGAACGTCTTCCAAATCGCTGGCACCGCGCTTTTCCTCAGCCCCGACGGCACGCGGATTCAGGTGCAGGTCCCCGCGTTTGCGCAGACCGGCGGCGTGATGGTCACGAACATCGGCAACCAGCGCGACCTCGGCTTCAGCAGCCACACCGACGCGATTTATCGCACGGCGACGGTCAACTTCACCGGCAGCGGGACCACGAGCGCGATCCGTTTTGCCGACGGCGGAATCCAGGATCGCAGCGATGAATCATGGGGAATCGACAACGTGCGCGTCGTCAAAACTTCGGATAACTCGGTCGTTTACAGCACGACTTTCGAGGGCGGCGCAGGCGCGGAATGGACGGATCGCACGACCGACAGTTCGTATCTCGGCAGCTTCACGCAATTCCTCGGGCGCTTCGCCAGCAGCGGCAGCACGCTGAATCTCACGAACACCGTCGCGGGCGAAAATTACCGCGTCGAATTCGACTTCTACGCGCTCGATTCGTGGGACGGAAATGTCGGCAGCCCCGGCCCCGATACGTTCAATGTTTTCGTGAACGGCCAGCGGAAGCTCCACGAAACCTTCAGTAACTATTCGGCGGCGAACGTACAGACTTTCCGCGCCGCGGAGGGCGGCACCGTGCCGCTGCAAATCGTGCCCGTGCTCACCGGAATCGGCGGGCGGGCGGGACGCGACGACGCGTTCAGCCTGTCCGGCAGCGGCTTCATGGAAGGCGCGAGCACCATCACCGTCGGCGGCGTCTCGCTCGTCGATTCGTCCACCGGCTCGACTGCCGGGGATGTGGTCGGGAACAACGATCAATACAACGATCTCGCCCTCCCGCTCACGGTCGAGGGACCGGTCCGCATCACGACCGCGGGCGGATATTTTGAGATTCAGGGGCCGCTGAATACCGCGCCGGCGTTCGTGGAATTCACGAGTATCGTCGCCAGCGCCGCCTCCGGAAATGTCGCATCGCCGGCGCAGGCCAGCGCGAATTCCGGCCAGCAGATCAAACTGATCGGTCGCGGATTCGACACCGGCACGATCGTGCAATTCGACGCGATCGGAGACGCCGGCGTCGCCGGGTTCGTCACGCGTACCGGCACCGTGAACGCCGCCGGGACGGAGCTCACCGTCACCGTGCCGGCGCTCGCCCGGACTGGAAATGTGCGCGTCGTCGGCAGTGCGACGGTGGTTCCGTTGCAGGTCGTCCCGTTTCTCCGCAGCATCGGCGGGACACTCGCCGCGGGAAATACGATCGTCCTCGAGGGGACCGGTCTGCGCACCGGCGACTTGAGCGTCAGCATCGACGGCCAGCCCGCCACGATCACCGGCGGCCGCATCGTCAGCGACCGCGGCACCTTCGATCAGGAGGTGGCCTACGTCACCGTCCCCGCGGGCACGACCGTCGGGGCAATCACCGTGACCACTGCCGGTGGCAGCTCGATCTTCAGGCCCGGCACCGCGATCGCCCCCCTGTCCGACCTCGCGCCCGGCAGCGATGTGGGCGACAGGATCGCCGACGCCGTCGCGGTCACGCTCCCGCTGAACAGCAAAGTGACCATCAGCCAAACGGTCGGCGACGGCGCGTTCGGTCAGAAAGACGTGGACCTTTACAGCTTCACCGGAAATGGCGGCGACATCGTGACAATCGACTTTGTGCGCGGCACCAACCTCTTCGCCTACGTCAGGCTCTTCGACGCCGCAGGAGTGCAGCTCGCTATCGACGGCTTCAGCGGCGCAGGCAGCAATCCGCGCATCCCGTTCTTCCACCTCCCGGCCAACGGAACCTACTTCGTCGGCGTCAGCGGATACGCCAATGCCAGCTACGATCCGGCGGTGGAGAACAGCGGCAACACCGCGGGCTACATCGGCACCTACCAGCTCAAGCTCCAGCGGCAGGACGGCGGGAGCAGCTCGATCTTGGGAATCAGCGCGACCGCGACGAGCGGCACCGCGACCACCAGCGGCGTCGCCTCGGCCAATCCCGGCCAGACGATCACGCTCAACGGCACCGGCCTGCTCACCGGCGACCGCGTCGTTTTCCTCACGCAGGACAGCGGCGGAAGCCTCAACTCCGTGACCGTCAATGCCGCGAGCATCGCGACCGACGGCAACAGCCTGACCGTCATCGTGCCCGGAAATGCGGCGACCGGAACCGTGCGGCTCGAGCGTGAAAGCGTCGGCCTTTTCCTCCAGGTCGTGCCGACCCTCGTCGATGTCGATCAGGCGATTTTCGGCACGCAATTCCACGGCCAAAATCTGCGGCTGCGCGGGACCGGATTCGTGGAAGGCGGCTCGACGATCAGCTTCGGTGGCACGCAAGTCATCGACACGAGTGCGTCGAACGGGCCGGATATTTTCGGCGGCTACGTGCAGGAAAACGACGCGATGAACATCGTCATCCCGAGCGATGCGGCGACCGGCGCGATCTCGGTCACGACGTTTGGTGGCACGAGCGCGGTGTTCAATCTGACGTTCACCGGCTTCGCCGTGGGCACCGTCGCCGCCACCGGCACGCCCGCGAATCCCGCGCTCGCGAGCGCGAATCCGGGCCAGACGATCACGATCAACGGCACCGGTTTCGACACCAGCACCGACGTTGTTTTCCCCGCGATCGACGGCAATGGCACGACCCAGGAGCGCGTCGTCCGCCCGGCGACAGTGAACGCCGGCGGCACTCAGCTCACGGTCGTCGTGCCGCTCGATGTGGCCTTCACCGGCAACGTCGGAATCGTCGGCGAGAAGACCGGCGCGAGCATTCCGCTGCAAATCGTGCCGGTCCTCGACTCGGCCGATTTCAACTACACGCCGGGCGACGGGAGCTACGCAAATGTCCGGTTGCGCGGGAAAGGATTCGTCGAGGCGAACGGCACGATCTACCGCTTCGGCCAGGTCGAAGTGACCGACGAGACCGCGTCGCAGGGGCCGAATGCCGGCGGCTTCTACCTCTACGACAACGACGGCGCCGATCTCTCGGTGCCGCTCACCAGCGGCCTCTACAACGGCCCGATCACCGTCACGACCGCCGGCGGAACGAGCGCGCCGTTCACCGTCGGCTTCACCGGCATTACCAGCACGGCGACTACCGGCAGCGCGGCGAGCGGCGCATCCGCCTCCGCCAATCCCGGCCAGACGATCACGCTCAATGGCACTGGGTTCACGACCGCGACGGATATTTTCGGCCAATTCATCGACGGCAACGGCACGCTCAGCACGCAGCTCTTCACGCCCGCCACCGCGGCGGCGGACGGGACGAGCGCCACGTTTGTGGTGCCGAATTATTTCAACGGCGCGTTCCTGTTGCGCATCGCCGGAGCGTCGAATTCGTTCCTGCTGCAAATCGTCCCCGTCGTCCTCACTGGCGGAGTCACGTCCAACGGCGCTGGCGTCACGCGCTGGCACGGCCTCGGATTCGTGGAAGGCAACGGCACCGTCTGGACCCTCAACGGCGTCAGCGTCACCGACACCAGCACCAGCGGATCGCCGATCAACGTCGGCGGTTACTACGCCTTCGACAACGACGGTGCCGACGTGAACCTCGGCCTCCCCGCCACCGGCAGCGCCACCGTCACCACCGCCGGCGGCACCAGCGCGCCGGTGCCGGTCTGACAGGCTGTGTTAAAAGTCGGGAAACCCTCGGGCGACCCCGGCCCTGGAGCGCGCCGCTCCGTCGGCGCGAGTCTTCAAAACCACCCGTTCGGGCACCGACGGAGCGGTGCGCTCCAGAGGTCGCCCGGACTTATTTCACAGCTTCTGCCAAATCGCAGAAACAACCCGACCGATGCGTGCCGAAGCCGGCCGGCCTGTCTCGGGTAGGGTGGGCGTCCCGCCCGCCGGTTTCGGCGACGTGTTCGTGCCCCGACGTTTTCGAGCCGGCAGGCTCGCCGGAAATTAGCCGGTGGCGTCAGCCACCGGACCCACGTCGAAAGCGAATTCGCCCCGGCAGGGGCGGCGGAAGCCACAATTACCCCTCCGCGCTCGGCCCTGCGAAGCCGAGCGATTGCTCGACCCATGTGTCCATTTCGAGCACCGCGCGGCGCTGCTGGTGGGCCTTGCGCTCGGCTCGCGCCTGCGCGGAATCGATGAGTTTTTTCGCGAGACGACCGGCTCCGGGAAGATGCGCGGCGAGCGCGGAACGAACGCGTTCGCGCAGCCAGGCGGGCGCGTGGCGGGCGGGTAATTCGTCCTCGAGGCTGATGAATGCCTGCGCCGAGCCCGGGTCGCCCTGCCGCGCCGCGCGCCCCATGAGTTGTCGATCGATGCGCCGCGACTCGTGCCGCTCCGTCAGCAAAACGTGCAGCCCGCCGACCTCAGCCACGCCCGTGCCGAGCGCGATGTCCGTCCCGCGACCCGCCATATTGGTCGCGATCGTGATGCGCCCGCGCGCGCCCGCGTCCGCGATGATCGCGGCTTCCTCGCGATGCCGCAGCGCGTTCAAAAGCGCGAAGGAAAGCCCGCGCGCTTCGAGCATCGCGGCGAGCAGTTCACTCGTCGCGACGCTCCGTGTGCCGACGAGCAGCGGCTGCCCGAGCGCGTGCCGCGCCGCGATTTCCTCGACGATCGCGTCCCACTTTTCCGCCGCCGACGCGAAAACCCGGTCGGCGATTTCGACGCGCACGCACGGCCGGTTCGTCGGGATGCGGACGACCGGCAGACGATACATTTGCCAGACCTCCGGCGCGGCTTCCCACACCGTCCCCGAGAGCCCGGAGAGCCTGCGGTAGTATCGGAAAAACCGCTGAAACGAGAGCCGCGCGAGCGTCGCGGCGGGCGTCGTGACGGCGAGGCCTTCCTTTGCCTCGACCGCCTGATGCAAGCCCTGCTGCCACGTCCGCTGGTGCATCAGCCGACCCGTGAATTCATCGACGATGACGATCTTCTCCTCCTCGACGACGTACTGTTTTCCGCGCTGAAAAAACTCCCGCGCCCGCAACGCCTGCGTCACCAACTCCGCGCGCCGCTGCGCCCCGCCCCACATCCCCGGCAGCTCCGCCGCGTGCCCGGCGAGACGCGCGAGCCCGGCGGGCAGGATCGCGATTTCCTGCCGCTGCGTCTCGGCGCGATAATCCACGCCGGGATCGAGCATCAGCGCGAGGCGATGCGCGATTTCACACGCCGCGCGGAGCGGCTCGTTTTCCTGCTCACGGCTGATGATCAGCGGCGTCACCGCCTCATCGATCATCGCGCTGTCGGCCTCATCGACGATCGCCGTGTGCAGGCCGCGCAGCACGAGTGTGTGCCCGCTCGCCGCGCCGGGCTGCAACATCGCGCGGAGCAGCCGGCGCGTGGAATGGACGAGCGGCCCGAGCTGCAATCGGTCGCGGAGAAAGTCGGCCACGACCTCCTTGCTCGTCGTGTAGGTGAGGTCGCGCTGGTAATTCGCCGCGCGTTCCGGCCCCGGCATTTCGCCGGGCACCGCGCCCGCGCTCAGTCCGCAAAATGCGTAGAACGGCCCGAGCCACGCCGCATCGCGCGAGGCGAGATAATCGTTCGACGTGATGATGTGGCACGGCCGTCCCGTCCAGCCGGCGAGCACTGCGGCGAGCGCGATGGTGAGCGTCTTTCCTTCTCCAGTGGCCATTTCCAGCAGATAGCCGCGCGAGACGGCGAGCGCGCCCATGAGCTGCACGAGGTATGGCGAAAGCCCGAGCTGCCTCCTCGCCGCGACCGCAACGGCGGCGAGCGCGTGTTGCACGACCGTCTCGCCGACATCTTCGCCGCGGCGAAAAGCGCGCCGCGCATCGAGCAATTGCGAGCGTAACCTTTCGTCGCTCGCGTCGCCAAACTGCGAGGCGAGCTCGTGAATCTGCGCGGCCTCGCGGTGCAGCTTCGCCGCCGCTCCGCCGCGCGCGGTGCGTCCGATCAACGCGTGGATCGCAGCGTCGAGCCCGCGATGCAACTTGCGCGGCGTGATCAGCGCGGTGCGCCGGTGGTCGGCGGTCGGCTTCATTTTCAGACCTGATATTTGCGCTGCAAAAGCTGGCGCAGCTTCCGATACCACTGGCCGAGCAATGGCTCGCGCGCGAGCTCCACGCGGATGCTGCCGGAGCGCCCGTGCAAAAACTGGACGCCCTCGCGCGGCTGCAGCGTCGCGCGCAATTCGAAGAACGGCTCGGCCGCGCGCAGGCCATTTGGGTCGCGTTGCGACGTCGCGATTTCGCCGCCCGCGGCCCAGCCGAGCGCGGAGGAGGGGAGCATCTCCTGTTGCGCCGGGATCACCCGCACCGCGGTGACATGCACGGCATTCGCCGCCTGCCCGCGGATGCGGACCTGCGACTCGCGGACCCCGCCGCTGAAAAGATTCGCGGCCTCGTTTTGCGAAATGACGGCGGTGAACCGGAACTCCGCGTCGCGCACGATTTCGCCGACGCGCTGCCCGCGCGGGAACCACTGCCCGACGCTCTGCGCGATGCGTTGCGAAACCCATGTGCCGTCGTGCGCCGCGACGACGACGAGCGCGCGCTGCTGCTCCTCGATGCGCCGCACGCGTTTTTCCGAGACGCCACGCCGGCTGCGAATGGGAAGCAGTTCCGCCGCGTTGCGAGTCATCGCGCGCTCCTCTTCGGCGACCGCGCGGGCGAGCTCCGCGCGTGCGGCGGCGAGTTCGAGTTCGAGTTCGCGGCTCTCGAGGCGGAGCAGCGGCTGACCCTTTTTCACCGCCTCGCCGCTGCGCGAAAGAACCTCGCGCACGACTCCCGGCGTGCTCGTGAAAACCTGGCTGTATTCCTCCGCGTGCAAAACTCCCGGCGCGCGGAAGCGGCTCGGCATCGGCACGAATGCGAGCAGCGCGATCACCGCCGCGAGCCCGCCGCACGTCACGAGCACAGCGCGCTGCCGATGCCGTCCGAGCCGCGGACTCGCGAGAAAACGCGCCAGTTTCCACACCGGCAAAAGAGTGAACGATGCGACCGTCCCGAGCGCGAGCAGCAGTCCGAAGATCAGCCACCGGCCGCTGATCCAGAGCGCGATGCTGACGAAAACGAGCAGCCGATAACACCAGCTCGCCACGCCGAAAATCGCGAGCAGCCACGCCTCACCGCGGCTCTCCGACGGGCTCTCCGACGTTCGGATTCCGAAGAGGTATCGCTCCGCGAGATGCTGCAACATTTGCTGCGCGCGGCCCGCGAGATTCGGCATCTCGAGCAGGTCGCTGAGGATGTAATATCCGTCGTATCGCATCAGAGGATTCGCGTTGAAAAGCAGCGTCGTGACGGACGCGATGAAGATCATGTTGTAGGCGAGGCTGTGCAGCGCGCCCTCGCCCGTGGCCGCCCAGACAAAGACCGCGAGCGCCGCGACGAAGAACTCCACGATCATCCCCGCGGACGCGACGAAGATGCGCAGCCACTTCGTCGGGAAGGCCCAGCTCGCCGTCGCATCGACGAACGGGACGGGACTGAAATAGAGAAGCATCACGCCCATCCGATGCACTTCGCCGCCGAAGTATCGGCACGAAAAAGCGTGCCCGAGTTCGTGCAATCCCTTGATCAAAATGAGCGCGAGATAAAGCAGCGGCAGATTCGCGGGCGCGAGCACGCCCTCGGTTTGCGTACGCAAAGCCGCGCCGTGATCGACCGCGACCTTCACGCCCCAGCCGACGACCGCGAGCCAGAGGACCGCGCCGACCGGGCTGAAAAGCCAGCGCACCGCGGGCAGCGCGCGTTGTAAAAAACGATCGGGATCGAACGTCGCGATGCGCAACGACATGAGATTCAGGAGCGAGCGAACTTCGCGGCGGCGACGCGTTTGATGCCGCTCGAACATCGCTTCGGGCTCGGCGGGCACGTCGCCAAAAAGCAGATTCGCGTGATGCAGTTGCGAGAGCAACCGGATCACTTCCTCCTGCCCCGGCGCGCCGTCCGGATCGCGCGTGAGACAGCGTTCCCAGATTTCCTGGACCGTCGCGTGGCGATTCAGTCGGCAGATAAAATCGTGCGCGCCCGTGTTGATCCGGAAGAACTGATTGCTCAGCGGATCGAGGATCAGGAACCACTTTTCACCGCGGAAATATTGCTTCCGGATTTGCACGGCAGGGCGCAGTCCGACGCGGCGCTCGGCGACGCGATGCCAGTGTTCGCTGAAGGTTCCGCTGGCCATCGCGAGCTCACCACCAGAGATACAGCCGCAGAAAATCGACGGTCCGGTGCGTCAGAATCCAGAGCAGGTTTCGCCGTCCCGCCTCGACTTTGCAGACCCCGCTCATGCCCGGACGCCACCACATTTGCGCGTCTGCCGGCAGGTCCGCGCGGACGATGAAAACGTTGCCTCTGTCCCGCACCTCCGCGACTGGTTCGACGCGCTCGACCGTGATCGGAAACGAAAATTGCGGACGGCTCGCGAACGCGATTTCGCCGCGCTCGCCCGCGTGAACTTCATGCACATCGCGCTCCGGCAGCGCGACCTCGGCGAACATCGCCTCGATGCGCGCGACCTTCACGAGCACCTCGCCCTGCTTCACCGGCGCGGAAATCCGCTCGCGCAAATCGCCCTCGACGACGAAGCCATCGAACGGCGCCAGCACCGTCGCCTGCGTGAGGTGATGCCGCACGAGCGTCAGTCGCGCCTGCGCTTCGTCGGCGCTCGCCCGCGCGATTTGCATGTCGGCAACGTTGTTCTCCGACTCCGCTTTTTGCGCCTCGGCGAGAAAACGTTCGCGCTCCGCGATCGCCCCGGCTTCCTGCAAAAACAGCTCGCGCGTATCGAGCACGAGCAGCGGCTGCTGCGCGCGGACCGGGTCGCCGACGCGCACGCGGACTTCGTCGAGGAAGCCATCGAACGGCGCGGGAATCTGCGCGAGCACGTCGCTTTTCAAAATGAACGGCGCCTCGACGCGATAATCCGCGCGGCCAAAAAGCAGGATCGCGAGCACCGCGAGCGAGCCGAGCGCGACGAGTTTCGCGACCGTGTGTTCCGCGCCGATCAGCTTCGCCGCTTGCTCGCGAGTCGCCGTCAGCAACCGCGCGCCCCACCAGCGATCGTGCGTTTTCAAGCTCTGCAGTCGCCGCGCGACATGATCGCACAGCAGGCGCAGGGTCTGCGTTTCGCGCGAAGTAAAAGCCGTCGCCCCGCGCTCCAGCGTCAGCACGCCGATCGCCTCCGCGCCGAGCCGGATGGGCAGCGAGAGCAAATGCGCGACTCCTTGCGTCCGCGAAAATCCCTCGTGATCGCGCACCACCGCAGTGCAGTCCGGCGGCGCGGGCCAGAGGACTTCCTCGTCCTGATCGAGCGCCTCATCCATCGCCAGCTCGAGCCCGGTCACGAGCGCCATTTTCTTCTCGAAATGCTCCGAATGGCTCACCGCCTGCAGCCGCACGAAGCCGCGCTGCAGCCAGCCGAGGCTCACCCGATCGCAGGAAAAGCGGGCCGCCAATTCGTTGCAGAGCGTCATCGCCGCCGCGACGAAACGCGTCTGCTCATCAATCAGCACGAGCAAATCCAGCGTTACCGCAAACCGCGCGAGATCGCTCTGCACCTGCGCCGCGCCTCGATTGCGCTCGAAAAGCAGCGGCACATCCGCGAGCAACCGCAGCCGCGTCGCCGACTCCGCCGCATCTGCCTGCGGCTGCAAATTCGCGACGAGCACCACCGAAGTTTCCGGGTCAGTCGTCGTCAGTCGAACCGCGATCCAACCGCGCCCCGCCGCGCTGCTCTCGCCTCCCGCTTCCGCCTCCAAAAGCATCCGATCGGACTCGCCTTTCACCGACTTCAGCGCCCCGGAAAGCCCGCTCTGCGCCGGCCACCCCGCCGCCTCTTTCCACCCCGCCGCCGCCGCCCCGCCCCGGTTTCGCGTCAGCACCAACGCCTCGGAAGCGGCTCCGAACCCGACGACCAACTGCAAAAACCGCGGCCAAAAATCCCCCGGCGTCCCGCTAAAAAACCGCATCGCCTCCAGTCGCTCAAACTGCGGCCCCAACAACCGGCGATCAGGATTTTCGAGAAGCATGGAAAAGGAAACGCCGCCCTTCGAGTCGCGGTCGCCACCGCGCATCGAACATCCGATCGCCTGAAAAATCCACCGTTTCCCCCGACGCCGCGCGCGTCTGCGGCGTCACCGCGCCCCGCGACTGTGCCTATTTCGCCGGCTCGGCGTTCCAGACTTTGATGTCGTCGAAGAACCCGTCCTTCCCGGCGACGCCGAGCTCGATTTTCGACTTGGTCGCGTGGCCGATTCCGGGGGATTTGAGGAAGCCCGCCGGCTTGCCGTCGATGGTCACGCGCATGGAGTCGCCGACGGTTTCGACGATGAGCGTGTACCATTTGCCGGCCTCGAGCTTGGCCGGAAAGCTGGCGCTGTGCGTGGCGAGGAGCTTGTTGATTTCGTCCTTGTTTTTGGCGGTGTCTTTTCTCAGCTCGATCAGGGCGTTGCTCTGGCTGCCGTCGCGCTCGTCGGCGATGGTGACTTTGTCGAGGCGGACTTGGGCGCGGCAGAGGTGGCCGTAGTGCGAGCCGGTGAATTTGCGGTCGTCGAACTCGACGTCCACCATCGTCGCCCCTTCCAGTTTGATCCTCACCTCGACCACACTGTCCTTCGTCGGCAGCTCCAGCCCGTAAACCGCGGCGTGAGCCTTCACCTCGGGTTTGCCCTCGGCGGCGGGCACATCTTTGTCGCGGGTCTGGGTCCCTTTCAATGTGCCTTTTTCGAAGGCGAAAGTGTCCACGACCCGATGCCAGCGCTGGTCGTGCGTGGCGCTCTCGAAGTCATCGGAGAATAGCAGCTCTTTTTTTTTGGCGATCGACTCCGCCCGGATGGCAGGCAGGTCGGCGGCGAAACCGGCGGAGGCGATGAGGCAGGTGAGGGGGAGGAATCGGCGGAGGTTCATATGGAGGCTTCTGGGTGCTGGTGATGATCGATGGGCGGTGCCGACCTTGAAAAGACTCAGATGCAAACACGGTCGAACTGGAAATCCGGCAAACCGCGAACATCGTTGGCGCGCACGTTTCGACCGACGCATTGTAAAGCGTCGCCAACCTTCCCCATGTTCTCATTCTCCCGATCCTTCCTCTTCGTCGTCGCCTACCTCGGTTGCCTCCTTCCGGGCTTTGGCCAGGCTCCGCGGGCTTATTTCAAATTCGACGGTAATACGAATGACGCATCCGCCGCGGGCATCGTCACTGCGGTGACGCCGAATTCCGGCTTCACACCGACCTATGGCGCGGACCGTTTCGGAACGGGTCAGGCGATCATCTTCTCCGGAAGCCAGAGCCTGCAACTCGTGGCGTCGTCAATCGTGGGTAATTCCAACGAGGCGCTCGGTCTGCGCAACGCGGGCGGGACTGCGTCGTTCACCCTTTCCGCGTGGATCAACGGCACAAGTATCGACATCAGCCAGGGATATAACACGGTTTTTGGAAACTTGGGCAGCGGCGTCGGCACGCTTCACGCCGGGCTTGGCGCGGGGAGCACCAACAGCAAGGGCCACTTTGGCTTCGACGGAAACGACGTCACTGGCGTGACGACCTCGGTGGCGGCGAGCAATTGGTTCCATCTCAGCTTCGTGTACGACGCCGTCGCGCAGACTCAGAAAATCTACATCAATGGTGTGCCTGAAATCGTCCGCACGGGCGTGGCGAATACGCTGAAGGCTACAGACCTCTACCTCGGCAACTGGGGCACGGCCAACAGCAGCTCCAACGATTTCAAGGGATCGCTCGATGACGTCGTGGTGTACGCCGCCGCGCTCGATGTGGGCCAGGTTCAGGCACTCTATAATAACGTCAATCCGAATGCGTTGCCTGCGCCGGGGACTTATGATCCGCCGAAGCTGCCCGGGTACTACGTCAGCACGGATGGCAAATGGAGCGTGCGGGAAATCAAGGCCTATCCAGGCACTTCTTTCAGCACCAGTTCGCTGGTCCATGCGGATCGTATCATTCGTGCCTATGCCGCGACGCCGGGCGGCACCGTCGCGGAGTATCAGGCTTCAGTGATCAACATGATCGATCCCGATAACGGTGTGTCCCACTATTTCCCAGGGGATGTGCCCTTTGGCACGGGCGTCGCCGGGACCGACGATGATAACTTCCTGATGCTCGCCAAGTGCGCGGTGAGGATCACCGACGAGGACGATTACACCTTTGGTTTTCGTGGGAATGAAGGCACGAGACTGCGACTTCTGGGTAGGAAATTTCTCAGCTCCACGCACCTCTCCACGGGCAACACTCTCGACCCCGCGCATGACGGTGACGGCTTGTATTTTCCCAATCCAACAACGGACAGCAATACGCTGGGAGTGGTCCACCTGACACCGGGCGATTATAACCTTGAGCTGACCTATTGGGACGTCAGCGGACCCGCGTCGATCGAGGTCTTTGCCGCGCGCGGTGCCAAGGCGGCCAACGATGGAACATTCCATCTCGTCGGCGACACTGCGAACGGGGGGCTGGAAGTGGTGCGCGATCCCGACACGGTCATTGTGCCGCGGATCATTGCTTTCACGGCGAACGAAAGCAGTATTTCACCGCTGTACCTGCACAACCCTTTGCCGCCCACCATCACGCTGGGCTGGCTGACCAACGCACTTCCGACCTCACTGTCCATCAACCAAGGCGTTGGCAACGTGGCCATTCCGACCGGTTCGGTTAGCGTGGCCACTCCGGCGACCAGCGGGACGACTTACACGATTACGGCGTCGAATGCGACCGACATGGTGACAAAGAGCATTACAGTTCTTCTCAACACACCGCCCACGATCACCAGCTTCACTGCCGATCAGACCACTGTGCTGGCCGGCGCGAATGTGACACTGAGCTGGGCGACCGCAGGCGCGGCGACGCTGACGTTGAATCCGGGAAATATCAACGTCGCAGGACAGGTGAGCCGGGTGGTGAAGCCACCGGCCGGGAGTACGACTTACACCCTCACCGCGACGAATCCGAGCGGTTCGGTCCAGCGGTCAGTTACCATCCTGGGAACGACCCCTCCGACGATCAATTCCTTCACGATTGCAGACGCGAACCCGCTCTTCGGCGCGGAGACCTCTCTCGCATGGAACGTGACGCCTTTCGGCACTACGACGATCTCGATCAACCAAGGCATCGGCACAGTCGGAGTGACAGGAACCGCCGCGATCCTCCCCTACCAGACGACTGTTTACACTCTCACGGTCTCGAACGCTTACGGCACCGTCGCCGCGTCTGTGACGGCCAATGTGCCGTCGCCAATCGGAGTGGCGGCACCGGGTTTTGCCGTGCGGCGGGTGAACTCGACGGTGGCGTTTCCTTTTGCTCCCCTCGGCTATCTCGACAGCGCGATCAGCGTCCTGGCTGGGACCAACGCGGGCACACAATTTACCGGCACGTATTCGACGGTGAATTTCACCGACGGCACGGACGGAGATTTCACGGCTGGCAACAGTGCAATGCCAGGCGGCAGTGGCGACAACTACGCGCTGCAAGTCACCGCGACCCTCATCATCAACACGCCCGGTGAATACACGTTCTTCGTCAGCTCCGACGACGGAGCTCGGCTGCGGATCGATGGGCGGGATGTAATCGTGGATGACGGCACGCACAGCCCCTCGTCGAGCTCCGGCAGGATCACGCTCAACAAGCCGACGGCGCAAATCGAGCTAATCTACTACGATGTGACCGGCAATGCGGAGTTGGAGCTGGGCTGGATTCGTCCGAACCTCCAGTGGCAGCTTCTTGGCATCGTCACGCCGCCGATGCCGGTACCGCAAGGTCAGGTGGTGCTCTCGGAGTTTATGGCGGACAACAAGAATACATTGCTCGCTGAAGACGCCTCTGCACCGGACTGGGTCGAGATTTGGAATTCGACCACCGGAACTGTGAATCTCGCGGGCTACTACCTCACGGACGACGCCGCGGTTCCCAACAAGTGGGCCTTCCCTGCGTGGACCCTTGACCCGAACAAATACCTTGTCGCCTTTGCTTCGCAGCTTGATCGGCGGCCCGCGCAGGCCGTGGCGGGCCAGGACAATCCTGGAACAGTCGCGCAGCCGCATCTGCATACGAACTTCAATATCAACAAGACCACCGGCTATCTCGCTCTGACCAAGAGTAACGGCGCGGGCGGCTTCACTGTCCTGACTGTCTTCAACAACTATCCATCGCAGAACCAGGATGTGAGCTATGGCAGTTCCGACACGGAGGGCTACATCGGTTTCATGGAGACACCGACCCCCGGCCAGCCGAATGGCGCCAGCGTGCAAGGATTTGTCGCCGACACTGACTTTGACCACCTGCGCGGTCGTTACACTGCGCCTTTCAATCTCGCGATCATCTCGGCCACGCCTGGCGCAATCATCCGTTACACCACGGATGGCAGCACCCCGACCCGGAACACAGGTACGATCTACACCGCCCCGATCTCCATCAGCAGCACGAAAGTCATTCGCGCCTTTGCCTATAAGCTCGGCTGGAAAGCGACCAACGTGGATACGAAGACCTATATTTTTGTCGATGACGTTGCCACCCAAACCAGTGCCACGGCCGCGGCACTTGGTTTTCCCGCGGGTCCGATCGCGCCCCGCAGCCAGGTGCTTCGATACGGCATGACGCTAGGCAATGTCACCGCGGCGGGCGGCACGCTGCAAAGCATCAAGGACGCGCTCTCCGCGGCACCGACAATTTGCATGACGACCGATCTCCCAAATCTTTTCGACGCCAACAGCGGCATCTATGCAAACGCGGACAAGCACGGGCTGTTTTGGGAGCGCCCGGTCACCATCGAATATCTCAATGCGGCTGGCGGCTCTGAATTTCATATCGACTGCGGCGCGCGCGTTCGCGGTGGTTTCAGCCGTTCGCCAAACAACCCAAAGCACGCCTTTCACCTCTACTTCCGCAACAGCCTTTACGGCGGCAAATTGAACTACCGCCTCTTTGGTTCGGCTGGCACATCGACCTTCAGCCAGATCGACATGCGCTGCGAAGAAAACTACTCGTGGAGCTTCGGAAACGATCCCCAGAACAGCCTCATGCGCGAGGAATGGAGCCGCGTCAGCTCGGGCGACATGGGCCTACCCTACGCGCGGACCGGCTACTTCCACGTTTACATCAATGGCATCTACTGGGGCATCTACAACTGGGAGGAACGCACCGAGGCGGACTTTGGCGCGAGCTACCTCGGCGGTGTCAAAGCTAACATCGACACCGTCAAGAGCGCCGGCAGCCCCAGCTACGACACCGAAATGACCGACGGCAATTTCGCCGCGTGGCAATCGCTCTACAAGCAGGCCATTGCCTTGAAAAACGACGTCGGTGCGGAATCCAGCCGCACCGCCAAGTACATGAACATGCGCGGTCTGGGCACGAATGGCCTTCCCAACGGCCAGCCGGTGCTGCTCGACGTGGACAATCTCATCGACTACCTGCTCATCATTTTCTACGATGGCAGCTTCGACGCGCCGCTCTCCACTTTCCTCAGCAACGCGTCGAACAATTGGTTCGGCGTTCGGGACCGGCTGGGCTCGCGCGGATTCGCCTTTTTTGCCCACGATAATGAGCACGGCATGGACAGCGTGTCCGACGGCCGCGCCTACAACCGCACCGGCCCGTGGGGCACCTCCGGGCTGAACCGGTGGGGCCAGACCCAGTACAACACCCGCGAGACACTCACCAACACCTTCTATACGAAGAGCAATCCGCAGTACCTCCACGAGATGCTCTGCTACAGCGCCGAGTATCGCCAACGTTTCGCCGACCGGGTGCAGCGGAATTTCTTCAACGGTGGCGCGCTCACCACGGCAAATGCGCTCGGCCGCGTGAACACCCTCGCCGCCCAAGTCGATCCGATGATTCATGCCGAAGCCGCGCGCTGGGGTTCCAGCACGCTGAATAGGACTTCGTGGCTGAACGCGAAGAACATCACGATCGCCAACTTCATCAACAATGGCGGTGCCGCGCAGGGTGGCTTCACGAATTTCGGCGCACAATCCAACGGTCGGAATTCCCTTGTCATCCAAGAACTGCGCGGCTATGAGGATCCCCTCGGCACCCCGAAGCCGCTGGCCGGTCTTGCCACGCTTTTGGCGCCCACCTTCAGCGGACAGTTCGGCGGCTCGGTGGGCAATCCCTACAACTTCACGATCAGCAACCCCAACGGAAGCACCGGGGTCATCTACTTCACTGCCAACGGCAGCGATCCGCGAGACACCGGCGGCGGAGTGAATGCCAGCGCAGTCAACGGCGGAAGCTCGACCCCCGTGACTCTCACGACCACCACGACCCTCCGCGCGCGCATTTACAACAGCGGCAGTCTGACTTGGAGCCCGCTCGTCGAGGCGCAATACCTCGTCGGCACCCTTGCCTCACCGGCCAATCTGGTCATCTCCAAAATCCACTACAACCCCGCGGGCTCCGGCAACCTGACGCAGTTCATCGAACTCATGAACATCAGCGCGGTGACCGTGGACCTTACCAACGTCCGCTTCCTTCTCGGCGTCCAGTTCACCTTCCCCAGCGGCACTTTGCTCCCGGCCGGCGCGCGCACCCTCATCGTGCGCGACATCTCCGCCTTTACCACCGCATATCCTGCCGTGCCCGTGGCGCAGATCGCCGGCATCTTTGCCAATGGCACGACCCTCAATACTGGCGGCGCGCAACTCCAGCTCGTCGATGCCGTCGGCAATGTCATCCGTGACTTTTCTTACAACAACAAGTCCCCTTGGCCCGAAAGCCCCGACAACGGCGGCCCGGCTCTCGTCCTCCTCAAGCCCGAGACCAACCCCGACCACAGCGTTCCGACCAACTGGCGCGCGAGCTTTGCCATAGGCGGCAATCCCGGCTCCACCGACGCTATGAGTTTCGCTGCCTGGTCCACGAGTTTCGGCATCACCGGAGGCCTCAGTGGCGATGACGACAATGACGGCTTGAGCAACCTCGCCGAGTATTACCTCGGAACCTCCCCCATAAGCTCCGCCTCCGCCGGCCGCCCCATCCAGTCGGTCCAGATTATCAACGTGGGCGGAGTGGTCTCCAACTACCTTACCCTCAGCTTCACCCGTCTCCTCGGTCGCGACGAAGCCAGCGCCAGCGTCCAATCCACCGCCGACCTCACCACCGCATGGAGTGCCGCCATCCTTGTCGGCACCCCCAACTACAACAGCAACGGCACGGAAACCCTCACCTACCGCTACCCATCCCCCGTTCCCGCCCCGCCGGTCAGCGGCACCGGCCAATTCCTCCGCCTCCGCGTCACCCAACCTTGATCTCCGGCGCGCCCGCGTATGCTGGCGCTCGCCTCCTCTGCGTCCAAGCGCGAAGGTGGTGGCCTGACGGAAGGGGGAGACGGTCACAGCGTCCAGTTTGCCCCGGCGAACCTGATCCCATGAGCGCCTTGGGGCACTCTCCACGGCTTTGTGCGGCTCCAGACGCAGGTCTGATCTTTCCTCGAAAATGAAGACAGCGAAAAGAGGGTTAATTGATATTGAGAGAGCGTTCGAAGTTTAGCGGGGATTGGAAAGCGAGGGAGCTGTGAA
>JAYVPW010000192.1:0-3506 GCA_043777315.1 Spartobacteria bacterium | reverse complement strand
CGCTCGGCTCGCTACGCTCGCCTTCGCGCCGCCGCTCCCGCAGGGGAGCTGGGCATTGCGAAGGAAGAGCAATTTACAGAAAGACTTTTACACCCCTCAGCCGGTCGTTCCACGCGCCGCCGTCGTTCGTATTGTCGCGCGTGAAGACCTCCAGCGTCGGGCTCACCGCCACGTCGTAGATGTTGCGCTGGCCGCGCGAAACGTATTCGAGCCCCGTGCCGTCCGTGCGCACGCGGACCACGCCGCCGCCTTTCATGTGCAGCGTATTGCCGTCCTTGCCCTTCGCCTCGACCGCGCCGTAGTCGCCGACCGCGATGTAAATCCAGCCGTCGATCGCCAGCCGGCAGCCGTTCGTCGTGTGATCCGCCCCGCGGAATTTCAGATCGAAGCCGAGCCCCGTCACCAGATCCTCCTCCTTGTCCGCCACGCCATCGCTATCCGTGTCGGTGTAAGCCGTGAGATTCGGCGGATGCATCACGTAAAGCGTCCCCGGACCCGTCCCGCTCGCGCCGTCCCAGATCACCCCGCGCGGGCTGTCCATCTTCGCGAAGACCTTGAATTCATCGGCCTTCCCGTCGCCATCCTTATCAATGCAGCGCAGCACCCGGCCGCGATCCGGCTTCGCATCGAGCGACCCGTTTTCATCGATCGCGACGAAGAGCGTCCCATCCGCCGCCCCGCTCACCGCGGTCGGGTAGCCCAGCTCCGGCGGTGCCGCGTAGAGCGTGGCCTCGAAGCCCTCCGGCACCTTCACGCTCTTCGGCAGCTCGGCGGCGAGGGCGGCGGTGGAAAGGAGCAGCGTGGCGAGGATCGTGGGGCGTGGGTTCACGTGGAAAGTGGGAGTCGATTTGGAATACACGAAGACTCCGCGCGGCGTCACGGCTTAGGCGTGGCGCTCGCAAAGGCGCAAAGACGCCAAGGGGGAGGAGGGAAAAAGCCCTCTTCCTTTGCGCCTTTGCGTCTTTGCGAGCGCCTCACTTAGGCTTCCCCAGCTCGCCGAGGTAGCGGAGAAGATCGCGCAAATCCTCGCGGGAGAGCCCATCGACCAGCCCGGCGGGCATGAAGGAGCCGATCGGTTCGACCTTCGCTATGTCGGCGAGGGCGAAGCGCGCTTCGGTGCCGGTGGCCGGGTCGCGCAAGGTCTTCGACGCCGCGTCGCTGGCGACGAGGTAGCCGATCCCGTGGGCGCCGTCTTTGAGCGTGATGAGCATTCCTTCGTAGCTTTCCTTGATCTCGCGCTGCGGCTCCAGCACCGCGCCGATGATGAAGTCGAGCGGCTGCCCCGAGCCGACCGCATCGAGCGGCGGGCCGACCTTCCCGCCCTGGTCCTCGATGCTGTGGCAGCTCGTGCAGGCCAGCTCCGCCCGGCGGAAGACCTCGCCGCCATGCTTCGCGTCGCCGCCCGCCTGCACTTCCTTCACCAGCGCCGCCACGAACTCCGGCGTCGCCCGCAGCTTTCCGGTGGCGGGGATGGCCGCGGGTTTCGCGGCGGCGGGCGGGGCGGGTTTGGTGGAAGTGAGGGGACGGGTGAGTTCGGCAATGCGCTCGTGCCATTTTGGCTGAAGACCCATGCCCTCCGAATCCGATAAACGCGGTCTCCATAACGGCTCCAGCGATGCGACGGCGGTGCGAAGAGCCAACTCGATGAATCGATCGCGCGGCTGGTCGCTCGCGGTCAGGACGGCATTGATCGACATTGGACTGGCCATGTTTGCTGCCGCGACAATGGCCGCGAGACGCACCTGCGGATGAGGATCAGATGCCAGCATCTCCAGCAGCATCCACTCGGAGTGCTCCGCCGATGGTTGGTCTGCCAGTTTCGCGACGAGTGCGGCGGCGTAGGCACGCGCCTTTGGTTCAGGCGAAACCATGAGCGTGGTGATCTCGTTGAAAGGGAAGACGCCGAACGCCTCGAAGACCCCCATCGCCTCGACGAGCGCGCGCTCCGGGGGTAGCGCACGCGTCTCGCGTGCTGCGCCGGGCGTCCCGCCCGGCGGCGGTGGGTCCGCAGGGATGCCTTTGCCGTTCGCACCAGGGGACCTGCCGGGGGACCTGCCGCTTTCCGGCGAGACGCCGGAAACAGCACGCGGGACGCGTGCGCTACCGGGGGAGCCCGCGCACCACGCACGCAGCCCCTTCACGACCTCGTCCGTCTCCCGCCCCATCAGTTCCAGCCGCGTCATCTCGCGGACCCAGCGCTCGGGGCTCTCGAGGTTCTCGAAGAGCGCGGCGAGCGGTGCGCCGGCGATTGCGGGCGGCTTCACCAGCGGGCGGCCTTTCGCGGTCACGCGCCAGATGCGCCCGTGCGTCTTGTCGCGCTCGGGGTGGCGGAAGCTCGCCTGATAGTGGCCGATGATCGGGTTGTACCAGTCGCAGATGTAGATCGCGCCGTCGGGGCCGATCTTCACATCCACGGGGCGGAATGAGGTGTCGGTGCTGGAGAGGAAGGGGGATGTGGGGGAGGGGAGAACGTCGAACGTCGAACGTCGAACGTCGAACGTCGAAGGATCGGAGCCGGCCGCGGGATCCTTTCCGCGCGGCGCGGCTTCCTCTTTTCCGTCGTTCGGCGTTCGGCGTTCGACGTTCGACGTTCGACGTTCTCCGCAATCCCTCACCTTAAACCCCGCCCCATCGTCCTCCACCTTCAGCGCCCAGACCGCGTTGTTGATGTAGCCGCCGCTGAGCATCACGCCCTGCCATTCGGGCGGAAGGTGCGCGGTGCCGATGATGTCCGGCCCGCTGCACTTGCGCCCCCGCGCATTCTCCCAAATCTGGTCGCGACGCCCTCCCTGCACCCCGCGGATCATCTCCGGCAGGGGAAAGTAGATGCCGCCATTGTTGCCGGCGACCATCAGCATCTGCCCCCAGTCGGTCCAGACGAAGCCCCACGGGTTCTGCGGCTCGGCCTGCCCGCCGTAAAAGGCATCCAGCCGCCCCTCCCGCGGCCGGTAGCGGAAGAACCCCGCCCCATCCAGCGCCACGATCCCGTGCGGCGTCTCCACCCGCGCGTGCCCGTGCAGCCCCTGCGAAAACATCAGCTCCCCGCCCGGCGACCAGCGGAAGGAATTGATGCACTGGTGATTGTCTCCCGTCCCGAACCCCCGCAGCACCACCTCCCGTCGGTCCGCCTTCCCATCGCCATCGGTATCGGTCAGCAGCAGCAGCTTCGTCCCCTCGCCGACGTAGCAGGCGGAGGGGGAGGGGAAAACGTCGAACGTCGAACGTCGAACGTCGAACGTCGAAGTAACGGAGCCGGGACCACTGCCGCTCGGCGCGGCTCCCTCCTTTCCGTCGTTCGACGTTCGGCGTTCGACGTTCGACGTTCGACGTTCTCCCCCTCCCACCGCCCCCCCTCCCACCGCCCCCACTGGTGCGATCTCCAGGCCGGTGGGGATTTCGAGGCCTTCGGCGAAGACGGTGGTCCGGTCGGCGCGGCCGTCGCCGTCGGTGTCTTCGAGGATGAGGACTTTGTCGTTGGCGACCTCGCCGGGCTTGATCTGGGGGTA
>JAYVPW010000191.1:0-13854 GCA_043777315.1 Spartobacteria bacterium | reverse complement strand
GACATACCGGTGGCTCACGCCACCGGCTAATTTCCACTGGCCCTGCCGGGCCGACACGGGAGCCGCCCGATGTCCGGTTATTTCCCAGAGATGGTATGACAGGTTGCAGCCGGCCTCTTCGAGGCCGGTTGCCTGCGTCGCGATCCGGGGTCACAGACCCCGGCTACCAACTAAAAATCGGCACGCTCGGCTCGACCCCGAGGCCCGGCAAGGCTGATGGCGACAGGATTCCGCGCTCGAAGCTCCAGCCGCGGAACGGGTCATCGCCGAGCAGCCACGCCCCGTCGAGGTCGGCGAAATCGGTCTGCTGCGCCACCACCGCGCCGGCCGCGATCAGCACGCTGCTTTCGAGCATGCAGCCGATCATCGTCTTCAATCCGAGCTCGCGCCCGCGGCGCGCCATCCGCAGCGCAGGCGTCAGACCGCCGCATTTCACGAGCTTGATATTGAAGCCGTCGAAGTGCTCCGCCACGCGCGCCACGTCGGTTTCAGTCACGCAGCTTTCGTCCGCAAAAATCGCAGGACCGCCGGCGATCCGCGGCACCTGCGCGTCGTTTTTTGGCGGGAGCGGCTGCTCGATGAACGCAACCTTCAGCTCGCGCAACTCTGCTGCGAGCGCCGCTAGATCGCGTCCGCGCCACGCGCAATTGGCATCGACCGCCAGCGTCGCCCCGCTCGCCGCGCGCACGCTGCGGACCGGCGCGAGATCGGCGGCGGCGTCCGCCTTGATCTTGATCAACGGAAAGCCCCGCAGCTCCGCGATCTTGTCCTGAAGCTCCTCGGTGGTCGAAAGGCCGATCGTGCAAAACGTCGGGACCGCCGCCGCCGGCGTGCCCCACGCGAGTTCGCTCACGGTGACATTTTCCCGCTGCGCGAGCCCATCCCACCACGCGATATCGATCGCGCACTGCGCCGCGCGCGACGGCGCGACGATCGGCCACAGCTCCTCCCACGCCCGCGCGATGTCGCCCACGCTGCCAATCCGAACCCCGCGCACCCACGCTTCCGCTGCCGCGATTTTCGCCATCACGCTCTCCGCGGTCTCGCCATAAAACGCATTCGGCGACGCCTCGCCATGCGCCACCACGCCGTCGAATTCCAGCCGGACGAAGACATTGCGCACCTCGCCTCGCCTCGCCCGCGCGATCCGAAAAACCTGCCGCGGATGCAGTTTCCTGACCACGCAGTCGAGCTTCACGACTCGACTCCGATCGGGGCTCGATGGCCCAATGTTCGACCACCGTCATTTGTGTCGAGAGTCACCACGGCGTCCGAGATGCACGGCGCTTCGCGATTGTGTCCATGAAAAACCTGCGCACTCTTCCGCGCATGAAAATCGCCACGATTATCGTCCGCGTGCTTCTCGGCCTCATGTTCGTCGTCTTCGGCGCGAACATCTTTCTGCACTTCATCCCGATGCCGACGACCCCTCCTCCTCCGCTCGCCGGAGACTT
Organism: Spartobacteria bacterium; assembly: GCA_043777315.1. Lineage (GTDB taxonomy): Bacteria > Verrucomicrobiota > Verrucomicrobiia > Chthoniobacterales > Chthoniobacteraceae > CAIURC01. The sequence continues at coordinate 12,400 of JAYVPW010000191.1, read as the reverse complement.
TAGCAAGGCCCTTTTTCTCAGCCACTACCTTTACGTCGTCGGCGCGCTGCAGGTCATCGGCGGCGCGTTGCTGCTGCTGGGCCGTTACGTTCCGCTCGGCCTCACGCTGCTCGGCCCGGTCATCGTAAATATCGATTGCTTCCACATTTTCCTCGACCGCTCCGGCCTGCCGATGGCCGCCGTGGTCTCCGCGCTCGCGCTCTTTCTGCTCTGGCAATATCGCGCCGCCTTCGCCGGATTGGTGAGGCCTTGAGCGCGCGCCGGATCAGACGTTGGCGTGCCGGCCTTTGAAGGTCAGCTCGGCGATGCCCGATTTGTCGAGGTCGCCGAGGCCTTCGAAAACCATCTTGTCGAACTGTGCTTTCGTCGCCTCGGCGAGAGGCAGCTCGAGCCCGGATTCGCGGGCGAGACGGAGCGCGATGCTGCTGTCCTTGGAAGCGTGCGCGCCGGAGAAAAAGCACGAGTGCTCGCGATTTTGCATGTCTTCGCCATCGGTGCGGAGAACGCGGGAATCGGCGCCGGTTTGCGAAAAAATCTCACGCACCATCGTCAGGTCGAGACCGAGCGCATCAGCGAGTCCCAGCCCTTCGGCGAGCGCGGCGGTGTTGATGTTCATGACCATGTTGACCAGTGCCTTGATCTTCGCCGCCTCACCCGCGCGGCCGATGTAGCGCACGGACGCGCCGAGCTTTTCGAGCACCGGTTTGGCACGCTCGAAGGCGGCCTCTTTTCCGCCGCACATGAGATAAAGCGAGCCGTCGCGAGCCTGATTGATGCTCGCCGCCATGCAGGCTTCGAGGGTCTGGGCACCGGCTTGTTCGGCACGGCTCTCGACTGCTTCGTGCGTGGCTGGAGTCACCGTCGCGCAGTTGATGAAAAGCCGCCCTTCCGCCACCGCCACGCCGCTCGCGCTGCCGAGCAGCGAGTCGTTGCCGGAGCCGACCGCGGCGAAGATTTCCTCCATCGCTTCGTCGTCGGTGACGACCGTGATGATGACATCGGCGGCGGCAGTGACTTCGGGGAGGGTGGCTGGTGCGGCGCAGTGAAGCTCGGCGGCGAGAGCGCGGGCGATTTCGGGGTTCGCGTCGAAGACGGCGGTGACCGCGAAGCCTTGTTCCATCAGCCTTCGCGCCATGTTGGCACCCATGCGACCGGTTCCGACGAAGGCGATTGTTTCATTCATGGCGAGGCAGGGAATACGGATGGATGGCGAAGAAAGGATTGTGTGCTTTCTCCTCGGCGACGGTCGTGAGCGGACCGTGGCCGGGGCAGAGAATTGTCGCACCGGGAAGCGAGAGTATTTTCTCGCGATTGTTTCGCAGGGCGTCGGCATACGAGACCATTCCGCCGCCGATCGAACCGGCGAAAATCGAGTCGCCGACGATCGCCAGCGGGCGTGCGAGACCAGTCACGACATACGTGATTCCGCCGGCCGAATGGCCCCACGTCAGCCGGGTCTGGACATCGAGTTTTCCGAGCGAAAACTCGCGGCCTTCGACCACCGTTTCGGCTCCGGTCAGAGGTTCACGTTCTCCGACAAAAACGGGCGCGGCGGTCTTCTCCACGAGCCGTTCGAGATCGAAGATGTGGTCGCCGTGCGTGTGGGTGAGGAAGATGAATTTGAGCGCGAGATCGTGCTCGGTGAGCAGATCCAGCATGCCGCTGCAATCCGAGCCCGTGTCGAACGCGGCGGCCTCGCGCGTGGCGGGATCCCAGACGAGAAATGAGTTCACCAGCATGTCGTCGAATGGCGAGTTGAACTGCGCCATGCCCTCGACCTCGACCGGCTCGGGGTGCCACGTTTTGTGACCCGACGCGGCGAGCGCGTCGGCCCCGAGACCGAGCACCGGGGCTATTTTGCGGGCGGCGACTTCGTTGAATTCACCCTCGCGCAGCCGCTGGATTTCGAGTGCAGCGATCCCGCTGCGGATGGAGACGTCGTTGTCGGAGAGATTCAGCCCGCGCATCGCTTTCCCGATGATGTCGCTGAACTGATCTTCGAGTGGAATCGACATGGCCGGACGTTGAAAAATCGTGCGCGGGTTGTCGAGCGCGCGCGTTTAACTCGCCGTGGAAGTCACACTTCTGGAACCGCCGCCGGCGCGGGCGCGACCTCTTTCGCCGGGGCGACTGCAGAGATCAAAATCATCGCGACGAGCAGGACGCCGGCGCTCGCCCAGAATGCCGTCCGCGCGTAATGCCCGGACGGGCCGGCGGCGTCGAACGTGAGGAGGTAAAACGCGAGCATCGGCCCGAGGAAACGGCCGAGACTTCCGGCGGATTGCATCAGCCCGAGCACGCGGCCCTGCGCGCGTCGCGTGGTGTGCTTGGAGGCGAGGCCGTTGAGAACCGGAGTGACGAAACCATTGCCCACCGCGATGCCGGCGCAGACGACGAGCAAACCGCGGAGGCTGTCGGTATGGGCAAAGGCGAGCATGCTCACGGCCAGAATGCCGGAGCCGACGAGCGCGAGTTGCTTCTCGATCGGCCTTTTCAGCAGACGCCGGATGAGCCCGCCCTGCACGAGCACGCCGACGACGCCGACGTAGGCGAGGACGTAGCTCGAGTGCGCGATGTCGAGGCCGAGACGGTATTTGCAGAAGAGCGCGAAGAGCGCGGTCATCATCGAGAACCCGGCGATCGAGGCGAGATACGCGACGATGATCATCGCGATCATGCCGCCGTGCCCGCCTTCAAATACCTCGCTGAGCGACGCCTTCTCGTGCGCCTTCACCCGGTGCTCGGGGCCGTGGGTCTCGGGCAAACGTGCAAACACGAGAAGCGCATTCACGAGCGCGAGGCCCGCGGCAAAATAGAATGGCGTGCGGGGGCCGTACGCATGTCCCAGCCAGCCGCCGAGCGCGGGGCCGATGATGAACCCGAGGCCGAAGGCGACGCCGATCAGGCCCATCGATTTCGCGCGGTTTTCGGGCGCGGTGACGTCCGCGATGCAGGCTTGCGCGGTGGCGATGTTTCCGCCGCTCGCGCCGTCGATGATGCGCCCAAGAAAGAGCATCCAAAGAGTGTTAGCCGCGCCTAAGATCGTGAAGCCGATCGCGGTGCCGAGGATGCTGACAACGAGGACGGGCTTGCGTCCGATGCGGTCCGAGATTTTGCCGAAGAGAGGGCCGCAGACGAGCTGGAGCAGCGAGTAAATTCCCACGAGCCAGCCGAGCTGCATCGGCGTCGCGTTGAACTTCGTTCCCTCGGCATAAACCGGCAGCACCGGGATCATAATCCCGAAGCCGACCATATCGATGAAGATGGTCAGGAAGATGAGGGCGAGCGGGGAGCGGGTGCGGGGCATGGCGATGAGTTCGGCGGCGGGTCGTGGAGGATTAAGGAATCGTCCGCCGGCGCAAGGCGCAACTGGCACGAGGCGAGGCGACGCATTCCGTCATCCTGAGCGAAGCGCCAGCGCAGTCGAAGGACCTCTAACTTTTCTCCCGTTTCGCGCGCGCATCGCGGAGGGGGAAAAGTAAGAGGTCCTTCGACTGCGTTTCGCTGGCGCTCCACTGCGCTCTGGATGACAGGAATTTCGGCCGCGCTGCCCGCGCAAGCCGACTCGCCCTTGCCGATGGGCGATGCGTCTCTATGGTCCCGACCCCATGTCGATCGCCATCTCTGCCGAAGCCCGCGCCGCTGCGCATAAATTTCTCGGCCGCTACCCGGCTGCGACGGCTCGGAGGGGGATGGGATATTTTGTGAATGGCGCGGTGCAGGACGTGGCGCGGGCGAACGGAAAAGAGAGTTTCAGCGCGGTGGTGAGCGGGACGCGGATTTACAAAACGCTGGTGGCTTTCGAGCCGCGGACGGGCAAGTGGGTGGAGCAATGCAACTGCCCCGTGGCGGTGCAATGCAAGCACGCCTACGCGCTGATGAAGACGCTGCTGATCGCGCCCGTCGGCGGGGCGGTTGAGGAAGCCGAAGAGCCCGCGGATGCTGTGGTGAAGCCGGTTGCCAGCCCGTTGATCAAAGAACTCGCTGCCACACTGAAGCGTCCGCTGACGGCGGAGGAGATCGAATTTCTCGGTGCGATCTCGGCCACTTTCGCGCAGGCGAAAAAGAATCGGTCGATGCTCGTCGAGGACTTTGAAACGCTTGGCTTCAACATCCCGGGGCAGCCGCGGGATCGCGTCGCGTTGTGGCCATTTTTTCCGGCCGACGAGCGCGAGTTCTGGCTCTACGTCGTGTTGTTTTTGGAAGAGCGCGGCATCCGCGTGCCGGGATTTCTCAAGTCGGTCAGCGATCCCGCGCCGGTTCGCGAAGCGGTGGCAACGTGGAAGCGAAACCGGGATGTCGATCGCTGGAAAAAGCTGCTCTCGCATTTGCACGAAGACGTGCCCGTGGCTCCGCCGCGCGAGCTGGATTTGCGGCTGCGCTTCGGCCCGGACGCGGCGGTCGTCGAGTCGCGGCGCGCGGGCGAGGCGGAGTTTGTGGCGATGAAGACGCCGCAGTTTCGCGCGATCGAGACGCTGACGCCGAGCGAATGCACGCCGGAAGCGGCGCAGCTTTGCCACTGGCTCGTCGAGCGCGCCGAGTTCGGGCACGAGCCGGTGCTGCGCTACGGCGAGTCGGACACAGCGGCGATTCTCAACGAAATCCTGCGCGTGCCGTGGCTCGCGAATCGGCTCGTTTCGCAAAATGGCACGCCGCTCGCGCGCCCGGTCGAGCCGCTCCGGTGGGAGCTCGCGGAGGCGAGTGACGAGGCCGAAGATTATCGGCTCCGGTTGGTCGAACCCGACGGCGATCCCGCCGGACCGTTCGTCGCGGTGCTGGCGGGGACGCCGACGCTTTATCTCATGCGGCACACCGTCTGGACTGGCCCGGAAGTCGATGCGCGGGCGATCGATCCCGGCTCGGAGGCGCGCATTCCCGCGCCCGCGCTGGAGAGCGGACACGGGGTTCGTTTTCTCCGTCGGCTCGGCGTGGAGTTGCCGAAACGGCTGCGCGAGAAGATCCAGACTTTCGACGTGAATCCGCTGGTCCGCTGCGAAATCCAGGCGACGTGGCCGGGCGCAAAGGAAGAGAGTTGCATCGTCGAGGTGATCGGCGAATCGAGCGACGGCGGGATGCGGATGATCCTCGCGCCGAACGGCTGGCGGCGCGTCGAGGAGAAAGACGGCGAGCGTGACACGAGTATTTTTTACGACCGCACGCCGCTCGCGTTCGTGTCCGCCGCGGTCGAGCCGCTGGCGTTGAAGTGGGATGAGCACGCGTCGCATTGGCATATTAAAGTGACGAAGAAATTCGCGGAGGTGTTCTCGACGTGGCTGCAATCGCTCCCGCCCGCCCTGCCGCTCGAACTCCGCGGCGAGCTCGCATCTTTTCAAAAGGACGCCGTCTCCGGCACGGTGCGGCTCGATGTGGAGGAGGCGGGCGTCGATTGGTTCGACCTGCGCGTCGTGCTCGATGTCTCCGAAACCGAGCTGACGAAAGAGGAGCTGAAGCTGCTCATGGACGCGCGCGGCGGCTGGGTGCGGCTCGGGCCGAAAGGCTGGCGGCGGCTGAAATTCGACCTCACCGAGGAGGACGACGAACAGCTCGCGCAGCTCGGACTCAGCGCGGGCGATCTCTCGAGCGAGCCGCAGCGGCTGCACGCGCTTCAGCTCGCGCACAAGGCGGCGCGCCGGTTTCTCCCCGATGAGCAGTGCGACAAAATCGAGCGCCGCGCCGCGGAATTGCAGGCGCGCGTGAACCCGGAAATCCCCGCGGGGATCAAGGCCGAGCTGCGGCCGTACCAGCGCGACGGCTTCCACTTTCTCGCCTACCTCAGCGCGAATAATTTCGGCGGCATCCTCGCCGACGACATGGGTCTCGGCAAAACGCTGCAGACCCTCGCGTGGCTCGTCTGGCTGCGCGAACAAACGCCCAATCCGCGGCCCGCGATCGTCGTCTGCCCGAAAAGCGTGACCGACAACTGGCGCGCGGAAGCCGAGCGGTTCGCGCCCGGTCTGCGCATCCGCGTCTGGCACGGCGGCGAACTCGGCCTGCTCCCGAGCGAGACGGCGAGCGCGGATTTGCACGTCATCAATTATGCGCAGCTCCGCTCCATCGGCGTCGCGCTGGCGAAGATCGCATTCCTCGCGGTGATCCTCGACGAGGGGCAGTTCATCAAGAATCCGAGCTCCGCCACCGCGCAAATCGCGCGGACGATGCGCGTCTCGCATCGCCTGATTTTGAGTGGCACGCCGATCGAAAACCGGCTGCTCGATTTGTGGAGCCTCATGGCTTTCGCGATGCCCGGCGCGCTCGGCAGCCGCGCGCAATTCGTGAAACTTTACGATGGAAAAGAAGACCCGTTTGCCCGCAAACGCCTCTCCGCGCGGGTGCGGCCTTTCCTCCTCCGCCGCACAAAATTGCAGGTCGCCACCGACCTCCCCGACCGCGTCGAGGAAGACCTCTACTGCGAACTCGAAGGCGAACAAAAGACGCTCTACCGCGCCGAATTGAAGCGCGCGCAGCAGATGCTCCTCCGCATCAGCTCGCCGAAGCAGCTCGCGCAGGACCGCTTCCACGTCCTCACTTCGCTCATGCGCCTGCGGCAAATCTGCTGCCACCCGCGGCTGGTCAAAGCAGAATCCCGAGCCGACAGCGCGAAGATGGATGCGCTGATGGAGCAGCTCGAACCGCTGATCGAGGAAGGCCAGAAGGTTCTCGTTTTCTCGCAGTTCGTCCAGATGCTCGACATCCTCAAGACCGAGATGGAGGAGCGAAAGTGGCCGCACTACTACCTCGCCGGGCAGACCGAAAACCGCGGCCAGCTCGTCCGCGATTTCCAAGCCCACGACGGCGCGGCCGTTTTCCTCATCTCGCTGAAAGCGGGCGGCTTCGGGCTCAATCTCACCGCCGCGAGCTACGTCGTCCTTTTCGATCCGTGGTGGAATCCCGCCGTCGAGAACCAGGCCATCGACCGCACCCACCGCATCGGCCAGACGAACAAAGTCATCGCCTACCGCCTGCTCATCAAAGACAGCATCGAGGAGAAAATCCGCACGTTGCAGACCAACAAGCGAGCCCTCGCGGACGACGTCCTCGGCGAAGAGAAATTCGCCCAAAGCCTCACCCTCAACGACCTCCGGCACCTCTTCGAGGACTGAGCCGGCGGCAGCGTGCCGTTCCCCACTGACACAGCGGGCAGAGCACGCGATGCTCTGACGGCCTTTAAAACGGCTCGCGGAGCGAGTGCAGAATTTCATCGATGCGGGCAGTTTCTTTCGCGTCGGTGTTTTTAAGTGCTTTGCGGTAGTGATCGAGGACGAGGCGGTTCCTCTCCTGCGTCAGGGTCACTGCAATTCGAGCTTCTACGAGGGCGCGTTTCGGATCGTTGAATTCACCCAGGAGATGCACCGATAGATTGTAGTGCCCGAGGGCCAACGCTTCGCGAAAGTAGATGTTGGTTGGATCTCGATCAAAAAGACTCTGATCCGTGGTGATGCGGGTCTCGAGGAGTGAGAGCGCGTCGGAGAGCAGCTTCTTGTCGGCCTTCGCTGGACCCTGGGTGTAAAGCGCAATCAGGCAGCCCGATCGATTGGCGTAATTCAGCGCTTCCTTGCGAAGGATATTCGGCAGAATGGCTGACTGCTTGGATTCTCTCTCGACTCGTTGCAGCAGATCGAAGGATGTGCCGTACAAGGCCAGCGCTTCCCGATAGCGCGCGAGGCGCTGATCCAGCGCGAGGCTCGGCGTGCCTTCCACGCCATTCGCTTCGTCCACCTTGATGTTCGCCAGTTTGTTGTAGCAGTCGGCGAGGGTCAGCCGGACGTCCGGCCGGTCCTTGTCTTTGCCGCTGCTGAGTTTCTGCAAGCGCTCGAAGGCGCTGTCGTAGAGTGCCCGCGCTTTCGCGAAATCGTGGAGCTTTCTGTGAGTGTCACCGATGAGGTGTTGAATGCCCACGATCTCGATCGGAAGCGAAGGGACGTGCCGGCTTTCGATCGCACAGCGACGCTCGAATTCGACGAGAACCTCAAAGCCTTTTTCGAGAGGCGCGAGCGCGGAGGCATAGGCTTTTCGTGCTTCGTCGGTGAGCTTTCCCGCACGCCGTTCTAGGCCGGGCTTTCAAGCATCGCCAAGGTCTCATCGATCGAGAGCTTGCGGCAGCGCAGCGACACCATGCAGACGCACGCCGTGAGGTCGTCGTCGAGCATCACGATCGCGTCGTCGGTGAAGTGCCGCAGAATCCAATTCCGCACCGCGCTCACTCCGCTCACCGCATCGGGAATCGTGACCTTATCCAGCGGGATGTGCGCGTAATCAGCCAGCTCGCTTTCGGGAACCACGAGCGTTGCGCTCGGAAACAGACGATGGCTGTTGATCGACCGCGGGCGGCTCCGCGACATGATCACCAGGCGCAGGCTCAGCGGGGCCAGTTCCGGCCAGTCCTTCGGGGAGAGGCGATTGATTTCCGCCGGCGAGTTCGCCAGCGGCGCTGCCACCGCGGCGGGCGAGGTCGAGGATGCGTTTTCCATGGAGCACACGGCCAAGGCCGATCTTTTTGGTTTTGCGGGTGATTGAAAAATCGACTTCGGGGACGCCGAGGAGCTGGAGCGCGAGCATCCAGTCGCGAAGATCGTGAAAGATGAACACGAGGTAGTCATGGTGCTCGAACGCCTGAATCTCCATGCGAGGCACCGTCTCCACGTCGTCCTCGGGCTGCTCATCATAGAGCCGCGCGATCTCGTCCTCCATGAAGCCCGTGAGTTCCACGTCGAAGCTCGGATCGCTCGCGCGGATGCTCTCGATGACGCGCTTCAAGTCATCCTCGTCCAGCTCCGCGAGTTCGGAGAGGCGGTTGTCGGCGAGAAGGTCGGCGAGTTCCTCTGCGTCGCTCGCGTAGTCCTGATAATCCACGGGCACCTTTTCCGCGCTCATCAGCAGCGCGGCTTCGAGACGCCCGTGGCCGCGAACGATGAGCCCGCTGCGCTTGCTCACCGTGATCGGTCCGCGCCAGCCCTGCTCCTGAATGATCGACGCCAGAAGTTGAATCTGATGCGCGCTGTGCCGGTTCGGATTGACCGGATTCGGCTTGAGCGTCGCCGGATCGACGAGGGCGTTGTGCGCGCAATGGATCTTCACTCACCGCGATTCGTGTCAAAACGGGATGACTTTTGGTCTGCCATCAGCCAGTCAGGTGTGCGGAGAACTTTGGCGCGGTCGATGGTTGCCACAAGGGATTCCACGACTCAGACTGCTGAGATATGATAAGTTTCAACGCTCTCGAGAAAACGACTCAAAGCTTGGAGGCGGCCTGCCAATCCTCATTGCAAGCTAGGTTCAGGACTAATCCAGAGACATGCATGTTGAACGGGCAAGTGCAGTTCTTCTGCGTGGAAAAGGACATAGACGCGGCGGGTGATGAAGAACTGCCTGTGGTGATCGCCATCGGGAGCAATTACACCCAAAACAGGGTTCCACAGCCTTGGTTTGCGCCTTATTTGGGGGCTGACTCATCAGGGCTGCCAAACGTGGCTGAACCCGCCTGCCCTTCGCCAATGCGCCGGAATTTGGACAAAGCATTCGGAGCGTATAGGCAAGATCCGCAAGGCTGGGTGGATCGTCATCTGGCGTCGGCAAGCAGCATTTCTCTTCCTCCCCCGCAGCCTCCGCAGCCTCCGCAGCCCCCGCAGCCTCCGCAGCCCCCGCAGCCCCCGCAGCCCCCGCAGCCCCCGCAGCCCCCGCAGCCCCCGCAGCCCCCGAGGTATCTGCTCCTTGCCACGAATTTTTCGCCATTCATCACCTATTGGAGTTGGCAGGATTATGAATCGGCGGAACGCGCGTATCTGCTCAGTTTGTTTGACGGAATTTTTCCGCATCTGGATGATCTTCTCAACACGGTGAAAGAACACGCACCGCTTTGGGTCGCACACGGAATTGGCTCGGAAGTCTTCGCCCTGTTCAGACTGTGGCAGATGCAGCATTCCGTGTCACCGTGGTTACTAACTTCAAATCTAGGCATGCCTTTCACGGGTGCATTCCATCGCAGACCACGCTTGTGCGGGCCTTGATACAGCGCCAGGCGGAACCCTGCATTTTCGGCCACTCCAAAAGAATCGACCAATCACACCCGCACGATGAAACACTTTATCCACATCCTCGAGGCTCTCGTCGTGGTGCTCTTCATTCTGCTCACCCCGAATGCGCCCGCCGCAACGGGCAATCTTAATACGTTAAATGCTAACATCGTCGGCAGCGTCGTGGATGTCATTGCGGTGCAGCCGGATGGGAAGACGATCATCGCGGGCAACTTCTCCTCGGTGCTCGGCGTGCCACGCTCAAACATCGCGCGGCTTAATGCCGACGGGACGCTCGACACGGGCTTCGATCCCAAGCCGAACAGCTACGTCCTCAGCGTGGCGGTGCAAGCGGATGGGAAAGTGCTGCTCGGGGGCGCCTTCACGACGCTTCAACCCAACGGCACGGCAACGGCCATCGCGCGCGAATACGTAGCGCGGGTCAATTCAGACGGAACGCTGGACACCGGCTTCGATCCGAAGGCAAGCTATCACGTCGAATGCGTGGCGGTTCAGCCGGACGGAAAGGTTTTGCTCGGTGGCGGCTTCCACACGCTCCAACCCAACGGCGCGCCGATGGCTACCGCGCGCGAACATATCGCGCGGGTCAATGCAGACGGAACCCTCGACACGGGATTCGATCCTAAAGCGAACGATGACGTTTATACCATATCGATACAAACGGACGGCAAGGTTCTGTTCGGTGGCTACTTTATTTCGTTACAGCCGAACGGCGCTACAACGGTTACGGCGCGTCAATACATCGCACGCGTCAATGCTAATGGGACGCTGGACATGACTTTCGACCCCAAGCCGAACACCTACGGCTACGTCCACAGCGTTTCGGTGCAGGCGGATGGGAAAGTGTTGCTCGGCGGCGACTTTGTGTCGCTGCAGCCAAACGGCGCGGCCGTGGCCACCCAGCGGATCGGCATCGCCCGGGTGAATGCCGACGGTTCGCTCGACATTGGCTTCGATCCGAAAGCGAGCAATTCCGTGCATGGCTTGGCGGTGCAGGCAGATGGTAAGGTGCTGCTCTGCGGTGCTTTCTCCACGCTGCAGCCCAACGGCGCGACCACGGCTACCCCGCGCGAGCGCATCGCGCGGGTTAACGCAGACGGGACGCTCGACACCGCTTTCTATCTAAATACGAACGGCAGCGTCTATGCAAGTGCGAACAACAGCGTCTATAATGTGGCGTTGCAGGCGGATGGCAAGGTGCTGCTGTGCGGCAGCTTGACGATCCCGCGAAACCTCTTTGCGCGCCTTCAAAATGACGCCGCCACACAGACGCTCTCCGCGCCCAGCCCGACTCAGGTTCTGTGGACCCGTGGTGGCGCAACTCCCGAGGTTGGGCAGGTCACATTCGAACTTTCGACCAATGGCGGTATTACTTGGAGTCCGCTGGGCGCGGGCATGCGCGTCGGCACTACAGCCAACTGGCAACTCACCGGGCAGAACCTGCCCGCCAGTGGGCAGCTCCGCGCCCGAGGTCGGTTGGCGGGCGGCTTCCTCAACGGCAACTCCGGCCTCGTCGAGCAGGTGGCGGCATTTCCCGATACAATAACCCTCACCCCAACACTGACCTCAACCGCAGCGAATACAGTGACGAAAAGCCCGGTGAGCGTCGCCTTTACCCTGCCAGAGGCGGCGGCGAATGGCACGGTGAGGCTAACTTTCACCGGCGCTGTGACCCGGCTGCTGACGCTGGCGAATACGCAAGGCACTGCCGGTGAGCATACCTTCACCTTGAACCCGTCGAACCCAACCGGCTCCAGCGAGATCGCCAGCGGGACGGCAATCCCGGACGGCCTCTACACGGTGACATTGAGCTACCAAGACGCGCTGTCGAACCCGTCCGCATCGGCTTCTTCGACCAATGTGCGGTTGGATACTACCGCACCGACGCTCACCCTGCCTAATTTTATTACCGCGGAGGCGACCAGCCCCGCCGGAGCCGGGGTAAGCTACATAGCGAACGCGAGCGACAGCGGCAGCGGTCTAGCCACGAGCAGCTTCCTGCCAGCCAGCGGCAGCACGTTTCCCATCACCACGACGAGCGTGAACGTGACCGCCACAGATAACGCGGGCAACACCGCGACGGGCAGCTTCACAGTGACGGTAGCGGACACGACCGCGCCGGTGGTAGCAGTGCATGCGAATGTCGGTCCGATCGCGGCCACGAGTTCGGCTGGGGAGGTGGTGACCTACGATGCGGCGACGGCGACCGATGCAGTCGGTGTGGCGTCAGTGGTTTATTCTCAAGCGAGCGGCACGACCTTCCCCATCGGTATTACCACGGCGTATAAAAGTAGTGACATCCGGGGTAACTACGCTATGTTTGTTCATGCCAAGGAGAGATGCTCGCAACCTATCACCTTCCCAGCTTG
>JAYVPW010000190.1:0-3530 GCA_043777315.1 Spartobacteria bacterium | reverse complement strand
CTTCATCGGCGGCAAGACCAGTGGCTGGGTCGCTCTCGAGCCGCGCGGCGGCTGCTTCGGCGGGGAGTTCATGCCAGGCGATGCCGGTGAGATTTTGCATCAGATCATTCACTCCGCCGGCGGCCAGACCACAAGCACCGGACGACGGCTTTGTTGCAGCACGCCGAGCGAGACGGAGCCGAGCACCTTCGCGGTGAAGCCGGGCCGCGTGTGGCTGCCGATGCAGATCGCATCCGCGTTGAAGCGCTCCGCCACCGCGCAAATGGCGCGGGCGATCTCCGGGTCATCGATGACCTCGACTTCGGTTTTGATTCCGCGCACCGCCGCTTCCTCCGGCACAAGCGCGCGCAGCCGCGCCTCGGATTGCGCGACGGGATCGAAGTGTTCCCTCCCGATGGGAGACTCCTGCCCGGAGCCGGCAGCCGTCGGATTCGGCAGATGGAAAGGGACGGCGACATGCACGAGGCGCACGGTGCCGCCCCGGCTGCAAACGCCGTAACCGTAAGGCGCGGCGAAGCCGTGGCACTCGTTCAGATCCACGGCCACCAGCACCCGCTGGCACTCGTGGATGCGCGGCACCGCCATCCGCTCGGCAGCGGGCGCGGGCACGCAGGACACGCTCATCGGCGCGGAGTGCAGGATGCCGCGCGAAACCGAAGCACGCCCCAGGCGGCTGAGGCCGTGGCGCTGGTGGGTGCCGACGACGATGAGATCGGCCTGCGCTTCCGCCGCCATCGCCACCAGTTGCGAATCGCTCCGGCCCCAGCCGCCCTGCACGAGGACACGCACGTTTTCCTCCCCGAGCACCGCGACGACTTTCGCTTTCACATCCCGCTCCAGGATGTGCTGAACGACGAGCGGGTTGCCGACCAATCCCATCGCCCCATGCACGCCGAGCCGCGCGGCCTCCTCCGGCGTCCAGTCCGCATAACCCGCGGTCACCTCGCACGGGCCGAGCTGCCGCAGCTCCGCGACCCAGCGCAGCGCGGCGTCGGAGCTGGCGGTGAAATCCGCGCCCACGAAAACCTTCAGCGCCCGCTCCCCGCGCGCCCAGGCCACGAAAGGCCCCGCCGCGCGCACGACCAGCGTCGGCACCGGCGACGTTTCGGCGACGTTTCGGCGATGCGCTCCGCGACACTGCCGAGCACCAGGCGCCCCAACGCTCCCGTCCCCGACGCCGCCACGACGACCAGCCGCGCATTCGCTTTTCCGGCGAAGCTCGCCACCCCGTCATCCGGCGCGCCGCCCAGCAGCTTCTCCTCGAAGGTCAGTCCCAGCTTGCGCAGCCGCTCCGCTTCCGCCGCGAGCCGCGGGCGGTCTTCATTCATCAGGCGGGGGCGGAGGTGCTCCGGGAATTCACCGCGCTCGTCCACGCTGTGCGCGAGGATGAGCGGCTCGTGGAAGCGCTGCGCCAGAGCGGCGGCGGCGCGCACCGCCTCCGTGGCGCTCTCGGAAAAATCGGTGCCGCAGAGGATCGGGCGAGGGTCGTTGGTGTTCATGGTGTGGTTCATTTTTCGAGACGGTGGAGCGGCAGCGCTGCGGCGGGCGGACCTGGGCCGGTGCCGCAGACGATGTTCATCCCGGCTTCCGTCCCGCTGTTTTGAGGCAATGATTTCACGGCTGCTGTGTTGTGAGTGGTTACTCTTTGGCCCATTCGATCTTGCCGGTGTCGAGGTCATACACGCCGGAGACGATGCGGACTTCTTTGGCCAGCTCACCGAGCTTCGCTTCACTGCGAATTTTGGCGGCGATCAGGCGGGAATTCTCGGCAATGGTGAGGTCGAGCGCATCGCCCTCCTTGCCTTTCACGGCCTTGACCGCCGGCTGGATGTCGCGCACCAGAGAATGCACATGGCCTGGGGCCGAATCGCCGGCCAGCGCGGCCTTGACGGCGCCGCACCGCTCGTGGCCGAGCACGACGATGAGCCGCGCGCCGAGATGCGCGACCGCGTATTCGATGCTCCCCAAGCCGTGCTCATCGACGAGATTGCCCGCGGTGCGGACCACGAACAGATCGCCGATGTTTTGGTCGAAGACGAGCTCGGGCGACGTGCGGGAGTCCGCGCAGCCGAGCACGATGGCGAAGGGGTGCTGGGCCTGCGCGGTTTCCGCGCGTTTGGCGGCCGTGGGCTTGCCTTTGGAAACCTCGTCGGTGGCAAAGCGGGCATTGCCCTCCTTGAGTTTGGCGAGCGCCGCATCGGCGCTGACCGCGGGTGCGGGATCGGCGGCGAAGGCAAATGCCGCGACGCCAAGAAGGCTGATCGAAGCGAGGAGGGTGGATTTGGATGTGGTGGTCATATGGGGTGTTGTTGGTTTGGTGTGGTGGTGTCTGCGGAAAAATACCGGGCCGGTGCGCGCCCTGGTTTGCCGCCAATGGGCAACGGCTCCCGGGCGGGGAAAGTGATAGCGGATTGCCACGCGAATCGGGCGCGCCGCATCGCGATGGCTTCAGGCAAAAGGCGCTGCATCGTTTCCAGCAGCGCGGGAATATCGACGGGCTTTGTCATCAACGCGGAGACCCTGGCAGCGCTGGCGGCCGGATGCCGGTCGGGCCACCAGGTGATCCCGATGACCGGCACGAGTGGGTCGATCGCGGTAAGCCGCTCGAAAGTTTCGCGGTCCCCTTTCACCGGCAGGCAAAGATTGAGGAGCACGAGGTCGATGCCGGGGTGGGTTTGCCAGCAAACCATCGCTTCGTCGGTGTCGAAGGCATTGATCACGTCGTAGCCTTTGCGGCGCAGCCCGCCGCTCAACGCCGCATGGACCGAGGCGTCCTCATCCACGAGCAAGACTTTCGTTTTCATATCGCCGCCTCCTTGGGCGAGGACTTGCGCCGCTTGTCCACCAGCCGGGTTTTCCGTTTGCGGAGCTGGCGCGCGAGCTTGTCGCTGATCTTGTCGATCGCCGCGTAAAGATCGCCATCCATATCGCTGGCGTGGATGTCCGGGCCGGCGATGGCCAGATGGACCTTCACGCAGTAGAGCCCGCCGGAGGCCGTCTGCTCGTCGTGGAGCAGGACGACGTGGGCCGCGAGGATCTCGGTGGCGATGTCTTCGAGGCGCATGATTTTCTCCGCGACATAGGCGTGGATGGCTCCGGTGAGGCGGACATTGCGAGGGCTGAGATGGATTTGCATGGGATGGAGTTGGCTTGGTGAAAGGTGGGTGAGTGCGGGTCAGTCGCGCCGTCCCGTGAGGAGCGGCAGCAGGTGGATGAGGAAGTAGAGCAGCGAGGTGACGAGGGCGGCCACGTAGGTCCAGCCGGCGGCGTTCAAGACCTTGCGCACCGCGGACATTTCCTCGTCGGTGCCGATGAATCCCATGCCGCCGAGGATGGCCGTGGCGCGGCGCGAGGCGTCGAACTCCACCGGGAGCGTGATGAGATTGAAGACCATGATGACCCCCCACGCCGCCGCCATGATCATCCCGCCAGTGTAAGGCGAAAGGAGGCCGGTGAACATGCCGACGAGCGGCAGCCACATCACGATCTGGCCGGCGTAGTTCGTCGCGCCGACCGCGGCCATGCGCCAT
>JAYVPW010000189.1:0-13984 GCA_043777315.1 Spartobacteria bacterium | reverse complement strand
AGCTCCTCGCCGATCGCACCGGGCTCACCGTCACGATTGAAAACGACGCGAACGCGATGGCTTACGGCGAGTGGAAATACGGCGCGGCGCTCGACGGCAAGCACGTCATCTGCATCACGCTCGGGACCGGAGTCGGCGGCGCGCTGATCCTCGACGGGAAGCTTTACCGGGGCGCGCAACTCGGCGCGGGCGAGATCGGCCACATGAGCGTGGACTTCCGCGGGGTGCCGGGACCGTACGGGAATTTGGGCGCGCTTGAGCGTTACGTTGGCAATCACCAAATCACGGAACGGGCGGCGGAACTGTATCGCGCGGCGGGAATCGCGAAGACGGAAAACGAGTGCTCGCCCGCGGCGCTGGATGTCGCCGCGAGGGGTGGGGATGAGATCGCGCTCGGGCTTTGGAATGCGGTCGGTATCGAGATCGGTGCCGCGCTCGCCAGCGTGGTTTGGATTTTGAATCCCGACACGATCGTGATCGGCGGCGGGGTGGCGAAGGCTGGGGATCTTCTGCTGGAGCCGATTCGCAAGGCGATCATCGCGCGGACCTCGGACGTTTTTCACGACCGGCTGCGGGTGGTCGGGGCGGCGTTGGGGAATGATGCGGGGATCATCGGGAACGCGATTCTCGCGCTGGAGGCGGCGCGGTAGCAGGACGCGGGTGCATCCGATTCCGGGTAGCGCACTCGTCCCGAGTGCTGGTTTCGGCGTCCCGCCGAGACGGACTTTTGCGACGGTTCCGATCTCGGGGTGAGGTGCGTTCTTTCGGCATCGCACCATGAGAAAGTTCGTTTCGGCGGGACGCCGAAACCAGCACTCGGGACGAGTGCGCTACCCGGAGTTCGGACTCCCGCGGCGCCGCTCAGAGCAGTTGATACGCGTCCACATCGACGGTCACGATCACGTCTTCGGGGAAGGGGAGCTTGTCGAGCACGGCGCGGAGGGCGCGGCTGAGGCGCAGGATCGAGCGGGTGCGGAGCATGAGGTGGAAGCGGAAATTGCCGTGCGATTTTTCCAGCGGCGCGGGCGCGGGATCGCTCAGCGTGGTGTCGGGTGGGAGCGTTTCTTTCAGCCGGCGGGCGAGGGTTTGCGCGGAAAATTCGGCGCGCTGCTGATGCGGTGAGCGGATGGCGATGAGGAGCAGATGCGTGAACGGCGGGTAGTCGAAGGCGCGGCGGTGCTCGATTTCCTCCTGCCAAAATCCGTCGAAGTCGTGGTGCCGCGCGAACTGGATCGCGGGATGGAAGGGCGTGAAACTTTGCACGAAGACCTCGCCCTCCACGTCGCCGCGTCCGGCGCGTCCGGCGACCTGGGTGAGGAGCTGGAAGGTGCGCTCGCCGGCGCGGAAATCGGGGAGGTGCAGCGCGAGGTCGGCGTTGATGATTCCGACGAGCGTGACGTTCGGAAAGTGCAGGCCTTTCGCGATCATTTGGGTGCCGACGAGGATGTCGATCTTGCCGGTCTTGAACGCGCCGAGCGTCTCGCGGAACGCGTCTTTTCTCGTCATCGCATCGGCGTCCATCCGCTTGACCACTGCGCCGGAGAAGAGCTTCCCCACAGCGTCTTCGACCTTTTCGGTGCCGGTGCCGGAGTAGCGAATCGACGGATCTTTGCACTCGGGGCACTTCGTCGGCGCGACGGCGATGTGGCCGCAGATGTGGCAGACGATGCGGCTCTGCGCGCGGTGGAAAGTGAGCGCGACGGAGCAGTTCGGGCATTGGCAGACGTAGCCGCACGCGCTGCAAATCAGCGAGGTCGAGTAGCCGCGGCGATTCAGGAAAAGGATCGTCTGCTCCTTTTTCGCGAGGCGGTCTTTGATCGCGGTGATCAGCTTTTCGCTGAGGATCGCGGACTTTTTCGCGGGCTCCATCCGCATGTCCACGACGCGGATGTAGGGCATCTTTTTGTCGTCCACGCGCATCGTGAGTTTGAGCAACTCATACTTGCCGGTGGCGGCGTTTTGGTAGCTCTCGAGCGAAGGCGTGGCGCTGCCGAGGAGGATGGCGCAGCCCTCCATTTTGGCGCGCAGGACGGCGATGTCGCGGGCGTGGTAGCGCGGGGTTTCCTCCTGTTTGTAGGAGTTCTCGTGCTCCTCATCGACGACGATCAAACCAAGGCGGGTACAAGGCGCGAAGATCGCCGACCTCGCGCCGATGACGATGCGCGCGCGGCCGTCGCGGATCTTGTGCCACTCGTCGTGGCGCTCGCCTTCGCTGAGGTGCGAGTGGAGGACGGCGACCTCGTGCTGGGTGGCGGCGAAGCGCGATTTGAAACGCTCGACGGTCTGCGGCGTGAGCGAGATTTCCGGGACGAGCATGATCGCGGATTGGCCGCGGGTGAGGACGAGCTGGATCGCTTGCAAATAGATTTCCGTCTTGCCGCTGCCGGTCACGCCGTGGAGGAGGAGCGGCCTGGAGCGCGGCGCTCCGTCGCCGCAAGTCCCGGGCGGGGACGGAGCCCCGCCCTCCAATTCCACGGCGGCGCGGACTTTTGCGAAGATGGTGGTCTGCTCGGTGTTCAGCTCGAGCGCGGCGGCGTGGAGGAAGGTCTCGGTCTCGAATGGGTCGCGCTCGATCTTGGTCGATTCGACGGCGACGAGGCCCTTTTTTACGAGCGCCTGGACGGCTTGGTGGGTGGCGTCGCACTTCTCCATGAGCTCGGCGACGGCGACGGCTTTCCCCTCGGCGGTGAGGTGCTCGACGATGCTGGCCTGGATCGGCGCCTTCTTTTTCAACGCGGCGATTTCCTCCTCGGAGACGGGCTGCGCGAGGCGGGCGAAGAGCTGGGTTTTGTGGCCGATGGCGGCTTTGCGGATGACTTGCGGGAGGATCGTTTTCATCGCCGCCTCGATCGGGCAGCAGTAGTAGTCGGCGATCCATGCGCCGAGTTTGATGAGCAGCGGGCTGAGGATCGGCTCGGCGCTGACGACCTCGGTGATGAGCTTCACTCCGAACGCCGGCGCGGTGTCGCTGAGCTCGATGATCGTGCCGAGCGCGGTGCGGGTGCGGACGGGGACGCGGACGCGGGAGCCGACTTGCAGGGTCGCGGCGATCGGCTCGGGGAGCTCGTAGTCAAAGGCATTCCCGCCCGAGTCATCGACCATCACGCGGGCGTATTTCGGCATCGCTGGGAGGATGGAAAGGGGCGAATTTTTGTCGAAGTTTTTCAGCGCCGCGGGTTCATTACGCGCCCATGTTTCGCACTGTCCGCAAGCTTCTGCTGGTGATCTTCCTCGCGGGTTGCGCGGCGGCGAGTCTGGTGCTGTGGCTGTCGGCGGACCCGTGGTACGAGGCGCACGAGTGGCTCGGTGGGTCGAGGTATTGGCGCTACGACTCGATGATCGAGGAGATCGCCCGGCGGCGGGGGCTCGACCCGATGTTGATCAAGGCGATCGTCTGGCGGGAGAGCGGTTTCCGGGCGGATAAGGTGGGGACGAGCGGCGAGCGGGGGCTGATGCAGGTGAGCGAGGCGGCGGCGCGGGATTGGGCGAAGATGGAGAAGGCAGAGACGTTCGTGCCGTCGGACCTTTTCGATCCGAGGACGAATCTGGAGGTCGGCATCTGGTATTTCGACAAGGCGTTCGTGCATTGGAACGGGCGCGATTCGGCGCTGCCTTTTGCGCTGGCGCAATACAATGCGGGCAAGACGCGGGTGGATCGCTGGGTCGCGGCGACGAACATGGGCGACAAGGCGACGGCGGAGGATCTCATCGGGGCGATCGATATCGGGAGCACGCGGCGCTACATCGAGGACATCCTGGAGCGGTTGCGGTTTTATCAGGAACGCGGGCGGATGTAGGGCGGGGTCGGCGCTGACGAAATTTGAATCACTGCGGGGTGTTTGGAGCGTCGGCCTGTGGATAAAATGTATCCAGCGGACCTCCCCGATGTCCTAGCCACCTCCCCGATGC
Organism: Spartobacteria bacterium; assembly: GCA_043777315.1. Taxonomy (GTDB): domain Bacteria; phylum Verrucomicrobiota; class Verrucomicrobiia; order Chthoniobacterales; family Chthoniobacteraceae; genus CAIURC01. The sequence continues at coordinate 10,075 of JAYVPW010000189.1, read as the reverse complement.
ACCAGACATCTCCGCCGACGTCCCAACTACGTCCCCCGATGCGACAGCCTGCATCCCCGATGCGCCAGTCACTTTCCCCGATGTGCTCGGCAGCCGCGCCGATGCTCCAGCCGGGTCCCCGATGGGCATGATACGCTGCCCGAATTGGGAGGGGGAGAAGTAAGAGGTCCTTCGACTGCGCTTCGCAAAGCCGAAGCTCCGCTCAGGATGACCCGGAAGGAGGGAACGCGCTCTTTCATCCGACCCGGAAGGCGGGAACGCGCGCCCTTTCCTCCAGACCCGGAAGGAGGGGACGCGCGCCCTTTCCTCCGGACCCGGAAGGCGGGGACGCGCGCCCTTTCCTCCGGGCCCGGAAGGCGGGGACGCGCGCCCTTTCCTCCGGTCATCTTGAGCGCAGCGATAGCGGAGTCGAAAGACCTCTTACTATTTCCCCCGCTCGGCCCGCAGAGTGGGGAAAACGCCAAGAGCCGGTGGCGGGATGGACCCGGCACCGGCTCAGGAATGGTGGACGAGCCGGAGCCCGTCGCGACTGACGTTTCTTTACACCGCTTTTTCGCCGGTCTCTTCGGTGCGGATGCGGACGGCTTCTTCGACGGGCGAGATGAAGATCTTGCCGTCGCCGATTTTGCCGGTTTTGGCCGCCTTCAGGATCGCGGCGGTGGCGCCTTCGACGAGGGCGTCGGCGAGGACGACCTCGATCTTGATCTTGGGCAGGAAATCGACCGTGTATTCGCTGCCACGGTAGATTTCGGTGTGCCCTTTCTGGCGGCCGAATCCTTTGACTTCACTCACCGTCATGCCCTCGATGCCGAGGTCGGCGAGGGCGTCTTTTACTTCCTCCAATTTGAAGGGCTTGATGATCGCTTCGATTTTTTTCATTTGAGTTGGGTTGGGAAAAGTGCCCGGCCGGATCGCCAAACCAATAACGGTCCGGCCGGGTCTTTAGGTTGCGTCTTGCGGTGGCGCTAAGTGGTTTCGGTGTTGTTTTAGAGGACGTAGCCTTCTTCGCCGTGTTCGCTGATATCGAGGCCGGAGGACTCGACTTCGGGTGTGGGGCGGAGGCCCATGACGACTTTCAGGACCAACGCGATGACGATGGTCATGACGATGGAAAGCACGAGGGTGAGGCCGATCGCTTTCAACTGCTCGAAGACGAGCGTGTGGTTGGCGACGATGTCGGCGAGGCCGTTGCCTTTGGCTGCGCCGTTGGCGGCGGAGAGGTTGGCGTTGGATGTGGCGTTGGCGAGGATGCCGGTGAGGAGGGCGCCGAGGGTGCCGCCGATGGCGTGGACGCCGAAGGTATCGAGCGCATCGTCGTAGCCGAACATGTTCTTCACATAGACGACGAAGATGAACGGGATGACCGCGGCGAGGACGCCGATGATCATGGCGCCGGTCGGGTTCACGAAGCCGCAGGCGGGGGTGATGACGACGAGGCCCGCGACGATGCCGGAGCAGAAGCCGAGCACGGACGGGTGCCCCTTGAAGATCCCCTCGAGCATGGCCCAGACGAAGCCGGCGGTGGCCGCGGCGAGGGTGGTGGTGGTGAAGGCGTTGGCCGCGATGCCGTCGGCGGCGACGGCGGAGCCTGCATTGAAGCCATACCAGCCGACCCAGAGCATGCCGGTGCCGACCATACAAAGGACCATGCTGTGCGGGGCCATCTTCTCTTTGCCGAAGCCGAGGCGCTTGCCGAGGATGATGCAGAGGATGAGGGCGGACCAGCCCGAGGTCATGTGGACGACGGTGCCGCCGGCGAAGTCGATGGCTTTGATTTTCGCCATGGCGAAGGTGAGCGCGGTGCCGTCGGGAGCGAGGGCTCCGGCTGCGGCGCCGCCGTTCCAGACGCCGTTCATGAGGCCGCTGATGCCCCAGACCATGTGGGCCATCGGGAAGTAAACGAGGAACATCCAGAGGCCGATGAAGGTCATGATCGCGCTGAATTTCATGCGCTCGGCGATGGCGCCGATGATGAGGGCGGGGGTGATGATCGCGAACATGAGCTGATACATGGAGAAGACGTTTTCGCTGACCCAGTAGGAGTAGTTCGTGTTTGGCGCGGAGGTGATGTTCTTCATGAAGAAGTATTCACTGCCGCCGAAGAAGGGGCTGTTGAAGTTTGTCCCGAAGACGAGGCTGTAGCCGAACGCCCACCACAGGATGGCGACGAGGCCGGAGCAGGCGAGACACTGCGCGCAGACGCTGAGGACGTTCTTTTTGCGGACGAGGCCGCCGTAGAAGAGCGCCAGGCCGGGCAGGGTCATGAAGAGGACGAGCGCGGTGGAGGCCATCATCCAGGCGTTGTGGCCGGGGCCGGCGACGCCGACGGAGAGGGTGGTGAGGTCTTTGGGGATGTTGCCATCCTTGTCCTTGAGCGGGGCGGTCGGGTCGGTGTTTTGGATGTAAGCCTCGAGGCCGGCGACGCGTTGTTCCATCGTCGGCGCGGGCTTGTCGGCGGCCGGGGCGTCGGCTGCGGCGGAGACGACGGGTGCTGCCGGAGCGGCGGCCGGCGTATCCTGCGCGGACATCGAGCCTCCGAGAGTCGCCCACGACAGCGCGGCCGCGAGGGCGAGGGTGAAGAGTTTGCGGGTTCGTTTCATTCTGCTTTTTTTCGAGGTGTGGTTGGTTGGGTTGGACTGGTCGCCGCGCCCGGTCCGGGACCGTCCGCTCTTTTGAAAAAGCGGAGTTTCCGAAGCTCGATGCAGGGCGTGTTTCGCTGGCGTCGGCCTTAGCAACGGGTGTGCCACTGGCAAAAATGAGAGATTTACAGAGAGAGCTGACGTGCTCGCGGAAATGGCAGGCGTGAGAAGATGTAAAATTCACGCCACCCGCCGCGCGTCTGGCTAAAACGGCGCAGCAATCGGTGTCCGGGGAGCGCACTCGTCCCGAGTGCTGGTTTTGGCGTCCCGCCGAAACGAACTTTCCACCGTCGTGCGGTTTGAGGGCGCGCGCATTTTCCGACATCACACGGCTCTGCAAAGTCCGTCGCGGCGGGACGCCTCGACCAGCACTCGGGACGAGTGCGCTACCCGGAAAACGAACCCGCCCGTTACGCCCGCGGATGCGCGTCGTCGTAGGCGCTTTTTAGGCGTTCGATGGTGACGTGCGTGTAAATCTGCGTGGTCGAGAGGCTGGCGTGGCCGAGGAGCGCCTGCACGCTGCGGAGGTCCGCGCCGGCATCGAGCAGATGGGTGGCAAAGCTGTGGCGGAGCTTGTGCGGGCTGATCTTCAGCGCGATCGAGGTGTGCGCGAGGTAGCGCTTCAGCAGCAGCCAGACGGAGCGGGCGCTGAGCCGTTTGCGCAGTTTGCTGATGAAAAGCGGCCCGACCTGGACCCCGGCCGCGTGCCGATATTTCTGGATCGCCTCCAGCGCCGGCGCCCCGACCGGCACGACCCGTTCCTTCCGCCCTTTGCCAAAGACGCGCACATTTTCGCTGAAGACATCGACGCTCGCGACCTCCAGCCCGACCAGCTCGGCCAGCCGCAGCCCGCTGCTGTAAAAGAGCTCCATGATCGCGACATCCCGCAGCGGCATCCAGACCGGCGCCTGCCGCTGCTTTTCGATCCGCAGCGGCGCGGTCAGCAGCTCGTCGAGTTGCTTGCCGGTGAGGACGATCGGGAGCTTTTTCTCCAGCTTCGGCAGCAGCACTTCCTTCAGCGGATTCACCTTCAGCCGGTGCCGCTCGGTCAGGAATTTGTAGAAAGTCCGCAGCGCCGCGAAGTGCAGCCGGATGGTCGGGCGTGCCAACTCGCGCTTCGCCATCGCGAAAAGATGCCGGCGGAAATGGTCGGCGTTCAGCTCCAGCCACCCCGGCAAACCCGGTGTCTTGCGGAACTCCGCGAGCGCATGGCGGTAGTTCTCCACCGTGCGCGGCGAGACGTTCCGCTCGACTTCGAGGTATTTGAAAAAGCCGTCGGCGAGGCGGTCGCGGGTCGGGATTTTCAAAGCGCGGCGAAGCTAGCCGTCGCGTCTCTCGCAGCGCAAGCGGCCATCCTTCCGGTCATCCTGAGCGAAGCTTCGGCTTTGCGAAGCGCAGTCGAAGGACCTCTTACTTTTCCCCCGTCTCCCGACGGCGCGCGTCTTTTGGGGGAAAAGTAAGAGGTCTTTCGACTCCGCTGGCGCTGCGCTCAAGATGACCCGGAAGGAGAGCGCGTCCCCATCCTTCCAGTCATCCTGAGCGAAGCTTCGGCTTTGCGAAGCGCAGTCGAAGGACCTCTTACTTTTCCCCCTCCGCAATGCGCTCGCGCAACGGGGAAAAGTAAGAGGTCTTTCGACTCCGCTTCGCTGCGCTCAAGATGACCGGAAGGCTTCCCGCCCCCACAACGCGCTACGCCTTCCCGGTCAAGGGCGCGAGCTCCTCCGGCTGCCCGGTGCTCCCGACCTCGCCGGTCCGCGCGGTGCCGCGGGCAAAGGTGAGGGTCGCCGAGCGCTGCTCCACTTTGTCCGGCGACTCCGCCACGATCGGGATGGAAAAGTCCCCATCCGGCAGCGTGAAATGATACCGGAACGTCCCGTCCGGGTTCAGCTTGATCTGTTTCCCCCCGATCCAAACCGTGGCGTCCGGCGCGGTGCCGCCGTAGAAAATGATCTCGGCATTGACGTGCATGAAAAAGCCGCGCTCGCGCTTCACGCTGAAGGGCTGCGCGCTCCAGCTCCCGCCCCAGCTCGTCACCCCGCTCCCCGAAAACGCGCCCATGATTCCGCTGAACAAGCTGCTCTCCGCCGGCCCGAGCTTTTCGTAAAACTTCGCCGCCAGCCCGCTCGCGCTCTCGCTTTGCAGCCGCTCGGTGAGTTGCTTCCGCAAAAGCTGATCGATCTCCGCCGAGCCGAGCCCGACCCGATCGACCAGGCTCCCCCCGAGCAGCGCGGAAAGCAGCGCGCGCTGTTCGTCGCTCCACGACGGCGCTTTCCCCGGCGCAAACGCGATCCCGCGCCCCTCGCCCGTGATCCGCGCGACCGCCTGCAGCAGCGTCTCCCCGTGCTGCATGTGCTCGGCGACCAGCGTCAGCAAACGCTCGAAAGCCAGATGCGAAGGCACGGTCGCAAACTGCGCCTCGACCTCCGTCGCCAGCGCATCCGGCGGCGTCGGCGCCGGCGCGGAAGTGACGATCGAATGCCAGCCGCCGTCCTTTTCAAAAAAACCGATCTCGCCGATGTAGGACGTATTCGGCTCGCTCACCGGCACGTACCAATTCCGCGCCTCGGGCCTGATCTCCACCGCCGTCTCGTCCGCCCCCGCCGCCGTGCGGATCTTCAGGAAAAACTGCGCGACGTGGTACCGGTGCTGGTTCGCGGGGAACCGCGTCCAGTTGAAATCCCAGTAGCAGAACAGCCAGCGCGGATCGCGCGCCACGAGGAAAATGGTGTCTTCGTAATAGCTCGCCGGCAGCGACCCGAGATCCTCGAACGCCGGCTCGTGCGCCGACGCGGCGGGCACGTCCTGCATCGGCGCGGCTTCGTATTTATGCACATCGGCCTCCGTCGCGAGCCCGGCCAGCGGCTCCTGCGAGATGGAAAAAGCGGACGACTTTTTGGCGGCCAGCTTCTCCTCGGAGGAGGAGTCAGATGCGGGTTGATCGCGGTTCTCGTTGTTCATAATGAAGGTGTGTTCGTCCGTGCTGATTGCCCAAAAACGACGGGCACGCGTAGGAAGTCGCTCGGTCCCTGTCAATCACATATTCCCATTTCTGCCTGCCATTAGTGCAAAATCAGGACAAACCCTGCCGCATTCAGGTCACAAACCCGTCACATTCTCCCGACTCATGCTCTGCAAACGTGTTATCCCTTGCCTCGATGTCCACGATGGAAAAGTGACGCGCGGGCGGCAGTTTGGCCGGGCCGAGGAGGGCGGACTGCGCAACGTCGGCGACCCCGTGGAACTCGCCGTCCGTTACAACGATCAAGGCGCGGACGAGATGGTTTTCTTCGACATCACCGCGAGCGCGCACGGCCGGTCCACGATGATCGACGTGATCGAGCGCACGGCCTCGCGCTGCTTCATGCCGCTGACCGTCGGCGGCGGCATCCGCACGACCGGGGACATGAGCGCGATGCTGGGCGCGGGCGCGGACAAAATCAGCATCAACTCCAGCGCGCTCGCCACGCCGGAGCTCATCGGCGCGGGCGCGGAGCGCTTCGGCAGCCAGTGCATCGTCGTCTCGATCGATGCGAAAAAGGTCGCGCCCGACCGCTGGGAAGTCTTCAGCCACGGCGGGCGAAAAGCCACCGGCCTCGACGCCGTGGAATGGGCCCGCCGCGCCGTCGCGCTCGGAGCCGGGGAGATCGTCCTGAATTCCATCGACGCCGACGGCACCAAGGCCGGCTACGACCTCGCGATCACCCGCCGCATCAGCGAAGCGGTCGGCGTCCCCGTCGTCGCCAGCGGCGGGGCGGGCACCCTCGAGCACATGGCCGAAGTGCTGCTCGCGGGCCGCGCCGACGCCGTCCTCGCCGCGAGCATTTTCCACTTCGGCACCTACACCGTCGCCGACGTGAAGCGCCACCTCGCCGCTCAGAACATCGCCGTCCGCCTGCCGGAAGGCGCCGGCGCCCGTTCGGAATGAGGAGGAAAACAGGAAGACAGGAATAGGAACTCCGCTTCCTGTTTTTCTGTTTTCCTGCTCACTCCGAAAAACCACGCTCCCAGCCCACCATGCCCCGTCCACCGCGCACCGAATTCCTCGTTTTCAGCCAGCCCGAAATCCTCCAGCCGGAGATCGACGAGGTGGTCGATTCGATGCGGAAATGCTGGCTCGGCACCGGGCCGAAAGTGGCGCAGTTCAAGCGCGACTTCGCCGCGTATAAAGGCGCTGCGCACGTCACCGCGGTGAATTCCTGCACCGCCGCGCTGCATCTCAGTTGCCTCGTCGCGGGGCTGGAGCCCGGCGACGAAGTGATCACCACCGCGCTCACTTTTTGCGCCACGGTGAATGCGATCATCCACAGCGGCGCGACGCCGGTGCTCGCGGATTGCGAGCCCGGCACGATGAATATCTCGCCCGCGGCGGTCGCCGCGAAGATCACCTCCCGGACCCGCGCGATCGTCCCCGTGCATTTCGCGGGACGCCCGTGCGACATGGATGCGCTGCTCATTCTCGCCGAAAAACATGGACTGAAAATCATCGAGGACTGCGCCCACGCGATCGAGACCGAGCACCGCGGACGCAAGGCCGGGACGCTCGGCGACTTTGGCTGCTTCAGCTTTTACGCGACGAAAAACGTCTCGACCGGCGAGGGCGGAATGATCGTCGCGCGGGACGAGGCGGATGCCGCGCGGCTCGAGCGGCTCGCGCTCCACGGCATGAGCAACGACGCGTGGAAGCGCTTCAGCGACGCAGGCTTCAAGCACTACGAAGTCGTCGAGTGCGGCTTCAAATACAACATGATGGACCTGCAGGCGGCGATGGGTCTGCACCAGCTCGCCCGGGTCGAAAAAAGCTGGGCGCGCCGCGGTGAAATCTGGCGCCGCTACGACACCGCTTTCGCCGACCTCCCGATCACCCTCCCGCTTCCGCCCGAGCCCGAGACGAAGCACGCCTACCATCTTTACACCGTCCTCATCGACCCCGCCCGCACCGGCCTTTCGCGCGACGCCTTCCTCGACGCGATGACCGCGCACAAGCTCGGCGTCGGCGTCCACTACCGCGCCATCCCCGAGCATCCCTACTACCGCGAAGCCTTCGCCTGGAACTCCGACGAATATCCCCACGCCCTCCGCATCGGGCGTGAAACCGTGAGTCTCCCCCTTTCGCCCAAACTCACCGACGACGACGTGGAAGACGTCATCGCCGCGGTGCACGAGATTCTCGCTCGTTGAAAAGCGGCGCGCCCCGGAGAACATTCCCCTTCCCCCGACGATGAAAGACATCCACACGACGATCGACAAAGCCCCGCAATGGACCGTCATCGCCATCGGCCTCACGCTCGCGCTGAGCCTCGTCATCGCCATCCCGAGCACGCACGGGAACATCCTCACCGGCACCGCGAAATTCGCCGGCGCCGCCACCTTCATCTGCGCGCTCATCTGGCCGCGCCCCATGCTCTTCAGCCTGATCGTCATGGCTGGGAGCCTCGACTTTTTCAAGCGGCTGCTGACGGTCTTCGGGCAGTTCTCGCAAAACGATCTCGCCGTCATCCTCACCATCGCCCCGCTCACCCTCGGCGGCGTCCTCTGCGGCCACATCATCCACCGCATCTTCCTGCACGGGAAAATCCTCACGAAACGCGAGTGGCTCATCCTTTCCTGCGCCGGCGGTGCCTCGGCATCTCCTTTATCAAGGCGACGATGGACTCTCACAACGTCCTGCGCGCCGGGCAGACCGTGGTCCACGGCATGACCTATCTGCTCGCCGTCCTGCTCGTCGTCCTGCTCGTCGTCAGCTTGTTGAAGAACGCGCGCGACGCGTTGCGCTTCGTCAACTTCCTGCTCTGGGCCTTTGTCCCCGTCGCACTCTACGGGATCTTCCAATACGTCTTTGGCTTGCGCGACTTCGAGATGGCCTACATCCGGTCCGGCTACAGCATCTCCCTCGGCGAGCTCGAAGACATCAAGCCGCGCATCTTCTCGACGCTGAACTCCCCGCACGCTTTCGGTGTCTGCATGGCCATGCTCCTCGTCCTGGCCACGGCCAGGACCTACATCCATTGGCGGCGGCGGCGCGCCTTTCGGATCGTTGACCTGATCCTCGTGGCGAGCTTCGCGGGTGGTCTCATGCTTAGCTTTGGCCGCACGTCCTGGGTGCTAGCCGTCATGGGACTTGCCGGTGTTTTCTTTTTCACCTCCGCGGCCCGGACCACGATTTTCTACCTCTTCTCATCGAGCGCCTTCCTGCTCATCATTTTCAATTCCGACTACATCTCGGACAAGCTGCCGGAATGGGAGGCTGGCCTGCCGATGACGAGCGTGGCGCAACAGCAAGCCTCCCGCCTTGGCACCTACTCAGACCGGCTTCTGGGCTTTACCAATCTGGTCAAGGACAAGTCCTTTTGGACAGCTTTCGGCGTCCCGGGCTACACGGCCGAAGATGAGAAATATGGCAGCAAATATTACTCGCACGACGCCTTCACCAGCTCGCTTCTGAAGTACGGCCTCGTCGGCGTCTCGATCATTGGCTTCGTCTGTTTCTTCTTCCTGATGAAGATTCATCGAGGGATTTTGGCAGTGAAGGACAAGGACTTGCGCTTGTTCAGCGCCGCTTGTGCGAGTGCTTGTTTTCCCGTCTTCTTTTCCGGGTTTCTCTCGGGCTCGAGTGTAGGTCTCTTTCCCGTGAACTTTCTCTTTTGGTCTTTAATTGGCTGCACCCTCGTGATCGTCAATTCCGACCGGATGGATCGAGTCCGCCCGGTTGCCCTACCCGCCCGGCCTCAGCCCGCGCTCGACCCCGCGCGTGGTCGCCAGGGTGGGCGGCGTCCGCTCGCGGCCTGACCGAACCCGGGTGGCCTTCCCTCCTTTCAAAGTCCCCCCGCGACCTCCGCAAGGGTGGCGCCGCGCCGGCGTGCAGCGGTTGCAGGGCACGTTGAAAGCCCGCTCGCTGACCTACTACGCGGGCAGCTCACTGGTCTGCCAGGCCTTGCGTTTTTCCGGCATGGTTTTCGCCACGCGCCTGCTCCGGCCGGACGACTTCGGAGCCTTTGCCCAGGCTCTGATCATCATGGGCCTTCCCTGCATCCTGCGCGATCTGGGACTCAGCAACGCGCTCATCGCCTATCGAGGCAACGACCGCCGCTACGCCCGCTTTCACTTTCAAGCGCTCCTCATCAGCAGCGTCATCTGCGCAGTCCTGGTGGCCGGGCTGATGCAGTTTTGGAAAGGACTGGCCCCCGGCGTTTCAGCCACCACCGGCTGTCTAGCCGTCATCATTCTGATCGAAGGCCTGAGCACCACCGGGATTGTCATGGCGCAAAAGAGCTTTCGTTTCAAAGCACTCGCCGGCGTGGAAATCTGCGCCACCCTCAGTTGGCTCGCGGTGCTGATTTTGAGTCTTCGCTAAATTGAGTGGGCGTCGAAGGGGGGCGACGAATAAAGCTCTGGGATGGATCAGAACCTACTTTTTACTTTGGCGCTGGGATTGAACT
>JAYVPW010000188.1:0-3569 GCA_043777315.1 Spartobacteria bacterium | reverse complement strand
CAAAATATCGCTCGCGGCATGGGTAAGGAATTCATGCCGCCGCTCAATGAAGGCAGCCTGCTCTTCATGCCCACGCTCGTCCCCGCGACCTCGCTCGGTGAAGTGAAGCGCGTCATGGCGTGGCAGGACCGCGTCTTTGCCAGCTTCCCGGAAGTGCAATCCGCCGTGGGCAAACTCGGACGCGCCGACACCGCGACCGACCCCGCGCCGACCGAGATGATCGAGACGACCATCACGCTCAAACCCGAGAGCCAATGGCGCTCCGGTGTCACGCGCCAGAGCCTCATCCGCGAGCTTACCGACGCGCTCAAGCAAGTGCCCGGCAGCGTCCCCGGCTTTCTGCAACCCATCGAAGGCCGCGTGCTGATGACGAGCACCGGCATCCGCGCGCAGCTCGGCGTGAAGCTCTTTGGCACGCAACTCGACACGCTGGAGCAATGGGCCGTGGAGGTCGAAAAAATCGTCCGCGAAGTAAGTGGCGCCACCGGCGTCGCGCGCAGCCGCGTGCAAGGAAAACCGAGCCTCGAGATCGAGCCCGACCGCGATGCCATGGCGCGTTACGGACTGCGCGCGCAAGACGTGCTCGACACCATCGAAACCGGCCTCGGCGGCAAGGAAGTCGGCACCATTTTCGAAGACCGCAACCGCGCGCCCATCCAACTGCGGCTGCAACGCAGCGAGCACGAAGACCTCGAGCGCATCAAAGACCTGCTCATCACCAGCGCCACCGGCAAAGTCATTCCGCTCGGCCAGGTCGCCAGCATCCGGCGCGTGGAAGGGCCGAACGAAATCGCCAGCGAGAACGGCCAGTTGCGCGTCTTCGTCCAGGCGAACGTGGACCCACAGATGCGCGACCTCGGCTCCTTCGTCGAGGAGGTCAAAGCACGCATCGCGCGCGAGATCGTCCCCCGCCTGCCGCGCGGAATCACCGTCGAATATTCCGGCCAATACGAGAACCAACTCCACGCCGCCGCCACCCTGCAGCTCATCATTCCCGCCGTCCTAGTGATCATCTTCCTCATCCTCACCCTCATCTATCGCCACGCTGGCGATGCCGCCCACGTCCTTCTCGCCGTGCCCTTCGCCATGAGCGGCGGCGTCATCCTGCAATATGCAATGGGCATCCCGTTCAGCGTTGCCGTGTGGGTTGGCTACATCGCGCTCTTTGGCACCGCCATCCAGACCGGCGTGCTCATGGTCGTCTATCTCGAAGAAGCGCTCCAGCGCGCCCGGCGCGAACGCGGCCCCGCCTTCACCCACGCCGACTTGATCCAGTCGGCCAAAGACGGCGCGCGCCTCCGCTTGCGTCCCAAGGTGATGACCGTCGCCACCATCATCGCCAGCCTGCTGCCCATCCTCTGGAGCACCCGCACTGGCGCCGAAGTCATGAAGCCGATCGCCGTCCCCGTCATCGGCGGAATGGTTAGCAGCCTCCTGCACATTCTCATCATCACGCCGGTGATCTTTGTGTGGCTGAGAGGTCGTGAGCTGCGCCGGACGGAAGTTGCGGCACCTGTCATTAGCCATGCGTAGAGCCTGTCATGCACTCTTGCCGTTCGCGGCAATTCAGGGCCAAAGGCCCGGAAACAAGCCAGCCCAGGGCAGCGCCCTGGGTAGGACGGTAAAAACGTCCCAAGCCCTGAAAGGGCGGCACATCCTTTGTTCCGCCCTTCCAGGGCTTGATCGCGATTGGATAGCTTTCCCAGGGCGTTGCCCTGGGCTGGCTTGTTTGCGCACCTTCGGTGCTCATTCTCGGCGAGGATCAAAGTGCATGACAGGCTTTAGCCCGGCACGAGTCCACCTATGAAATTTTCGCTCCCTCTCCACGCGATGCGCACGGGCCTCGTTGCGTGTTTGTTTCTCCTCGTCTCCCACCTTGCTGCCCACGCGCATCCGAATTTGCAGAACGCGATGTGGGTGCAGTTTGAGCCGCAGTGCGTGCGTGTGGCGGTGAATGTTTCGGTAAAAGAACTCACGGTCGCGCAGAGTGTCGCACTTGCTGAAAGCGGGGCCGCAGATGCCGCCGCCATGCAGCGCGCGGCGGAGGCGCATCGTGACTATGTGCTAAGTCATCTTGTGCTGCATGTGGGGAAAGACCCGCTCGCGGGCAAGGTCACGAAACTAACACCGCCGCCACTTTTCGCCGACCCGGAGAAGACCTTCTACCAATATGAACTGGAGTATCAGCTGCACGGCCCTCCGCCCGGCGAAGTCGCGTTTTTCCACTCAATGCTGGCGGAGTGGCCCTACGCGGCCGGAACGGCGTGGGAGGTCAGCTATGTCGTGCGGACCAAGCGCGCGAATTCCGATGTGGTGTCTTCGTGGCTGTTGCGCAATCAGGAGCGGGCCGTCTTCCCCACCGGCTGGCCGGGCGCAGCACAGCCTGCGAAGGCCGGGGGCTGGCGCACCTTCCGCGAGTATCTCCGGCACGGCGTCATGCACATTCTCACGGGCTACGACCACCTGCTGTTCGTCGCCGCGCTGGTCATCGCCACGGTGAGCTTTTGGGAGATGGTGAAAGTCATCGCGGCTTTCACGCTCGCGCACACCCTCACGCTCGCGCTGTCAGTCATCGATGTCTTCCGGCTGCCGTCCGCCATCGTGGAGCCGGTCATTGCGCTGAGCCTCGTCTTTGTCGCCCTGGAGAATGTATTCTGGCCGCAGCGCGCGCACTCGCGGCTCCGTCTGGCGGTGGCGTTTGGATTCGGGCTCGTGCATGGGCTCGGCTTCGCGGGCGGGTTGCTCGACGCGATGGCTGGTCTGCCATCCATCGGCATCTGGATCGCCCTCGCGGCGTTCAGCCTCGGCGTGGAAATAGGGCATCAACTCGTGGTGCTCCCGCTCTTCGGCCTGCTGGCGGTGAGCCGGCGGAAACTGCGCGACGGCATCCACGCCATCACGCTCCGCTACGGCTCGGCGGCCATCTCGTGCTGCGGCGCCTACTATCTCGTCGTGGCCTTGCACGGGCAGTTTCGGTAGGACGCGAAGCCCGGCAGGGCTGCACGGAAATTAGCCGGTGGCCGAGCGCAGCGAAAACCACCGGAACCCGCCCCACAAATTCCATGCGCCCCGGATGGGGCGCGGAAAATCACACCGCCGTCGGCATCGCCCGCACGATCTTCATCGTCTCCACGCTCACGGTGCAGACGCGCAGGAGCAGGGCGATCACCTTCTCCTTGTGGTCGGCGAAGCGGTAGGTGTTGAACTTCTCCGCCACCGTCGGGTCGCTGATCTTGTGTTCCTTCCATTGGTCGAGCACCCATTCGAGCGCGCTGCGGTTGCCGAGCTGGTAGGCCCACGCCTCGGGCGGGATGCCGCTCAGCGTGGTCACTGCATCCACCTCGATGGTGCCGGCGGCTTTGTCGGCCTTGAGCTTGGGCTTGAGGGCGGGTTTGTCGTTCGGTGGAACGCGACCTCCGGGCGCGTTTCCGGCGGCATCGCGCAGCAGGTCGGCTTGCTGGCTCACGGCTTCCTTGCGGTCGTGACGCTGGAGGGCAAAGGGCGCGGCCTGCTCGTAGTCGAGATGCAGTTCCATGAGCGCCCGGCCCCATCTGGCCCATTGGCGGAAG
>JAYVPW010000187.1:0-14282 GCA_043777315.1 Spartobacteria bacterium | reverse complement strand
CACGGGTCGCGGCCTACTTCCAAGCTGAGCACGTTCGTTACGCCGCAGCAGCATGAAAATGTCACTACTTTTTCTTGCCGGAGTAATATGACGACGGTGGGGGTTGTAAAAGCCCTCGATAAAGTCGAACAGGGCGAGGCTGGCGTCGGCCCGGGGCTGGAAGTGGTTGCGGGAGACGCACTCGGTTTTGAGGGTGCTCCAGAAGGACTCGATCATGGCGTTGTCGTAGCAGTTGGGCTTGCGGCTCATGCTGGGGATGAGTCCGGCCACGCCAAGCGCCTGGCGATATTCGCGGGAGGCGTATTGAACGCCGCGATCCGATTTTCTCTCCGCCAGGTCCCGGCATGCCGCGACGCTGATCAGTTGGCTGTGGTGATCGGTTTTGCTTTTTTAGGCGACTCCGCTGCGGCCACGACCTTCGCCGGCGACTGAACTCGATTTGGCTGCACGGGATTTTTGGAAATCGTTTCGTTCTTTTTGATGACGGACTTTCCCTCGAGGTAACTGCCGCCAACGGTCTCGCGGATCAGGCGCCCGCCGAAGAACAGCAGACGGTAACCGAGGAGAGCGTGATCGCGCTCTGAGTCTGCGATGCGGATGGAGGCGGAGATGACTTCGTTTTGGATGTCGAGGAGGCTGAGGAGTGGGCGGGTCCCGAGATCGAATTGCTGCTGGTAGAGGCCAACCGTTTTGTCGAGCGCTCCCGCGTAGTCGCGGAGGATATTGAGGCGCTGCTGGATGGTCCGGTAGTCTTCCCACCGCGAATTGATGTCCTGATTCAGGAGGACGAGCGTTTCTTCAATGATGGCCGTTTGTCTGTTGATGTCGGCGACCGCTTGCTCGATTTCACCATTGCGCTTCCCGCTATCGAAAATGTCCCAAGTCCCAACGATCAGCGCGCTCGCGTCATTGTCTCTGCCCCTAGTTCCGAGCACGTCCTGGCCGAGCCCGGCGCCCACTTCGAGGAAGAAGCGAGGCCCATATTTGGCCCGGAGCGCCTTCTTTTCGAGTTCCGCAGCATCGCGCTGTTTCAATGTCGCGAGGTAGTGGAAGTTTTGCATGGGATCGATTTCCCGCAGCGACGAAACCTCTGGAATCCGCGGCGTCGACAGGCTCGCTGGCGGCTTCTGGCCCGTCCAGCGGACGAAGGCGGCTTCGGCCTGGCGCAATGCCAGTTCGCGCTCGAGCACCAAGGTTCGGGCGAGATCGTAACGAGCGGAGGAAAGCTCGATGTCCGCTTGACTGCCGGCGGCCTCGGCTCGCTTTTTCGCAAGATCGAGCACTTTATCGTGAGCTCCCACGCTCAGCTTCGCAAACCCGATCTGCTTGCGCGCCCGGATGACGTCCAGGTAGGCCTCCACGGTCCCCATTGCAGTGCTCTCGAGTTGCGCTTTATCGAGGAGTTCTTTTGCCGCTACACGCTGCTTGGCGTCTTTCCAGCGATTTAGATTAAAACCACCATCCCATAGCTGCTGCCGGCCGAGGATCGAGACGCGGCGGTTAAACAGCGTCTGGCCACCCTCGAAATCCCGATCGCGGTTTGCGGCACCCAATCGCGCCTCCGTTGAAATCTGAGGCAGCAGATCGGCGCGGACGGTCCTCGCAAAGCCCTCGGCTTCGGACACGTCAGCATGGATCTTCGGGATCGTCGGGTCACTGGCAAGCGATCGGGCAATCGCGTCGTTGAGGGTCATCTGCGCGGTTCCGCTGGCTGAGATCATTCCGACACATCCAGCCCACAATATCCAAAGAGGGGTTCTCATGGGCTCAGGCTGCCAACTGAGTAGAGGATCCAGCAAGCTAATTCGTGATCGCGCAGCAAGTGGCTGGGCTTATCAATCGCGCGGATTGCTCAGGGCTGGTTTCCGCATGGGAAAAAGTATTTATTTATACACTGGAGTTTGCGGGATTTTTGGGCTCCCAGGGATTGCCCATCAGCGCGCCCATCGCTCTTGAAGTCTCGGTAAGTCCTGTTTTGCGCGCCCCTCGGTGTCTTGAAAAAGGGGCAAATCACAGTGAAGACAATTTTATCAATTGGGGTGGCAACGATATTGCTTGTATGCAGACGCCCCCCGATGAAAAACCTGAAGAAATTTTCCGCTCTCTTCCTTTCCTCGGTCGCGTGCTTGGGAACAACGAGTTTCGGCATCATCAATCACCTCCCCGCCGACCAGGGGACAGCGGCGAAGGACTCCCGCGTCGAGCGGCAGCTTCAGGGCTTGAATCGCGTGATCGGGACCGAGCTTTCCGGGGTCGCGGAGTTCCCTTTTTGGAAGCACATCGGCACCGTCGGGCTGGGCAGCGGGATCTATCTCGGCGACGGCTACGTGCTCACGAGCACTCACGTCGGCTGCCATCCGTTCGTGATGGAGGGCGGAAGCTACTTTCAGCCCGACTACGCCAGCTGGCACGTCCTTCAGAACGCCGACGGAACGCGCAGCGACCTAGCCACCTTCCGCGTCATTTTCGACAAGGCGTCCGCTCTCGCGAAGTTGGGATCGCTCCCGATGAGCAGCACGCACCCGCAGTCCGATAGCCCGGTTTTGCTCGTCGGCAACGGCTTCACGCAAGGCGAGGTGCCGATGACTTTTTCCAGCGGCGGCAAGTCGCTCGGCGTCCTCGGTTATCGCGTCGAGCCGCGCCGTGGCATGGCTTGGGGCCTCAACCGCACCAGCCAGCCGCTCGAGAGCTCGGTGCAGACCGGGAAAGAGTTTTCCACACGCTGCTTCGCGACGCAGTTCGCTCCCACGCTTTTCGCCGGTCAGGCCGCGGATGGCGACTCCGGCGGCGCGGCGTTCAGCTTCAATCGCGCTCAAAATCGCTGGGAGCTCTCCGGCTGCATCATCGCCGTCTCGCAGCAGCGGGCGAGCGTCACCTTTGGCTGCCAGACCTTCCTCGGCGATCTCGGCACCTATGCCTCGCAGATCCCCGGCGCGCACGTGGCCGTGGCTGCCAGCGCCGTGACTGCGACGACGCCGAAAATCGCGGCGATCCAAGCGCAGGCGACCGCAATCTCCGCGGTCCGCTGAGACCCGTTCAGCGCTCGCGAAGCGCCCGCATCCGCGCCCGATTGATCGGCTTCAGGAGGTAAGTGAGCACCGTCTTTTTCCCGGTGATCACGTCCACTTCGGCCACCATCCCGGGGATGATTTCCAGCTCCTTTCCCTTCCGATCCTTGCCGAGCGAGCTCACCGCTGTGCGGACTTTGATGTGGTAAAAGGGCTCGCCTTTTTCGTTCGCAATCGTGTCCGCGCTGATGTGCTCGAGCGTCCCCTTGAGCCCGCCGTAGATCGCAAAATCATACGCCGTAAATTTTACCATCGCCTCCTGCCCGGGGCGAATGAACGCGATATCGGCCGGGCGGACATTCGCCTCGATCAGCAGCGAATCGTCCGCCGGGACGATCTCCATGATGTCCACACCGCTCCCGATCACGCGGCCGACCGTGTTGATGGAAATCTTGTTCACGGTCCCGTAGACCGGCGAGTGCATGATCGTCCGATCCAGCCGATCCTTGTCCCGCAGCAGCGCGAGGACGAGCGAGTCCAGATCGCCTTTGTCCTGATGGTAATGCTCCATCGCCTCGCGCTGAGCGGTCGTTTCCAGCGTGCGGAGCTGCCCGTCCAGCTGCTCGACCTCCTTCTGCGAGGTGATCAATTCAATGGCCGATACCGCTCGCGATTTCGCCCCATCCCGGAGCAGTTCCTCGCCCTTCCGTGCCAGCTTCAAGCGCGACTCGAGCGACGTTTTCGTCGTGACGTAATCCTGCCGGCGTTTCTCAAAAAGACTGCGTTCCAGCTCGGCAAGATCGGGTCGCGTGCCCTCGGAAAACTTCAATTCGCCAAACCCCTTGGTCTCCGCGAGCAGCCGGCACAGGCGCGCTTCGAGCACCTCGCGCTTCGCCACGTTTTCGTTGTAGTTCGATGCGAAAATCGCGTCGCGAATCCGCAACAGGAGCTGCCCTTTTTCCACGACCTGCCCTTCCTCCACCGCGATCTCTTCCAAAATTCCGCCCTCGAGGCTTTGGATCAGTTGCAGGGATTTGGACGGGATCACTTTGCCGAGCCCGCGCGTCACTTCCTCCATCTCAGCCCACGAAGACCACCAAATCAGCCCCCCGACCAGCGTCACGGCCAGCCATGGCAGCCATCTGCTCGAGCCGCCGCCGATCCGGCGCCGGACCAAATAGCGCGCGTCCTTCACGTAAGAAAGATCTTCGCCCGTCAGCCGATCGCCCTCTCCGACGCGGATCGGGTGCGCGAGATCCTGCAAATGCGACCGGCCCCACGACTGCTCCGTCCCGGGCTCGGGCGCTGCCGGGGTGTGTTCGTGCCCGTTCGATGTGCTCATTTTAGACTCCTGTCCCGATGCTCGATCTCGACGCTGCGGAGCGGATCGCGGCGGAAGACGCAGGGTCCGGCGCGATGCTGAGCTCCCCGGCGCGCGGCTGCTGCGCGTTGCCTGAAAGCTTCGCGAGCACGGCCGCTTTTTCGCCTGCGGCGAAGACTTTACCCTCGTGCAGCACGACCATCTGGCCGACCAGCGCGAGCATGCTCGTCTGGTGCGTGGCCACGATCAACGTGTGCCGCGGATCCTGATCGAGATACCGCTTGAGGGCTTGGACGAACTCCTTTTCCGACTGCGGATCCATGTTTGAAATCGGCTCATCGAGCAGGAGAATCCGCGGCCGCGAGAGGAAGCTGCGCGCGAGTACGAGCGAGCGCCGCTGGCCGCCCGAGAGCATCGAGCCCTGCTCGCCGACGGGCGCGTGAATGCCGCGCGGGTTGCGCTTCACGAACTCCTCCAGCCCCGCGAGCCGCAGCGCCTGCAGGATTTCCTCATCGGTGATCCCGCTCGAGCCCAGCGCCACATTTTCGCGGATCGTGCCGCCAAAAACGGTCGCGTCCTGCGCGAGGTAACCCATCCGATGCCGCACGACCGAGGGGTGATATTGCTCCAGATCCACGCCATCGAGCAGCACCTTGCCCTCGCTCGCGCCGTAGAGTTTCGCCAGCAGCCGGAGCAGCGTGCTTTTGCCCGAGCCCATCCGGCCGACGACCGCGATCCTTTGTCCCTGCTTGATTTGAAGCGACACGCCGCTCAGCGCCGGCATCGGCTGGCCGGGGTAGCGCACGCTCACGTTGTCGAGGACGTAGTTGAAATCGAAGACATTGCGCTGCACGAATTTGCGATGCCCGCCGGTCTCGCGCGGCAGCGACATGATGAGGTTCAGCCCATGCAGGGCTTGGAGCGACTGCTGCAGCCGCGTCATCAACCCCGCGATCATCGCGATCGGCGTCATCGTCCGCGAGCTGAGCATCAGCGCCGCGATCATCCCGCCGCTCGTCATGTCGCCCGAGTGGACGCGATAAACCGCGGCGACGACCACCGCCACGTTCGTCAAATTGATCAGCGCCGCCGTCGTCGAAGTGCCCAGTAGCGAGAACCAATGCATCCGCACATCCTTCTCCGCCGAGGTGCCGACGATGCTCTCAAACCGATGCTGCAGCGCGCCTTCCGCGTTCGCGCCTTTCACGGACTCGAGCCCATTGATTGTCTCCGCGATCAAGGCCTGCCGCTCCACTCCGGACTCCGAGGACGCGACCACGTAGCGCCGCAGCGGCACCTGGAAAAGACAGCCGAGCAGGATCGAGGCGACTGCCGACGCCACCACGATCCACGCGATCGGACCGCCGACGAAAAAGAGCGCCGCGATCATCAAAAAAGCGAACGGCAGATCGACGACTGCGAGCATCGTGGCCGACATGAAAAAATCGCGCAGCACCTCGTAAGCCTTTGTCCGAGCGGCCAGAGCGCTGGGCGATGCCGGCCGCGCCTGCATCTCGAGCGCGAGGATTTGCTCGAAAAGTGTGCTCGCCAAAACCATGTCCATTTCGCGCCCTGCGCGCTCCAGCACAGACCCGCGGAGCAGCCGCAGCAGATACTCGAAACAAAAAACGGCGACGACTCCGATCGCGAGCACCCACAAGGTTTCGGACGAATCATTCGGCACGACCCGGTCGTAAATGAGCATCGTGAACAGCGGCATCACGAGCCCGAGAATGCTCACCAGAAAAGCCGCGGGGACGAGGCGGAGATAGTATTCACGGAACCTCCACATCGTGTGCCAGAACCACCACTTCGCGCTCGGGCGGCGCTCCTCCACGTCCGCCACATGCGGCTGGAGCAGGATCGCGAAGCCGGTGTAGCTGCGCTTTAAATCGAGCTCCGTCAGCTCCGCATCGGCCGCTCCAGGAATCTGAAACTCGACCGAACCGCCGCCGCCGGGGACGAGCACGCCCGCGCGATTTCCCTCGAGCAGCACGATCGCCGGCAGCACCGATCGCGGCATCTGCCGGGTCGGCCTCTCCACCAGTCGCGCGCGGAATCCCGCGCGATGAGCCGCGCGCAGCGCCAGCCCCGGAGTCAGCCGGCCACCGACGAGCGGCAACCCTGCGAGCACCGCATCGCGGCTGACTTCCATCCCGTGCCAGGCCGCGACGTGCTCGAGGCAGTCGAGCAACGAATCCCGGATCGTTTCGGCGGCGGCATCGGCTGGCGTAGTTTCAGCGGGCATCGTGGCAGGAACCGCTCGGAGAATATGTCGCGCGCTGCGGCTACGCAATCGCGTGGTGCACCTCTTCGACCGGAGCGACGGTCTCCGGGACGCTCGCCACCGGCGCATCGTGAACCGGCTCCGGCGCTGGGGCCGGGGCTGGAGAGCCCGTCGTGTCGGAGCTGGCGATCTGCGGAGCATCGCCCGGGGCCGGAGCCGGTGCGAGCGAGGTATTTGTGCTGGAGTCGGCAGACGCATTCACCACGCCGGAGTCCGCGGTCAAAGTCGGCGTGCTCGGCGCAGCGGGCAGCATGTCGTCGAGCGTATTCTGCGGCGAAAGCACCTCGTCCATTGGGATCGAAGCCGTGGAGCTCGCCGTCGCGGTTTCAGGGCTCGTCGCGAACGCGACATCGCCGAGGATTCCCGTGCTCCCATCGGTGTGGCTGAACGTCGTCTGCCCGAGCACGACCGCATCGCCGTTCGCGGCGGTGTAAAGATGGCCGTCGCTCACGAGTTGCAGCGATGCGATCCCATCCTCCGCGAGCGTGTGGAATTCACCCGCATCCGTGGTGCCGTCGCCGTTCGCATCCTGCCAGATTCCGAACATCGAAAACGCCGCATCTTTCGCATCGAGGACGCCGTCGTGATTCGTGTCGAAAGCGAGCCGCAGCCCGTCCAGATCGCTCGTCGCGGCGAGGCTGAAATGCGCGAAGGAAATCTCCCCGGCGTTGTTCGCGACGTGGTCTCCATTCGCATCGAAAACCAGGATCCCATCGTGCGGCCCGACCCACGCCGTCGCCTCGCGCACGCCGTCGCCGTTGAAATCAAAGTGCGCCTGCGAATCGTGGAGGCTGACGAGGGCGAGATGCCCGTCGCCATTCATATCGAGGACGATCGGTAGCGCTGCGGGATTGAGCGTGATGTTGATGTGGCCGCTCGAAGTATCGCCATCCGCGTCGGTCAATTGAGTCCCAAAATCCAGATGGACGGGCTGCCCCGAGATGATCGTCGTCGTCGTAAACGAGAGCTTGCCCACGTCGAAGGAATCGCCGTTCAAAGTCGCATCCGTGATCCCATGCGTCCCCGACAGCGCGTTCTCGATTTCGATCCGGTTGAACCCTGCAAGCGTGTGCGTTCCGATCTGGTCATTCAGGTCCAAGCCCTTGACGAGATATCCGCCAAAACCATCGCTCTGAAGCAGCGCCAGATTCAGCGCCAGGCCATTCACCGTGATCCCGGAAATCGCGATTTGCGGATCGTTGCCCAGCGCGGCGAAATCGTTCGCCGTGGTGTTCAGCGCGCCCGTGGGGTTGTCATCGTTCGCGTTGTAAGCCCGCAGCCAGACCTCGATCGCATCCGTCCCGGTCCCGCCGCCTTTTTGCACGAGGGAAAACGTGAAATCGTTGACGTTGTAATGCCCGCCGGTCGGGCTCGGATAATCGTAGGTATTGCTCGCCGAGCCCGTCACCGCCGGGCTGTTCACAAAATCGATGCGCAGATTTTCGCCGTCATTCATCGACTGGTTATTCACGCCGATCGCCGTGCTGTTCGTGTTCACACTCCCGATCGTGATCGCGTTCGCCGTCGAGCGATTGTAGCCGGAAAAGAGCATGTCCTGCGTCGTCCCCGCGACGTCGATGTAGTTGAACGCCTTGTTCCCCGCGGACGCGAATCCGAGGTCCGTCAGCGACACCACCGTTCGCTCGCCATTGTCGATTTTCGCGAACAACTGCACGTCGTAACTATCCGTCGCCGCCGCGAGGCTGCCGTCCGGATGCAGCGTCACCTGGAAGACCGCCGGGCCTGACCCATCGGCCGCGCCCGTCCGCCCGATCAGCGTGTGTCCATCCGCCGATTCGAAGAGCCGGATGTCTTGCCCGCCCGACGTGTAGCTCGTGCTGCCGGCCGTGAAGAGCTGCCCATTCGTGATGCCCGTGAACTGGATCGAGCCGGGCTGATCCGCGCCCACGTTGTTGTCGAGATTCCCGTCCGCATCCAGCAACGCGCCCGAGATCGACGCGCCCGCGATATTCGTCAGCGACGAAGCCGCCGGCGAATAGCCGATCGGGCTGTCATCATTCACCGTGATCTGCAGCGAGCCCGCGGCGCTGTCGCCGTCCTTGTCCGCGATCGTGTAGCCCACGTTCAGCGTGATATTGTCCTCGGTGCCGCTCACCGGATGCATCAGCGGCTGGAGCAAAGTGACGGCGTAAGCCCCCGTGAGCAGATCCGTCAGCGCGACCGTCATCAGATTCCCACGGACCGACGAAATCGTCAGCGTGTTCGTGAGCGAATTCCAATTCGAGGTCACCGCTTCATTTCCAAGAATCGACGGCCCGCTCAGCGCGATATTCCCGAGCTGATCCGCGCCGGCCGAATAGCCGAGACTGCCCGTCGTCGTGATCGTCGCCCCCGCCACATCGCCCGTGCCGCCGAGGATCCCCGCGCTCAGCCCTTCCTCGTCGAGAACCTGCGGCGCAACGACATTGGCCGCCGACGGCGCGTCGTCGTGGAAGGCGATGGCACCGCCGAGGTTGAGCGTGGCGGAAGCCGGGTCGCCGTCCTTGTCGGTGATGGTGGCGGTGAGGGTGATCAGGTCCGCGGCGGCGAGGCCGGTGGATTGGTCCGGGCCGGTGTTCGGCGAGTGGACCACGGCGCGGAGCTGGTCGAGGGAGACGTTGCCGGAGGCATCGACGGAGAGTGTGAACACGAGATCGCCGCCGGTGGCGGTGCGGCCCTCGACCACGCCCGCGTTGACCCCGAGCACGACGGCCTGGTTGGAAGCGGTATCGACGAGCCCCGTGCCGCCGGCGCGGATGCCGAGCGCGTAGCCGATGGAGCCCGCGCCATCGGCCCCGAAGGCGGAGGTAAAGTTGTCCGCGAAGCTGGCCGTGGCGTTGATGGCGAGGTTGCTTTCATCGACCACGAGCGGATCGGCGGCGACCTCGAGCGCTGGGATTATCGACGGGCTGTCGTCTTCGACGGTCACCGTCAGCATGGTCGGCGTGGAGAGCAGGCCGTCGGATACGGTCACCCCGACGTTGAACGACAGGGCGTCCTCCACTCCCACGAACGGATGGTCCAGCGGACCCTGCAGCGTGACGGTGTAATGGCCCGCATTGTCGATCGCGATCGTCACGATGGTCTGCCCTGCGCCCGCTGTGCCGACGAGGAGATGGGTCCCGTTGCCCGCCCATGTGATCGGTTGGCCATTTGAAAACAGCGGGTCCGCGGGCGCGTGCAGCGTCACGGTGAGCGGGTCATTGTTCGGATCGGAAATCGCGATTTTTCCGGAAAAGCTCGCGGCGTTGGTAGTGTCTGCCCCAGTCGGGACGCTGTCTGGCAGGCCGCCGGGGAGCCCTTCCTCCGAGACCTGAGCCGAACCTGGGGCGGCGATGGGCGCCTGGTTGGGGATGGATGGGGCGACGCCGATCACCGGTGCCGCGAGCACGATCGGCTCGGGCGTTGTGGGCGGCGACGTGGTCTCGATCGGGATCAGATTCGCGTCGTGCCGCACCGCTTCGGGAAGCGTGACGGCATAGGGCGGCAGGGGGGCGAAGGGAAGCGGGTTATCCGAGTAGGTCGCGACCCATTGCAGATAGTCGGGGAGCGCGCTGGTATCGTCGCTCGCCTGCCCGAAGAGAGCCGTGTTGATACTCACCTGCTTTGGCATCTCGCCTTCTCCGAGGGCGCCGGATTCGGGGGTGAGGACGATGAAAAAGCCGTCGTCCCAAGTGACTGTGAACCCCTCCGGCCCCTGCTGAATGTCGGTCGGCGGATGGCCGTCGTGCTGGATCTGGACGCTCTTCGTGGGGTCGAATGGGATTTTATCTCCGGAGGAAAACGAGCTCACATCGATCTCAGACATGTGCTCGGTGCTCGCTGCGGTAGGATTCGCTTTCATGGTGGCGGGTGGGGTTGAGGGCTGCCTCGGTTGGACTGGAAATTAGTGGGCGGGTGTTGCATCCTGAATCGCTCATGAGACGCAGGCATCGTTGCGTGCGAGCACGCCGGCCAGGACCTCGAGGAAGTCATCCACTCGGAGCGGCTTGCTGAGCACCGGCTGCTGCACGGCGCCGAGGAAAGCGGCGATCGCTGGCTCGTCTCCGTGGCCTGAAATGAAGATGAACCGCTCGCAGAGGTGCGGCTTCACCCTGGAGACCGCGAGGAAGAACATATCGCCTCGGAGGCAAGGCATCACCATGTCGCAGATGATCGCGTCGAAATCGGTCTCCATGGCTCTCAGAAGGCCATCCACCGCCCGATTCGCGACCTCCACGCGATAGCCATCCGCCCTTAGGATCGCCGCAAGGACCTCGGTAATATCGACGTCATCATCGATCACCAAAATGGTCTTACGTGCTCTTGAGTCTTCGTCCTTGATGAATGCAAAGCCGTCGCCGGCTACCTTGTCCGCGTCTTTGTATGCAGCGCTCATTTTGATTGGTGCTTTTATAGGATTTAGTGGGTTGTTCCGACTTGGCTCGCGCTCATCGTCCCAGCTCTCCGGCAAAGGCTTGAGCCTGGACGCTCGCCACGCCCGCCCTGCCGGATGCCGAAGTCTCCGGACGCCGCCGATGAGTGTGATTTTAAAAACTCCCGGTCGGTAATCCTGGCAGGACCTTCAAGGGCGACGTGAGTCCGACTGCTAGGATTGGAATCGACCACTAGCGGCCTGCCGGGAGGCGCGTCACAAAGGGATGAGTTGCGAGACATGCGTGCAGACTAGAGCGATGCGCGGACTTTGGGAATTAGGCCCGTTCCGCGAGCGATTTCAGATTCCCGTCTAGCCGGAATAGGGAAATCCCCTAGGCGGAAAACCGGAGCTCCCGGAACCCCTTCTGGCGCTAGCGGGAGGAGCCTTCCGCCGCGCCCCAACACGCCGAGTAGGCGATCAATTCCGACGCGGTCTCGATGCCCAGCTTGACCTTAATATTCGCGCGATGCGCCTCCACGGTCTTCGCGCTGAGGTGCAGCTGGTCCCCGATGTCGCGCGTCGCCAAGCCCTTGCCCAGCAGCACGAAAACCTCGAATTCGCGGTCGCTCAAATGCTGGACTGGCGAGCTCGATTTTGTCCCGACGTGCCCGCTGAACCCGCGCAAAATCCGCGCTGCCATCCTTTCGCTCAGGAAGATCTCGCCCGCCAGCACGCGGCGGATCGCGGTGATCAATTTCGCGCCGCCTTCGATCTTCATGATGTAACCCACGGCACCCGCTCGCAGCGCGCGCTCCGCGTAGAGCGCCTCATCGTGCATCGAGACGACGAGCACCGGCAGCGCGGGCTGGATCGCCTTGATGTCCTTGATCAGCTCGATGCCGCTTTTGTCCGGCAAAGTGAGGTCCGTCAGCACGAGATCCAGGCGCTTCTTTTCGATCGCGACCAGCGCCTGCGCTGCGTTCCCGGCCTTCACGCACACCGCCATGTCAACCTCGCGTCCGATCAATTGCGCGAGCCCATCGAGCGTCATCGGATGGTCATCCACGAGGAGGATTTGCGCGGCATGGCGCGCGCGCGGTGGCGGTGGCGTCGGCGTCTTCATGCGGAGGCGGGTTCGAATCTGCAGCTCACGATCGTGCCGCACCCTTCGGCCGCCTCGATCCGCAGCGTGGCCCCAATCATTTCGGCGCGATATTGCATGGTGCGAAGTCCCATTCCTCCCGATTTCGGCGCGGGCGTCGAGCAGGCGTTGCCGTCGTCGCGGATCGTGAGCTGCGCGCCGTCCGCGCCGCATGTCAGCGCCACGACCACGCGCTCGGCGTGCCCATGGCGCACGGCGTTGGTGACGGCTTCCTGCGCGATGCGGAAGAGATGCATCGCCGCCGCGTGGTCGGGCACGAGCACCGGCGACTCGCAGCGGTATTGGCACTCGATCCGAAAGAGCCCCTCCGCGCGCGCAGTCATCTCCTGCAGCGCGAGCATGAGCCCGCTCGGCTCGACCTCCACCGGGGAAAGTCCGCGCGCCAGCATCCGCGCATGCCGCGTCGCGTCGCGGACAAATTCGCCGATCTTCAGCACGTCCATCTGTGCGAGCGGCACCCCGTCCAGCTCGCGTGCGAGAGCCTCCAGCCGGAACTCGATCCCCACCAACTGCTGGCACACATCGTCATGCAAATCCTGCCCGATCCGCCGCTGCTCTTCATCGCTGATATCGAGCACCTCCTGCTCCAGCTCCCGGCGCTCGATCGCGGCGGCGAGCACGTTCGCGATCGACTGGAGGAAATGGACATCATCGCTCGTGAACAAACGCCGCCTCGCGGTGTCCGCGCCGAGCACGCCGTACGGCTTTCCGCGAGCGTGGATGATCACGCTCACGCCGCTGATGACGCCATGCGCGCAGAGCAGCGGAGCCGCGTGGAAGCGCGTCTCCGCGTGCAGATCGGAGACGATGACCGGCACGCCCGAGAGCAGCGTGAAACCGGCCTGCGAATGGAGCCCCATCGGGACGGTCGCTCGCCCGACGAGCCCTTCGCCCCAGCCCACGGCCGCGCGCAGCAAAAGCGCTTTCCCGTCCGGCTGAATCTCCAGCACTTTGCAATACTCCACGCCGAGCAGCCGATGCACGAGCGACACGGCGTCCTCGAGCAGCCGATCGAGATCCCGCCCGGCGAGCGCGTGCTGGCCCAGCTCCTCGAGCGCCTGCTGCTGCTGGCCGCGCGCGCGCAGCGATTCCTCGGCGGCCTTGCGATCGGTGAGGTCCCGCAAGATCGCCGCAAACACGCGCCGGCCGACCAGGCGCACTTCGCTCACCGAAATATCGAGCGGGAAACTCGCGCCGTCGCGCCGCCGTCCGCACACCTCGTTCCCGATGCCGATGACCCTTGCAGCTCCGGCGCGCGAGTCCTCGCGGTACACCTCGCGATCCGGCGGCGGGATCAACGTCCGCAGGTTTTGCCCGATGAGCTCCGTCGCGGCGTAGCCAAACATCGACTCCGCCGCGGGATTGGCGGACTCGATGATCCCGGTTTCATCGATCGTGATGATCCCCTCGAGCGCCGCGTCCAGGATCGCCTGCAGGCGCGCATCGTTATCGCGCAATGCCAGCTCCGCCCGCTTGCGCTCGGCGATGTCCGTGATCGTCGTGCGGCTCCGAAAGCTGTCGGTTTCCTCGTCGCGGACGAGCACGCTCTGCATCATCACAGGGAGTTCGGTGGCGCCGTTGCGGACGAGGCGCAGCTCGGTGGCCACGCGCTGTTCCGGCGTCGAGAGCCGAGCGAGATGCTCGCGGAAAAGCGCGCCGTCTTCCCGCGCGACATGCCGATCGAAAAGCACGCCCAAGAGCAGCGCCCGCTTCACCCCGAGCATCTCGGCGGCAGTGAGATTGACGTCGAGGATGACGCCTTCGCCATCCAGAGCCACGTAGCCGACCAGCGCGAAGTCGTAGAGATCGGCGTGCTCATCGCGCGGCCTCGCGGTTAGCTCCGGCACCATTTCCCCGTCACCCGCATCCGCCCCATCCTCGGCGGCAAGACTCGCGGCACGACGGCCTTTTTCCAGATCCTCGATGCGCTGGATCAACTCAGCCCTGCTCATCTGATCGTATCTGCTTAGATCCGCTTTCATGGTTTCATTGGCAACGGGTGAGTGCTTCCCGCTCGATGTCGCGGGGTCGCTGTTCCCAGCCCGCAACCTAGCAGCCTGTCGGACTTTCCGCGCGACGAATTTTCAATTGGCGGGTTGAAGGAGGATGCCCGCGCGCTTTGTCTCGATCGATCACGACACCCCGAT
>JAYVPW010000186.1:0-14389 GCA_043777315.1 Spartobacteria bacterium | reverse complement strand
CCATGCCACTACAAATCATCGACACCGCCGCCGCCGCCGCAGACAGGGCCGCGCGCCAACTGCTCCAGCAAATCCTCAGCATCGCGCAACGCGTCGCTACCGCCCGCAAGGATGGTATCCCGGAGCAGCCTGCCGTGCCAGCGCGCACCATGCCAAACGGCGTGACCATCCCCGGTCGCGAGGCTGTGCCAGCCATTCACCCCGACGATCTCCACGCCGCATTCGCCGCGCTTGGCGAGCAAAATATCCCCATCCTCGACGCTCTCGGGGGCGTCCTGGGTTGAGCGTGCTGCCCGCCTCATGGACTGGCTCGACATCATCCGCAACCTCGGCTTCCCAGCCGCCTTTTGCCTCGCCGCAGGCCTCGGCTCCTGGAAAGTCGCGCGCTGGCTCGGCCCGCGCGCGGAGAAATGGATCGAGCGGCTCGTCACCTCGCACGAAGACCTCACCCGCAGTTGCATCGAGATCGGCCGCAGCAATAGCAGCACGCTGAAAAATCTCGAGGTGATCGCCGTCGCCCAGACGAACACGCTCGGCAAAATCTTCACCGAGGTCGCCCGGCGCAACGGCCCGCCACCCAATAACGACCCGTGACTTCCTGCCAGTTCTACAAGGTCGCCGTCCTCGTCCTCCTGGTCTCCATGTCCTTCGGCGTCATGGCCACCTGGGGCCTCGTCGCCTATCTGCGCTGGATCGTCCGGCAGTGGCAGCAGGAACGCGAGTTGAAGCACGCCCTCGCCAAGGAGCTGAATCATCTGCGGTTGCATCTCGCCCTGCACGACATCGATCCCGCGAAACTCTGACGCCGAAAAGGCTTGCCGAGCCCGGCGGCGCCCGTAGCCACCCGCCGCCGATGACGACGACCTCTCGCGCTCTCGGCTCCCTCGGCTTGTCGGTGATGCTCTCCTTCGTGGGCTGCGCCCACACCGCCCGCCACTTTACCGCGCCCGATGCCGGCCCATTGCTCCGATCCGCTGGAAAGCTCGGCGCCGCCGTCACCGTCTCCCGCGAAACGGCCCTGCGCCTCAGCACCGGGATCAAGGCGGTCAGTGCCAGCCACGCACAGGAGCAGGCGGAGGTGGAGGTCATCGGGCCGAAGCTGCTCGAGCTGCGCGCCAGCGTGCCGGTGGAGCTGCGTCCGCTGGTCGAGACCGTCCAGACCCAGCTCGCCAACCTGCAAACCGGGCAGGCCGCCACGCATCTCGCGCTCGATGCCGTCCTTTCCGACCAGGCCAAGCTGACCGGCCAGCTCGAGGAAGCCAACGCCGCGAAGAACGAAGTCGCGCGCCTCTCGCCCGGATACCTGGCCGAAGTGAGCCAGCTCTCCGATCGCGCCAACACTGCCGAGCAAGCGTGGGCCAAGGATTCTGCGGAAATCGTGAAGCTGAAAACCCATTCGTGGCTCTACCGCATCGCCGCCGGGATCGGCCTGCTCGCGGTCGGCCTCGTCCTCTTTCTGCAATTCACCGGACGCCTCGCGCTCAGCGCCGGCCGCGTCGCCAGCGCCCTGCGGTAACACCGTCCACTGCTTTATGAGCGAACCAACCATTCCCGACGAAGCCCTGCACCTCATCCTCGACTCCGAGGGGATCGACCAACCCTCGCGGTGGCCCGGCGGCGGCAGCGGCATCACCCTTGGCTACGGCTGCGACATCGGGGCCGACCCCGAGAGTCTCGACTATTGGCAACCTTTCCTCCGGGAGAACGAGATGCTGCAGCTCGCCCAGGCGAAGGGCAAAACCGGGCGCGATGCCGCCGAGATCGCCACGCGCTTCACCCACATCAAGGTCAGTGAAGAGGACGCCTACGTGGTCTTCACCCGCAAGAATCTCCCGCGCGAAATCGCCCGCACCGTCGCCACGTTTCCCGGCATCCTCGACCTTCCGCCGCAGGTGCTCGGCGCGATGGTCTCCATCGTGTTCAATCGCGGCACCGCGCTCGACGGCGACCGCCGCCGCGAGTTGCGCGCCATCCGCGACGTGATCGGCGCAGGTGGCGATCCGGTCACCGTACTGCCGAAAATCGCGTCCCAGATCGAAGCCATGAAACGCCTCTGGATCGGCAAGGGGCTCGACGGCCTGCTGGCGCGCCGCGAAGCCGAGGCCGCGCTGGTGCTCAGCGCACTGCAAGCCTAAGCGATCTCGCTTCCCATGCTCGCGCGGGTGGTCGCATTTTGCCTCGTGCATTTCGCCGGCACGGTGACGCTCGCGAAGATCGAGCGAGCGATCATCTCGCAGATCACCGCCCGCGCCACGGCCGCCCGCACCGGCCAGCCTTCCCGCGCGCAGAAGTGGATGCCCGCATTCGTCACCCGCTGGCGCATCCGGCGCGCCACCCGCAGCCTGCATCGCCGGCTCGATGCGTGGCAAAGGGACGGGCGCAGAAAATGACGGGCGCAGAAAATAAAAGCTTGCCCAATTCCGGCGCGCCTTTAACCGCCCGCCGTCGATGAGCGACACCAACTCCCAGGCGACAGCCGGGAACGATAGCGCGACTGACGGCGGCACGCCTCAGACCGCGGAAACGACGACGCAATCAACGACGACAGAGACGAACGGGACGAATGCCGCCCCGACCGTCGAGGAGGTGCTCAAAGGCAACAACGCGGAAGCCCTTCGCGCGCTCCTGCGCGGGAATAGCGGACGCCTCGCCGACAGCCCTCGCGACGGTTGGACGGAATTCGACCCGGCACAGGACGACGAACCCGCGCCCGAAAATCCCGACGCAGACGCCGCGGCCACGCCCGGCGAAAAGCCCGAGGGAGAACAAGCCGCGGAGCCCAGCGCCGAGGAGCAAGCCGCCGCCGCGAAAGCGGAGGCCGACGCCGAAGCCGCGAAGCCGAAGAGGGACGCCAACCGCGTCCGCATCAATCGGTTCGCGGAAGCGGATCGCGCGGTGATCGCCCGCATGGCCGAGAAAGATGGTCTGACCATCGATCAAGCCCGTGCGGAATTGATCGCCGAAGGCAAGCTGCCCAAAGCCGAGACGACCGCCGCGACCGCGAAAGCGGAAGCAGCCGAGCCAGGCACCGAGATCGCCACCAAGAACGCGGAAATCGCGACCTTGGAAAAGGAGATCGAGGAAGCGGCTTCGGTCTTCGATTCGGTCAAGGGTGCGAAGCTGCAAATGGCCCACAACCGCGCGCTCGCCGATCTCGGCAAGCTCGAGGCCAGGGCCGAAGCGCGGCAGAGCCAGGCGCAGACCGTGGCGCAGACCCAGCACCAAGCCGCCGAAGCGAAAGCCGGCGACGAGGCCATTGGGATGTTCCCGGATTCCGGCGTGGAAGGCTCGGCACTGCGCGAGGCCATCGAAGACCTGATCGACGCGGCACCCGCCACGGCGTTTCAGGATCCCGATTGGCCGATCACGTTCGCGGCGAAAGCCGCGCGCGACATCGGCTACGTGCCGAAGGCCACGGCCCAGCCCACCACCCTCGTCCCGAAAAAGCCGGTCCGTACGGCTTCGCCCAGCCCCGCCAGTGGCTCGACCACCGGCGCCGCGCCCGTCCGTCCACCGTCCATTGAACAGCAGCTCGCCGAAGCCGGCAGCGATGTCACGAAGCTCAAGGCCATTCTCCGCGCGCACGGCACGCGGAACGAATAGCCGCCCAAACCTCAACCCAAACTCACCCACTTCAAACTTATGAAATCGAATCGAAATTCTTGGTTCGGAGCGTTCGCGCTCTGGATCGTCACGGCCTTTCTGGCCTTCACCTACGGCGTTGCCGCCCTCCCCGGGCCGCTCGCCGACCCGTGCCTCTTCGCCGATGGGCGCTTGAGCACGGTCAACACCTACACCGCCGCCCGCGCCCAAAACGCCAAGGTCGTCGGCGAAGCGTTCAGCCGCTTGATGCTCATTCAGACGCCGAACAACGACATCCTCGGTCAGATGGAAGGGCCGGAAGGTTCCGGCAAACCCATCTGCATCAAGACCGACCTGACCAAAGGCGCGATGGACCTGGTCAACTTCACCACGATGTCCCGGCCCGGTGGCCGCGGCGCGATCGGTGAGACCGCCCTCGAAGCCGAGCAGCTCGACCACAACAGCTTCAACTTGAAGATCGATGTGCTCCGCAAAGGCCTCGGTTGGACGCAGAAGATGCAGCTATTCCTCTCCGCCGGTTCCTCGATCGAGGAAGCCTACGCCGAGGTGTTGTCCGAGTGGTTCGGCCTCCAGCGCCAGAACGACATGTTCATGCTCTGGCGTCGGTTCGCCACGGCGACCAACACCATCCGCCCGAACGATCGCGCGACCACGGATACGCTCCTCACCGGCGACGTGATGAACACCACGCTCATCGGCGACATCGCCAGCCTGCTAAAAACCCGCGCCGCGCCTCCGGCCAATCTCACCAAGCGCAAGGTCGAGAAGTTCACCGCCGAGATCAAAGGTTACATCATCCTCGCGAGCGACCGGTTTTTGAACCCGCTCAAGAGCAACTCCACCTACCTCCAGTCGCTCCGCGACGCGGCGGTGCGCGGCGATGACAATATCATCTGGTCCGGCGGCTACGCGAAGTATGACAACCAGGCGATCTTCCACATGGACGTCGTCCAGGAAGACACCCGCGGCCCGCTCGGCGCACCGATCGAGCCCGAGGCCCTGCTCGGCACGGCCCTCGTCACCGGCACCACGGCGAAGACGCTCACCGGCGGCGGTCGCACCGCTCCCGACGCCACTTCTTACTTCCCGTTCGAGTGGTTCAAGGGGAACGAATACCCGCTCCTCGGCCAGGACGCGGTCGGCGCGGATTCCGGCGTTTACTACGTCATCGTCTACAACGTCAGCGGGGCCGATGCCGGCAAATACGGCATCTACAAATACACCGGCAGCAACAACAACGGGAACACCATCGTCTGCACCAGTCATCTGGGCGCATCGGCGACCGGCGTGGCCGTCACCACCCTCGCGGGCATCGCCTACGACGCGGCCAAGCACACCGACGCGCACCCCACGGGCTCGCGCATCGTGCAGGTCAACGCGAAGTGCGTCCCGTTCTGCTACGGCATCGGCATGGGCGCGATGGCTGGCCTCCGCGCCTACGGCGGACCGGCGATCAAACCGATCTCCGAGATGGGCGATTGGGGGATGAAAAAGGGCATCGGCTTCCAGGCCACCTACGGCCAGACCGTCCCGAAAGACACCCAGCTCGCGATCCGCAACTACGTCCTCATCGAGGCCGCGTATCGCCCGACCGGCCTGAGCAACCTGCCCACGGTCACGTCCTAGCAGCGAGTCAGATTACCAGAGGCCGGGGAGCGATTCCCGGCCTCTGCCATCTGCTTCGTTTCGCCAGCGTTCAACCCATCATCAACATCATGCCCGATCTCCCATCTCCGATCTCCGGCCTCCCATTTCTTTTCGTCGAAGGGTTCGGCCCTTCCAGTCCCGTCGTCTCCAGCGGGCCGCGTGGGATCCAGTTCATCTACGACCCGGCTCTCGGTCTCCACATCCATCGCTTCGCCTCCCGCGCCGAGTTCGACACCGAAGCCCGCGAGATCATCAACCACGAGTCCATGTGGAAAATCTTTCCCGGCCTCGACCCGGAAGTCGCGGGTTTGGTTTCGATCGATGCGGCAGAATTGGAGTGCCTGCGGCAAAAGTCCGCGGCCTTGGATGATCCCGCCGTCACCCTGATCGAGATCAACGCCCTCGACTCGCTCCGTGCCGACAACGCGAAGCTCGAGCGAGCGACCGGCGAACTCGCCGCCGAATTACAAAAGTTGCAGGCTGAGAACGCCGCCAAACCGACCCCAAAAAAGCCCGTCAAGTAAACCTCTTTCCTCATCTTGGCCCTGCTGTTGTGCTGCGGACGGGAGATCCTCCGAGCGTTTAGGTTTTTGAACGCATGAATCAGAAGCAGGGCCATTTCCCGACATGACCGACGACGACCTGGCTTATGCCTGCCTGGAATATCTGGGCGAGTTCTCGCTCATCCTCGTCGAGCACGCCGCCGCCCAGGAGGCGATCCGTCGCGCCATCGCGCTCGCCATCAATCAGGCCACCCAGCAGATCTACGAGCTGAACCCAGGCATCTTCAAACGCGAGGTCGGCGTCACGGTGAATGCCCCGATCTCCGGCACCGTCACCGTCAGCCAAGGCCAGGCCCCGCTCGCCGGCACCACGTTCAATCCCTCCACCTTGAACGGCAACTCCATCGCCGTCGCCGGCCAGACCGAGACCAACGCCATCCGCACTCGCGGCGGCGCCGCGGGCAGCGAGCTCCTTTTCCCATACACCGGCACCAGCGGCGTCAAAGCCGCCACGCTCTACGGCGACGCCATCCTGCTCGATCCTGCCTATTCCCGCCCGCTCGGTCCGGTCTGGCTCTCCGATATTCGCATCCTGAAGCCGCTCGCCGGCAAGCACGAGATGCTCGGCTACGATCCCAGGCAGTCTCTGGATAGCGATTGGGGGTTCCGCACCTCCGGCACCAACCGCTCGCCGGCCCCGCGGCAGATCGGCCAGCCCGAGGCGTACTTCGTCGATACCCATCTGCATACCTACGACCTGACCACAAATGTCGGGATCTTCCTCACCCCGATCCCCGACCGGCAGTTCAGCCTCCGCTTCGACGCCGCGGTCCGACCGCCGCTCGTCTTCGCCGTCGACTCGTTCACCGGCCACAGCCTCTTCAGTTTTGGAATGCCGGCCGGCCTCGATGAGCGGTTCCTGCTCCCCTTGGTCCTCTACTATTGGACCCGCAGCGCATTCTTCAAAAACGCCGAGGCCCGCAAACAAATCCGCGAGGATTACGCCACGCTTCTTCCAGAGATCGAAGGCTGGACCGTCCAGCCCGAGACCGGCGGCAGCATGGTCACCACCGGCTGGAGGCCGCGCCGCTAAGATGGGCAACGCCCGCAACGTCGCCGGTTGCGGAGCGCGCAGCCGCCGCCGCCCAGTCGTCGAGTCGCACTACCTCACCGC
Organism: Spartobacteria bacterium; assembly: GCA_043777315.1. Taxonomy (GTDB): domain Bacteria; phylum Verrucomicrobiota; class Verrucomicrobiia; order Chthoniobacterales; family Chthoniobacteraceae; genus CAIURC01. The sequence continues at coordinate 7,462 of JAYVPW010000186.1, read as the reverse complement.
CCGCGAAGCCAGCGCCCTCGCCCGGCAGCAGCGCGTGAAAGACCAGGCCCGCGGCATCCATCGCCGCTGGAATGGCGGCTCCCTCCAGCCCCCGCCCATCCGCACCGCACCCGTCCCGCGCCGTCGCCGCCGCCCACGCCTCACCGATCCCGCGCATCAGCTTCTCGCCCCGGAATAATCCCCCGATCTCCCATCTCCGAAAATGCCGCTCCCGTCCAAGCAATGGCTCGACAGCCTCGACGCCCTCAACGGCGCGCCGCGCGTCTCGCATCCGTACGGCGGCACCGCGCACCCGCGCATCGAGCGCACATTCTTCGCCCAGAAAGGCCAGGAGTCACTCCAGCCCGCCACCCTCACCGACTACGCCGGCAGCGTTCTCATCCAGCTCACCGAGCTCACCCGCGACAATCTCCGGGTCAAGCTCTACGTCCGCTACGACACACTCCCCGGTCCGGTCAGCGACAGCGATTTCTACGACAATCAACGCGGCCCAGTGCAGCGCCGCGAACAACTCATCGCCCGCAGCGCTGGCCCCGGCTACTCCGAGGCCGGCAGCCTCACCCTCGTCGCCGGCGTCGTCACCAAGACCGATTACATCCCGTCGGATGAGTTCACGGTCACAAAGGTCGTCGAGACATGGACAGAGCCCGGTCCGGCGATCATCAGTAAATCTTTCGACGAATTCGGGCAGCTCGAAACGAAGACAGAGACACAGGTCGATCCCGCCACGACGATCAGTAATTCGATCGACGCCGGTTCGATCGCGACGATCGCTGTCACGAACGGGGGCAGTGATTACACATCCGCTCCGGCGGTCGGCTTCTCTGGCGGTGGCGGGACTGGCGCGACTGCGACGGCCACGATCGTCACGAGCAGCGGCATCACCGGCATCGTGCAAAGTGCGCTCGGAAGCGGCTACACAGAGGACCCAATCATCGAAATCACTGGCGGCGGCGGCACTGGAGCCACCGCAACCGCGCACGTCCCGCTTTCCAACGGCATCAGCACCATCGCGCTCATCACGGCAGGCACCGGCTACTTCAATGGCGTGATCGTCGCATTCACTGGCGGCGGTCCCGGCAGCGGGGCAGCAGCGCGCGCCACCGTCGTCAGCAACAGCCCCGTGGCCTCGATTGCCGTCACCCTCGGCGGCACCGGCTACACGACCGCGACCATCGGCATCACTGGCGGCGGCGGACTCGGCGCAACGGCGACGGTGACGATTTCAGCGCCAGGCGTGATCACCGCGATCACCTTGACCAACGCGGGCTACGGCTACGAGAGCACGCCGACGGTCACGATCACCGGGGACGGCACCGGGGCCACCGCGACCGCGACCGTCACCGCCGGGCAGATTACCGGACTCACCATCACCGCGACAGGCATCGGCTACACGTCCGCGCCGACAATCACGATTTACGACGCGCTCGGCGGCGCAGGCAGCGGCGCGACCGCCACGGCGGCAGTTCTCGTCGGAGTCGTCGAGAGCTACACGATCACCAATGCGGGCAGCGGATACACTAGCAATCCCACGGTGCAGGTCCATGCGGTCCGGGCAGGCACCAACGCGACGGCGACCGCCTCGCGCACCGTCGGCATGGTCAGCGGCATCAACATCATCGCGATCGGCTCGGGGTTCACTTCGGTCCCGACCATCACTTTCTCTGGCGGCGGCGGGACAGGCGCGGCAGCGGCAGCGACCATCACCGGCACGCCACACAGCCTCGAACTCGTCAGTTCGTCCGTCGCGCAGGCGACCCTCACCGACACCGTTCACGTCATCGGGCCGAATGTGGTCTCCGATGATCTCGAACTGGTTGACGAGTCGATTCCGCAGTCACGCGCCACCACTCAATACTACCTCGTTAGCGCGGCATCACCCATCCCGGCTGACTCCGGGCGTGTCACCTACGAGCGCAGGCGATTCCCGAAAAATAACCTGCTCCGAATCGAGATCAAAAAGACATACGCGATCCCGCCGCCGTTCAGCTTTTACGACACCGGCAGCTTCGCGCGCCCGCAGATTTTCCTGAATTTCCATCACGCCGCCATCGGAGACAACGAATGCTTTCGACAGGGCCGCAGCGAGGCCGTGATAACGCGCGTGGACGTGAGCTTTAGCCTGACTGAGCACACGTTTTCACGCGACTCCGTTCTTTATCCGAACGGGCTCATCAGCCACCCGGTCAACGGCGTTGATTACCCGCTTCAAATCGACGAAGCGCAATGGAACCAACTCGGCTTCTCCGGGCACGGATTGACCGATGAAGATGTCATGCTCTACCCCATCGGCGGCGGGAATTTCGCCTACTACCACCTCCCGGCCAGCACTCCGACGCGCGCCCAATACATCGCATTGGCAGGACTTACATTCGTGCCTGAAATCCCGGCCAGCTCCGCATCTCCGGGGTATCCAGCGACGCCTTACACACCCGCAAAGCTGGTGCCGAACGGGCAGGGCTCGTGGGTTTTGACCAACGGCGAGTCGAAGTTCTGGCGCGCGAAGATTTACCGGACGATCAAGGTCTATACCAAAGCGCTGTGAGCACCGAAAAAACAGACCAAGACCGCGCGTTCGACGAAGTAATTCGCGGCTATAAAGATCAAGACGCGAGCGGCGCATTGCTCGCCGAGCGCGACAAAGACCGCGCCGCGCGCGCCCGCCAGCGGCGCGAGGATCGCAAGCATCAACCGCAATCCGCGCAGCCCGGCGAACTCCTCAAAACCGTCGCCATAACCGGCGGCACCGCGATATTCGTGAACGGGCATCTCGCAATCAACGTGCCGGTGGCACCGGGCGGCCTTGCGGGCGGCCTTGCGGGCGAAAATCGCCGCATCCGCGCGCTGACTCAGGCCGCAGACGGCTCTTGGTCGGCTCACACCATCGCGTTCACTGGCACGCAGGTGGAATAATGAGCGCCTTCGCGACGACGAATGTTTCCGGGCACGACGAGCAACCCGGCTGGTTCCAGGACATCACGTTGAAGTTCTGGGACGGCGAAGGCGAGGAACCGCCACCAAGCCAAACGCCAGTCGGCGACGGCACCTACTTCGCCTTCCCCGTCACGGACGACGGCGATGCGGGCGGCCATAATTGGAACACGAAGTCAGTCACCGCCAAGGCCGCGGGCACTGTCCGCTTCCTCGCCTTCACAGGCAACGACATCGACAGCGGAGCGGTCGAAGTCGTGATGGAAGCGGATTGGTCGATCAACGAAGTCGAGGAGTTCGCCGCCACCACATTTCCCGAGGAGGGGCCGGGACCGGACTTCACCGCGGGCGGGGCGTTCGTTGAGCGAGTGCAGCTTTACGACGTCACATTGACTGACGGCCGCTTCCCGACGGTTATTCGCTCGTGGGTCGATCCAGTCCCAACTTTCGACGAGGATGTCCTCACAATCCGCGTCCCACTCGTGCCGGTAGAGATCAAGTGGAACGGATTTTCCGAGGACACCCCAGGCTTCGACCTCGATCCGCACGGCGATCAAAGCGGCATCCCCGTCCTTTTCGCCACGATCTTCATCGCGCTCTACGGCCCGACCTACACCGCGCGCGGCAAGGGAATGTATCTAACCAACGAAGGCACGTTGATCCGCAGCGGATGGAGCTTCTTCGCAGATTTCCTTATGTTCGTGGATCACAGCGTCACGACGGCGGCGGGGTTCGGCTACCCGACCCGTAGCTACAACACCGGACGACTGACCTCATCGAGCGACTGGCTGTATGCGCCTTTCCCCGATGTGCCGCACGACCCGCCCGCCCCGTGGTTCGAGACGCCGGTCCCCATCGAGACGCATTTCGTCGGCAGCAATCTTTCCGGCACGCACACGATTCGGCGACAGTTCAAGCCGACGTATCCCGAAAACGAACTCGAGGTCACGAGCTGCGCGATCGGCACCTACGAGCGATGGGCGAAACGCTCCCTCTTGTAACCCGTGCTACGATCCTCGCAGCTCCCTCTCCATGAACTACAAAATCATCACATGCGAATGCGGATTGGATGACCCGGCGCACACCGGGCCCAACATAGCCATGAAGACCGTCGGCCTGGTCAAAGGCCCGGCCCGCCGCCAGCGCAACACCCTCTACCGCACCGCGCGCACCTTCCGTGTCCTGCCCTGCTGCGTGCGCCCGTTCATGAAAGAGCTGAAGGCCACCGAACTCTGCCGCTCGATGGCCGCGCAGCTCGTCCTCCTCCCCATCTGGCGGCGGCTCCTCCGTCCGCGCCGCCTCGCCCGGCTGTGGAACTTGCGCCGACTCACCCTCCAGCGCCGCCTCGGCCCCACAGTCGCCCGCCGCAAGGCCTCGTCCCTCATCTGGGTCACTCTCTGGACTCCGCGCGTCCGCTCGGAAATGCCATGAGTGACACCGAAGTGTCCGAGTTAGCGGAAGCCCTTCGCGCGTTTCTCGTGCTGGTGGACGACCAGGACCTCGTGAGAAACACCGCCGGCGACGGTGATGTAATGACCTTTCTTCGGCAGGGGACCAAGATCACCAGCGCACTGCAAAAGGCCCACGTTGCCCTGGCTCTCGCTGACAGGCAGCGCAATCACCCAGCCTCCCTCACGCCAGCGGCGTGAAAGAGATCAGCCCCGGGTTTCAACCCGGGGTTGCCACCGAATAAAATCCGTCCAGCCCCAGCGCGGGCGAGCCGAGGCTTGGCGAGACAGCCGAGCGGGCGGAGGCGGGGAGGCAAAGACGCCTACTTCTTCTTACCCTTCGCGAAAGGCGGCGCGGCCTTCGCCGGCATCGCAGCCTTGCCTTTGGCGGCAGCCATCGGAGCGGGTTTCGCAGAAGTTTTTGGGGTCGTTTTGGTAGCCATAGAACTCGCTTCTAAAACTCCCGCGATTTTCCGCAAACAAAATCCGCGGTTACTTTGAAATTACATCCCCGCCAGTTCCCGCTCGTACTCGCCCTGATCGACAAACTTCACATTCAGCCCGGCGGCGCGGAACAGCTCCAGCACGCGCGGACGCACCTGCACCTTGCCCGGCATGACATATGCCACCTTCGCCTTCCCCTTCGCATCGATGTAATGCCGGAACGATCCTTCCGGCAATTCGCGCGAGAGCAGCTCCGCCACCGCCGTCTCCGTCTTGTCGCTCCCCTCCGCACCGTTCACGATGCGACCCGCCGGCGGCAGACCTTGCCCGGCCCCCGGAATCTTCATCCGCACCGCCGTCCCAAAGCCCGGATCGTAATCCAGACTCTTCACCGGCCGCGACCGCCGCGCCACCGGATCGATCAGCGCATTCGCCGTCCGCAAAAGCGGCGGCGGCAGGAACCGCCCCGTCGCCATGTCGAACACCGTCTCCCCCGCGATGAAGCTCGTGTTCTTGCCCTGGTCGTACGGCCCTTTCTCGTCCCGCATCGCGTTCACCATCTTCAAAAGAATCCCCTCGCTCACCATGTCGCTCAGCACGGCCATCGCGTTCGCCTCCGCCTCCTGTCCGCCGGGATTCCCGCGCACCATCTGTTCGAGCGAGGCCAGCGCCACCGCCGAGGAGGCATAAGGGAACGCCCGGATGCGGAGCCATTGTTCCTGCTCCTCGAGATCGTGCAGCCCCATCATGTCGAGCGCCGCGGTGATCGTCTTTCCGAGCGGCGTGTCGGTGATGTTGATCCGCCCCGAAGTCTGGTACGCGCCTTCCAATCGCTTGCCAAGGTCATCGACCTCGCGCCCGAGTTTCGGCGTCCCGTCCTTGTCATCGTCCATCAGCATCCGCGCCAGCAGATACATCATCGTCATCATCGTCAGATTCGCCGCGGCCTGCCGTTTCTGCGCGGAAGTGGTCACACCGCCGCGTGACAGTTCCACCCCGCTGACCTTGGCATTTCCGGGCAGTAGGTCTCGCACCGAGTCAAAGGTGAACCGCTTCCCCTGCCGCGCGAGATTGTACGGGAACTTGGCGAAAGGCGCGATGCCGCGGCGCAGCATGTTCACCTCCGCCGTCACGTCCCGTCCGCCGATCGTGACCTGACTCGTCTCATCGAGCGCCGCCGGGACGTTCGAGTAATCCATCGCGACCAGCATCGCCGCGTGATACGCGCTCCGATGCACGCTGTCCGGCGCGAGATGCTGCACCCAATCCTTGATCCACGCGCCTTTGCTGACATTGGCCGAGACCTTGCCCGCCGCCCTGGCTTCGTCATAGGCGATGCGCCCATGCGCCATGTAGCTGGCAAAGGCCACCCGCTGCTTCCCGCGCATGTCCACATTGCCGTAGCGCATCCCTTTCAAGATCGCGCCGCTGATATTCAGCTCGCGCAACAACTCCACCGGCGATTTTTCGAAGTCCGCCGCGGCGATCGTGTTGAACCGATGATTCCCATCGAACAACTCATCCGGCACCAGCTCGCGCACGGCCTTGTTGTAGAAGCGATCGGTCACGACTCCTTTCAACAGGTTGCCCGCTTCGTAGAGTCCGAGCTTGCCCTGCTTCGTGTCAAATGGCAGCGACATCACGCCATAGAGCGCGCGCCGCAAGGTGTGCATGGTGATGAAGACTTCGTTCGAGAGTTGGTTGGTCGCGAGCGTGAAAGGGTTGGCGAGATAACCGCCCGTCGCGCCTTTGAGTCCGGCATCGATGATCCGCAGCAGCCGGTTGTTGATATACTGGTTTGCCAAAGGCCTCCGCAGCTCCGCCAGCGCCGTGCGGTGAATCATCATGTCCTTGTTCTCCGCCGCTTCCTTCGCCACTTGTCCCGCCAGCTTTTCGATGCGCGAAAGGTCGCTGTCCGAGAAATGCAATCCGAGCTCCGGCGACTTCTGCGCCTCATCTCGGCCCAGCTCGCGGACCTTCTCTTTCAAGGCCTGATATTGCGCCGGATCGAGTCCTTGCGCCGCGTGGTAAGAGCGCAGCAGTTGATCGATCGTCTCCGTGTCCCAGCGGACAAAGTCATTCGGCACGCCGCCTTCCGGGATCGGCTTGAGCGCTTTCGCCAACAGCTTCTCCGCCAGCTCGCGCCGCTGTGTCTCCTGATGCGCCTCGGCCGCCCGCGCGTTGAAGCCCTCGAAAAGATTCCGCACGCTCCCCCGCTCGCGCGCTTCGCCGCTCTTGTATTCGCGCCCCGGCCCGGTCCAGGTCCGGTTCAGCAAGTCCTTCACCCGGCCCGCGATCATCCCGACCAGGCTCTTCGTCATGAAGATGTCCGGCGTGTAACCCTTCACTTCCCCGACCGGTCCGAACGGCGAAATCTCGCCCCAGAAATCGTGCAGCGAGAACCGGTTGAAATCCGGCAGGTCCACGCCGCCGATCGAGACGCGCGACTCGCGCAGGTTCGGATTGATCCACGAGTCCAGCCAGTGCGCCGACTCGGGATATTTCGCATGGAAATTCTCGTGAATGCTTTCCTGCTCGCTCGCCGGCACCAGCCGCTCGAGCTGCCAGAAGACGCGCCGCCGGCCCGCCGTGAACGTGTCCATCATCTTGCCGACCCGCAGCTTCTCGCCGTGCCGGCC
>JAYVPW010000185.1:0-44548 GCA_043777315.1 Spartobacteria bacterium | reverse complement strand
CCCTCCCCTCCTTACTTCGACGTTCGACGTTCGACGTTCGACGTTCGACGTTCTCCCCTCTCTCCCCCGCCGCGATCTCCTCCACCTTCTCCTTGATCTCCCCCACCACGGGATGCACCTCCTTCAGCATGTCGTGCTCGGCCTTCGCGAGCTTCTCGATCCGCACATTCTGCCCGTGCATCTCCGTCATCAGCGCGTCCTGCCGGACGGAAATGCGGTGCATCCAGATAAAGCACGCGACCCAGCACGCCGTATCGATCGTGGCGAGCACCAGCGCGAAAGTGGAGGCATTCATCATGGCAAAAGGCGACGCGCGCGGCCGCTGCACCGTTGCCTAAATCGCGCCCTTCCCCCACTTTGACCGCCCGCAAAAACATGGCCAAACCCTTCTTCATCACCACCGCCATCGACTACACCAACGGCGCGCCCCACATCGGCCACGCCTACGAGAAAATCCTCGCCGACGTCCTCGCCCGCTACCATCGGCTCAAAGGCGAGCCCGTCTTCTTCCTCACCGGCGTCGATCAGCACGGGCAAAAGGTCCAGCAGTCCGCGGAAAAGGCCGGCATCGAACCGCAGCAGTATGTGGACGGCATCACCGGGAAATTCACCGCGCTGTGGGAGAAGCTCGACGTCCGCTACGACGCCTGGGCCGCCACCACCGACCCGCTCCACCAGGAGTGCGTGCGCGCCAATTTGCAGAAACTCTGGGACGACCAAGACCCCGCGACCGGCCAGAGCCGCTGGATTTACAAAAAGACCCAGCGCGGCTTCTACAGCGTCCGGCAGGAGCAGTTCCTCACGGATAAAGAGCGCGGTCCCGACGGCGAATTCGGCCCCGAGTGGCAGCCCGTCGAGGAGCGCGAAGAGGAGAACTTCTACTTCCGCCTCATGCAGGACCCCGCCACCGGCCTGCCCGGCTTCGACCCGAAGCAGTGGCTCCTCGACTTCATCGCCCAGCGCAGCGCCGACGGGAACCCCTTCGTCCTCCCCGACTTCCGCGTCGCCGAACTGAGCAACGCCGTCGCCAAGCTCGAGGGCGACCTCTGCATCTCCCGCCCCGCCTCGCGGCTGAAGTGGGGCATCCCGTTCCCGGAAACCTTTGGCGCCGGCTTCGTCACCTACGTCTGGTTCGACGCGCTCGTGAACTACATCAGCTTCGTCCCCGGCCACGACCCGCACTACGGCCAGCGCACCTCGGCCTCAGGGGAAAAAGCGCCCGGCACCCTCTCCTCAGCCGGCTCCCATTCCTCCGAGCTCTCCCCCCGCGACGCGGGTTCCGAACTCCCGGGTAGGGTGGGCATCCTGCCCGCCGGGGAGGGCGTCCCGCCCGAACCCACGCCGCGACCTGCGCCCGTCGCGTCCGCCCCGGAGCCGGGCGCTGCGCCCGGAGCACCAGGCAGGATGCCCGGCGCGGCGGGCAGGATGCCCACCCTACCCGGGAGTGCCGACCGACAATTTGCCGACTTCTGGCCGCCCCTCCACGTCCTCGGCAAGGACATCCTCATCCCCGCCCACGGCGTCTATTGGCCGATCATGTTGAAAGCGCTCGGCTTCACCGACGCCGAGATGCCCACCCTCCTCGTCCACGGCTGGTGGAATATCTCCGGCACCAAGATGAGCAAAAGCCTCGGCAACGTCATCGACCCCGCCACCCTCGCCGACACCTACGGCCCCGAAGCGCTCCGCTACTATTTAATGAGCGACATCGCCACCGGCAAAGACGCCGACTTCGACGAAGCCCGCCTCATCATCCGCTACAACTCCGACCTCGCCAACAGCCTCGGCAACCTCCTCAACCGCACGCTCAGCATGGCGGCGAAGTATCGGGGCGGTGTCGTGCAGAAAGCTGTCAACCCGATCATCCACAACCCCTCCCACCCAACGACTTCCTTTGATGTCCATGTAGAATTGTTCGTCCGGCTCTACCGCATCAGTCTGGAAATGCCAGCGTATCGCGAAGAAGTCATCCCGGGCATCCCAACGGAAGAAGACCCATTCTTTGTCAATTCAGCGCTCGCGGATGCTCTCGCCGTGGCGACACAAGGCAACGTCTTGGTCGAGTCTCAAGCACCGTGGAAACTCGCGAAAGAGGAGCAAAAGGGCTCCGACGAAGCACGCGTGCAGCTCGACGCCGTCCTCTACCACCTCGCCGAGTCCCTCCGCATCATCGCCATCCTGATTTCCCCTGTCCTCCCGCGGGCGGCGGAGGGGATTTTCGATCAGCTTCGGTGGAAGATGGACGACGCAGGGAAGGAAGGGCGCTTTCTCCTCGCCGATGCCGGGTGGGGCGGGCTGCCAGACGGGCACACCCTCGGCTCCCCCGTGCCGCTCTTCCCACGCATCGAGCCGCCGACGGCGGTTTAAGGAGGGCGAGGGGCAAAATGGGGGGCGGCGACACTCCTTCCCCGTCATCCTGAGCGGAGCTTCGGCTTTGCGAAGCGCAGTCGAAGGACCTCTTACTTTTCCCCCTCCCCAGTGCGCGCATCTGAGGGGGAGATGTAAGAGGTCCTTCGACTCCGCTGGCGCTGCGCTCAGGATGACCCGGAAGGAAAGGCGCGTGTCTCCCGGTCCCACCCGTCATCCTGAGCGGAGCTTCGGCTTTGCGAAGCGCAGTCGAAGGACCTCTTACTTTTCCCCCTCCGCCGTGCGCCGCAGCGACAACTCTGTCGGTACTTTACCGGTGACCATTTCGGCGGCGAAAACCTCGTCGGCACTTTTCACACGGGACATTTCGACCACGAAAACCCCGTCGTGAAAACTCACGATGAGTATTTCGCCGACGAGAACGCTGTCGGCACTTTTGCCGATGACTATTTCGCCGCGAGAATGCCGGTGTGGGCGTCGATGGTGTAGAGGGCACCGGCGCTGGCGGCGTTTTTGGCAACGGCGTAGAGGAGGCCGTCGGCGGGGCGGTAGTCGAGGCCGATGAGGGATTCGTTGGCGGCGAGGCCGGTCACCGGGGTGGTGCTGATGATGTCGCCGGGATGGGTTGGTGGGGGAAGGTGCGCGGAACCATCACGACCGGCGGGGGGTCTGCCGTGTCCGCGACTGGGCGGATTTTCTCGCACCGATCCTGCGGCGGCGGCGAGCCGATTTTTTAACGCGCCGAACGATCGCGGCGGCGGCGCAGGAGGAGCGCGGCGGCGGAGAGGAGGAGCGCACCGGAGCCGGGCTCGGGGATGACGGAATTGATGAAAGCCGCGCGGGAGGAGACGCGGGTGACGAAGAATTCGCCGGGGCCGCTGGCGGGCGTGGAGGTGGCGGCGGTCTGGCCGACAAAGTAGCCGTTCTCGTCGAACAGGGCGGCGTTGAAGCCGGGGTCGGCGGGCGGGGCGGTGTAGTAGGGGCCGCTCACGCCATAGTTGATGCCGGCCAGTTTCCAGACGGTCCCATCTTGAATGAAAACCGCGCCACCGGAATCGCCGACGGAGAGGTGCGCCTCGGTGCTGAGCGGATCGGTGCTGTGATCGAAGGTGGCGCTGAGCAGGGATCCCACTCCGGTGCCGCCGGCGACGACGCTGGCGACGGTGTTGGTGCCCCAGCGTTGGACGCCATCGCCCGCGCCCCAGAGCCAGCCGTGGAGGTTGTTGGCGACGTCGCGGACTTCCGCCCCGCGCTGGGTGCCGCGGCCGAAGACGACGAGCGGTTTGCCGGTTTCGTTGGGTTTGGTGTAGAGCGGCGCGAGCAAACCGGCCGGCATCGGCTGGGTGACGTGCCAGATGCGGAGGTCGGTCTGCGGGTCGTCGATGCGCTCGTCGGTGACGTAATCGACGCCGCCGAGGCGAAAGATGTCGCCCACCGAGCCGCCGATGTGCTCGGCGGTGATGAAGTATTGCGGGGCGATGGCGGTGCCGAGGAAACCGATCCACTGGCCTTCGTACTGCCAGCCGCTGTTCAGGAGCGCGCCGGACGGGGCGGTGGTATTCGCGGTCGGATCGCCGGTGGCGTCGAGGATGACGGCGCGCGCCGGGAGGGCGAGGGTGAGCGCGGCGGCGAGGGACGCGGCGAGGGAGCGGGATGACCAGGGGAGAAACATCGCGGCGAACTTACCGCGTTTCGGGGAAAATCCAGCGAGGGAAAATCGGCGGGATCAGCGCTTCAGCCAGTCCGCGAGTTGCCGCGCCCAATAGGTGACGATGAGGTCCGCGCCGGCGCGTTTGAAGGAGAGCATCTGCTCGAGGACGGCGGCGCGCTCGTCGAGCCAGCCGTGGGCGGCGGCGGCTTTGATCATGGCGTATTCGCCGGAGACGTTGTAGGCGGCGGTCGGGAGGCCGAAGCGCTCTTTCACGCGCCAGAGGATGTCGAGATACGGGAGGCCGGGCTTGACCATCACGATGTCCGCGCCCTGCTCCACATCGAGGGCGACTTCGCGCAGGGCTTCGAGGGCGTTGGCGCCGTCCATTTGGTAAGTGCGGCGGTCGCCGGCGATGGGCGCGCTCTCGGCGGCGTCGCGGAACGGGCCGTAAAACGCGGAGGCGAATTTCGCGGCGTAGCTCATGATCACGGTGTCGGTGAAATCGGCCGCATCGAGCCCGGTGCGGATCGCGCCGATGCGCCCGTCCATCATGTCGCTCGGCGCGACGATGTCCGCGCCCGCGGCGGCGTGCGAGACGGCGGTGCGGACGAGCAATTCGACGGACGCGTCGTTTTGAACGTGGACGCGGTCGCCGTGAAATTCCGCGATGCCGCAGTGCCCGTGGGACATGAATTCGCAGAGGCACACGTCGGTGATGACGAGCAGGTCGGGGCACTCCTTTTTCAGGGCGCGCACCGCCCGCTGGACGATCCCATTTTCGGCGTAAGCCTGCGACGCGAGCTCGTCCTTTTCGCTCGGAATCCCAAACAGCAAAACGCTCGCGATGCCCGCGGCATGGGCCTCCGCGGCCTCCCGCACCAGCTCCGCGAGCGAGAGCTGCGCGACCCCCGGCATCGCCGCGACCGGCACGCGGCCGGTGATTTTCTCGCTGACAAAAAGCGGCAGGATGAAGTCGCCGATCGCCAGCGAATGCTCGCGCACCAGGCTGCGCAGCGCGGGCGAGGAACGCAGGCGGCGCGGACGCCGGGGAAGATTCATGGGGGGAGCGTAGTGGAGGAAAGGCGGAGAAGAAAACGTCGAACGTCGAACGTCGAACGTCGAACGTCGAAGTAGGAAAAGAATCTGAGCGCGGGCGTCCGCAGCTCTTCACTTCGACGTTCAGCGTTCGACGTTCGACGTTCGACGTTTTCCCATTCCGCGGCCCCCCGAAAATTCTCCAGGCTTCCCTCCCCGCGCGCTCCCGGCTACCCACCTCCGCCATGCCCCGCGACGCCGAGTTTCTGCTGATCGACAACAGCAACTCCTTCACCAAATGCGCGCTCGCCAGCCGCACCGAGCTGCTCGCCACGCGCAAGCTCGCGACGCGCGAAGTCTCGCCGGAAACGCTCGCGCGCATCGTCCGCGGGTGGCGCTTTCGTGCGGCGGTCTTGTCGTCCGTCGTGCCGGAAAAAGGCGAGGTCATCGCGCAATTTCTCGCGCCGATTCCGACGTTGAAGGTGAGCGCGAAAGTGAAGCTCGGGGTCGGCATCGATTACCCAAAACCGAAGTCGATCGGAGCCGACCGCCTCGCCAACGCGGCCAGCGCCGCCGCGTTTTACGGCGCGCCGGTGGTGGTCGTGGACTTCGGCACCGCAGTCAGTTTCGACATCATCTCGCGCGAGCGGAATTACGTCGGCGGCGTCATCGCGCCCGGCCTCGAAGCGATGACCGACTACCTCCACCAACGCACCGCTCTTCTCCCCAAAATCAGCCTCCTCGAGCCGCCCGCCGCGATCGGGAAATCGACCCGCGCCGCGATGCTCTCCGGCGCAATCCACGGCTACCGCGGGCTCGTCCGGCAGATTCTCGTCGAACTCGCCCGCGAGCTCGGCGTTCGTAAAAATCTCCGCGTCGTCGCCACCGGCGGCTACGCCGAACTGATCGCCGCCGGCCTCCCCGAAATCAAAATCATCCGCCCCGACCTCACGCTCCAGGGCCTCCGCATCATCGGCGATTTGAACCTGTGACGGGCGTCAGGTAGCGCACTCGTCCCGAGTGCAGGTCGAGGCGTCTCGCCTCGACGCGGCGGGGGGAAAGCGCGCGCTGCTGGGGAGCGTGGCGGTTGCGAAAGTCCGTTTCGGCGAGACGCCGAAACCAGCACTCGGGACGAGTGCGCTACCGGGGGAGGGATTCGCGCGACCGGCCGGCGAGCTGGAGCGCGATGCGCCAGAGGAAACGCGGATTGTTCACGAGATACCGGCGGGCCAGCCGGCGCGGCTCGCTGCACAGCCGGAAGAGCCACTCGAACCCCGACCGCTGAATCCACCGCGGCGCCTGCCGCACGCGGCCCGTGTGGAAATCGAACGCCGCGCCGACGCCGAACATCAGCGTCGTCTCGAGCTTCGACAGATACGCGGACATGAAACGCTCCTGCTTCGGCGTGCTCAGTCCGACCCAGATGATGTCCGGCTTTTTCTCCGCCACGAGCGCGACCAGCTCCGCCTCCTCGCTCGCGTTCAGCGGGCGGAATGGCGGGCAGTAAATCCCGACCACCTGCACGCCCGGGAAGGCTGATTCCATGCGGCTTCGCAGCTCATCGGCCACGCCCGGCGCGCCGCCGTAAAAGAAATGCCGGCAGCCCGTGGCCTGCGTCGCGCGGAATATTTCCAGCATCAAATCCGGTCCGTAAACGCGATCGACCTCGCGCCCGGCGTAATGCTTCCCGAGCCACACCAGCGGCATCCCATCCGGCGTGACCAAAAACGCGCCATTCAAAATGCGCCGGAATTCCGCGTCGTCCTGCGCCTCGATGATCCCATGCACGCCCGTCACGCACACGTAGCCCTTCCGCCGCGCCAGGACCGCATCGAGCACCGCCTCGACCGCCGTGCGCAAATTCAGCGCGCTCACGCCGACCCCGAGGACATCGAAACGCGCGACTGGGAGCGAGGGGTTTTGCATGAAAAGTGAGCCGCGAAACATGCGCCACGCTCCCGCCCATTTGAACCGCGAAGTTTGCACCTGTGGGTGGTGGCTTGGTTTGCGGAAGACAGGCGTCCCGCCTGTCCGGCGGGGGCCGGGGCCGACAGGCCGATACGTCCGAACTGAGCCACCGTTTGCACGACTGGACGCGGCAATCCCTCCCGTCATCCTGAGCGGAGCTTCGGCTTTGCGAAGCGCAGTCGAAGGACCTCTTACTTTTCCCCAAAAGCGCGCGCCGCAGGGAGAGAAGTAAGAGGTCCTTCGACTCCGCTTCGCTGCGCTCAGGATGACAAAACCGTCCGCCCCGCTTCCGCTTTGACCGACCGCTCATCCCGCCTAACTTCACCCCTTCGCGCCCATGCCGGACCTCCGCCCACCCACACTCGCGCCCGACCCGCCGACCTTCGGCGAAGTCGCGCGCCGCTTCCTCGTCTGGTCCCGCGCGCATCCGCTCGATGCCCTTTTGTGGGCTGCCATCATCGGCGCGCTCGTCTATTTTTTCGGCTTCTTCCGCATCTTCAGTAACGGCGTCCTCTCCACCGCCGATTGGGCGTGGGCGGCGTGGAATCCCGAGAACAACCAGGAGCATTCCGTCGTCATTCTCCCCGTCGCCATCGGGCTCGTCTGGTATCACCGCGACCGGCTCGCCGCCGCGCGCAAACAGCCCTCCAGCGCGGGCCTCGCCATCGTCGCCGCCGGCGCGCTGAGCTTTGTCCTCGCCGCCCGCACGCTCCAGCCGCGCATCGCCATTTTCGCCCTGCCGCTGCTCATCCTCGGCAGCGTCTGGTTTCTGTGGGGCCGGCAGGTCGCGCGCGTATTTTTGTTCCCGTGCGCCTTCCTGCTTTTCATGGTCCCGATCGGCGGGCTCGTCCAGGGCACCGTCTCGCTGCAACTCATCGTCTCCTCCGTCTGCAGCTTTCTCGCCGGCCTCATCGGGATCAAAATCGAGATCAGCGGCACCACGATTCGCTCGCTCGACGGCAGCTTCAATTTCGAGATCGCCGAGGGCTGCAGCGGCATCCGTTCGCTCATGGCGATGATCACCCTCACCGCGCTCTACGTGCATTTCACCCAGCGCGTCTTTTGGAAAAAAGCGGCCATCTTCGGCGGCTCGCTCGTCTTCGCGGTGATCGGGAATATCGGCCGCATCTTCACCGTGATCCTCGTCGCGAAATTCATCAGCCCCAGCATCGGCGGCGGACTTTACCACGACTACTCTGGCTTCGTCTTTTTCCCCATCGCCGTCTCCGCGATGGTCGGCTTCGGCAACCTGCTCAACATGGATTGGCGCAAAGTCGCCGCCGCCGCGGTCGCTCCCGAAAAGCCCCGCGCGCCCGAGGACGGCAAACCCGCCGCGCCCAGTTCGTATGACTACTAACCGCCTCGCGATCCTCCTCGCCCTCCTGCTCGCGGGCCTCAGCGGCGTCTTCCTGCTGCCGAAACAGCTCCACTTCCAGCCCGTCGGCATCGAGCTGAACCTGCCCGCACAAATCGGCGACTGGTGGGGCATCGACACCGCCATCAGCGAAAAAGAGCGCGTCGTCCTCGGCCCCGAAACCGAGTTCGCCCGCAAGAGCTACACCAACGGTCGCGGCGACGAAATCCAGGCCAGCATCGTCCTCGCCGGCCAGGACATGAACACCGGCATCCACCGCCCCGAGCGCTGCCTCCCCGCCCAAGGCTGGACCATCACCGACAAAAACACCCGCGCCATCGCCATCCCCGGCCACGCCACCCTCCCCGCCACCCGCCTGCGCAACCTCCGCACCGTCGCCGACACCCACGGCAAACCCTTCGCGCTCTACAACCTCGATTACTACTGGTTCGTCGGCCACAACGACGTCACCGGCTCCCACTTCGAGCGCACCTACTTCGACATCCGCGACCGCCTCTTCCGCGGCTACAACCAGCGCTGGGCCTACGTCACCGTCGCCGCCAACGTCCAAACCGGCACCTTCGCCCGCAGCGAAAAAGAACTCGACGCCCTCACCGAGGACTTCATCCGCAAGCTCGTCCCGAAGATCCAGAAGACGTCTGTCGGCGAGGGAGGATAAACGCTGGGAAGATTTTCAAAACGAAAAGCCGCCGGAGATCCCGGCGGCTTTTTGGCGAAGCGAAATAAACGACGGGTTTTTTAGAGACTGTGTTTTAAGTCGAAAGAAGGGATCTCGGCGCGGAGGACGTCAGGCGAGACGCCTGACTTCCTGGACAGTCTCTTACAATTTCCCGGCGATCACCTTCTCGAGCTTCACGATGTCGGCGGCGAAGGCGCGGATGCCTTGGGCGGTTTTTTCAGTCGCCATCGCGTCGTCGTTGACGAGGAAGCGGAAGGTCTTTTCGTCCATTTTCAGCGGCTCGATCGCGGCGGACTGGGCGGCGGAAGCGTCGAGCTTTTTCTCGATCGGATCGGTGCTGGCGGCGAGTTCGGCGAGGAGGTTGGGGCTGATGGTGAGCAGGTCGCAGCCGGCGAGCTCGATGATCTGCGAGATGTTGCGGAAGCTCGCGCCCATGACCTCGGTCTTGTGGCCGAATTTTTTGTAGTAGTTGAAAATCTGGGTGACGGAGACGACACCGGGATCCTCCGCGCCGGTGTAGTCGCGCTTGTTCGCCGCCTTGAACCAATCGTAAATCCGGCCGACGAACGGCGAGATGAGCTGCACTTTCGCCTCGGCGCACGCGACGGCTTGCGCGAGCGAAAAGAGGAGGGTGAGGTTGCAATGGATGCCCTCTTTTTCGAGGACTTCGGCGGCTTTGATCCCCTCCCAAGTCGAGGCAATTTTGATCAGAACGCGGTCGCGGGAGATGCCCGCCTTTTCATACAGGCCGATGAGGAAACGGCCCTTGTCGATCGAGCCCTGCGTGTCGAACGAAAGGCGCGCGTCGGTCTCGGTCGAGACGCGGCCCGGGACGATCTGCAAAATCTCGAGGCCGAACGCGACGAGGACGTGATCGATGATGTCGTCGAGCTGCTTCGCGCCGCTGAAGCCGGAGCTCTTCCGCTCGGCGACGACGGTGTCGAGGATGTGCGCGTATTCCGGCTTGGTCGCGGCTTGGAGAATGAGGCTCGGATTGGTCGTGGCGTCGTGCGGAGTAAAGGCGCGCATCGACTCGAAGTCGCCGGTGTCGGCGACGACTTTGGTGAATTTCTTGAGCTGCTCGAGCTGGCTCAGTTGCGTGGCGGGGGCGGTGGTTTCGGCGGTCGCGGTGCTCATAATTTGAACGCCGATCGTAGAGGAGAGCGTGGCGTTTGCAAGCCGGTCAGCGTCCGATTGCGCGCCCCCCTTCCGGTCATCCTGAGCGCAGCGCAGCGGAGTCGAAGGACCTCTTACTTTTCCCCCCGTTCGCCGCGCGCATCGGGGAAGGGGGAAAAGTAAGAGGTTTTTCGACTGCGTTTCGCTGACCCTCCACTCCGCTCAGGATGACAGGGCTTTCGATCGCGTCCTCGACCTCCGGCGCTCGCCTGTTAATGCACGCCCATGCCGCTCCGACTCGTCAGCTTTCTCGGCCTGTTCGCGCTCATTTTCGTCGCGTGGCTGATGTCGAACAATCGCCGCGCTTTCCCGTGGCGGACGGTGATTTGGGGGATCGTCCTGCAATTCGTTTTCGCGCTCTTCATCCTCGATACGACGGCCGGCGTGAAGGTCTTCGAGGGGACGCAGCGCGTGGTGGATCATCTCAACGACTACGCGATGGACGGGGCGAAAATGGTCTTCGGTCCGCTCGGCGACAGCACGGCGCTGACGCACGTTTTCGGGAAAGGGAGCTACGTTTTCGCCATCGCCATCTCGGCGACGATCATCCTCATCTCCGCGCTCTCTTCACTCCTCTACCACTGGGGCATCCTGCAGCGCGTGGTGCACGGGATGGCGTGGGTGATGCAGAAAGCAATGGGCACCAGCGGGAGCGAAAGCCTCGCGGCGGCGAGCAATATTTTCCTCGGCCAGACCGAAGCCGCGCTGCTCGTGAAGCCCTACCTCCTCCACATGACGAAGAGCGAAATCATGTGCCTGATGACCGTCGGCATGTCCACGATCGCGAGCGGCGTGATGGTCGTTTACGCGCAGATGGGCGCGAGCGCAGGGCACCTCCTCACCGCGTCCGTGCTCGCCGCGCCGGCGGGGATGCTCATGTCGAAAATCATCTACCCCGAAACCGGGACCAGCGAGACGAATGCCGCCGCTTCCGCCGCCGTGCCGGACGAGACGACCAACGGCGTCGATGCCCTCTGCCGCGGCGCGAGCGAGGGCGTGATGCTGTCGCTGAACGTGATGGGAATGCTGATCGCTTTCGTCGCGGTCGTCGCGCTGGCGAATGGCTTGTTTGCTTGGGTCCAGAGCCTCTGCGGCGTCGCCGACCCGCTCACTTTCCAGCACGTCCTCGGCTGGGTGAATGCGCCGTTCGCGTGGCTGCTCGGCATCCCCGGAAAAGACTGCGCGCTCGTCGGGCAGATCCTCGGCGAGCGGATCGTGCTGAACGAATTCATCGGCTACCTCTCGCTCACGCAGCACCAGGCCGACCTCGATCCGCGCTCGTTCACGCTCGCGACTTATGCGCTCTGCGGCTTCGCGAATTTCTCCAGCATCGCGATCCAAATCGGCGGCATCGGCGCGCTCGCTCCGGAGCGCCGTGGCGACCTCGCGGCCCTCGGTTTCCGCTCGATGATCGGCGGCCTCCTCGGCTGCTACATGACCGCGACGATCGTCGGAATGCTGATCTGATTTCGCGATGCTCGACCAACTTCTGCGGCAGTTGTTGCTCCTGCTAGAGCCGGTCGGATTCCTCTGGCTCGCGCTGCTGGTCATCGCCGCCCTGCTTTTGCGAAAGGGCCGGCGTTCCTTTGCTGGAGCCGTTTTCGCGGTGGTGCTCGTGATCACGATCGTCGGCAGCACGGGCTTTCCGGGCTGGCTGCTCGCGCGGATGGAGCGGCCTTTTGCCGGCGTGAAAATCGCGGAGCTGCCCGTCTGCGACGCGGTCGTGATGCTCGGCGGCGGGCTGGAGCCGTCGCGTTTTGAAGTCGGCGGATTGCACCTGACCAAGGCCGGCGACCGCGTCGTCATGGCACTGGAATTGATGCGGCTCGGCAAAGCCCCAGTCCTCGTCGTGGGCGGCGCGGCGGCGATGCTCGACGGAACTTTGCACGTCGAAGCCGACCGCACGCGCGACTGGCTGGCGGCGTGGAATCTGCCCGCCGGCGCGGGGCAAAAAGTCATCAGCCTCGGCGCAAACGGCAACACCCACGACGAGGCGCTCAAAGTCCGCGAACTGGCTTCCGCACAGGGCTGGCGGCGCATCCTCCTCGTCACGTCGGCCTTTCACATGAGCCGCGCGGTCGCCGTATTCCGCTCGACTACCGACCTCGAGATCGTGCCCGCGCCGTGCAATTTCCTCACCGAAGTGAGCACCGCGCCCGCCCCGCCCGGCTGGCATGTCCCGACGTGGGGTGGCTTCGAGAAAATCTCGATTTTGCTGCACGAACAAATCGGTCGGGCCATGTATCGCCGCCGCGGCTGGATCGGCGGGTAGCGCAACTCCCCGGCACTCGCCGGGTTTGACGGACCCATGAATCGCAACCTCCTCCTCATCCTCCTCGCCGTGCTCCTCGCGGTCGGGAACGTCTTTTATTACATCTGGCGAGGCTGGGGTCTCATTACGATCCACGCGGCGGACCGGCCGCTTTCGGAGATCGTGCGGACGATCGAAAGCCAGGGGCACGTCACGTTGAAAACCGACCTCGACCCCGCCACCAAAGTCAGCATGAACGTCACACGCGTGCCCGTCAGCGAAGCACTCGAGACGCTCTCGACGGTGACCGATTCCCGCTGGCGCCTGACCTATGTTTTCGCCAGCGACACGGCCGCCATTCACGGCGCGATCGCGAGTTTCGCCGGCGGCCAAAAGCCCGCGGACTGGAGCGCGCTCTACTTCCCGCTGCCCCCGACCGGAGCGAATGACGACGGCCCGATGCCCGATCCGCGGCGCGACACGTGGGCCGTGAAAGTGCCGGACGAACACAAAGTCCAGGCCTACCTCGAAGGCGCGGCGAAGAGCGTCTCGGCGAGTTTCGTCTTTCCGAAAAGCTGGAATCCCGACGTGAATTCCGCGCCGGGCTCCGGCCAGATTCGGAACGTCGCCCCGAAGCTCGCGAGCGCCGCGCACGGCAAGGTCGAGGAGCTTTTCCTCCTCGCCAAAAACGACCGCGGAGATCGCGGCGGCGAAGGACCGCGGCCCGATCCCGGCGACGGTGGCGGAGGCGGTGGTTTTGGCGGCGGTTTCAACCGCGGAACCGGCGACCGGATGCAGGCGGAAATCGACAAGCTCCCGCCGGACAAGCGCGTCGCTGCGCAGGCAGAGATGGATGAACGAAAAGCCTTCTTCGCCGGGATGCGTGATCTCGCGCCGGAACAGCGACGCGCGAAGATGGAGGAGTTTTTTGACCGGCCCGAGGTGCAGGATCGGATGGAAAAAATGCAGGCAGACCGGGATGCGCGGCGCACTCCGCAGCAGCGCGTGCAGCGGGCGCAAAAGTATCGCGAGCACAAACAGCAGATCCTCACCGGAGCCACGGCGAAATGAAACAACCTCCCTTTTTCCGGACGGCGCGCGCGTTCACGCTGATCGAACTGCTCGTCGTCATCGCGATCATCGCGATCCTCGCCGGTCTCATTTTTCCGCTGACCCAGACCATCGCGATCCGCAGTCAATCGATTGGCTGCACGAGCAATCTTCGCCAGCTCTGGATGGCGATCAATGCGGCCGCGACCGACAACGGGAACAAATATCCGCCGATCAAAATCAACCCGGACGACGACAGCGCGGAGGAAGGCGCGAAGGAACTTTGGGAGACGCTGAAGCCTTACGGGATCACCGACAAAGCGCTGCAATGTCCGGCGGACATGAAAAGGAAGCCGCTGAGTTGGTTCGCGCAGGTCCACACGAGCTTCATGTGGCAGCCGCCCGCGGAGGACGAGACGCTGCAAAATGTGCGCATCGTCACACCGCGCCGGACCTTCACCGCCAAGCCTTCGCGCGTCGCGCTGCTCACCGATTACGAGGCGATCCACGAGCCCGATACCGCCGGGACGCGGATGCGGATGAACGTGATTTACGTGGACGGACACGTCGGCTCGCGGTGAGGCGCGGGGCGAATCCATCCGTCATCCTGAGCGGAGCTTCGGCTTTGCGAAGGGGAGTCGAAGGACCTCTTACTTCTCCCCCTCCCCGATATGCGGCCGCTCTGGGGGGAAAAGTAAGAGGTCTTTCGACTCCGCTGCGCTGCGCTCGAGATGACCGGAGGGGAGGGCGAGCCCGATCTCCCAGCGCCGCGATTGATGATTTGATGAATCGGTCGATCCGTGGATGAGTGGCGCTCCTTGCCCCGTCCTCTGCCCAGCACGCTCCGCCATCCCTGACGCTCATGCCTTCCGCCACCAATCCCGAACCCGGCGTGCTCGCTCTCTCGGGCGAAATCGACCTGCACGAATCGCCGCGCGTGAAAGAGACGCTCGACCCGATCATCGCGCGCAAGCCGCCGCTCGTGGTCATCGATCTCAGCGCCGTCACTTACATCGACAGTTCCGGGCTGGCGCTGCTGATCGAGTCGCTCCAGCGCATCCAATCCTACGGCGGCAAACTCGCCCTGTGCAGCATCGCCCAGAGCGTGCGCACGATTTTCGACATTGCGCGGCTCGATCAGATCTTCCGCATTTTTCCCGATAAAACGGCCGCGCTCGCGGGGTGAGCGCGCGCGGGGCAAGCGGCTCGGGGCCTTGATTTCCCGCCGGTCTCGGGGATAGTCGCCCGCTTTTCCCGGAGCGGATCGGCAACTTTTGTCCGCAACCTGCCCGCGTCCGGGGTTATCAATCAAACCATGGAAATTTACATTCTGCGCGAAGGCAAGGAGACCGGCCCGTTCACCGAAGAGATCACGCAAAATATGCTCAAACAGGGCAGCGTGCTGATCAACGATCTCGCGTGGCAGCCTGGCATGGCGAACTGGCTCCCGCTGCACAGCGTGCTGTATCCGGGGCCGTTGCCGACGACTTCGCAGCGCCCCCCGCCGCCGCCCGCTGAAGCGCTCGCGGCCGCGGCCGCCCCGGTGAAACAGGCACCGCCCGCCGATCCCGCGACGGCGAAACAGAAAGCTTTCCTGACCTACATCGGCATCCCTTTCACCGCCGGGATGACGAAGGAGCAGGCCGCGCTCGCCGCAAACGACGCGATGGAAAATCCGAAGGATCCCACGCGCCTCGCCCGCTGGAACAACGAGCGACTGCGGCTGCACCCGGAGCTTTTCGCCGCCGAGATCAAGGCGAAGAAAGAGAACCGCGCGAATCATTTCCACGAGATCGCAGTGCGCGAGGGGGCGGGCTTTTTCCACAACGTGACCAAGGCGCACGCGCAGGTGTTGGTCAGCTATCTCGACGTGCATCATCCGAATTGGGATGCGAACGAGGCAGAGGCGACGCGGAGTTATTTCTTCCCGGCGATCGCGGAGAAATTCCCGCCGCTCGTGGACAAGACGGCGAAAGGGAAATTCAAATTCGGCACCGGTCCGAAAGTCGCGGCTGAAGTCTCCAACCATGCCAGCGTGCCAAAGCCCGCGGGACGGCCATTGCCAGTCGGAGCGGCCGTTCGTGGCCTCGTGATCGGTGGCGTGGTGCTGGCCGCCGTTTATTTTGGCCCCGGGCTGATGAAAAAGATGAACGACGCGCAAAAGGCGGAAGCCGTCCGGAGTGCGGAGGTGATCGCCGCGCACAAGGCTGAGACGAAAAGCGAGCCCGCTCCAGCCGTTCCCGCTACCACCGCTCCGAAGATCGCCGCCGCCACTTCGCAAACTCCGCCCGCGAATACGCCCGAAACACCCGCGATGGCTGCCTTGCCAGGCACCGAACCCGCACTGGGCGACCCAGCGATGACCGCTCACGCCGCGTCCGTCGAACTCGCTCCCGTCACCCCGACTCCCGCAGTCGCGGAGCCGCTACCAGTTCAGCCGAAAACCACGTTCATGATCACGAAATCGACGGAAGTCGCGCTGCCCTTTGGCCGTGCGGTCCTCCGCCCGGGGACGTTGATCAAGATCGTGGCGATCGACGGCACGCGGCTGAAAATCAAATACGGCAACGATGTCGTCGTCGTCCCGATGTCGGCCACGGATTATCAGACGCCTGGTGCCCAGCCCGCCGCTCCCGCGCCCGTCGCGCTGGACCCTCTCGCTCCGCCCCCGGCCGTCGCGACACCGGCCCCCGGCGTGAAGCCCCCAGCCTCACTGTTTTAGATTCAGCGAAGCGTTTTCCAAGCAGAGGTTCTACCTCCCACGGTCCATCGCGGCTGGAGTTTATTCACACCTCTGAGAAGAGAATCTTCATTTTGGAAAAGAAGACTCTTAACCTTAAGCGTGTGAATAACTGCGGACGAAGACGTTCCCCTCAATCAGCCACGCGGTTCCACGCGATTTAGAGCCTGCGAATAATGGTCGGCACTCGAGCGGGCGGACGCCAGCAAACTCGGCAGCCGACGAATTACTCGGCGATTCGAGAAGTTATTGGCACCTTATTCGGAAGGTCATCGACGAGTCCCGCGCCACCTTTTCCGAATGCCGATTCAGGGTTCACCCAGACCTGATTTTTGAGCGCGGCGTGGGCAGCAGCCACCTCCGCTTCCTTTTTGCTGCGCCCCTCGCCGAGACCGAGTTCGAGCCCTTCCCAGACGATTTTGGAGACGAATCGTTTTTGATGCTCCGGCCCCGATTGCTCGACGATCGGATATGTCGGGCTGACCGGGGAGATCGCCTGCAGGATTTCCTGCAGCCGCCCTTTCGGGTTGGCCTCGGGCGGATTGACGTCGAGCAATTCGAGGAATTCCCGCGCTTCCGCGAGCACGACGCGCCGGACTGTGACGTAATCCGAGTCCAAATACATCGCGCCCATCAGCGCCTCGAAAGCGTCGGACAGCGAGGACGACCGCTCGCGACCGCCGCTCGTCTCCTCGCCTTTTCCCATCATCAGATATTTCCCGAGCGCGATGCTGTTCGCGAGGATCGTGAGACCTTCGCGGGAGACGAGCCGCGCGCGCAGCTTGGTCAGTTCACCCTCGGGATAGTCGGGGTAACGATCGAAAAGATACTCGGTGAAGATGAGCTGCAAGACCGCGTCGCCGAGGAATTCCAGCCGCTGATTATCGAAATGATGGCGCTGCGCCTCGTGGCCGAGGCTCGGGTGGGTGAGCGCCTCCGCGAGCAGGAGGGAATTGCGGAACTTGTATTTGATGCGCTGTTCGAGCGGGTTCATCGGGAGGAGGCCGAATGGTATGAATACGTATGAACGGATCGGCAATCCTGCTCGCTCCTAATTCGTAGGGAGCTCTTCATCTCTGATCCCGCCTTTCGCGCCGCGGAAGGAGAGGGGGGTGGCCAACGGGACTCGAACCCGCAACAACCAGAATCACAATCTGGGACTCTACCATTGAGCTATGGCCACCGTTTTTGAAGCTGGCCAAGATAGCCGGACGCCCCGGCTTGCCAATCGCTTTTTTGAAAGACGTCCAGTGCCAGGGACTTAACGCGCTGACTCGACGATCTTTGCAAAGTCCGCCGCACAGGCGCGCGTGAACTCCGCAGCGCCGCGTTCGTTCAGATGCCGCGCATCGGTGTGCAGCGCTGGATCGAAAAGCACGGGCAGGCGCGCGGGAGCGTTGAATGCCAGCAAATCGGCGTCGATTCCGAGCGCGCGCAAGTCCGGCGAACCGTCACCCGGCTCGACCGACGGTGGGATAACGAGCACGAGCCGGGCACCCGCGGCCCGGACTTCGCGAGCCAGCGAACGCAATTCCTCTGCCAGCTCGGGAGCGATCCGCCGCGGCGGCAAACCGTGCTGAATCGCCGAGTCCACGGCCTTCCGAAACTGTGCTTCTTCGACCGCGGGCATGACCCGCGGAGGCTGCGGCAGGAAGCCTCCCGAGCTCTCCCACAGACGCGGCTCCTGCCACGGTTTGTGCGGTGCGAGAGCGTTCTGCAGCAGCTCGGCTCCGCGCCCGATGCTCGTGTTCCGGTGAGAGAATGCGCTCCCTTGAATCCAAAGCTGCACGGCTTTTTCCGGCAGCGTGTCGGGGGTGAAAAAAGTGTGCCGCAGCGCGGTCCACGTGTGGTGCGGATCGTGCCAATGCACGACGCGAACGACGGTTGCGAAGTCGGGCGCGACCCGCGTGTCGATGTCCCACAGCTCGAGCAAAACGAAGCGCAGCGGCAGACCGAGCCGCAACGCGCGCCGCAGGGTGTAAAAACTTTCCGGCGGGCGCATCCCTTCCAATCCGAGATTGAAGGTGTGAATCGTCTCGCCTCGGCCGCGGAGTTCTTCGTCGAAAATCGGCGGGATGAGGTGATGAAACAGCCGGCTCGAGCCGACGACGATCATATCGTATTTCCCGCGCGTTTCCGCGAGGTAATCGAGCTTCGGCGTGAGCGCGGGGACGTAACGCTCGGGCAGGCGCGAGGTGATCAATCCCGCCGTCGCGGCGAGTCCGGCGGCAAACGAAAAGCCGGCGCAAACCGCAGCGCCAAGTTTTCGTGAAACCGAGCCGAACACGGCCGTCAGGCTGCAGCGGCGACGCGGCGCAGCTTCGAGATCACCTGCGGGACGATTTCGAGCGCGTGAGCGACTTCCGAGCGCGTGCTGAACCGGCTGAATGAGAAGCGCAGGCTCGCGCGTGCGCGTTCGTCGGAGAAGCCCATCGCCTTCAAAACATGCGACGCGTGGACCGAGCCGGTCGTGCAGGCGGAGCCGGAGGAGCAGCAAATGCCGTGTTGATCGAGCAGCATCAGCACCGCTTCCGAATCGATGCCGTCGAACGCCAGATTCGACGTGTTCGGCAGCCGATGCGCGGTGTCGCCGTTGACCTGCGCGCCGTCGATTTTCGCGAGCAGGCCGCTCTCGAAATCATCCCGCAAACCGCGCACTTCCGTCGCTTCGTGCTCCATGAATTCCCCCGCGATCTCGCACGCTTTTCCGAGCGCGACGATCGACGCCACGTTCTGTGTCCCGGCGCGTTTGCCGGCTTCCTGCCCGCCTCCGATCAGGAACGGCTGGAACTTCGTCCGCTTGTTCACGTAGAGCACGCCGACGCCTTTCGGCGCGTGCAGCTTGTGCCCGGAGAGCGACAGGAAATTGATTTTCGCGTCGCGAAGTTGCAGCGGGATTTTGCCAATCGCCTGCACCGCATCGGTGTGAAAAAGAGCGCCTTTTTTCCGCACGATCTCGGCGATCCGAGCGACGGGAAAAAGCACGCCCGTCTCATTGTTCGCCCACATCACGCTCACGATCGCGGTGTCCGGGCGGACGGCGCGTTCGAGTTCCGCGAGATCGATTTGGCCGGCTGAATCGACGCCGAGCCAGGTCACTTCGACGCCACGTTTCGCGAGCGTCTCGCATTGTTTCAAAGTGGCCGAATGCTCGACCCGGGTCGTCACGATGTGCTGCCTGTCGCGATCCGCGAGCAACGCGGAATTGATCGCCGCATTCGTCGATTCCGTGCCGCAGCTCGTGAAGACAATCTCGACCGGATCACAGCCGAGCAGCGCCGCCACCCGCTCTCGCGCGAGGTCGAGCGCCTGGCCGACTTTCGAGCCAAAACGATAGCCGCTCGACGGGTTGCCGTAGAGCTCTGTGAGATACGGCATCATCTCCTCGACGACGGCAGGATCCACTCGCGTGGTCGCGTTGTTATCGAGGTAAATGAGGTCGTCGGTTTTCATGGAAAAGGGCGCGGAACCTAGCGTGCAAGCCGCGCGGGTGCCAACCGAAGTTTGTCGCGCGGCTCAATCCCCCTGCTCCGCCCGCGGCTCGTTTCCCGGATGCACGGGGTGCTTGTGTTTGAGCTGGAGGAAGAGGTTCCGAATATAAATCGGCAGCGGAAAAACCGTGGAAATCACGCCGACGGAATCCCTTCGATAGAACGCGAAATAGGCCAGCAGGAAGAGCGAGCCGAGCGTGCTGAGGAGCCAGAAACCGGCCGGGATCACACTGCGTTTCGCGCGCTCCGAGGCGATCCATTGGTAGATGAAGCGAGTGCTGAAAATGAGGTTGCCGATCCAGCCGACGATCTTCCACGGGGTGACGGCGAGGCCGACGATTTTGACGGCGGCGAGCAGCGAAAATGGTTCCATGCCGCTCGTCGTAACGCGAAACGCTGGAACGGCACACCACCTTTTGTGCTACAACGCCCCGTGCCCGGAAATGAACCCAATCCGCCTCGCCGCGTCGCCGTTACGGCGGCTGGAGTCGTGAGCCCGCTCGGGCTCGGGTGGGAGGCGAACGTGCGCGCGCTGCGCGAGGCGCGGGATTGCGTCACGCCGGTGACGGCGTTCGACGTGAGCCGCACGCGGGCGAAGACGGCGGGGCAGGTCGCCGAACTGTTCGACGAAAAAATCGGCCCGCGTAAATGGGCACGGCTGCATCCCGCGAGCCGGATGATGATCGCCGCGACGCGGGAGGCGCTGGCGCAAGACCCGACGTTTCTGCCGGAGCTGATGGTCGTCGGCACGACCAGCGGCGGGATGAGTTTCGGCGAGCAATTTTATCGGGCACAGGTCGCAAAAGCCCGCCCACACAAGCGCGCGGGGTGGCTGGCGAATTATCTGCCGCAAAAACCGGTGCTCGATGCGCAGGAGGCGGGCGGCTTTTCCGCGCCGAGCCAGATCATCGCGAATGCCTGCGCGTCCGGCACGAATGCGATCGGGCATGCGTTTGCGCTGATCCGGGCGGGGCTGCATCGGCGCGTGCTCTGCGGCGGTTACGACGCGATTTCGGAGATGGTTTTCGTCGGCTTCGATTCGTTGCAGGCTTCGACTTCGGAGAAGATCCGACCCTTCGACAAAAACCGCACCGGGCTCGTGCTCGGAGAGGGCGCGGCGATCCTGGCACTCGAGGAAATGGAGTCGGCGCGGGTTCGCGGCGCGACGATTCTCGCGGAGGTGACAGGCTACGGAATCTCGACGGACAACCACCATTTGACGCAGCCCCATCCGTCGGGAATCGGCCCGCTGCAGGCGATGCAGCGCGCGCTCGCCTCGGCCGGACGCGCACCCGAGGAGGTCGATTACATCAACGCCCACGGCACGGCGACGCCCTTCAACGATGCGACGGAAGGGACGGCAATCGCGCAGCTTTTCGGCGATCGTGCGGTGCCCGTGAGCTCGACGAAATCAATGATGGGCCATTCGCTCGGAGCCGCCGGCGCGATCGAGGCGGTCTTCTCGATCATGGCGATCCGCCACGGATTTCTGCCGGCGAATCTCAACTACGCCGAAGCTGACCCGGCATGGTCGCTCGACATCGTGGCGAACCAACCGCGGGAGGCGCGCGTGCGTTGCGTCGTCTCCAATTCGTTCGGCTTCGGCGGGACGAATGCGACGATTGTTTTGGAGGAACCGAGGGAAAACGCATGAGCCAATCCCGTCATCCTGAGCGGAGTTTCCGTCGGCTTTGCGACGGAAACGGAGTCGAAGGACCTCTAACTATTTCCCCCGTTGCGCGCGCACATCGCGGAGGGGGAGAAGTAAGAGGTCCTTCGACTGCGCTTCGCAAAGCCGAAGCTCCGCTCAGGATGACCGGAAGGAGGGTCGCTTCGCGATGAACGCGCGCATCGCGGGCATGGGATGGGTGACGCCGCTGGGGGCTGATTTGGACTTGGTTTGGGAGCGATTGATGCGCGGCGACGTGGCGGAAATCAAGCCGCTCACGAACCCGGAAAACGGCCGCGCGCATGAGTCGATGCCGGTGCCACCGAAGCTCGTGGAGGCGCTCGGACGGCAGCCGCGGCTGCGGCGTTCCAGCCCGATCAGTTACTTCGCGGTCGCGGCGGGACTGGCCGCGCTGGATCACGCTGGGCTGAAGATTACGCCGGAAATGGCGGCGCGGACTTCGGTGGTGTTCGCGGTCAGCGACGGCGGGGTGCAATACACACGCCGCTTTTACGAACAGATCGTGAAGCAGGGCGCGAACAGCGCGAGCCCGCTGCTTTTTCCCGAGACGGTTTACAACGCGCCAGCCAGTCATCTCGCGGCGCAACTTGGCCTCGACGGCGCGAGTTACACGCTCGTCGGCGACGCGACGGTCGGCCTCGCCGCGCTTCACTTCGCCGGGCAACTCCTCGCGACGAGCGACATCGATCAGTGCGTCGTCGTCGGCGCGGAGGAATGCGACTGGGTGCTCTGCGAGGCATATCGCGACTGGGGTTTCGCCCGCACCCCGCTGGCAGAAGGGGCCGCCGCGCTCGTCGTGAATCGCACGGGATCGCTCGCGCTGGTGACGCATCCCGGCGTCACTTTTTTCCGGCAAAGCAGGGCCGCCGCGGCGCTCGATCGCGTGCTCGCGGAGCTCGGTAAATCCGGCAACGCCGAGTACGTCGTGAGGAGCGCGAATGGCTCGTTCATTGACCGAGCGGAAGCCGCCGCGCTGGCCGCGAATCTGCCGGCGGCTGGCGAGCTTTTTCTGAAACGCAGCCTCGGCGAAGCGCCCGGCGCGAGCGCGCTGCTGCAGACAGTTGCCGCCGCGGTGGCGATCGAGAAAAAGGCCGCGCAAACCGCGCTCGTTTCCGTGATCGGATTCAATCAGCAGGCCGGCGGCGCGCTGGTGCGCGCGGAGTAGTTCCGGGTAGCGCAACTCGTCCCGAGTGCTGGTTTCGGCGTCCCGCCGAAACGAACTTTCGATGGCGCGTGCCGATGAAAAATTGCGCGCTGCGAAAAGTCCGTCGAGGCGGGACGCCTCGACCAGCACTCGGGACGAGTGCGCTACCGGGAACTCCGCGCATTCGTCCGTATCGCGCGTCAGCGCGTCGCCGGGACGACGACCATCGGCACGCGTGCTTTGTGCCGGACGGCTTCGATGGTGCTGCCGTGGATGATGTCGCCGACGAGCCGGTGGCCGTGTGAGGCCATCGCGATGAGGTCCACCTTTTCCTCGGCGGCGACTTTGAGGATTTGCTCGGGCGGGCTGCCGAGAGCCATGCGGGTGTCGGCGGCGAGTCCGCTTTCAGTGCGAATGCGAGCGGCGGCTTCCTCGAGACGCTTCCAGTCGTCGCGCATTTCTTCGGATTCGGCGAGGTTGAGCTGGTCGAAATTGCGGGCGACCCAGCCGTCGGCGACATGCACGAGCAGCAGCTCGCTTTTCATCAGCACGGCGAGCTGTGCGACGTGCCGGAGCAGCGGTTCGTCGGCGGCGGTGTGGTCGAGGGCGACGAGGATTTTGTGATACATGGGCGGGGAGTTTTTAACCGCGGATGGCGCGGATGAGGACGGATGAGAGACTGCAGAATCGGTCCGCGAAATTACGCGAAACTACGCGAAAAATTTTGCGGCAGGATGGGTTCTCTTTTTCGCGTGGTTTCGCGTGATTTCGCGGAGTCATTTGGTGCGCTCGATGGAGAACATCGTGGTCTGCGAGGAAGGTCTGTTTTTCATCCCGCTCCATCCGCGAAACCGGCGGTTCATTCTCAGAGGCCGAAGGGCAGTTTCTGCCAGGACTCCGGCGCGAATTTATCGAAGAGCAGTTTGAGGTTGAGGGTGACGATGACGAAGGCGGTGGTCCACGCGAGAACCTTGATCCAGAGCGGGTTGGCGAACCTTCCCATCTTCGCGCGGCTGTCGGTGAAGAGGAGCAGCGGAATGACCGCGAAGCCGAGCTGCATCGACAAAATCACCTGGCTCCAAATGAGCAAATCGGTGGTGCGACCTTCGCCGAAAAATCCGATGACGCAGACGGCGGGGACGATCGCGATGAGGCGCGTGATCAGGCGGCGGAGCCACGGGCGGAGGCGGATATTGAGGAAGCCTTCCATCACGATCTGGCCCGCGAGCGTGCCGGTGAGGGTGGAATTTTGGCCGCTCGCGAGGAGCGCCAGCGCGAAGAGCGTGCTCGCGATGCCGACGCCGAGCGTGGGGCTCAGGAGCTGATACGCGTCCTGGATTTCGGCGACTTCGCTGTGGCCGCTCCAGTGAAACGCGGCGGCGGCGAGGACGAGGATGCCGCCGTTGATGAAGAGCGCGAACATCAGCGCGAAGGTCGAGTCGAGCGTGGCAAACTTGATCGCCTCGGCTTTTCCGCCGGCCGTGCGGGCGAAGTTGCGCGTCTGCACGATCGAGGAATGGAGGTAGAGATTATGCGGCATCACGGTCGCGCCGAGGATGCCGATCGCGACGAAAAGCATCTCGCGATTTTTCAAAATCTCCGCCGTGGGGACAAAGCCCCCGGCCAGCGCGGCGAGGTCCGGTTTCACAAAAATGAGCTCGGCGAGAAAGCAGCCGCCGATCGTGAGGACGACCGCGATGACGAGAGCCTCGAGGTAGCGGAAGCCTTTGTTTTGCAGGAAGAGGACGATCAGGACGTCGAGCGAAGTGATGACGCAGCCCCAGACGAGCGGGATGCCGAAAAGGAGCTGGAGGCCGATCGCGGAGCCGACGACTTCGGCGAGATCGCACGCGGCGATGGCAGTCTCGCAGAGGAGCCAGAGCGCCCAGACGACGGGCTTCGGATAGTCGTCGCGGCAGGCCTGCGCGAGGTCGCGGCCGGTGACGACGCCGAGCTTCACGCAGAGGTGCTGGAGGAGGATCGCCATCAGATTCGAGATCAGGATGACGGAGAGGAGCGTGTAGCCGTACTTCGCGCCGCCGGCGAGATCGGTGGCCCAGTTGCCGGGATCCATGTAGCCGACGGAGACGAGGAATCCGGGGCCGGCGAAGGCGAGGAGCTTGCGCCAAAAGGAGGCGTTCGCCGGGATCGGCACGGTGCGGAAAACCTCTGGCAGGGAGACGCCGCCCTCGCGGCGCCAGCCTTCGATTGGTGCGTGATCGTGGACGGGTTCGGACATGGGTGGAGGGCAAAACTTAGGCGAGGCTAACATTATTCCGCAAGGCTTAAATTGTGTCGTGCAGCGATGTTTGCGTGCCTTGACGTTCTTTTTTCAGCTCCGTAGCGTTCGCCGCGTGCCTGCCAAGTCCGCTCCCGCCCGCCCCCCGTCTTCCGCGGTGGAGGACTACCTCGAGCGCATCCTCGAGTTGATCAACACGAAGGGCTACGCGCGGGTCGTCGATATCGCGCAGTCGCTGCAGATTTCGCAGGCGAGCGTGACGAACATGATCCAGCGGCTCGATGCGGAGGGGCTGCTGAAATACGAAAAATATCGGGGGCTCGTGCTCACCACCGCGGGCGAGACGCTGGCGCGGAACATTACGCGGCGGCATCAGTTGCTCACGGATTTTCTGAAACTTTTCGGGCTCGATGAGCGGGTGATTTTCCATGATGTCGAAGGGATGGAGCACCACATCAGCCCGCCGACCCTGCGCGCGATCGAGGCGCTGACGGCGCAGCTCGAGCGCCAGCCCGCGCTGCTCGCGCGCATCCGCCAGCAGGTCGAGGAGCGTTGAATTTTCCATCTCTACTTTTTTCAAAAATCTCATGCTTGCCCGCCATTCACTCGCCCTGCTTCTCACGCTCGCCGCACTCGCCGGCGGCTGCGCCACCGCCGACATGGAAGGCATCCAATCGGCGCGAGTTGCGATGGCTGCGGCCATCCACGCGGAGCCGCCGGGGAACTATTTCATCGGCCGGCGTTTCTACAAAAACGACTACAAGTTTTGGGGCTTCGTGCGCGGCCCTCGGCAGCCGTGGAGCGAGGCGAAACTGGTCATGTTGAACGAGCAGCATCGGCTCGCGCCGGACCGGGAGAAGAACGAGGTCGGGAGCGACAACAATTACGAATACAAGCTCTACGGCGAGTTCTCGGGGCAGACGGTTTACGAGCCGTCGAGCAATGGGTTTTATCCGGAGTTCGTGCTTCGCGCGGCCGAGCTGCGGTCCGTCACGCCGGCGTCTATTTTCCGCACGGCGGGCGCGACCGATCCAGCTCGGCGAGTCATTCCGAAGCCTTACTAGGCTTTCGCGACGGCGATTTCGCGGGTGTCGTCGGGGCCGTGCCGGAAGGTGATCCAGTGGGTGTCGGGCGGGAGGAGCACGGGGAATTTATCGGCCCACTCGATGGCGAGGATGGCGCGGGAATCGAGGTAGTCGTCGAGGCCGACGGCGAGGACTTCGTCTTCGGTTTCGAGGCGGTAGAAATCGAAGTGATGAAGCGGGAGGCGGCCGCCGGAATATTCGTGGATGAGGGTGAAGGTCGGGCTCGTGACTTCCAGTTCGACGCCGAGGCCGGCGGCGAGACCTTTCACAAAATGCGTTTTTCCCGCGCCGAGATCGCCGGTCAGCGCGAGCACTTCGCCGCCGCGGAGGTTGGCGGCGAAGGCGCGGCCGAACTCGAAGGTTTCAGCGGGGCTGTGCGAAGTGATCGAAGCCACGGGGGAGGTTGAGGGTTGAGCGTTGAGGGTTGAGGGCTCCGATTCGAGTGAGCGGGAGTTTGGGAAATCGCGTGCGCCAGGCGGATTCGAGGACGCGAGCTTTTGAGGGGGCGAGGGCGAGCAGGAGCTCGTAATCTTCGCCGTCGGAGAGGGCGTTTTGGATGGTGCAGCCCGGCGTCCGGAGGACGGAACTTTCGTCGAGAGCGAAGCCGCAGCGACTCGCGGCGGCGAGACGCGGGAGGTCGGCGGCGAGGCCGTCGCTGAGGTCCATCATGGCGCGGAGGCGGAAGTTTTCGGTGAGCCAGCGGGCCTCGGCGAGGCGCGGGATGAAGTCGAGATGTTTGCCGGCGAGCGAGCCGCCGAGACGGCCGGTGACGAAGAGCAAATCGCCGGGACGCCCGCCGGAACGGAGGACGCAGCGGGTCCGCTCGACGGAGCCGGTGAGCGCGATGTTCAGGAAAAGCGGGCCGGGCGAACGGGTCGTCTCGCCGCCGACGATGCTGACGCCGAACCTCCGCGCCGCGCGCCGCAGACCGGCGTAAATCCCGCGGACGCGGGCCACTGCCACCTCAGGCGCGACGGCGATGGTGACGAGCGCGTGCTCGGGGATGCCGCCCATCGCGGCGATGTCGCTGATCGCGCGGCAGAGCGCTTTCCAGCCGATGCGGCGCGGATCTTCGTCGGGGAGAAAGTGGACGGTTTCCACGACCGCGTCCGTTTTCAAAAGCTGCCAGCGCGCCTCCCGGGGACCGCCGATGACCGCGCAGTCGTCGCCCGCCGCGACGCGCACGCCGGGTCCGCCGGGGAGCCCGCGGGTCAGCTCGGCGACGAGTTTTTGCTCGCCGATTTGCGCGAGCGTGGGCGCGCTCATTTCAACCGGCAACGGCCTGCGCATCCCAGTAAAGATAGAGGAGCTGGCTGAGGTTGAAGAGCGCGTGCATCGTCACGGGCACGAGCAGGCAGCCGGTCGATTCATAGGCGATGGTGAGGCAGAGCGCCAAAACGAAGAGGCTCGGCGCGGAGGCGAGATTCAGATGGATCGCGGCGAAAAGCCCCGCTGTGAAAACCGCGCTCGAGAACCCACCAGCGTATCTTTTCAACACGCCGTAGAAATATCCGCGGAAGAGAAATTCCTCCGCGATGGGCGCGAAGACGGCACCGGCGAGGACGATTTTCAGGATCGAGGCGTGGTCGGATTTGCGGGCGGCTTCGCGGAAAAGGGTGACGAGCTCCTGCTCGCGGACGCCGGTGTGCAGGATCGGCTGCGCGAGCATCGCCGTCGCGGCGACGATCGGAAACGCCGCGAGCACGAGTCCCAATCCGGCGGCGATCGCCCGTCCGCGCGAGATGCGATCGAAGCCGAATAGCCGCCACAAACTCACCTCGCGAAAACGGAGAAATCCCGCGATGCCCGCGATGAGGACGAGCATGAAGGTCGCGCTCGGCAGGACGTTTTCGGCCTTGATCGGCGCTGGCGCGGCGGCGTCCTCGTGCATGAGCGAGCGGAAGATGAGCACGGCGAAAAACCCGGCGAGCACGAGGACGACGAGCAGGTCGGCGATCTTGAATTCCGCGGTCCGCACGCCGCCGCCCGCCTCGATCACGCGGCGGATGATGCTCTGGTACACGCCGACGGCGGCGAAAAGAATCGCGCTGAAGGCCAGCAGGATGGGGAGGTTGAAATGAACGTCCACAGACTTATAGCCGGTGTGACGAGACCTTCCTGGATCGCGTGGTGATGACTGAGCCACGGACAGCCACGGACAGCCACGGACATGCAGAAAGACCTCCCCTGTCCGTGGCTGTCCGTGGCTGTCCGTGGCTCATTTTTCGCACTGCGTCCGTTGAAATTCCTCAGATCGAAACTCGCCCTCGGACCTCACTGCGCGAAGAAACCTGGCAAATAATAGAGCCGCCCGGCCTCGAGTTTCGGTGCGATCGAGTTGGAGAGATTGACCTCGATTTTCGTTTTCTCGGACTGCCCGAGGAGGTGGAAAAGCTTGCCGAGTTTGAACGACGATTCGTAGCGGATGATCGAGGCGTTCGGGGCTTTCCCGAGCTCCATGGCCTTCGCGTAGGCGTCTTCGATTTCGCCGAGGGCGTTGATCAATTTCGCGTCGAGGGCGTCTTTTCCAGAAACCACGCGCCCGTCGGCGATGCCCGTGCGCAGTTGATCTTCGGGCAGACCGCGCTCCTTCGCGACGATGCCGACGAACTTCCCGTAGGTCTGCATCACGAGCCCCTGGACGTATTCTTTTTCCTCCTCGGTCGGCTGCCGGGAGCCGCTGAGCATGTCTTTGAATTTGCCGCTTTTGAACGTCTGCATCTGCAACCCGACCTTCCCGAAAAGCGCCTCGTAATTCAGCGTCTGCATGATCACGCCGATGCTGCCGGTGAAGGTCGTGTCGTTCGCGATGAGCCACGAGCCGCCGCACGCGACGTAGTATCCGCCGGACGCCGCGAGCGCGCCCATATAAACGACGACGGGCTTTTTCGCGTCGTCGCGCACGCGGCGGACGGCGTTGTAAATCATGTCGGAGGCGGTGACCTCGCCGCCGGGCGAGTCGATGTAAAGCACGACGGCTTTCACTTTTTCATCGTCGGCGGCCTGCTTCAGTTGGATGCGCAAGTCGTCGATCGCCGTCTCGCCGACCGAGCCGGGCTCGGCATTCGTGATGATGCCGCGGAGATAAATCAGGGCGATTTTATCGTCACCGCGATCCTTCCCCGGCAGGACGAGCGCCTCGTCGAATTTTGGCGCCTCCGCCTTCATCAAGCCGGTCGCCGCCAGCTTCGCGCCGCGCGTGGCGAAGAAGATCAGGTTCACCGCGACGCTCAGGCAGAGGAGGAGAAAGAGGACGATGCCGAGGCATCCGAAGCGTTTCGTGGACATAGGCGGCAGACGGTGGCGGAAGCTCGGAAAGCGGGCAAGGCAAAGGCGCGCGCGGTGAGGAAGCGAGGCGGATGGCCATGTTACAATCGTGTGGCGATGCGGTGACTTTCGGAAAAGAGCGCGAGATTTTGTTGGCGTTTGGCCCGCGCTCAGGCACTTGGTTTGCCCGCTTCCCCGCGCATTCATGGCCTCGCACTACGAAGAATCAATGCAACGCGACATCGACCGCATTCGCGGTCGCATCGGCGACATGGCGAATCTCGCGAGCGATGCGCTGGAGGCGGTGCTCCGCGCCTTTGCCACGCGCGATCGGCAGCTCGCCTACACGGTGATTTTGCGGGATCGCCGGATCGATGAGCTGGAGCTGGAAATCGACCGGCTCTGCCTCGAGTTCATGATCCGCCAGCAGCCAGTCGCGCGGCAACTGCGCTTTGCCTACATCGCGATCAAGATCAACCAGGACATCGAGCGGATCGGCGATTACGCGGAAAGCATCGCGCGCCAGGTGCTGAAACTTTCGGCGATCGAGTGCGAGTTTCCGCTCGCGCGTTTTCAGCAAATCGCGGCGTTGAGCATCCCGATGCTGCGCGAGGCCGTCCGCGCTTTTCTGACGGAAGACGCGGAGCTCGCGCGCCGCACGATGGCGGTCGAGGACGAGGTGGATGCGTTGAAATCGACGATCAACGCGGAGCTGTTTCAACTCCGCCACGACGGCAAAATTCCGCTGAAGGCGCTCACGCCGTTGATGACGGTCGCGCGGCGTTTCGAGCGCGTCACCGACCAGGCGCAGAACATTTGCGAGGAGGTCATCTATATGATGACCGGCGAGCACACGAAGCACCTTGGCGGCGACGTCTGGCGCATGATTTTCATCGATGACGACAACGCGTGCGCGAGCCAGATGGCGGAGGCAATCGGGCATTCGCTCGGGCTGCCGCTCTTCGTTTTTGACAGCGCCGGGATGACCGCGGGCGAGCTCGATTCCGGCGTGCTGCATTTTCTCGAAGGCAAAGGAATCGACACCTCGCGCGCGACGACGCACGCGCTCGAGCAACTGCCAAATCTGGAGCACGCGCAGATCATGGTCGCGCTCACGCCGGAGGCGCGGCGGGCTTTTCCGGCGGTGCGAAAAGCCGTCTGCCTCGACTGGAGCGGGCTGGCGAATCCGTGCGATCCGCAGCTCTCCGGCGAGGGAAAAGAGGCCGCCTTTTCGGCGACGTATGACTTTCTGCGCCAGCACATTTCCGATCTCTGCCAAGCCGTTTTGGCTGACCGCATTCACTGATTTCCCAACTCCAAATCCACCCACCACACGCATGAAAAACCTCCTGAAGATCTCCTGTGCCGCCGTCCTCGCGGGCGGGCTCGCGCTCACCGGCTGCAACAAATCCGCCGACTCCGGCGAGAAAAGCGGGGCGAAGAAAACGACGATCACGAACATCGGCTCCGACACGATGGTGAACCTCGCGATCGCGTGGGCGGAGGCTTACGGCCAGGTCGATTCGAGCGTCTCGGTCGAGGTGAATGGCGGCGGCTCCGGCACCGGCACGGCGGCGCTGATCCAGGGCACCTGCGACATCGCGAATTGCTCGCGCACCTTTGAAGAAAAGGAAATCGCCGAGCTGAAGACGAAGCGAAACGTCGATCCGAAGGAATACATGGTCGGCTACGACGCGCTCTCGATCTTCGTCCACAAAGACAACCCGCTGAACGAGATCTCGCTGGAGCAGCTCGGCGAAATCTATCGCGACACCGGCAAGATCGTAAAATGGAGCGACCTCACGCCGGGCGGCTCGAATGAGGAAATCGTCCGCGTCAGCCGGCAGAACAACTCCGGGACGTATCATTATTTCAAAGAGGCGGTCGTCGGGAAAAAGAGCGAATACAAGCAGGGCACGCTGGATATGAACGGCTCGAAAGATGTCGTCGAATTGATCGCGAAAACGCCGAACGCGCTCGGTTATTCCGGCATGGGCTACGCGACGCATGACGTGAAGCAGCTCAAGGTTTCCAAGAAAACCGGCGAGCCCTCGGTCACGCCTTCGATCGAGACGACGCTCGACAAATCCTACCCGATCGCCCGCCCGCTCTACATGTACACCGCGGGCGAACCCGCCGCGCACGTGAAGAAATACCTCGACTGGATTCACAGCGATGCCGGCCAGGAAATCGTGAAGCAGACCGGCTACGTGCCGCTGCCGAAGTAAGCTCCACGCCCTCCGGTTCTGAGCGCGAAGTATGAGCCACGGACAGCCACGGACAGACACGGAGCACGGAGGGACTCTGCCTTTCCGTGTCTGTCCGTGTCTGTCCGTGGCTAAAATTCACCTTCGATGGCACCGAGGATTCCCGGCGTCGGCATCGCGTTTCCCGTTTGGTGGGGCCCGGCTGGCGTCGTCCACTTCGCCCCTTCCGCATGTGTTTCGATGACGAGCGAGTGACGCCCGCCGATCTCACTCCCGCCGCCGCGCGTCCCGCCGCGCGTCGCGTCGTGATGCCCGGGCGCGGCGGGCTCGAGCGCTTCGGCGAACGGGTGCTGGAGCTGCTCATCCGGCTTTGCGGGATCAGCGCGATCGTCTTCGTGTTCGGGATTTTCTTCTTCGTCTTTCGGGAAGGCGCGCCGTTCCTCGCGCATCTCGATTTCCGGCAGTTTTTCTTTTCGACGAACTGGATCCCGACCTCGCAGACCACCGCGCAATACGGCGTCGCCGCGCTCATCGTCGGCACGCTCAGCGTCACCGCGCTGGCGATGCTGATCGCGGTTCCATTCGGCCTCGGTGCGGCGATCTTCGTCTCGGAATTTTGCACCGGGCGCGCGAAAGAAACGCTGAAGGTCGTCATCGAATTGCTCGCCGCGATCCCGAGCGTCGTCTGGGGTTTCATCGGCCTCAGCGTGATGTCGCCGATCCTCATCGACGTCTTTCACGTCCCCATCGGCGTGAACATGTTCAACGGCGCGCTCCTCCTCGCGCTGATGAGCGTCCCGATCATGGTCAGCATCGGCGAAGACGCGCTCAAAGCCGTGCCCGACAGCTTCCGCGAAGCCGCCCTCGCGCTCGGAGCCACGCGGTGGCAGATCGTCCATCGCGTCCTTTTGCCGGCGGCCAAAAACGGCCTCCTCGCCGCGGTGCTGCTCGGCGTCGGCCGCGCGATCGGCGAGACGATGGCGGTGCTGATGGCGACCGGCCATTCGATCCGGATCCCGCACACGATCTTCGACCCGATCCGCACCCTCACCGCGACGATCGCGGCGGAACTCGGCGAGACGAGCAAAGGCTCGGACCACTACCGCGTCCTCTTCCTCATCGGCATCCTGCTCTTCTCCATCACCTTCGTGGTGAACCTCACGGCGGACCTGATCGTGAAAGGATTCCGGCGAAAATGAAGACGCAGATCGGAAAACGTCGAACGTCGAACGTCGAACGTCGAACGTCGAAGTGCTCGGGTAAGACCGTCTTTTTCAGCGTTCGACGTTCAGCGTTCGACGTTCGGCGTTCGACGTTTTCTTCCCCCCTTCGATGAGCGCCGCCCGCTTCACGATCACGCCCTTCGTCCGCCGCAAGCAGCGGCAGGAGTTCGTCGCGAAATGCTTCCTCGGCTTCATGGCGCTCGCGATGGTCGTGCCGCTGATCCTCATCGTCGGCTACGTCGTGAAGCAGGGTCTGCCGTCGCTTTCGTGGGAATTTCTCACGCAAAATCCGCGCTCCGGCGGCGTCCGCGGCGGCATCTGGTCGGCCCTCGTCGGCACCATTTACATCGTCGTGATCTCGCTTTGCCTGAGCGCGCCGATCGGCGTCCTCGCCGCCGTTTATCTCAACGAATACGCGAAAGAAAACTGGGTCACCCGCATCGTGAACCTCGCCGTGGTCAACCTCGCGGGCGTCCCCAGCATCGTCCACGGGCTCTTCGGTCTCGGCGCGTTTGTCTATGCGATGCAGTTCGGCAAAAGCATTTTCTCCGCGTCGCTCACCCTCGCGATCATGACCCTCCCCGTCATCATCGCCTCGACGAAAGAAGCGCTCGCCAGCGTCCCGATTCAGTTCCGCGAAGCCTGCTGGAATGTCGGCGCGACCCGCTGGCAGACGATCCGCGCCATCGTCCTGCCGAACTCGATCAGCGGCATCCTCACCGGCGTGATCCTGCAGGTCAGCCGCACCGCCGGCGAGACCGCGCCCGTCATGCTCACCGGCGTCGCGACTTACAAAGCCGTCGAGGGCACCGGGCTCTTTCTCTACGCGCCATTCAAGGACCAGTGCATGGCGCTCTCGATGCACCTTTACTACATCGCCACGCAGGCCAGCGGCGCGCCGAAGTCGCTCCCGTACGCCATCGCCACCGTGCTCCTCTGCGCCGTGCTGGTCGTGAATGCGACCGCGATCGGCCTCCGCGCGTGGCTCCGTTCGCGGAAAAAGTGGTGACCCGCCGATGATCGCGACCGCCCAGAAAGTCGAAGTCGAAAACCTCCGCGTCGCCTACGACGGGCGCGAGGTCATCCACGGCATCTCGTTTCACATCGAGCCCAACGAAATCCTCGGGATCATCGGCCCCGCGCAGTCGGGCAAAACCTCGCTGCTCCGCTGCATCAATCGCACGATCGACTTCAACGCCTCGGCCAAAGTCACCGGCACCATCCGCGTGGACGGCGAGGACGTGCGGAAAATGCGCAACGTTTACGAACTCCGCCGCAAGATCGGCATGGTCGCACCCCTCCCCGTCGGCCTCCCGCTCAGCATTTACGACAACGTCGCCTTCGCCCCGCGCGCCGCCGGTCTCCGCAAAAAAAGCGACCTCGATGGGCTCGTGGAGAAATGTCTCCGCCAAGCCGCGCTGTGGGACGAAGTGAAAGACCGCCTCGACTCACTCGGCACCAAGCTCTCCGGCGGCCAGCAGCAGCGGCTCACCATCGCCCGCGCGCTCTCGCATTCGCCGGAGATTCTGTGCCTCGACGAGTTCAGCATCGCCATCGATCCCGTCACCACGATGCGGATCGAAGACGTGCTCAAGGAGCTCAAGCGCGAGATGACGATCATCCTCGTGACCAACCTCGTGCAGCAGGCGCGCCGCCTCGCCGCGCGGACGATGTTTTTGTGGAATGGCGACATCATCGAGATCGGCCCGAGCGACGTCATCTTCAGCGAGAAACCAGCCGACCGCCGGACGTATGAATACGTGAACGGGATCTTCGGATGAAGCGGGGACTCGGCAAACGTCGAACGTCGAACGTCGAACGTCGAACGTCGAAGTGGGGAAATTCTCCGCCTTCGGCGTCGTCCGGATTCCGCTCTTCTCCTACTTCGACGTTCGACGTTCGACGTTCGACGTTCGACGTTTTCCCCTCCCTCGCATGACCCCTCCCGCCGGCATCCAGACCCGCGACGTCTGCCTCTGGTATGGCAAATTCCAGGCGCTCAAAGGCATCACCGTCGATATCAAGCACGGCCAGATCACCTCGCTCATCGGCCCGAGCGGCTGCGGGAAAACCACGCTCCTGCGCTGCTTCAACCGCGTGAACGAGCGCTACGGCTACGTCACCACGACCGGCGAAATCCTGCTCCACGGCAAAAATATTTACGACCCCGACATCGCCCTCATCGAGCTGCGCAAGAGCGTCGGGATGGTTTTCCAGCGCCCGAACCCCCTGCCCATCTCGGTCTATGAAAACGTCGTCTTCGGCCTCCGCATCCACGCTGAACGCGGCCTGAAAAAGGCCGATCTCGACGCCGCGGTCGAGAAATCGCTCACCGAAGTCGGCCTCTGGCGCGACCTCAAAGACCGCCTGCATTCCAAAGCGACGAGCCTGCAACTCGAGCAGCAGCAGAAGCTCTGCATCGCCCGCCTCCTCCCGCTCAAGCCCGAGATCATCCTCATGGACGAGCCGTGCAGCGCGCTCGATGTCGAGGGCACCCGCGCGATCGAAGAGCTGATGTGGAGCCTCGCCGGCCGCTACACGATCGTCATCGTGACGCACAATATGGCGCAGGCCCGCCGCGCCTCGCACGAGTGCATTTTCATGCTGATGGGCGAATTCATCGAGCACGCCCGCACCGAGGACCTCTTCCTTTCGCCCAAAAACGCCAAGACCGCCGAATACATCGAAGGCCGCTACGGCTGACCCGCCCCCGGCGGATTCGACGGGGGCGGCGGGTTCAGAGACGCGACTATCGGAGGCGGCTGTACCGGGAACAGATGCCTCCCCGAGTGACGGATTTGCCAAGTGCGCCGGAAGATGCGCCTGCTCGAGCGGTGCAACGACGAAGATGTCTGGAACATCTCCCAAGTCTTCTGGGGGATCAACATGGTCTCGGCGCGTATTCGCCCGAACTCCGGGATGTCGGGCGACCGCCCCGGGTAAATCGGGCAGGCGGAGCGCGCGCCCTGCCATCGTGCGCGGCGGAGGGGGAAAAGTAAGAGGTCCTTCGACTGCGCTTCGCAAAGCCGAAGCTCCGCTCAGGATGACTCGGGAGGAACCTGCCGCCGTGCCCTCCGCCGATTGCGCGGGGGACTGGCAAACCGACAGCGGTTCAGTAGTCTGTCCGGGTAGGGTGGGCATCCTGCCCGCCGGTTTGGGCATCCTGCCCAAACGATCTTTCCCGAGCTCCAAATGAACACGAAGTCCGTCGCGGCAGGATGCCGCGACCGGCGGGCAGGATGCCCACCCTACCCAGACCTGAGCCGCGCCTTTAACTCCCGGAACTGCGCCGCGAGATGCGTCCGGTCGAGCGCCCGCAGGGTCGGCGGCAGGTAGCGCCGGTCCGAGCAGGCCAGAATCGCGGCGACCTGCTGGAGCTCGATGAGGTCGGGGTCGAGCGGGTCGATGAAGCTATCGACTGCTTCCTGAAGGTCCGCGACTTCCAGCGCGGCGTCGCGCCCGGCGAGGACGGCGCGCTCCTTGGCCCGGGTGAGGATGGCGTCGATGTCCGAGCCGGTGAGGGGGCGGGTGCCGAGCTGCTCCTTCGCAAAGGTGAGCATCGGCTCGGTGAGTTCGATCTTTTTGAAGGCCGCGATGACGCGGAACTGCTCGGCGACATCCTCCGGCCCCTGCGCCGGGAAGAGCGGGATGCAGAGGCCGAAGCGCCCCTGCCGCTTCATGTCGATCGCCAGCAGGTCGGGGCGCGAGGTCATGGCGATCCAGATTTCCCGCCCGCGCAGCGTCGCATCGCCCAGATGCGCGGCAAAGGCGGCGAAGACCCGGCCCGACACGCCGCTGTCGCCCCCGCCCTCCCGCGTCCCGAAGACCGCATCCGCTTCATCCACCACCACCACGACCGGCCCGAGGGCGCGGATGGTCATGAGGATGCGCCCCTGCTGGAGCTCCGTGTCGCCGACCCATTTGGAGCGGAACTCGCCGAGTTCCATCATCGGCAGCCCGCACTCCGAGGCGAAGCAATCGACGAGAAAAGATTTGCCCACCCCCACGCGGCCGGGGAGGAGGACGCCGCGCTCCAGCACATCGCGCTTCCCGTGGGCGATGAGCCATGCGAGCTCCCGGAGGCGCGCCTTGGCCGGGGCGTGGGTC
Source organism: Spartobacteria bacterium (assembly GCA_043777315.1). Lineage (GTDB taxonomy): Bacteria > Verrucomicrobiota > Verrucomicrobiia > Chthoniobacterales > Chthoniobacteraceae > CAIURC01. Next base: position 7,803 of record JAYVPW010000185.1, on the reverse strand, counting down.
GCGACGGCGTCGAGAGTCATGCCCGGCTTCGGGTTCTTGAAGCGGACGAGCCCCTGGCAATACTCCTCGATGAGCCGCTTTTTCCCCCGCCCGACATGCTCGGCATCCACCCGCGCCCCATTCCGCACCGCCTCGGCGAGCAGGTGCTGGATGCGCGTGAGATTCAGCCCCGACAGCCGCGCCGCCAGCTCGTGCAGCGGGAAATCCGACCAATCGTAACCGGCGTCTCCGTCCCCGCCGGGCAGGGACGTGACCTCTGCCTCGCCGGTCTCCGATCCAAATTGTAGGGCGACCGCTTCGGTTGCCCCGGACCCCGGCGTGGGCAGGCGGGGCGCCCGCCCTACAATCGGTCCGAGGTCGCGGATGTTCCGGCTTTGGAGGAAAAGGAGGCGCTCCTCGGCGTCGGGAAGCTCGATCTTCACCTGCGCGGTGTGCGGATTCTGGAGTAGGTCGCCCGCGAGCTTGGCCGCGGATTCCGTGATGAGCAGCACGCCCGCATCGACGCGCCGCAACTCGGCGGACCCCGCCCATTTCAACAAAGTGACCAGCGCCATCCGCTCGTCGATGCTCGCGCCGGAGTCGCCGGCCTCGGGGATGATCTTCTCCGGGAAATCGATGACCAGCGTGACGCTCTCGCCGGTCTCCGAGACATGGAGGATGAAGCGGCGGAGCAGGGGGGCGAGGCGCGTGAATTCGCGGGGCGGACCCTGCTGCTGGAAGCTCGTCCCTTCCACCTGATCGAAGAGGTCCAGCCACTCGAAGAAGCGCTTCTGCATCGCCGCGGAGCCGAAGGTGAGTCCGTCGCTGATGTCGTAGAAAAGGAGAAAGGCGCGGTCGGGGAAGAGGCGGCGGGCGAGGAATTGCTTGAGCGGGACGTAGGCGAGGCCGGGGCCGTCGGCGACGGGGAAGGCGTCGAAGATGTTGCCGTGGAGGATGAAGAGCGAGTAGCTCGCGGAGTTCCAGCGGCGCGCGAGTTCGAGCGCCCAGCCGCGGAGGGGGAGGCGGGTGGGGGAGGCGGGGGTCATTGCCGGACGCGGCCTTTTGGCCGGATGGTGGATGCCGCCGGGACCGAGGCGGGCTGGAAGCCGACGCGCATCTCGGTGCTCGGCATGTCGCCGACGAGGTCTTTGAACTCGTCCATTTGCGAGAGCCACTTGTTCGTCTCGTCGAGATTTTGCACCGTGGCGTCGATGCGCGCGGTGAGCGCGCCGGCATTGCGCGAGGCCACGGCGTCGGCGCGGATGAGCTTGATCTGCTGGTCGAGCCGCTCCTCTTCCGCGACGACGAGCGCGAGATTTTCCTGCGCCTGGATGCTGCGTTCGAGGCGTTTGTGCAGGACATCGAGCCGCTCCATCCGCGAGGAAAGGAACCGCTGCCGGCCCTCGACTGCCTTCTCGCCGCTGGCCTTGGCGGCTTCGAGTTCCGCGCCGAGCTGTGCGACTTCGGCCTCGGCTTGCTTCGTCAATTCCGGCACGCGCTCGTGGCGTTCCGTCTCGATGAAACGCTCCAGCGATTCCTCGATCGAGAGCAAGCGGAGGTAGGTCCACATCAGCTCGTCCAGCTTCCGTAACCGCGGGTCCGCGTCGGCCTCCGCGCTCTCCGCACTGGCCGCCTCGATGTGCTGGCAGACCTCCGCGAGCGCCTGGTAACGCGCGAGCCGCTCGGGCGCGAGCGAGGTCAGGACCGCGTCGCGTTTGCGCGTGAACTCCGCGACTTTCGCCGCCTCCTCCGCGCGCCGCGCCTCCTCCAGCCGACGATCGACCGAGCCGCGAAAGAACGGCAGGTCGGGCAGATAAATCCACGCCAGCGAATACGCTGTCGCGCCGACGATCAGCGGCAGCGCGTGGCCTGTGACGAAGCCCGTGCCGAGCGTGAGCAGACCGACCCAGCCGTGCAGGCGGCTCTTCAAAAACTCGCGGTGGTAGCTCGGCTCGTCGTCCATTTAGCGCGCGTGAAGATGCGGCACTTTCCGCGAGCCGCGCAAGGCACCCGACGCGAGCGCATCCTGCTCCAGCCGCCGCAACAGCTCCTGCGTGACTTCGCTGAACCACGGCCGCTGCCGCATGGCTTCCAGCGATTCGTCGGGGCGCTCGACGGCGAGTTCCTCGACGAGTCGGCCCGGATTCGACGCCATGCGAAAGACGCGGTCGCCGAGATAGACGGCCTCCTCGACGGAATGCGTGACGAAAAAGACGGTCCCTTCCTGCTCGTTCCAAAGCTGGACGAGGAGCTCCTGCATCTTCAGCCGAATCTTCGGATCGAGCGCGCCGAACGGTTCGTCCATGAGGAGAATGCGCGGTTTCAAAACGAGCGTCGCGGCGATGGCGACGCGCTGCTGCATCCCGCCGGAGAGCTCGGACGGATATTTATTTTCCGCGCCTTCGAGCCCGACTTTTTTCACCCAATCGGCCGCGAGAGCCCGCCGTTCCTTGCTTCCCGTGCCGCGGAGCTTCAGGCCGAAGCCGATGTTTTCTGCGACAGTGAGGTGCGGGAGGAGCGAATACTTTTGATCCACCACACCGCGATCCGAGCTCGGCCCCGTGATCGTTTTGCCAAAGACGAGCACTTCGCCACTGGTCGGCGGAAACTGCGGCGCGAGCCCGGCGATGATGCGGAGGACGGTCGATTTTCCGCAGCCGGACGGGCCGACGAGGCAGACCAGTTCCCCTTTTCCCGGCAGGTCGTGGACGATAAACGAGACGTCCTTGATCGCCACTTTCGCGTCCGGCCCGTCGCCGAAAGATTTGGTGACATTGCGGAAAGTGACGACCTCCGGGAGGCCGGCTTCGGCCTTCATGTCCGGGTGCTCGGCGTGGCCTTCGTCCACGCCGGTGAGCGGAATCGGCGAGTCGGTGGGCGGTTTCGGGGTCTCGGGAGTCATCGGTCAGGCGCGATATTTATACGGGAACAACAGCCGCGCGCCCAAGCGCCAGAGCTGATCGCAGGCGATCGCGATGCCGACGATGACGAAGATGATCGCGAAGATCGCGGCGGTGTGGCCGCGCCGTTCCGAGATGGAAATGAGGTAGCCGAGACCGGCCTGCGCGTTGACGACTTCGGCGAGGATGATCCAGCCCCAGCCGACGCCATAGACCGCGCGGAGATTGTCCCAGATTTCCGCCTGCGCGACCGGGAAAAGGACGTGCCAGACGAGCTGCCACTGCGTCGCGCCTTTCGTCACCGCGACATCGAGGAAGGCGCGGGGCACTTCCTCGATCGCGCGGATGACCAGCGGCAGCAGCGCGACGAAGCAGCCAATGAAGAGGAACCCGATTTTCTGCGTCTCGCCCAAGCCAAACCACGCGAGCGTGAGCGGGATGAAGACCACGATCGGGACGTAGGAACCGACGAGCGCGAGCGGGCGGAAAAATGCCGAGACCGAGCCGAACGAAGCCATGTAAACGCCGAGCGGCACGGCGACGATCGCGGCGAGCGTGAAGCCGATCGTCACGCGCTGAAACGAGCGCCACGCGCTGCGGACGAGCTCCTGCTCGAAGTGCAGTTTCGGAAACGCGTGCAGCACTTCGATCGGGCTCGGCAGGATGATCGGCGAGAGCACGCGATCCTCGATCCGCGCGCCGTGGGTGCAGCCCCACCACGCGAGCATGAGCAGCGCGACGAAGGCGACCGTGAGGGTCAGCGCGGCGGTCTGCGAAAGCTCGCGGCGGACCGAGAGTTTCCCGAATCGCACGATGGCGGTGAGGACCAGCGCGAAGCCGATCGCGAAGATGAAGAAGCCGGTCATGGGGTGAGGGGAGCGGACGAAAGTTCAGTCATTCGGAGCGGAGCTTCGGGTTGGTGAAGCGGCGTTGAAGAACCTCATATTTTTCTGCCTCGGACGCGTGCAAGGGGGGAGAAGTAAGAGGTCCTTCGACTCCGCTGCGCTGCGCTCAGGATGACTGGAAAGGTGCCTCTGCGACCCGTGCGTTTTTACCGCGCGGCGCTACTCCTTCTCGAGCGGGAAGACCTTCACCTCGACGCGGCGGTTCTTCTTGTTGTGGTCGAGGTTGCTCGCGTCGGTCATGCCGACGATCGGATTGTCCCAGCCGTTGCCGATGACTTTGAATTTGTTCGGGTCGAATTTGTATTTTTCGAGGATCGATTTCCGCACGGAGTCGGCGCGGTCGTAGCTGAGTTGACGAACGAGGTCGGCGGGGACGATCCCTTTGCGGCTGCCGTCGGTGTTGCCCTCGACGACGATGTAGGCGTTGCCAAATGAGCCGGCGAGTTTGCCGATTTCCTCGAGCACTTGCGGGATGGTCGCGTCGTAGGCGGCGTCGAGCGTCGTCTTGTTCGGCGGGAAGGTGATGATCACCGACTTGGTCAGGATTTCTCCGCTCTCAGCCTCGGCGTTTTTGAAGATCGAGCCGGGCCTGAAAGCGGCCTGCGAAAGGTCGCGGACGCCTTTGTATTCCTCGGACATTTTCGCCAGCACTTGCGCGGCTTTGACCTTGGCCGCGGCGACCGGAGTCGTGATTGCGCCGAGTGATTTGTAGATGGTCGTGGCGCGGTTCCAGACGACTTCGAAGTTCGACGGATTCATCGGGTCGAGGAAGAGGTTCGCGTTCTCGCGGTAGTTCGTGAGATGCGCGTCGCCGGTGGAGACGCCGCCGTCCTTGCCGATCATTGCGGTGCAATCTTCGACCGGAATGCTGTAGGCCGCGGAGAGGAGTTTGGCGGCGTTCGGCACGTTTTTGCGGACCATGTCCATGCCTTCGAAAATGCCGCGCGTGAGGTTGGCGACGATGTCCGGATGGTCGCGGTAAAAGTCATTCCGCACGGCCCACACGTCGGCGATGAGGCGGTTCGCGCTGCCGGTGCTGAGCACGAGGCGCGTGTCTTTCACCATGTCGGAGACGGTGTAAATGTCAGGCGACCAGCCGATGAAGGCGTCGAAGGATTTGTCCTGCACGAAGATTTTCGCCGCTGCCGGAGCGTCGCCCGCCCAGCGGAAATCGACCTCCGCGGGATCGATCCCGGCATCGATGAGCAACGACATGATGAAGTAGTGACTCGGCGAATTCTGCGCGAGGACGACCTTGCGGCGCTTGCCGTTCTTCGCGTGGAAATCGTTGATCGAGCGGATGTCGTTGCGCGCCACGATGCCGTCGCCGCCGGCTGACCAATCGACCTGCTGACAGATGACCGGCACGGTGCGCGAGTCCTTGGCCAGCTCACTCGCGAAGAGCGCCATCATGTCGAGCGTGCCCCACAAAATGTGGCTGTGTCCGCTGGCGAATAGGTCGCGCGCTTTGACCGGGTCATCGACGATCGAGAGCTTCACGAAGAAGCCGTATTTCTTGAAGAAGACACTGCCCTCATTCGGCTCCATGCCGTTGTTCGCGACGATGATCGGTGCCCATCCTGGCCAGACGTTGATGGGAAATTGCACGACGAATTTGCCGTCCTTCATCGTCTTGTCGTAGTCGCTGACTCCAGCGACTGCGGGAATCGCCGAGCCATCGACCAGTGACACCGCTTTGTCTCCCGCGAGCAGCTTGCCCGCGACCGCCGCATCCGCGCCTGGGTTTTTCGCAAGCGCTTCTTTGACGGCGACCGGGTCAAGCGAGGTGGTGTTGGGATGCGAGGAAGGCGCGATCTTATCCCACCAGCGGAAGACGCCGAATCCAACAGCGGCGAGGACGAGAAGTGTGAGAACAAACTTGCCGAGTGAGGTCATAAGTATGGTGGGTTGAGGCTAGGAGTGAGATGGGACTATTCCGCGATCTTTTGTCTTTGTTCGACAGGAGCGGCGGTTGAGGTGGCCGGTGCAGTGTCGGGTTGGACGAGGCCCATTTTCTTTTTGTATTCTTGGAAAAGGGCGGCACCGCGGGCTTTCTTCATTTCCTGCTGACGCTGGACGTTGGAGCCCATCTCTTTGGCGAGGTCAAAGGTGGCTTTCATCTGGCCTTCGCCGACGGCGGCGCTTTGGCGGAGTTGTTGCATGGATTGGCCGAGTTCGTCGCCCATCATGCCTTGGAGTTCGACGATCGAGCCTTTCATCAGGCCGGCGAGATTTTCGAGGGAGCGACCGACGGCGACGCGGGCTTTGACGGTCTCGAATTCGCGCTGGAACTTTTGAATTTCGCGCAAGCTCTGGGCGATGACTTGCGTGTTCTGTTGGTAGAGTTCTTCGAGGCTTTTGAGCTGGGCTTCGTTGTCGGCGATGTCCTGATCCATGGTCGCGAGTTCTTCGGCGTAATGCGCGCCGTTGGCTTCGTCATTCGCGGCGGCGGCGGCTTGCAACATTCCTTGCAGTTCTTCGCGCTGGCGGGTCTGTCTTTTGACTTGGTCCTTGAGCAGGGCGATCTGGCTGGCGAGCTGGCCGTTGGCGTAGTGGGCTTTGTCGGCCTTGGCTTTGGCGTCGCGGATTCCGCGCTCGACGACGGCTTGGTTGATGGCGTCGTTCTCGGTGGCTTTCTCAGCGAGGAGGCCGAGGAAGATGAAGATGCGTTTGATGGCTCGGAACATAGGTCGGTTGGGTAGGTCTGGGGTTGGTGGTTGTAGGGCGACCGCTTCGGTTGCCCGGGGCAGGCGGAGCGCCGGCCCTACAATTTTTCGGACGCGTGTTTCTTTCGCAGGAGCTAGCGCAGGGCGGCGAGGAAATAAACGACTCCGGCGAGGCAGATGGCGCTGGAGCCGAGGCGGAGGGCGGGGTGATGCAAGCGCGCCCGGACGGAGGTGTCAGTCGATGTGGGACGCCAGATTTTCAGGCCGAAAAAGACGGGGAGGACGACGGCTTGATGGCCGAGTTCCACTCCGATGCTGAAGGCGGTGATGGCGGTGGCGACGGCGAGGCCGGGGAGACCTTCCATTGCTTCGAGGAGCCCGCCGGCGAATCCGAGGCCGTGGAAAAGGCCGAAGCCGAATGCGATGGCGAGCCGTCCGGCGCCGCGGCTGCGTTCGGGCCAGAAGACGTTTTGCAGGGCGACGACGACGATGCTGGCGGCGATCATCGGCTCGACGATCTGGCTCGGGAGGCGGACGATATTCAGGACGGACAGCGTGAGCGTGATGGTGTGGGCGAGAGTGAAGGCGGTGACGACGCGCACGAGGTCGCCGAACGTGACGACGGCGAGGACGAGCGCGGCCATGAAGAGCAGGTGATCGTAGCCGGTGAGGATGTGCATGACGCCGTGCTTCAGGTAGGCGCGGGCGAGTTTGAGCTGGTTCAGGCGCGGCTCGCTGGCGGTGGGCGCGGCGTAGTTTGGGTGGAGTTCGAGCGGTTCTTTCGAGGTGAGCAGGAGGCCGTCGCTGCCGCCGCCGGACGCGGTGGTGAGACTGACGACGTAGCTGGCTTCCCAGCGGTTGCCGGGCGCGAACTCGATTTCGTTCAGCACGTCCTCGCTCAGGCGCAGGATCGCGGGACGCGGTTTGGCGGGGTCGAGCGGGAATTCGAAATCGTAGGAAACGCGCGCGGACGAGGTCGTGTTGACGGGTGGCGTGACGGTGACAAGCCGGCCGCCGAGCGTGACGCCGTCGGCCTCGAGGCGGACGTGTTGCAGCATGTAGGCGCCGTGATGTTTCCACAAATCCGGCAGCCCATCGGACTCCGGCGCGCTGGTGGAAAAGACGGCCGCGACGAAGGCCTGTTCATTCGCGACGCGGGCGTGGAGCGTGATTTTGTCGGCGTGGATGACGAGGTCCATCGCACCCTGCGCAACCGGATGGGCGGAGGCGCGCGCGACGGCGAGGAGGAGTGCGGCGAGAAAAAACAGGCGGCTCATGCAGCGGGAAGCGGAGCAGAAAAGCGCGGTGGAATGAGTACGAAAAAAAGCCGCGCCGGCTGCGGAGGCAGCCGGC
>JAYVPW010000184.1:0-3656 GCA_043777315.1 Spartobacteria bacterium | reverse complement strand
TCGGGGTGTCGTGATCGATCGAGACAAAGCGCGCGGGCATCCTCCTTCAACCCGCCAATTGAAAATTCGTCGCGCGGAAAGTCCGACAGGCTGCTAGGCGGGGAAGTCAGGCGTCCCGCCTGACACGCCGGGCGAGACGCACCCGGTCAGGCGAGACGCCCGACTTCCTGGATAGTCCAGCGGTCGCCCGCTCGAAGCACCAGAACTGAGCCACCATCGGATTCTGGCCTCGCCAAGTCCTCTGTCACGGTGCTGAATCCGCGTTCCACATTCTCTCCAGCCGATGACTCTCCATTCCCGTCGTGACTTCGCGAAACTCGCTTTGGCGGCACTGCCCGGAGCGGCCTTTTTGTCCCCCGTCGGCCGGCTCCACGCCGCGGATTCACCGGGGAAGCCGGACTCGAAGTTCGCGGGCGTGCAGATCGGGCTGAATGTGCCTTACAGCTTCGCCAATGGGCTGATGAGCGGGGACGACATTCTGAAGAACTGCGTGGCGCTCGGGATCAGCGGGGTGGAGTTGCGGACACAGCCGGTGGAGGCGTTTCTCGGCCGGCCGGATCTCGTGGCGGCGAAGGATAAGAAGGAGGCGGCGGGGCAGCTCCGGGAATGGCGCAAGAGCGCGCCGATGGAGCGGGTGAAGGAGTTCCGCGCGAAGTACGAGGCGGCGGGGGTGCTGATCGAGGTGGTGAAGGTGGACGGGATTTTCGGGATGGCGGACGAGGAGATCGACTACGCCTTTGCGCTGGCCAAGGCGCTCGGGGGCCGCGCGATTTCGACGGAGCTCTCGCGCAAGGCGGAGGAGTTGAAACGGGTCGGGAGCTTTGCCGACAAGCATCAGCTCATGGTCGGCTATCACGGGCACGCCATGACGAAGCCGGAGCACTGGGAGGAGGCGTTTGCGCTCGCGAAATTCAACGGGGCGAATGTGGACCTCGGGCATTTCGTGGCGGGCAACAACACTTCGCCGGTGCCCTTTTTGAAGGAGCATCACGAGCGGGTGACGCATGTGCATTTGAAGGACCGGAAGTTCAACAACGGGCCGAACACGCCCTTCGGAGAGGGCGATACGCCGATCGCGGAAGTGCTGCGGCTGATCCGGGACCAGAAGTGGAACATCCAGGCGACGATCGAGTTTGAATATAAGATCCCCGCCGGCTCGGATCGCATGACGGAGCTGGCGCGCGCGATCAAGTTCTGCCGCGACGCGCTGGTCTGAGCGCGGGTGCGACCCGGCTTACCCTTCCCGCCAAATGGCAGCGATCGGCGAACGAAATGCCCTGCGTGTTTTGCGTGAGGCGACGCCTGGGCTTTACCTCGATGGGGAAGAGCTCGGCCACATCCTGCTGCCGCGGCGATACGTCGTGCCGGGCACGGTGTCTGGAGATTATCTGGAGGTTTTTGTGCATCGCGATTCGGAGGATCGGCTGGTGGCGACGACGGAGATTCCGCGGGCGTGTGTCGGCGAGTTTGCGGCGATGAAGGTCGTGAGTTTCAGCCCGAAGATCGGCGCGTTTCTCGACTGGGGGCTGACCAAGGATCTGCTGTTGCCGATGCGCGAACAGGCCCACCGCGTCCGCGTCGGCGAGACGGTGGTGGCCTACGTTCTCCTCGATCCGAAGGGCCAGCGCATCGTGGCGACGACCCGGCTCGACCGGCACCTCGACCGGTCCGAGCCGGCTTATGACGAAGGCCAGCGCGTCCATCTTCTCATCGCTGCGGAGACGCCGCTCGGGTTCAAGGCGATCGTGGAAAACGCGCACGCGGGACTGCTTTACAAGTCCGACCTCGCCGCGCCGCTCGCGGTGGGCCAGCAGCTCGAAGGCTACGTGCGCGCCGTGCGGCCGGATGGGAAGATCGACCTCGCGCTCGACCCCGCCGGCCACGCGCGGATAGGGCCGTTGCTCGAGCGGATTCTCGAGTCGCTCGAGGCTCACGGGGGCCGGCTGGAGTTCAGCGATCGGAGCACGCCGGAAGCGATTCGCGCGACTTTCGGCACGAGCAAAAAGGCGTTCAAACAGGCGCTCGGCGCGCTTTACCGGGAGCGGAAGATCCGGCTCGCAGGCGAGGGGATCGAGCTCGTCTGACTCGGGATCGTAGGGCGACCGCTTCGGTTGCCGAGGGCAGGCGGAGCGCCCGCCCTACAGCACGAGGCTACTGATTTGCGGGCGGCGGCGGGTTCCCCAAATAGCGCACGTCGGCGGTCACGGTGAGGGTGGTGACGGCGTCCGGGGCTGGCGCTGGGGTTCCAAAAAAGAGGCGATAAAACGCGGCGTCGGTGCGCGGCAGTGTGCCGGTCGGACCCGCGCCGCTGCGCGGGATCGGGATGCCGGCCGCGCAGGCGGAGAGCGGGATGCGACGGATTTCCTGGCCCGGTTTCGCGCGGAGGACGACTTGCGGGGTGACGTTGAGGACGAGCTTTCCGCCGGTGAGTTCCGCGCGGATGAGGAGTTCGGTGCCCGCGGTTTCCCATGCGGGCTCGTCCGGCGGGACCGCGCCGAGTTGCAAAGCCAGAGCGCGCAGGGCGGCGGCATCTTCGACCCTGGTCGTGACGGGGACGGAGATGGGCTGATGGGGGAGGGACGAAGCGGAGAGGCGTCGCAGCGTTTGTTTGATCGGCGTCGAGGCGATCGGGGCGGAGGGTTGCACGACGCTGCCGGAGGTTTCCGATCGCGTGGTGAAGCGGAGCGGCTGGCTCGGGATGACGGTGACGCCGCCGCCGGGATTGACGATCACGCGCGGTGGACTGTAGCGGCTCGGCACCGGAATGCCGTCGCCGCGGGACGGGGGCTCGGCCGGCCGGCGCTCGACGGGGCGGGTGGAAATCGCCTCGAAATTCAGGGTGAGCGAGATCGTGGCGGGGGCGTTTTGCAGTGCGTCGATCGCGCTCCGGGCGGCGGCTATTTTCGCCGCCGTGTCGATGATTCGCACCGCGCCGGGCTTGGCGAGGATGACGAAGCGACCTTGTGGCGTGAGGATTTTGGGGAGGCTTTCGGTGATCCACGCGGGGGGGAGAAATCCGATCGGCACATCCTCCGTGGCGGCGGACGCGAGCCTCGCGCCGAGTAACAGCGCGGCGAGGAGGAACGAGGGGGCTTTCATTCGAGTGGCAAAATTGTCGGGTGACTCACTTTAAAGATCGGCGGCGAGAAGGGTGACGGGCCGCGCGTGCGGAAGCCTCACACCCCAGCCCCGCCAAAGACCCAACCAGCCCCTGTTTTTTTACGAAATTTTGGACACCGTTGTTGCTGCGCCGCCGTGAGAGAAAACGCCGCGAGCAAGGCAGCGCACCATCTCGCGCGAGTCGGTAGATGAAAAATGAGGAGCGATTGGTTCATCGCATTAACGTGAGACTTTGAGATGCACGAAACGCCGACCAGCGGTTCCCACAGGGAGCGTGACCTTGACCTGCTGCACCGTGCCGTTGTCGGTGAGAACGACTGGCGCACTCACGCCTGCCGCGTTCCAATCGACCGCCAGCGTGTCGCTCCACTCGACGGTGAAGGTCGTCGCGTCGGCGAGCGCAGCGAGCGAGCGGGTGTAGGTGAACTCGGTCGTGTCGCCGTTTATCACCAGCGTCGGCGTGGCGCTCGTGGTGGCGTTGGGATTCTGCCCGGTGGCGAATTCCATGAGGTTCAGCTCGCCATCGCCGTTCGCGT
>JAYVPW010000183.1:0-14614 GCA_043777315.1 Spartobacteria bacterium | reverse complement strand
TGCGGACGCCGAGCGTGGAGGCCGTGAACTCCGTCTCGTAGCACTCCACGACGATCTCCCACTGCTTGACGGTGAGCTGGCGCACATAGACGGCGTATTGGCCGCCTTGCTGCGTGTTCGCCCGCGCGGTCTTGAAGTTGCTCGGGTCCACCGTGCTCGTGGGCGAGCTGGTGAAGAGGAGCACCTTCGCGCCGGTGATGCGCGTCTTGGTCGTGCCGGACTGGTAGCGGGACTCATCGAGCATCCCGCGCAGGCCCGCGATCTGCGAAGCCTGCACGACGGTCATCGAGCGACCCGCCACGGCTTTCGCCGCATTGGTCGCGCCGTACGTCTGCAGCCGCAGGAGCTGCGCGCCCAGGCCCCAGAGGGCGCTGTTCGGCGTGATGCCGCTGGCGTCTCCGGAGATCTGCGTCTGGTTGGCCAGGTCATAGTCCGGGTCCGCTGCCCCGGCGGCGTCCCACACGAGCGGGACATCCGTGGCGGAGGCGATGGCGAGCGCATACTTGCGGCGGGCCGCGTTGCGCTTGATGCGCTGCATGAGCATGCCGGTGTAGAACTCCTGCCAGTTCGGCTGGTCCTTGATGCGGTCCCAGTCGAGCACGATGCGCAGCCCGCGGTTGGGCACGGTGCGCGTGGACTTCGCCTGCGTGTAATCCACGGTTTTGAACTCGCCGCCGATGGCGCGCAGATCGTCGTCGCCGGTCACGTCACTCAGGAACGCTTCCGCGTTCGGGTAGGTGATATGCTCGTAGCGTTCGCCGGTGCCGGGCAGCACGGGCGCGATGAAGTCGCAGAGCGCGTCGAGGTTCGCCACGTCGCGCCAGCCGGTGGCATAGGTGGTGAGCGGCTCGGAGAAGTGCGCCTGCACAAAGAGCGAGGCATTCGCCGTGGTGATGCGCTCGTGCGGGTGATCCTGCCCGAGGATGAAGGGCTTCGGCATTGCCGTCGCCATGATGCTGGCGGCGAGTGCCGCGTTGGCCGTGCGGCCGATGAGGTGTGCTTTCATGATTCTTTGATTGGTCGGTTGCGATTGGTCGGTTGCGGTTAGAGGAACTTCACGAGGCCCGGCGTCGCGAGCGCGGTGGCGATGTTGCCCACGGTGCTCGGCGTGGCCGCGACGGTGAGCTGCACTGGCGCGTGCGTGGCTACTTCCACGACGTAGTTGCCGCCGCCCTCCTGGACGGCGAGGGCGACGGTGCGCCCGACCTTCCAGAAGGTTCCCGCGGTGCCGGGCTCCGCTTGCACAAAGCCACCGGCGGCGGTGAACACATCGCTGTCCGCCGCGAGCGCGGTGGCGCAACGCAGGCGTCGCGTCTCCATGCCGCGGTTCAGCGGCGCGACTTGGAAGATGTCTTCCGCCGCGTCCGGTGAATCGGTCGTCGAGCCGATGGGGTAGTTGGCCGCACCGCAGACCGCGCCGTGGAAGGCATCGGTGCCGCTCTTGATGAGCAGGTGCGTGGCGCTGTGCGCGGCATCGGCCCGGCGAGTCAGCACGCCGTGCGTGCCGGTCGCGGTCTCGACGTTTGCGCTGGCGAAGTTCTCGCGCAGTCCGCCGCAGAAGAGCGAGGCGCCGCTGCGGAACGTGAGGAGACGGCGCGTGCGCACGGCGTTGGTTTTCCGCGCCGCGCCTGCATGGAGGAACGGTGCGATGACGATCGCGAGCAGGGCCGCGAGGATGATCAGTGAGATGAGTTTCATGGTCGTGAATGGTGACTGGTGACTGGTGACTGGTGATGGTCGGTTACTTCCCGGCTTCGAGTTTCTCGCGCTGCTGCGCGGTCTTCTTGTCGCCGAGTTTGTCGTGGAGCATTTGCGCCATTGCGGCTTCGACGGCTTGCTCGCCGTCGAGCCCGGCCTGCATGCGCCAGCGCACATCGGCGATGTCCACGCCTGCGCCCTTGCACAGCAACGCGAGCGGGCCATCCGGCGGCGCGGGATCGAGCACGGTTGGGAGTGCGAGCTGTTTCTTCAGCTCATGGTTTTCGGCTTCGAGTTTCGCGAGCCGTTCGTTCACGACGGCGACGTCCTCGGTGAGGGTGTTGGCGGTGCAAAAGCCGGCGGGCCGTCCGAAGACGAGCGACGCGAGACTGCGCACCACGAGTTTGATTTGTTTCATTGGGTCTGTGGTCTGTTGGTTGGGTTGTGGTGAATCAGGCCGCGGCTTTCGTCGGGTCCTGCATCGCGGCGAAGAGCGCCGAGAAATTCTTGTCCTTCTTCACGGCGGCGAACTCGGTGTCGTAGTCCGTGCCGTTGGCCTTCATGCGCTTGCTCACTTCGGACTGCAGCGCGCCCTGCCGGGCATTGGCGGTGGAGAGATCGAGGCGCGTGCCGTTGATCTCGACGGACTGCGTGTTCATCGCCTTGCGCGCGGGCTTGTCCGTCGCGCCGATGATCTCCGCGACCGCCGCTTCGCGGGTGTTCGCCGTGCTGATGCGGGTGTCGAACGCCTCGCGTTCCGCGGGCGTGATCGCGCCGATCTTCTGCGCGAGGTCGAGGAAGGACTTGCGCTCGGCGGCGTTTGCCGTCCGCAGGGTGTCCCGCTCGGTCGTGAGCGTGGCGTGGGCGGTCCTGAGTCCGTCGCGCTCGGTGGCGATCGCGCCGTGCTGCGTGCGCAGCGTGTCGCGTTCGGTGTTGAGCGTCGTGAGGGTGGAGTTGGCCGTGGAGAGCGCGCCATCGCGCTCGGCGAGAGTCGCGAGTGCGGCATTCGCAGTCGTCGCGGCTTGGATGCACGCCGCGGGATCGGCCGTCTCGGGCAGGCCGAGCGACTTCCGCAGCGCGTTGAGTTGTTCTGGATTCATTGGCTGTGTGTTTGCGGTTTGGTTTGCGTTGTCTGCCTGCGGAGTGCCGGCGAGAGTTTCCGGCGAAGTGCCGGGGAGAGTGTTCGCCGTCCACGCGGGGACGGTGGGGATGTTCGGCGTGCGCGTGAGCGTGATGCTCTCGATGTGTCCGGGATAGACCTTGCCCGTCGCATCCGGCGGGCTGTGCCACCAGTTGATCGAGGGATGCAGCGGGCCGCGCTCGCGGGTCTTCATGCCCGCGGCGTTCCAGGTCACATACACTTCAAGGCCCGCGTTCGAGGTGCGAAGTTCGCCGAAGCTCGCAAGCTCATTGAGCGGCGACCAGTTGGCGTAATCCTCATCCGGGTGCGGCTGCCCTGGCGGCGCGGCGAAGATCGGCGCAGACATCTTGAGCTTGCGCGTGTGCTTCAGATTCTTCACCACGCGAAACGCCTTTGCTGGCATCGAATTCCACGACCGCAGGATGTCCTGCGCCTCCGTCATGCCGAAGACCTGTGTGTATGCGCCGTTCGGCGACGGATGCTCGCCGAAGGGGGCCGCGAGATACCAGCCATCCGCGGGCATCTCGCCATCACGCACAAGCGCATTGGCCGAAGTGATGCTGCCGAGCAGCGGCTCGGGTGCGGCGACGGCGGAGTTGGCGGTGCGGAAAATTGGCCTTGCGGGCGTGCCGTCCAGGCGTAGGCTTTGCGTTGCCGAGAGGGTGCCGACAGTGGCTATACCCTCGAAGCCGGCCGGTGTGACTGATCCGCACGCCCGGCCCTTTTTCTTGAGATTACGGGCGAGCATAGAGGCGGACTCCTTTCCTGAGGTTCTGAAGTTCCTTCGCGCGGGTGCCGTGGAAGAAAGTGCGAGCCTTTCCGTTTTCCATGATCATGCCGGCCATGTGACGGCGCTTGGATTTCTCATCCTCGAAGACGCGCAGATGCACGGTCTGCTTGTCCCCCTGCCATACCTCGTGCGGATGTTCGACGGCCGCAATGGCATCGGGCAGGCGGCGGAGCCGGCGGTCCTGCGCACGCTGCGAGTGCGCTTCCGCATCCCAGTGTTCGAGGATGTGCGCGTCAAACGTCGCCGGATTTCCGAGCGCGTCTGTCGTGTGGATCCCCTCGCGCAGCTGGCGCCGTGCTTCGTCCGGGTGGACCGTGCCGGCACTCGCGTCGGCGGTCCATCGCCCGTGATCGTCGCGTGCTTCGTCCGCCATCCCGGCATTCGCGGTCCGCAGTGCGTCCTCGACGAGCTGCTGCAAGCGCGAGAGGCGCGCGGTATTCCCGGTGCTCTTCGCTCCTTCGCTGCTTCGCGGTGCCTCATCCCCGCCTTTTGCAGCGGCGTTGCCGATGGCCTGCAGCATGTCGGCCTCGTCGGCGGTCTCATCGAGCAGCGGGATGCCGAGGCGGTCGGCGATGTTCGGCAGGTCCACACGGCCGCCGCGGTCGGCGAGGAAGCCGGCGTTCTCGCGGAGCTGCGTGGCATCCTCGTCGTCCATGTCCGGCAGGCCGAAGTAGGCCAGCGGTTCCACGTCTTCGCCAAAGCAGTAGCGGATGACGGCGCGGTCGATGAACGTCCGGCAGGCGCTCGCGATGTTCGCGCAGTGCGCGTTCTCCAGCGCCTCAGTCTCATTGATCTGCGCGGTGATGCCGTGCTCGTTGTCCTTGCTCGCGACATTCGCCTGCGCACCGCCGCGGAACATCACGGTCATCTTCTCATCCTGCCGGTCGAGAAAGCGCTCGAAGACATCCACACTCGCCGTGCCCTCCGGCCCGAGGAGCGAGATCGGCGGCTTGTCGGTGCCCTGGCATTCGTGGAGCGCGATGCCCATGTCGCCGTTGAACTCCTGCACGATGGTCGTGAGCGCGCGGCCCGCGTCGCTGTCGGCGCGGGCGGTGGTCATGCCGATCACCTTCTGCTGGCCGTAGCGCTCGTTGTAGATCGTCCAGTCCTGGAAGGTGAGCCGCTTGAAGATGTAGCACCCGGCCGCGGCGAACATCGCGCCTTCGCCGCTCGTCACCATCCATTCGCCATTCCAGTCGAGGTCCTCGCCGATGCCACCGTAGCCGCCATGCTTCAGCAGGCGCAGCGTCCCGGAGGTGTTCTCGAAGAACCAGAGCGGGACGTATTCCATCTCCGCCGTCAGCGCGGGCACCGGCGCAGCGCCCTCGACTTCGATCATCTTGCCCTTGCCAGGCTTCCAGACGAAGTGATGCACCGCGTAACGCATGGCGTGCGCGAGGCCCATCTGCTTGAGCAGCAGGTGCCGGTCGCCGCGGATGTTCTTGTCGAACGCATCCACCGCCGTGACGTTCGCGTAGAAGTATTCCAGCGCCGCCGCGTGGCGCGCGGACTCGACGGGATCGGCCCCCTTGCGCTTCTGCACGCCCCAGGGCTTTGCCGCGATGGCGTTCTGGAGCTGCGGCACGACGAAGCTCAGCGTGTCATCCCGCCGGACCATCGCATCCCAGAACAGCGCGCCCTGCCACAGGTAGCCGAGGTCGAAGTGGTCGTGCGCCGCCGCGAGGTTCTCCGGCGAGACCATGCGGAGCGGGTTGAAGCGCATCCGGCGGGCCAGCTCGACGGTCGAGGCCGTGAACGCCGGGGCGGACGGCGGAACCAGCGAGGCGGCATTCGCCGTGGCGGATGCGTGCCGACTCCCATTGATGCGGGGATTCTTCGCGATCATGCGGGTTGCCCTCCTTTCCCAAAGGCTCTGCATACGCACGGAAACGGCGTGCAAACTGCGCGGACCCCATCCTCGCGGGGCTCCGGGGCGGAAAACGCGCTGGCGGGCGTTCTAGGGCACCGCGAAGAAGCGAAGCGGCGAAGATGACTCAGGCGGAGTTTGGCGGTTTGATCTTTGCTCCCCGCTCCTGCTGCTTTTCTTGCGCATCTTCGCTGCTTCGCGGTGCAAATATTCATAGCATCCCTCCGATGTTGCGGCTCATACCGCCACGGCCGGTGCGTTCGTTGCCGCGGATGGCCACGCGGCTGCCGACAGCGGCGAGCGTGCCGTCGCCCGCGGCATGGACGGCCAGCGCGAGCGCGGTGCAGCGGTCACTGTGGCCTTCACGGGTGCGCGGCGCCCAGTAGCTGTACTCGCCGTTCAGCACGACCTGCTGCATGGCGTGCAGGTCTTCGCGGATGGCGCGGCTGATCGGCACGCGGACTTTCGTCGGGGCCTCGAACTTCCGGCGCAGGGTGGGGAAGAGCAGCCGCTTGCTCTTCGGCGTGAAGGTGAACTTCACGACTTTGCCATACAGATGATCCTCCGGCTTCCATTCGCCGACGCCGGGCTGCCGCGCGGCGTAGTCGCCAAAGCCGATGCCGGGGCCGGTGTAGTCGAGCACCGTCTTCTGCGCGGCACGGATGCGCGAGGCGAGGATGGCGATCTGGTCGGGCGTATCCGTCTTGCGGAGGATGAGCACCTCGCGCGTCCAGAGGATGTCGCCGATCTGTTCGAGCGTCCAGCAGACGGTCGGATCGTTCGAGCGGCCAAAGTCGATCCCGCAGTAGAGCGGGTGGCGCGAGCCGCGGCGGGATTCGTAGAGCGCGGGGTCGCACGCCTCGGTGGCGTCGGCGCTCTCGGCGAGCGCGATGAGGTCGTAGGGGAGCAGGACGTTGCTCGTGTCGGTCGGGACGCACTCGTATTCCTGCGCCCAGGCGTCCGCGTCATCGAGACCCGCCTTCAGCTTCTCGGCATCCACCGGCAGGCCGTCTTCGATGGCGTCGTAGATGGTGACGAGGTGCCCGCTATAGCCGTTCTCCGCGCGCTTTTCCCAAAGGTCGTAGAACTTGTTCTCGCGGCCGTTGAAGGTCGAGACGATGCGGATCTTCATGTCGCGCGTGATGTCCGTGCTCTCGCCGGCGTAGAGCGCCCGCACCCGCTGCATGAAAGTGCCCGCGAGCGGATTCGTGAGCGAGGGGAACATCGCCGCCCATATCTTGTCCGGGTCCTCGTGGTACGCGAACTCGTCGAGGATGATGTTCGCCGAGTAGCCGCGGGCCGTGCTCGGGTTCGCCGGGATGGCGATGATGCGCGAGCCGTTGGCAAAGCGGATCTCCGCTTGCTTCAGCAGCGCCTCGCCGATCGCGCGCTCTTCCGCGTAGCTCTCGATCGCCAGCCGGAAGGCCTCCGCCCATTCCTTCGATTTCTCCAGCCATTCCAGCGCCTGCCGTTCTCCGGCGGAGAGACAGACCCACTTCGTGCCAGGGTCGGTGAGGCAATCCACCACGGCCTCGCACGCCGTGCCGAAGGACTTGCCCGTCTGCCGCGACTGCACGCCGATCTTGAACTTCGCCGCGTCGCCGACCCAGCGGTGCTGGTAGGGCAGGAGGAGATCGAGCGGGGAGATCGCCCTCGTAAAAATCTGGCCGGGGGCTAGCTCCGCGCACTTGTCCTTCGCGCTTTCGACGCTACTGGCGGATGCTTCATCGCCCCCGGCCCTATGTGGAATGCCGTTCACTTCTTGAAAATCTCCCGGATGCGCGCGGCTTGCTCCGCGCCGGTGAGTGACTTGTCGCCGAGGGCCTTCTGCGCCTCGGTGATCTTCTTTTCCAAGAGGACCACGCGCCGCTCGGCGAGGCTCAGGTCCGCATCCTTCTGCCGGATCTGCGCATCCTTCTGCCGGGCCTTCGTGCGCCCGCTCTCCTCGGTGAGGTCCAGCGAGCGCCGCGAATCCGCGATCTGTGCCGCGGCCTGGATGAGCTTCGGGGCCTGCGTTGCCAGGCCGAGCCGCATGAGCAGTGTCTCGCCCGCCGAGCGCGCGAGCTTCGCATCGCCCGTTTTCGCCAGCACCTGCTGCTCGCGCTCGAATGAAATCTCCAAGTCCCGCTCCAAGGAGAACCACTGCAAGAAGTCGTAGAGCGTGCTTTGCGCGACGGCCAATTCGGGACGCGCAGCCAGCCTCGCAAAGTCCGCCAGTTGCGTGAGCGCGTACGGCACTCCGCCCGTGCCCTTGATCGGTTCCTTGTCCACGTCGCGATCCTCGGGCCGCTGGCTCCACTCCACGATCAGCTCCTGGGCGGGCCGCAGCAGATTCTTCAGGACCGCCTCGGGCCGCACTTTTTTCCGGCCGCGCCGCAACGCGGTTGCAGGCATCCAGAACGCGGAGGAGTTCGGGCTTGGATTGCTCATTCATGCGTGCCTCCGGGAAGATGTGCGGGGTGCTGCGGAACGCGCGCGGACCGGGCCGCGATCAACGGCTGGCGATCAAAGCGACGCGCGCGCTTGCACGCCGCAACTGTGCCGTGTGCCGGCCGGACGCCCCGCGCGCCCGAGAAACCACAGAGGAGCACGGAGGTATTCACAGAGGAGCACAAAGCCTCCGTGGTTCCTCTGTGCATCCTCTGTGAACCTCTGTGGTTCAAAGTGTGAAAGATCATCGTGCGCCCTCCTTCTTCAGCCCGGCAGCCGTGAGTGCCCACGCGTAGGTGTCCGCCACGTCGTCGAAGCTGCGCTCGGCGTACCCGTGCTGCTCGTTCCACTGGAGCGCACCGCGGAATTCGGCGACCGACAGCGGCTCGCGGCTCAGGCGGCGCACGCTCTCGAAGAGCGTGCGCTCAGGCACCGGCGTGCTCTCGCGCGCTCGCTGGGCGATCGCCAGCACGAGCCGGAAATAGACTCGCGTGTGGGCCGGCTCGTTCATGCCTTCCCTCCGCGGCCGATCTGGCCGGTCTGCTGCAGCAGGGTGAGCAGCCGCCCCGGCAGCCCGGTGATGTCCTCATGGACGATGCGCAGCTTGGCTTCAAATTCAGCGCGCTGCGCGTTGCTCGTGGCCTCGATGCGTTCGTGGATCTTGGCGACCGAGGCGCTCCGCTCCCGGCTCATGTCCTTGGACAGCGCCTCAATCTTCTGTGTGACGCGATCCTCCCGCGCGGTCGCTGTGAGCAGCGATGCCTGCAGCTCGGCGCGCATGGTGTGGACACTGTCGTGCGCGTAGGCCCGCCCCTCCTTGATCTGCGCGCCCAGATCACGCTCCTTTTCCATGAGAAGCGTCATCACTTTCGACAGCTCCTCGCGCGTGGCTGCGGAGCCGATTTGCTCGATGAGCTTGTCCACCTTCGCGCTCGGCGCGAGGCCGTCCAGTTGTTTGCGCAGCGTCTCGATCGCGTCATCTACCGGCGGCTTGCGCCCGAAGTTGTCCACCCATGCCCTGCGCGTCGCGAGCCCGAGAAACACAAGACTCAGCACGCCGGCCAGGCGCATCAGCCAGTTCTCGATCTCACCTGAGGGAAGCTGGGAGAACACATCCGCGAGCACCCAGCCGTCGCGCGGGAACCCGGCCTGCACAGGCGGCAGCATCGGCAGCCACACGGCGGCCTTCGGCGGCGGCACGAGCTCGTGCGACTTTCCGATCGCCTCGGGAGCAAGGATGAACAGCGCGACGATCGCGAGAAACACCGCCATGCCGGCCCGGACGCGCCCCGCCTGTTCACGGCGCAGACGCGCGATCTCGACGTTGATCTCCGCGACCCGGCGGCGCTGGGCTTCGGTGAGTGTCTTCATGGGAGCAGTGCCCTCCATTCATTCACCGCCTCGCGGCTCAGGCTGGAATCGATCTCGTGCCGTTTGATCGGGCCGTCCCAATAGAAGGAGTTCCGCAGCAGCCGCGCGCAGTATTCCAGCGCGAAGGGATGGTCCGACTTCATCCGATCAATGAAGGCGTGAATGTCCAGCGAGCCGCAGTGGGCGAGCACACACTGGTGCAGATCGTCCGGCGAACCCGCGGTGCAGTCCAAGCCGAGCGAATCGTAGGAGACCTGGAAGATGCCCGTCTCCTGTCCGGTGATGAGCCGCATGCTCGTGGCGTTCGTCTTGTCCACGCCTTCGTTCCATTTCCACGAGGACTCAAAGCCCGCGAGGCAACGCAGCAATTCGCACATCGCCGCGCGACGATGCCGCGCATCCGCCCACGGGCCGAGCACCGGTGCCAGCCGCAGGAAGACATCCTCCGCGTCGTCGTTCGGTGCGAAGATTTCCTCCGGCGCGGCCTTCGCCCACGCCAGCAGCTCGGCGAGAAAGGCATCCGGAGGGACACCGCGTCCACGTATGGGATGCCTGGTGGCGTTGAAAAGGAATGGGCTTGTGGGTTCCATATCTATTTTTCCCCGGCTTTGCCGAGCGCGTCGGCGGTGGAGGCGTCCGCGTGCGCCTGCGCGCCGCAATAGACGCGGGCGATCGTCGCGATGGTGCCGGCAGCCACCTTCGCCAGCCCCGCGATGGGCTCGGCCAGTTTTTCTTCGAGACACATCACCGCGACCGCAAACGTGAAGATCATTGCGACGCACGCCATCGCCGCAAAGGCCATGCGCGCCTTCTTCGACTCGGCCGGCGTGCGCCCCGCCATGCTGATCAGCGCCGTGATGGGATTGGGATTGGGATTGGAAATTGGCTCGCTCATGTCAGACGGCGGTCCTGGTGAGATTGAGTGCGAGCCGCCCGGTGAACTTCAGAACAACGCCCGCGACGAGCAGCACGACACAGAGCGCCGCGACGATCTTGTAGAGAAAGGATGTGTGCAGCTTCGCGCTGTCTGCCGCCCATCCCTGTTCCGCGTCATTGGCCCGCTGTGCCAGGACCGCGACCTCGCCCTGGTAACTCGGGCCGAGCAGCGCGACGATGTCCGCCTGGGCAGTCTTCGCGTCCGTGATCTCCGACGTGGCGGCGAGGACCTGCTTCACGCCGTCCGCCACCTTTGCTCCGGTCTGCATGATTGCGGAATCCGTCTCCGCGGCCGCGAGGGAAAGCTGCGCGACCTGTGCGGAGAGTGCATCCACTTCGGGCCGCAGTTCCGCCGTCACGCGCATCTTCAGCTCCGCGAGCTTCGGCGCGATCTCCGCGACGAGCACATCCTCCCGCGAGTGCGACGCCGCACTCTGCGCCCGCTGCTGCTGCGCATCCGTGAGCGCCGCGCCGGCCCGGCCGAGATGCGTCTGCGCCGCCGCCAGGTGCGTGGCGACTTCCGCCTGCCGCGCATTCAGCGCCGCGGCATCCGGCGCGGTGTAGTGCGCGGCCTTGTGCGCGCATCCGCCGCAGAGGACCACGACGGCCAGCGCCAGCGCCATGCCCGCACGCCGAGGCATGCCCGCCGCGGGGGCGGCTTGGGAATTGACATCGGGCGTGGATTCGGTTGCCATGCCCGCGGTTGTGCCACGGTCCGCGGAAACCTCCTAGACACCCACGCGACTCACGCGACTCACGCGAGGTATTTTTGCGGAAAAGGGTCTTTCGCCTACCGCGGCCGATGCCCCGGCGGTAAGTCGCCCTCGTATGAGCGATCATCCACCGGCCTCACATCTCCCGCCAGCCACCGCGCTTTCCACTGGCGATGCCACATCGTCACCAGCAGCCATTCCAGAGGACTACTTTGCGCTTCTGCTGCTGGAGGAGCCACCGTCTCCCGCAGGCCTCCTGCCATTACCAGGCGTGGAAAAAGACCCGCGGCAACCTCCGGAGTCGGCGGCTCGTCTTCGCCACGAGCGAGAAGACGCACATATTCATCAGTGGCTCGACTCACTGCTTGTTCTACATAGTGCCCAAGTCGCGGGAATTCGATCCCGTCTGCAGCCGGCCCGCGCACTTTCTCCACACAAAGCAGCTTCAAATCGGCGATACGTTGCGCAATGGCTCGTGGTTCAGAATTGGATTCGCTCACGGGGAAAGTTGTCAGTGGTGGAGAGGGCGTTCTGCGGCTGGCCGGCGGAGTAGGAAACTGATCAAAAAATAGAACCATGAAAACCGCAAATCCCACGGGCCTCGCCCGCCGGTTCCAGCGCCTGGCCCGCTTTGGCGGCTCCCTGGTCTGGGCCTTCCTCACCTGCGAAGTCACCCGGCTGATCGTGCTCGTGACGCTGCTGTGGTGGGTGCTCATTCATTTGGAGGACGTCCTCAAGTGACGGCTACTTCCTCCGGGCATCACATGTCCTGTTTGTCCTGGGAAAAGAGACCATTCGCATGGGTGCGGATCAGCTCACCGAGACTGCGCTGTTCCTTCCGCGGCGCTGGCTCCGCGGGCCGGGCGGTGTTCGCCGTGTTGAAGTCCCGCAGACTGACGGCGTGCCGTCCGATGGCGCTGATGAGCAGCGGCATGGTGACTCCGGCATACAGCGCTGCGAACATCGTCACCGCAGGCAGCGCGACGGCGACGACGCCACCCAGTAGAGCGTAGATGAAACTGATCAGAAAATAGAACCATGAAAACCCTCGTTTCGGCGGTCTGCAGCGCATTCGGTAAAGTCGCACAATCTCTTCGGCGAGCGCTCCGATACAGCCTAGAAAGAATACAAGAGCACAGTGCGGTCGATCCATTTGAGGTGATGTTTGATTGGTGGCGTGAGTGGCGTGCGCGCCGCGCGCCACGGCAGAAAAAGTAAAGTCATCGCGTCACTTCGCGCGCTTCGCGTCGCGCTTCGGCGGGTCGAGTTTGTCGGCGAGCGCGCGGAGTTGGCTGGCGAGCCTGCGGCACTCTGCCGCGGCCGCGGCCCCGGCCGCATCCGCGACTTTCTTTCCGCGCACAATCACGGCGGGAGGGAGATCGAAGATGTCGCTCATCACCACCGCGCCGGAGGCTCCGCTCCCCGCGCGGACGACGATCTCCGGGCGTGGCTTCTCACCCTCGGGCAGGGCGATCCCCGCTTGTCGCTCGGTGAGCTGGAGCCGCCAAAGTGCTTTCCTCGAAATTGCACTTTTGCCGGTGCGATAGGCGAACAGGCTGGCGCGGGAGATCCCCATTCGCTCCGCGAGCACATTCAGATTCACGCTGAGTTTCTCACTCAGGGAGTCCGTTCTTCGGGTAAAGTCTAGAAAGTCCAAATTAGTTGTTGCGCGGAAGTCCAAAAGGTCTATTTCTAGACCATGTTCACACGGGAATCGCTAAAACGCGAATTGAAAAAGAAGGGCTACACCTACCGCACCGCGGCGACGAAACTTGACCGCGCCTACCAGCATCTCAGCGAGGTCCTCAACGGCCACCGCCAATCACGCACCCTGCTACGCCGCATCGCCGCACTGCCCCACCAAGGAGGAGCCAAATGATTTCCGAAGTATCGGGAAGCATGGTTGGAGCGGGCGAAGCTCCGCGGTGGGTGCGGCGCGGGGAAGCGCTTGAAGAGGCGCGTATCACACGCAGTTACCGGGCGGACTATCCGACTTTTTCCGCTTACACTCGCGCGGTGTGGGGGATCGGCCCGCGATATGCCTACAACTTGATTGCGGGCGCGAAAGTGTACCGGGAAATAACGGAGGGCCAGCCGTGAGCACCGCATTGACCACAGTGGAAGCCGGTGAATTCGAGCGGCTCAAACAAACGATCCGCGCCGGACAGCAGACCTTCGTCGAGGTAGGGCTGGCTTACGCCGCGATTCGTGAGCAGCGACTCTACCGGGCGACGCACGGCACCTTCGATGCATTCTGCCGCGACGAGTTCTCGCTCTCCAAGCGAGAGGTGGATCGTACGATCGAGGCCGCGGCAGTGGTGAAGCGCTTGGGACCAATTGTTCCCACCGCGGCGCACAAATCCCAAGTCCGCCCGCTGACGAAGCTCCCTCCCGCCGAACAACCGGCCGCGTGGCAGGAGGCGGTGGCGAAGAGCGGCGGGAAAGCGCCCACGGCGAAGACCGTGGCGGCCGTGGTGGCCGAGCGGAAGGAAGTCCACGCCCCCGCCGAGCGGCTGCACCCGGCGGTTGATCCGAGGGTCACGCTCGGGGGCCTCAAACATTTCTGGAAGCAGACTCCGCTTCCCAACGCTTTCGAGGCGGCAGACGCCGCCACGAAAAAGGCCTTCGCCGCCTGGATCGCGACGAAGGCCCTCTAAACGCAGCAACCCAACCACACACCATGAACGCACCAAACGCAAGCACCCACACCACGACACCCGCCGCGATTTCCTCGGCGGTCGAGACCATCACCCCCGAGATCGCGCAGGCGATGCTCGCCACCACGCGGCGCAACCGCGGCCTCTCAAAGGCGACCGTGCGCCGCTACACGGCGGACATGCGGCGCGGCCACTGGCTGATCAACAGCGACGCCATCGCCTTTGACGACACCGGCGCACTGACCAACGGGCAGCACCGGCTGAGCGCCGTGATCGCGAGCGGCGCAACGATTCAGGCGCTCATCGTCCGCGGCCTCGGCGCGATCGATATCCGCGGGCTGTCCATCACCGCGCAGGACGTCACGGACTGCGGCAAGCGGCGGTCGATCGGCGACCAGATGCAGATCAGCCACGACGTGGAGCACGGGCGGCACGTCGCGGCGGCGGTGAACGCCATCGCGCTGCTCTGCGGCGGCAGCGCCGTCTCCGCGCCGCAGGCACTCGAGATTCATGCACTTTATCGCGAGCCGATCACCGAGGTGCTCGCGCTGTCGCTTGCGGCGATTGACCGGCAGATCGCCTTTGCGTCGCTCATCGGCGCGGGCGCGTATTTGCTCGCGGCGCGGCCCGCCGAGGCGCGGTCGTATCTGGAGCGGGTCTTCACGCGGGTCGGGATCACTCCCGGTGATCCCGCGCAGGCCGCGGTCGCCGACATCCTCAAGATCGAACCGGCTCCGGGCAGCGGGTGGAAGAAGGCGCTCATCAAGGCGCTGACGAAGGGCTTTGCCCTCGTGCTGGGCCGCCCGAATCGCCCGCAGAAATACACCGCCTGGCTGCATTCGCTCGACCCGGCGCGCGTCTGCGCCGTGCGGGAAATCCTCTGCCTGGACGCCGCGTAACCATGCGCGAGGCCACCACCACTTTGCCGGGGCATCGCAACGGATCGCGCAGGTCTGCCCCGGCAAACCCTTTCACCCCGAAGGCCGCACGATGAAGCCCCTTTGGATCAAT
>JAYVPW010000182.1:0-3704 GCA_043777315.1 Spartobacteria bacterium | reverse complement strand
GAACGTCTAACGTCGAACGTCGAACGTCGAAGTGGGAGAATCGTTCGAGGGCGTCTGACTTCGACGTTCGACGTTCGACGTTCGACGTTCGACGTTCTCCCCTCCCTTCCCCCCTCCCTTCCTGTTCCGTGTTTGTCCGTGCCTGTCCGTGGCTTCTCCCTCCGCGTCCAACTCGCGCGGTGGTCCGCCGTTTTCATCCTCGCCCTCTTCTCCGCGTGCGGAAAAAGCGGCGTCCCCGCCGAAGCTCCGAACGCCAAATCCACCGGCCAAAAACTGGTCCTCCCCGCGCGCGGAATTTACACCGGCGCATACATCGACTTCGGCGACAAAGAGGACGCAGTCACGCTCGAGGGGATCGAGAAGTTCGAGCAGCTCGTCGGCAAACATCAGGCCATCGTCGCCAGCTCGAGCTATTGGGGAGAGCAGACATTTCCGACCGAAAACCTCAGCCTCATCGCGCGGCACGGCTCCGTCCCGCTGGTCTTTTGGTCGCCGTGGGATCGCCCGTACGTCGAGGGCCGCGGGCCGGACAAATATTCGCTGACCAGCATCATCGCCGGAGAGCACGATGCCTACATCGACCGCTGGGCCGACGGCGCAAAAATGTTTGGCCAGCCGATGATCGTCTCCTTCGCCAATGAAATGAACGGCTCGTGGTTCCCGTGGAGCGGCACGCTTTTTGGCGGGGGCAAAATTCTCTCCAGCGAACCGGCGGCGAACGGCAAGCCCGCGGTGTTTCATTACGAAGGTCCCGAGACCTTCAAAAACGCGTGGCGTCACGTCGTCGATCGCGTCCGCGCGCGCGGCGCGAAAAACGTCCAGTGGGTCCTGCACCTCATGATTTATTCCGACCCGCAGGAGGAGTGGAACATGGCGCGGCATTACTACCCCGGCCCCGACTACGTCGATTGGCTCGGCCTCAGCCTCTACGGCTCGCAATTTCCCGCCGACAGAGAATGGGCGCCTTTCTTTCCCCTGCTCGACTGGCCCTACACCGAGCTCACGCTCCTCGACCCCGCGAAGCCGATCATGCTCTGCGAATGGGGCGTCGCCGAACTGCCCCACCTCGGCAGCAAAGCCGACTGGTTCCGCGAGGGTTTCCGCCTGATGAAAGAGCCGAAATTCTCCCGCCTCAAAGCCATCGTCTATTGGCACGAGCGCTGGCAAAACAGCAAGACCGACCTCCCCGCCAACGCCGACAAATACTCCAACCTCCGCGTCAACTCGACCCCCGAATCCCTCGAAGCCTACCGCCGCGGCGTCGCCGATCCCTTCTACCTCGGCGAGCCGATTCTGGAGCTGAGGTGATAGAGCTGCGCACGACGATAGAGAAGGCGGCGAAGGTCGTGTTCGACTGTCCTGCGTAACAAAGGAAGATGAGAAGATTGCCGCTGCCTCTACTGCCTGCCTTCCCTAAAACAAAGGGTCTTAGCAGGTTTAGAGGGGTCTTGAGCGGAGGTTTTTGAGTAAGAAGAGATAGAGATTATCGTGACGATGATTCCAGCGCCATTCGGATTCTTTGAGGTGGAGGAAAAAGTATTGGGCCCGGATGCCGCGCAGTTTGGCGAGGCGCAGCTTGGTGAAGCTCCAGAAGCTCTCGATGCCATTGACGTGATTTTTGCCGCGCGCGAATTGGTTTTGATGATGGTGAATGCGGTGATGCTTGTAGCCACCCAAAACAAGGCCGTCATAGCTCTTCCAGCCATCGGTATAGACGGTGGCTTCGGAAAGCACCTGGCCCTTGATGATCGGCATCAATGCTTGCTTGGAGCAGTTCTCGACGATCTCGGTGAAGACCTTGCCACCGCGCTTGAGCAGGCCGATCACCGGGGTCTTGCCGCCCGCACCACGCCCGCGTTTGCCCCGCACAAAGGCGCGGCCCAAAGTAGCTCTCGTCGATCTCCACCTCGCCCGCAAAAGGCCGGGCATCTTCCAGCGCCAAGGCCATGATCCGCAAACGCAACCCATCGTAAAGGCTCTGCGTGCCCTGCACACTCAAGCCCGCCAACCCAGCCGCCGTCAGGGCCGGAATATCCGCACAAAACAACTTCAATACCTTCCGAAAAAGCGCCTCGGAAATATGCGCGTGCTTTATATACTTGTTTTTCATTCAGGATCAGCATGTTACGCCGAATACCTCCTCGTAAACCTGCTAAGACCCTCAGCAAGTTTGCCGACCCGGTGTATAACAGCAACGAAGCAATCGCCTTCAAGGGAACGCTCATCGCAGGAGTAGGCGGCACGATTTCCTCACCCGCCAGCAGCGCCAACAACATCGGCGTGTGGAGCACCGATGGAAGTCCTCTGCACCTCGTGGCGCGACGCGGTGCGCAAGCGCCTGGTTGCCCCACCGGTGCCACCTTCAGCAGCTTCACGGAGATCGCCCTGCCCGATCAAGGCGGCGTCGCGATGCTCGCAAAGCTCAACGCGGGAACGGGGGGCGTGACGTCGGCGAACGATCAGGGAATTTGGGCGGCCGATACAACTGGCACGCTCCAACTCATTGTCCGTAGAGGCGACACGACGCCCTCGACTGGCAAGGTGATCGCCGCCTTGAGCTTTCTACCCGTGGCCTCGGGCGTAAGTGGCCAGACGCGAGGGTTTTCGCAAGGCACCGGCGACTTGGTTTACAAAGCCACATTCGTGGACGGATCGACCGGCATTTTCAAGGTCGTGTTCCCGTAGCACTCCTGCATGAAAACCTGGAGACGGGTTGGAAATGGCCTACCACTCTCCGAAGGCGGGCGAACATTTCCCAGAATCCCCTTGCCCGGCGGGGGCAGGTTCCTAGAGTCCCCGCCATGCCTGAAACGCCTGTCGCCTACGACTCGAAGATCGAGGGAAATGTGATCATTACCAGGCTCGATGCCTCGATCAATTGGATGCGCAAGAACTCACTCTGGCCGATGCCGATGGGGCTGGCGTGCTGCGCGATCGAGCTGATGGCCAGCGGGGCGTCGCGCTTCGACATTGCGCGCTTTGGCTCGGAGGTGATGCGCTTTTCACCGCGGCAGTCCGACGTGATGATCGTCGCGGGGACGGTGACTTATAAGATGGCGCTGGCGGTGCGGCGCATCTGGGACCAGATGCCCGAGCCGAAATGGTGCATCGCGATGGGCGCGTGCGCCTCCAGCGGCGGCATGTATCGCAGCTACGCCGTGCTGCAAGGCATCGACCAACTCATCCCCGTGGACGTTTACATCAGCGGCTGCCCGCCGCGCCCGGAAGCGCTGATCGAAGGGCTCATGCGGCTCCAGCGGAAGATCGAGGGCGAGGAGTCCTTCATCTCTCAGAAGAAAGAATTCCTCTCCACTTTCGCCTGACCCGACATGGCTTCCCAGACTCTCAGCACCGCGATCGGCGCGCTCGAAAAGCAGTTCAAGATCACCCGCCTTCCGGAGTTCCGTGGCGAGACGACGCTGCTCGTCGAGGCGGATGAAATTCACGCGCTCGCCGCCGCCTGCAAAGCGGCGGGCTTCACCTATCTCCTCGATATTTCCAGCGTCGATAACTTCGGCAGCGAGCCGCGGTTCGAGATGGTCTATGAGCTCTACCACTTCGAGCGCGGCGAGCACCTCCGCCTGAAATACTCCGTCTCCGAGGACGCGCTGGAAGTGCCGACGGTCTCGGACATCTGGGCGACCGCCGATTGGCACGAGCGCGAGATCTTCGACATGATGGGGATCAAATTCGCGGGCCACCCC
>JAYVPW010000181.1:0-3710 GCA_043777315.1 Spartobacteria bacterium | reverse complement strand
CCGATACTTCGACGTTCGACGTTCGACGTTCGACGTTCGACGTTCTCCCCCTCACCCGTCCCGTCAGCAGTGTGGCTTTTCCACTTGGAATCCGCCCGTGATCAAGACGCTCATCCTGCTGGTGCTGGCGATCGCGGTCTTTGGGGCGGGGAGCTACTGGACGTATGAGCTTTATCTGCGGCCGCATCAGGCGCTGAAGGAGGAGAAATTTCTCCCGACGGAGCCGGCGCCGCCGGACCCGACGATCCCGGAGTTTGAGAAATGCGTGGAGATTCGGAAGGCGCGGCGGCTGTTGGAGGCGCGGGCGGCGTTTGAGGCGTTCATCGAGCAGAATGGGCAGTCGAGCAAGATCGAGGAGGCGCGGGACCATCTCGGGGAGATCAATTCGAGCATTTTCCTCTCGCCGATCCGGGCGCCGGAGAAGCAGGAATACATCGTGAAGAGCGGGGATGTTTTGAACAAAGTGGCGGTGCGGCTGAAGACGACGCCGGAGCTGATCATGCGGGCGAATGGGCTGTCGGGGTCGATGCTGCGGATCGGGCAGCGGCTGGAGGTGTCGCCGGGGGAGTTCACGATCATCGTGAACAAGCGGACGAAGCGGGTGGTGCTGCTGAATCACGGGAAGTTTTTCAAGCGCTACGCAATCCTCTCGCTGCCGGTGCGGCACGCGGCGGCGGCGTCGCCGGGGAAGAAGGCGACGCCCGCGCCGCCGGCGCAGAAGTTCGCGGGGAAAGTGACCGAGCGGATGGCGTGGGATGCGAAGGGGATGCGGGTGACTTTCGCCGATAAAGGGGCGGTGCCGGTGGCGCACTGGATCGCGTTCAGTGTGCCGGGGAATACGCTTTATTCCGAGCCGGAGGCGGGCAGCGGCGCGGTGAAGAAGCCGCCGACGGGGATCGGCATGGCGCCGGAAGCGGTGGAGGAACTCGCCGCCTTGCTCCGGAAGGGCGATCCGGCCACGATTGAGCAGTAGCGCGACCAACCACGATAGGCCACCCAAGCACTCAGCAGGAAAACAGAAAAACAGGAATCCGAGCTTCCTGCTCTTTCCTGTTTTCCTGTTTTCCTGCTGAGTGCTAATCCTCTTTCCTCACAGCCTGCCGATGAAACAGAACCCACTGGAATTCGAGAAACCGATCGTCGAGCTGGAGGAAAAGCTCGCGGAGCTGAAGCGGCATTCTCGCACGACGGGCGTGAACTTCGACGCGGAGGTGCGCAAGATGGAGGAGAAGATCGAGGAGACGAAGCTGCGGATTTACCGCGAGCTGACGCCGTGGCAGCGGGTGCAGATCGCGCGGCATCCGGCGCGGCCTTACACGCTGGATTACTTGCAGCTTTCGTTCTCGAATTTCATCGAGCTGCACGGCGACCGGCTCTACGCCGAAGACCGCGCGATGCCCGGCGGTCTCGCGACGATCGACGGGCGCAAATGCGCGGTGATCGGCCACCAAAAAGGCCGCGAGCTGAAGGAGAACATCAAACGGAACTTCGGCTGCGCGAACCCCGAGGGCTACCGCAAGGCGCTCCGGCTGATGCGGATGGCGGAGAAATTCGGGCTGCCCTTTGTCTCGCTCATCGACACGCCCGGCGCGTATCCCGGCATCGGCTCCGAGGAGCGGCACATCTCCGAGGCGATCGCCGTGAACCTGCGCGAGATGATGGTCCTGAAGACGCCGATCGTCGCGATCGTCATCGGTGAAGGCGGCTCCGGCGGCGCCCTCGGCATCGGCGTCGCGGACCGCGTGCTGATGCTGGAGAACTCCTACTACTCCGTCATCAGCCCCGAGGGCTGCGCCGCGATTCTCTGGAAACATCGCAAGCACGCGCCCGAAGCCGCCGCCGCCCTCAAGCTCACCGCCCGCGACCTCCTCCAGCTCAAAGTCATCGACGAAGTGATCCCCGAGCCCCTCGGCGGCGCGCACCAGGATCACGCCGCCGCCATCCTCAACCTCACCACCGCCGTGATGCGCAACCTCGAAGAACTCTGCCGCATCCCGACCGGCGAACTCCTCGCGCAGCGCTACCAGAAGTTCCGCCAAATCGGCGAATTCGCCGGCGACAAGTGACCGCCAACTGTAGGGCGGGCGCTCCGCCTGCCCGCGGCAACCGAAGCGGTCGCCCTACAATCCATCGATTCCCACATTTCCGGTGACAAGATCGGGAATCGTGGCCTAATACTCCCCCGCGAAAAATCGCGTCCGTAGCTCAACTGGATAGAGCGTTGCCCTCCGAAGGCAAAGGTTGTGGGTTCGACCCCCGCCGGACGCATTCTCCGTCAAACGCGGCGAGTGGCTTGGAGACAGGGTTTGCGGGGAATGGGCCCTGTTCGCCGCGTGAACGTGGCTGTTCCGCGTCGCCCGACATTTTCCTGCCAGACCGTGCGGCGGCGGCGGCCGAAGAGGCCGAGGCCGGCGACCAGAAGCAGATCGAGCGAGCCGGGTTCCGGCACGGCCATTGGGTGGGCCGAGGCCGAGCCGCAAGCGGCGAGGAGCGAGGCAATACTGGCAGTGAGGATGCGGCGACGGCGATGGACGTTGGGATTCGTGCCGATGGGGTGGGTGCGGGGAAGAGATACGCTCAGGCCGAGTTCATCCAAAGGTAAAGCGACTCCACTTTCTTCCTCGCCCACTCCGTTTTCCTCAGAAACTGCAAACTCGATTTGATGCTCGGGTCGAAGTTGAAACATCGGATGTCGATCCGCTCGCCGAGCTCCTCCCAGCCGTAATGCTCGACGAGAGAGATCAGCATTTTCTCGAGAGTGATCCCGTGAAGGGGATTGTTGGCCTGCGGGTCGTTCACGCTGCATACAAAAGGCTTCCCGCCTCACCGCTCAACCCGAAACCGCTCCGCGGTTCCGATCAGCAGCGCGTTCTTGAAAATTGACCGATTTGAGGAACGGCTGAAGGTGCCCCATGCCGTACGAATTGAGCGCCGTTGAAACCCGAATCCTTGGCTGCCTGCTGGAGAAAGAGCGTCACACCCCGGAAAATTATCCGCTCTCCCTCCACAGTCTCACCGCCGCCTGCAACCAAAGCACCAATCGCGATCCGCTGGTGTCATTCGACGAGAAGACCGTTGAGCAAGGCTTGAACACGCTGCGCGAAAAAAAGCTTGCGACTGTCATCTTCGGGGCCGGTTCACGGGTGCAGAAATACCGGCACAAGATCTCAGAGCATTACACGCTCGATTTGGGCGAGATCTCCCTGCTCACCGTGCTCTTACTGCGGGGACCACAGACTCCCGGCGAGCTTCGAGCCCGCACGGAGCGCATCAACTCCTTTGGCAGTGCGGAGGCGGTGGAGGCGTGTTTGGATGGGCTTGGAAAAGGTGACTCGCCACTCGTGACTTTGCTGCCTCCACGGGCTGGCCAAAAGGAAAGACGCTATGTGCAGATGCTGTCAGCGGAAGCGACGCGCCGTGACACCTTTGCACCTGCTGGCGACGCGGGAATGAAAGAGACACCGCCTTCGCGACTGCAGATGTTGGAGCACGAGCTCACGAATTTGAGAGAAGAAGTACGAGGTTTGCGGGAGGAGTTTGCGGCTTTTCGGAAGCAGTTCGAGTGACCGGACATTCGCAGCAGCCCCATCGTCCGATTTCCTAGCTCTCTTTGAGCTTTCTTCGATTCTGTGGACAGCAAAAGCGGGGTAAGGAACCCAAACCGCAATGAGTCCAAAAACCGAACAAACCACACCAACTAAAGTGAAGCG
>JAYVPW010000180.1:0-14727 GCA_043777315.1 Spartobacteria bacterium | reverse complement strand
CCGGTTGGAGATGACTCCGGTCGTGCCGCCAAAGAGCAACCGGCTCAACCCGTGGGAATACGACCGGGAACTCTACAAGAAGCGCAACGAAGTCTTTGTGGCTCTTTCGCCGGTTCAAAGGCTTTCGCCGCATCTTCTCCCGCTTCGAAAAGCTCGATGTGATGTTCACCGCCTTCATCCAAATCGCCTTGATCTTCGATGCCTTGGTTTACATTAACACGCCCCAGTGTAGGTCGCCGCAATTAGTGGAGATTAACAACAGGCTTGAACCGCGTTTTTCTAGAGTAATCGAATACCGCGTTATTTGCGGCGCACTACACTAGGTGATTCATGCGTGCGAATGCGTAGCGGAGGATCGAACGCGCGCCACCACGTCATGCGGGCAGCGCGGTCGATCAAGGCGTGACGCTGTGGATAATGGCCTGTTTGCTGTCGCTGAAGGTCGCGCGATAGACGAGATCGCCCGCGGGATTGAAGCCGCGGCTTTGCGCGGCGACGGTTCCCGCCGGAGGGAAGATCGCGAGCGCGGTGATCGTCTTTAGAAAACCGCCGACCCTGATTTGATCGCCCTTGCGCACAACGAGGTTCACTGTGCCCGTGCCGTCGTCGGCCCAGACCCCGATGTCGTTCGCGGTCGTGACCGAGCCGCCGATCAGTTTCGCGAGGAAGACGGTGCCGCCGCTGTCGGGCAGCACGACCGAGACGAAGCTGAGGAACTTTGTGCCCGCGGGGGTTCCCGGCGCTGGCGAGCTGAGGCGCGCGATGAGTGCGAGGCCGGTGCCAGTGCCGCCGGCGTTGGACCAGATTCCGGTGCTGTTGGTGGACAAGGTGGCGTCGCCGACGCCGATCTTGAGTTTGGCTACGAAGGAAACCTTGTCGTTGCTGTCAAAAACGGGATCGAGGAACGAGGCAAAGACTGCTCCCACGGTGCCGGGCGCGGGGTTGTTGGCACGCGCGACCAAGGCGTTGCGCGTGTTGGTTTTGTCGGCCCAAATCCCGGACGCGTCCGCAGTCGTCACTCCGCCGGTGCCGACGACGAGCGTGGCTTGAAATGCGTAGTGGCCGAGGCTGTTGAT
Source organism: Spartobacteria bacterium (assembly GCA_043777315.1). Taxonomy (GTDB): domain Bacteria; phylum Verrucomicrobiota; class Verrucomicrobiia; order Chthoniobacterales; family Chthoniobacteraceae; genus CAIURC01. Next base: position 13,651 of record JAYVPW010000180.1, on the reverse strand, counting down.
GGCCGGGTTGCCGAAGGTCTTGAATACAGCGCCTGCGGGCAAGTTGGGGCCGGAGGCGGTGCTCAGGTTTACGACGAAGGCGATGCTGCCGGGCGTGTAGGCGATGTGCGTCGCGAGGGCGGCACCGCTGCTCGTGCCGCCTGCGATTTGAAACTCGCCGTTGGCTTTCGTGAAAGCGAATCCGCTGATTGGCGAGGGGAGCGAGGCACGGGAGAGCCATTGGTTCGTCGTGGGATCATAGACGTAGAGCGTATTGGTCGCCGTGCCGCCGCTGCTCGTGCCGCCGGCGATATAGAGCATGCCGTTGAGGACGACGGCGCCAGCCTCGGTGCGCGCGGCGGGGAGCGGCGCTTTCGCACTCCATGTGTTCTTCGAGGTGTCGTAGGCCTCGACGGTGGCGACGGCGCCTGCGCCCGCATCGCCGCCGACGACGTAGATGAGATTGCCGATGACGGCGGCTGCGGCGCCGCTGCGCGCGGTGGTCATCGCGGTCTCCGTGGCCCACGAGTTGGAGGAGGTCGTGAACGCCTCGACGACGCCGGTGGGAACGCCGCCGGAATTTCCGCCGATGACGTAGATGACGCCGCTCTGATTCGCCATTGAGGGATTGGTGCGCGCGGTCGGCATGGCGGGCGCAGCGGCCCATGTCTTGGCCGTCAGGTCGTATGCGAAAAAGCTCGCGAGTGCTGCGCCAGCGGGCGTCGTGTGGCCGCCCGCGACCCACAGTTTTCCGCCCGTGCGCACGACGCCGTGGTCGCTGAGTGGCGTGGGAAGCGCGGCCTCGGTGGTCCAAAGGCTCGTGACGGTGTCGAAGGACTCGACCGCGGTCGTGTTGCTCGCGCCGGTAGTACCCCCGACTGCGTAAAAGACGCCGCTGTTGCTCGCGCCGGCGGTGTGCGAGACGGCGGTGGGCTTGGCGGCTTGGCTGGACCAACTATCGAGTTGCGCCCATGCGGGGTTCACAGCGAGCAGGGCGAGGAGTGAGGCGGTGGCGATTTTTGGGAGGGACATAATGGGGAATGAGGTGGATAAGGTGTGGAATTGCGGCGGTATTGAAAGCATAGGTCGTGCCTAGAACGGCCCGGCGCAAGTGAGATTACGTTCAGAAGTTCCGAGTGAAATGCCGCGCCTGTCGTTTTCGGTGCTGGAAGAGATGTCGGGAGGCTGATGTTCCCACTGCTCACCGATCACCCTTGTTTCCGCGCCTCCGCATACTCGGCGAGGGGTCGGTGGGGGAGAGTTCGACGCCGCCGCGGCCGAGGACGAGGAAGCTGCTGAAGTCGGCGCCGAGGCGGCGGGCGCACTGGTCGCGGAGCTGGGTGGAGGCGTCGATGAGGCCGCCGGGGAGGCTGACGAGGCCGTTGCTGAGGTCGAGCTCGGGGGCGGAGATATTGATGGTGCCGGCCTGGCTGCCGGTGGCGGTGATGAGGGTCTCGGAGTTGAAGAAGAAGTCGGCGAAGAGCTGGATGTTGCCGCCCTGGCCGGCGGCGGCGTTGGCGCTGATGAGGCTGTGGTCGAGGATGACGAAGGCGGGGTCGATGAAGATGGAGCCGCCATTGAGGCCGGCGACGGCGAGGAGCTGGCTGTTTTGTAGGGAGAGGAGGTCGGGGGATTTGAGGATGATCTGGCCGGCGTTGCCGAGGAGGGCCTGGACGGTGATGCTGCTGTCGCGGAGGTCGATGGCGCTGGCGGAGGTGATGGCGATGGTGCCGGCGTCGCTGAGGGCGGAGGTGGTGCGGATGGAGGCGCCGGTGCGGAGGGTGAGCGGCTCGGTGACGCGGATGGCGACGCTGCCGGCGAGGCCGCGGCCGGTGGCGGAGGCTTCGATGGCGGCGGTGTGGTCGAGGGTGAGTTTGCGGGCGTCGATGCGGATGCTGCCGCCGGTGCCGCTGCTGGCGGAACTGGCGACGATCGCGCCGCCGGCGGTGAGGGTGATGGACTTCACGGCGATCTCCATTTTTCCACCGATGCCGCCCGCGCCGATGGCGAGGCTGCGGGAGAAGATGCCGGTGCGCTGGGTGGCGTTCGCGCTGGAGATGAGGAGCGTCTTTCCGTGTACGGCGATGCTGCCGCCGGGGCCGGTGCCGGAGGTGTCGGCGGAGATGCGGCCGCCCCGGAGAAGCTGTGTGGAGGCGGCTTGGACGACGACATCGCCTGCCGCGCCGGGGCCAGCGGTCGTCGCGGAGATGCTGCCGCCGCCGATGATCTGGAGGTCGCGGGCTTCGACGCGAATGCTGCCGCCGCGGCCGGCGCGGGTCTCGGAATTCGAGAGCGCGGAGATGGCGGTGAAGCGGTCGGAGGAGGGGTTGGAAAGCAGGGCGCGATCGGCTTTCACGAAGACGCTGCCGCCCGCGCCCGCGCCGTTGGTGTTGGCGGAAATGCCGCCGCCATCGAGGAGGCGCAGATTGTGCGCGACGACTTCCACATTTCCTCCCGCGCCGCCGCTGACGGGCGAAAGGCTCTCGGCGGAGATGCCGGTAAAGAGGCCGTCGGCGCGCCCGGTGATGTCGATGTCGGTGGCGTGGACGGAGACGCCGCCGCCTGCGCCGAACGTCGCGGTGTTCGCGGAAATCTGGCCGCGATCGAAAATGTGGAGCGCGTCGGCGGTGACGCGGACGTTGCCGCCGGGACCGCTGCGGGCGACTTCGCTTTCCTGGGTCGGCGTCGCGCCGGCGGCGGCGTCGGCGGCGATGCCGGTGTAACGCGGGGAGCTGCCGCGGCTGATGAAGATTTCGTGGGCGTTGACGATGGTGTCGCCGCCTGCGCCGAGGCCGACGGTTTTGGTGGAGATGAGGCCGCCGTCGGTGATGCGGAGAGTGCCGGTGGTGATGGTGACGTCGCCGCCGGGGCCGCCGCGGCCCATCGTGGCGGCGAGGAGCGAGTCGGCGAAGATGCCGGTTTTCACGGAGGCGGGGTCCGTCGCGTGGTCGGCGATGAAGAGACTGTCGGCGCGGATGTCCACGTTGCCGCCGGCGGCGCGGCCGAGGGTATCGGCGGCGATGGAGCCGCCGAAGCTGAGGGAGAGGGTGCCGGTGGTGACGCGGATATTTCCGCCCGCGCCGCCGTCGCCGGTGGCGAACGTATTCGCAAAAATGCCGGTCTGCGTGTCGGAGAGATCGCCGACGATGCGGATGTCGCGCGCGTGGACATCGACGAGATTGCCGCGGCCGAGGCCGGCGGTGGAGCCGGAGATGGCGCTTTCGTTTTCGATGGAAAGCATGTCGGCATCGACCTGCACGAGGCCGGTGGTGGCGGTGCTGGCCGCGCCGGAGAGGGCCTGGCTGCCGACGGTGGAGCTGGTGTCGAGATCGATCGAACCCGCGCGCAACGAGAAATCGCCCGCGGCGGCGGTGCCGCTGGTCTTCGTCAGAATGCTGCTGGAGCCAATGGTGACTGCGCCGCGGATGCTGATGTCCACAGGCGCGGCGGGCGACGGGCCTTCGTTCTCGGAAGCGAGGCTGCTTTGCCCGACCATGACGAGCGAGCCGCCGCGGACGACGACGCGACCCGCGCGCGCGCCACCGGTGCGGACCTGTGCGCGATCGCTGAAGGTGATTTCGCCAAGGGAGGAAAAGCCATCGACCAAACCGGCGGTGCCCGCGCCGGGCAGTCGCGCCTCGCCCGCACCGCGGAGGCTGAGGAGGTTGATCGCGATGCCGGTGCCGCCGACGATTTTCGGTGCGCCGACGCTGTTGCCGGTGATGTCGATATTTCCCGCGACGATGGAAAAGGTGGAGTCGGCGGCGAGCGTGAGGGCGCTTTTGTTGATCAGCACGGGAGCCGGATTGGTGAAGCCGAAGGCGCTGACGGGGGCGCTGGTGAGGCTGTCCACGGCGGGGCTGTTCGGGTTCGCGACGAAGATGCCGCCGTCGGAGAGCGAGAGATAGTCGGCGGTGGTGACGGTGAAGGAGCCGTTGACCTCGATGGAGGCGTTCTCATTAAAGACCACGCCGTAGGGATTGATGAAATAGAGGCTGGCGTCGGCCTTGAGCGTCCCGTCGATGGTCGATTTGGCGCCGCCGTTGACGCGCGCGAAGATGCGTTCGATCCCGGTGCCGCCGGTGAAATAGGCGATGTTGCCCTTCCCGAGGTCGAATTTGCTGAAGCTGTGGAAGGTGTTCGCGCCGTAAGTTCCTTCCGCCGTCGGCGGGATCAGGTACGTCGAGCCGCCGCCGGGGAGCGGGATGGCGGTGGGTGCACCGGTCTTGCCAAATCCGTTGTGCAGGATGGCCGTGGGGATGGGTGCCGGGACCGGCGCAGCCGCCGCGGTGACGGCGAAGGCGAGGATGATTCCGAGGAGTAAGAGCGAAGGTCGGGAGCGGGCCATCACGGGGTCGAGTCGGGTGGTTTTGGACGCGGCACGGTGGACGCGGGAGGAAGCGAAGAGCGCGCGAGATATACGCGATTTTTGTGTAATTGCATCTTCGTTTTCAGCGAATGCCGAGGGCAAATCCGTGCCCGACGGCGTGTGCCTTACCCGGCGGGATCGGACGGTGGGAGGAGGCTAAAATTTTCTCAAAAATATCGCTGGCATTGTCAGCAAAGTGATTTCCAATCAGCGCGCGATTCGGGAAAGCGTTTTCGGTGGACGCATTCGGCGGAACGAAGAAATTCCTTTGGTGCCGCGGGAAGGAGATTTTCTTGAGGACCTGACCGCGCGAGGCCCAATCCTACCCCCCTTCACATGAAAATCTGGAAAACGTTTCTCTCTCCCCGCCGCCTCCGTCTAGCTCACGGGATCGAACCGCTTGAAGGCCGCATCGCGCCGGCGTCACTGGCGACCCTCGCCACTGGAAGCATCTCGGTGCTCGGGGATCAAGGCGGCGCGGGACAGTCCGAGACGCTGGTGTTCACAGTGAGCGGGAGCGATATGCACATCACGGACGCGACGCACCCCATCACGGCGGGTGCGGGCTTTACGCAAAATGGGGCGAACGACGTGTTCGTCGCGCTTGCTTCGCTGACGGGGAACCTGACCGTGAACACGGGCACAGGCGCGGACGCGCTCGCCTTCAGCAACGACCTCACGCTGCCTGGCAATGCGACGCTGACCACGGGCGCGATCACTTTTAACAACAGCATCGGCATCGCCACCGGCAAGACGCTGGGCGCGACCGCCACCGGCACGATCAACCTGCCGAACGCAGGGAGCGACTTGGCGGCGAGCGGCACCGGGGTGATCTCGCTGACGACGACCCAGAACATCGCGCTGGCCAGTGGCGCGAGCATCGTGGTCGTGAACGGCAACCTGACGCTCAGCGCGAACGCGGCTGGCACGACGAACGGCAGCTTCGCCGGGATCGACCTCAGCGGTGCCACGGTTTCCACGAGCGGGACGGGCAATATTTCGCTCACCGGCAGAGGCGGCGCGGGCAGCACAGCCAATGATCTGGTTGGTATCCGCCTCCAACTCGATGCGGTGATTCAATCGACCCTGAGCGGCGCGGGCGCGGGGACGATCACTTTGACCGGCATCGGCGGCGCCGCGGGTGGTTCCGGGTATGACATCGGCGTGGAAATTGGCGGAACCCAAGGGGGCGGCACGAATAATACGAAGATCACTTCGGTGAGCGGAGCGATCTCGATCACCGGCACAGGCGGCGCGGCCACGGGCGGCGGGCAGTCCGGCATCGAGGTCCGCGACGGCGGACAAGTCATTTCCACCGGCACGGGTGCGAGCGCGGCCTCCATCATGATGATGGGGACGGCGGGGACCAACAGCACCGGTGCGTTCAATTGCGGCATCCTGATGGGCACGACGAACGGGAACTTTGCCTTCGGCTCGGCGGTGACCTCGGTGGATGGCGCGATTTCACTCACGGGAACCGGCGGCACCGTCGGCAACGTGCGGCTCAATGGTGTTTACGTCGGCGAAGGGGCGAAAATCGCGGCGACGGGCACGGGGAGCATCGCGCTCACGGGCACGGGCGGCACGGGGGCGAGCGGAACGAATGAGGGCGTCCTCGTTTACGGCCAGCACGCGAACGGTCAGGCGTCCCGGGTGACCGCCGCGAACGGCAACATCACCATCAACGGCACGTCTTCGGAGGCCCCCTCGCATGCCATCACCGTCGGAGCTCCGGCCTTTGTGAGCACGAGCGGAGCGGCCGGGATCACGCTCATCGGCGACAGCATGAATCTGACCGGCAGCGTGAATGCGGGCTCGCAGAGCGTCGCGCTCCGGCAGAAGACGAACGGGACCGCGATCAACCTTGGCTCCGTCGGCGGGCCGACCGGCGGCACGCTCGAGCTTTCAGATGCGGAACTCGACCTCGTCACCGCTGGGACGCTGACGATCGGCAACGCGAGCAGCGGGGGGATCACCGTGAGTGCGGCGATCACGCACGCGAACAACCTGACGCTCACCACGGGAGCGGGCGTGACTTTCAGCAACGCGGTGACGATGGCGGCGAATAAGAGCCTGACCGTCAGCGCCACGGCGGGCACGATCACGCTCGGAACGTCGGGCGCGCTCGCGGCGACCGGCACGGGGACGATCAGCCTCACGGGGGCGAATGTGACTGGGTCGGGGAATGTCAGCACTGCGGCTGGATTCGCGGTGTCGAACACGGGCACGAGCAGCACGCTCAGCGGCGTCATTAGCGGCACGGGAGTGGTGACGAAGAGCGGCTCCGGGACGCTGGCGTTCACCTCCATCAACACTTTCAGCGGCGGCATCAATGTGCAGGCCGGGCGGCTGGTGTCGCAGGACAGGGGCGGCGCGCTTTCCTCGGTCGGCACCGTCGCCATCAGCAGCGGCGCCTTCGTGGATCTGAGGAACACCACCGGTTCCCTCATCAACCAGAACACGATTACCTTCGCCGGCACGGGCACGCTCCAGAAGACCGGCACGGGCCAGTTTGCCTTCGGCAACCTCGGCACTGTGAACATCAGCCTTGCCTCCGGCGGGTTGATTGATGTGCAGGCGGGCACGCTCTTTGGCAGCGCCTCCAATCAGGGCATCTGGACCAGCAACCAGGCGCGCCTGAACATTGCCGGCGGCGCGACCTTTAACTCGAACGACGGCACGGTCCGAGTCGATGCACTCACGGGCTCGGGGAGCTTGCTGGGCGGCTTCGGCGGGGGCGGCAGCACGACCGTGGGCGTGGCGGGTGGAGTGGGCACGTTCTCGGGCACGATGTCGGACGCCAACACCGCTTTCAATCTCATCAAGTCGGGCACCGGCACCCAGACTCTCGTCGGCGCGAACACCTACACCGGCACGACGACGATCAGCGGCGGCACATTGCAAATCGGCTCCGGCGGCACCACCGGCACGCTCGGCACTGGCGCGGTCACGAACAATGCGGCGCTCGTCTTCAACCGCAGCGACGCCATCACCATCGCGAACGCGATGTCCGGCACGGGCACGCTCAACGTGACGGCTGGCGGCCTCACCGTTAGCGGCACCTGGAACCTCGGCGGAGACGCGACGCTCACCAGCTCAGCGGGGATCGCGTTCAACAGCGCCATCACGATGGCGGCGAACAAGAACCTGACCGCGACGGCGAATGGGACGAGCAACGGGACGATCAACTTCGCCACCACGAGCGCCGACCTTTCCGCCAGCGGCACGGGGGCGATCTCGCTGACGACGGCGCGCGACATCGCGATGGTGTCCGGTTCGAGCGTCACCACAGTGAATGGCGCCCTGACGCTCTCGGCCAACATGCAAACGACGCCGACTTCCGGCTTCTTTACGGGACTGAAGGTGAACGGCGGATTGGTGCAGGCGACCGGCAGTGGCGCGGTGACGGTGCGTGCCAGGGGTGGCGATGATGCCGCGGGCCAAGAGCCCGGTATTGATGTGATCTTCGGTGGAGCCATCGTCGGCGGGACGAGCGGACTGCTGACCGTCGAAGGTGTCGGTGGTCCGAGCACCGGAACTGGCTTCAACGTCGGCGTGTTGGTCGAATACGCGAGCACGATCACCTCGGTCGGCGGCAATGTCGTCGTGACCGGCACGGGCGGCGGTTCCGCCGGAAACTCCGGCAACATCGGCGCGTATGTCTTTGACGACGGCGTGATCTCCGCGGGCGGAACCGGCTCCGTCACGGTAACCGGCATCGCCGGGCCCGGCGGGGGATACGGGGTGTTTTTGGCGGTATTCGGATCCACCGCCACGGCGAAAATCACCTCCGGGGGTGGCAACGTGACGGTGACCGGGAAAGGGGTCGGCGCATTTAATTACGGCATCGAATTCAACGATAGTTTCCGAACGAGCATCAACACGGCGATGAATGGCGGGAACATCACGTTGGTCGCCGACAGCATGGACCTCGCTGGCCCGGTCATCGCCAATGGCAGCAGCACGGTGACGCTTCGGCCGCAGACCAACGGAACCCTTGTTGATGTCGGCGGCGCGGATGTGTTCAGCGGCGTCCCGGTCGTGCTCGGCTTGACAGATGGGGAACTGGATCAAGTCACTGCCGGAAGCGTAGTGATCGGCGACGCGAATAGCGGGGCGATCACCGTCAGCGCGGCGATCACGCACGCGAACCCGCTCACCCTCACCTCGCCAGCGGCGATCAATTTGAACGCCGACTTGAGCACGGACGCTGGCACGAACGCCGGCGCACTTTCTCTGGCTGGTCCCGTCACGCTCGGTGCGAATGTGACGCTCGACACGGATTCCGCGAGCGGCACGGGTGCGGCGATCAGCTTCAGCGGCACGATCGACGGCGCGCACACTCTCACGCTGCGCGCCGGCACGAGCATCAGCCTCGCGGGCGCGGTCGGGAGCACTGCGCCGCTGACCGGCCTGAGCCTGACCGCAGCGGCTGGTGGCATTACTTTCAATAGCTCCATCACGCTCGCCGCAAACAGTAATCTTACTGCCGGGGCCACCGCAGGAGTTACCCTCGGGGCGACGGGTTCCATTAGCACCACTGGGACTTATACCGTCAATGCTGATAGCGATAACAACGGTGCTGGCACCTATACGCAGAGCAGCGGCTCGTCGGTCGGCACTGGCGCGATCGCCATCACGGCGGCGGATCTGGACCTGAATGGCACGCTCTCCAGCGGCACGGCGGCGACTTCGATCACGGCGTCGAAAGATCGCTCCATCTTCCTCGGGCTCACGCCGGGCACCGGGATGAATATCTCGGGCGCTGAGTTGCAGAACATCACCGCCGCCAGCTTGACGCTGACGGCCACGAACAACGTCGGGTTGAAAGGTGGCATCGCCGTGGACGGGATCAGCGCGGCCAATTCGGCGAACATCGCTTTGGTGAACCTGCCTGCTTACGACTCCGTGAATTTCATCAACAATGCCTCCACGTTCCAGGCGCTGAGTGCCGGGGGCGCGTTCGCCGGCGCGGACATCAACGTAAGCGTCACCACGACCGTCGGCGACCTGACGCTGGACGGCGACACGGATAACTCCGGCGGGTTTTCCGACCGGCTCATGCTCCATGCTGGAACCACGCTCACCTCGGCTGGAGCCGTCACGCTCAAGTCGCGCAGCGATGGCATCTTCGGAACAGGGTCGGGCCCGATCACGATCAACGCGGCCAGCGGGGTTTCGTTTCTCAACAACTACCAAGGCTCCGGGCAAACGCTGAACATCAGCGCCGACACGGACAACAACGGCACCGGCACCTTCACCTTCACGCCTTTCTTTTCCGGCTTCACCACCGGCAATGCCGCGCTGACCATTGCGGCTGCGGATGCGGCGCTCAGCGCGGCCGTGAGCAGCGGCACGGCGACTACGACGATCCGGAGCACGGCGAGCCGCCCGATTGACCTCGGCACGGAGACGGTGGGTTCGCTCAGCCTGACCGATGCGGAGCTGGACTTCATCACCGCGAGCACGCTGAACATCGGCGACGCGAACAGCGGCGCGATCACCGTCAGTGCGGCGATCACGCACGCGAACCATCTCGCGCTCACGACGGGTGCGGGCGTGACTTTTAATAACGCGGTGACGATGGCGGTGGATAAGTCGCTGACCGTGACGGCGAATGGGACGAGCGATGGGACAATCTCGCTGGCGAATGCGAGCGCCGACCTCGCCTTGAGCGGCACGGGCGCGGTGTCGATCACGACCGTGCGCGACATCACGATGGCGAGCGGCGCGAGCATCGCGGTGGTGGATGGCAACCTCACGCTCTCGGGGAATGCGGCGGGCACAACGACGGGTGGCTTCGTCGGGATCAATCTCGTCGGCGTGACCCTGTCCACCAGCGGCACGGGCAGCATTTCCCTCACCGGAAAAGGCGGCGCGGGCAGCGCAAACTCGAACCTTTACGGCGTCAGCCTCTCGCTCGACGCGGTGATTCAATCCACCCTGAGCGGCGCAACCGCCGGCGGCATCGTGGTGACCGGCACCGGAGGGGGGACGAGTTCATCGGCCGATGACTACGGCATCCAACTCGGCGGCTTTCAGGGGAGCGGCACCAACAATACCAAGATCGCTTCGGTGAGTGGCGCGATCACCGTGACGGGCACTGCCGGCGCGGGCAGCAGCGGGTCGCAGGTCGGGATCGATATCCGCGATGGCGGGAAAATCGTCTCGACGGGCACCGGAGCGAATGCGGCTTCCATCACGGTCGTGGGGACCGGCACGAACGGAGGATCTTACAACATCGGCATCCACATGACGCACAGTTTTGGGAACTACGTCTTCGGCGCGGCTGTGACGTCCGTGGACGGTGCGATTTCCATGACGGGCACCGGTGGAGGCAGCGGCAGCGAGAACATCGGGGTCTATGTGGAGGCAGGAGGCAAAGTCGCGGCGAGCGGCACCGGGACCGTCTCAGTCACAGGCACTGGCGGCTCGAGCGGTTCGAGCAACCAGGTCGGTCTCTCAATCGCTGGCGCCCACGCAAACGGGCAAGTCTCCCAAGTGACATCGGTGAACGGAACCATCACGCTCAGCGGCACGGCCGGGGCGACCGGTTCCACTGCGCTGGATGTATCAAATCAAGGACTCGTGAGCACGAGCGGGACGGCCGGGATCACGCTCATCGGCGACAGCATGAATGTGACCAGCACGGTGAGCGCCGCTTCGGCGAATGTCACGCTGCGGCAAAAGACCAACGGCACGCTGATCGACCTCGGCGGTGCGGATGCCTCCGGCACGCTCGGGCTGACGGATGCGGAGTTGGATCGCGTCACGGCGGGAACGCTGACCATCGGCGATGCGAACAGCGGCACGATCACGGTCAGCTCCGCGATCACTCACAGCAATCATCTTTCGCTCACCTCGCCGGTGGGAATCGCGCTGAATGGGGACATCGACACGGCTGCGGGCTTGGATGCAGGGAATCTCACCTTCAACGGCGCGGTCACGCTCGGCGCGAATGTGATGCTCAACGTGAATCACGCGGTCGGCAGCGATGGCGCGATCATTTTCGCGGGAAACATCGCTCTCGGATCGCGCTCGCTGACGCTCAACGCCGGCTCGACGGACTACTCGATCGTCACGCTCATCAGCGGCGCAAGCGGGCAGCTCACCAAGCTCGGCACCGGCGCGCTCACGCTCAGCGCTTCCAACACTTACGGCGGCACGACCACGATCAGCGCGGGCGTGCTGGAAGTCACCGCCGTGGGTTCCTCGCTGGATGGCGTCTTCACGCTCAGTGGCGGTGCTCTTTACTACAATTTCGGCAGTGTCGCGTCTCTCTCCACGACCGTGAATATTACGGCCAACTCCACCGTGAAGGTCGGTGCCGGCACGCGCGTGAATTGGCTCGGAAGCGTGAGCGGTGCCGGCAAAACCTTCACCAAGACTGGCCCCGGCGTGCTCTTTCACGATGGGTCGGCGGCGGGCACCTTCAATGTCGCCAGTATCTCTGTGTTGACGGGCGCCATCGGCGCCTTCGGCAGCGGCGCGCTCGGAACCGCCCCGATCGGCGTGGCCAACGAAGCCGCCCTCTGGGTGGAATCCGCGAGCCGCACCCCCCCTCCCGTCACTTTGCCCAACGTCATCACGCTCAACGGCGGCACCGGCGCGAGCGTGAGTCTCGCGGGCGCAACCCCCGGCGCGATCGTCCACGACAGCGGCGACTCCCTCGTCACTTTCTCCGGCGCGATCACTCTCGCCGGGAATAGCACCATCAACGCCGCGAGCGGTGACATCCGGCTCGCCGGCATCGTCAGCGGTGCCGGGACGATCACGGTGAACGGCTACGATTTGGTCAACGGGATCGCCCACACCGTCACTCTCGCCAACAAAAACAACACGTTCGGACCCGGGAGTCTGAGCGTGAATAGCGGCGTCCTCGCCGTCGGTTCGAATGGTGCCCTCGGCAATCTCGGCAACGAAATCCTTTTCAGCGGCGGCAACTTCCAAGCCACCGCCGGCTTCATCTCCGCGCGACACTTCGCGCGAGCCATGAACGTCAATTTCGACATCGTCGCCGGAACATTGACCTTGACGGGCACCGTGGACGGCGCCGGCGTGATCACCAAGACCGGTGCTGGCACCCTGGCCTTTGGCGATGGCTTTACCGGCGACACGATGATCAGCCCGGCCACCGGGCCCGTCGCCGTCGGTACTTCCAAGATCGCCATCGCCGGCACCGGCAGCGCGGTCATCACCGTTGTCTCGGACGGCTTGGGCGGCAAAAAGATCGAGACCATCGTGCTTTCCGACACCACCCCGGCCACCGCCGTCGTCATCAAAGGTCCCACCACCTTGGGTGCCACGCTCGTCGTTGAGCACATCACCAGCACCGACCCGACACCCGAGATCGCCTCCATCACGCTGAGCAAGGGCGTAATCCTCGGTGACGGATTGGATGACGATATTCCAGAAATCATGATTGCCGGAAAGATTGGCAAGCTCACCCTTGAAACCGTCGCGCCCTACTCCCTCATCCGCCTCGGCACCGGCCTCACCTACAACAACACTGGCGACGAAACCTCGCCCGACACCTACAACAACCACCCGAACGTCGCGATCAAAACGATCACCGGCCCCGGAGTCATCCTCGACGTGACCGGCGACGGGATGCCCTCCGGCACCGGCGGCGGTGGTTTGGGAAAAGTGATCATCGATACCTGGGCCTACCCCGGCACCATCCGCACCACCCAGAGCATCACCAGTTTCAAACTCAAACAGGGAGACTGTCTCGCCGTGTTCGAAGTGGATAAATTTGGCGTGGGCAGCCTGACGCAGGCGAATATCGGCTCGATCAACATCCCAAACGGTGCGTGGGGGAGCACCGGCTCGGTGATCGAGGGCAGCATCGGCTCGTTCAGCGCGGTCGCTTTCCTCGCGGGAGCCACCATGAATGCCGGCACGATCGCGAAGCTGAAACTCAACGGCGACTACGCCGGGACGATCACCCTGACCGATCCAGATGCCGCCGCGATGAAGACCTTCAAAGTGAACAGCAACTTCACCGGGAGCGTCTTCGCCAGCGGCTCGGTCCGAAATATCAACGTGAAAGGCGTGTTCTCCGGCTCGCTTGTCGCGAATTCCATCGGCTCGCTCACCGCTCTCGATTTCATCGGGACGACGACTGGCGACACCGTTTTCGGCGATGCCACCCGAAAGGATATCGTCGCGATCAACGGCTCCATCGGCACACTCACCACGACGGCGGGCGGATTCAAGGATTACGAAATTTTCGCGAGCACCGTGCTCAGCGGCTTTAAAATCAGCAGCCTGAAGTCCGTCGGCGATCGTGCCGGGCTCGAC
>JAYVPW010000179.1:0-14732 GCA_043777315.1 Spartobacteria bacterium | reverse complement strand
GCGGTGTGTCGTGGTCGATGTTGACAAAGCGCGCGGGCATCCCGCTTCAACCCCCGAATCCAAGATTAGTGGCGCGGAAAGTCCGACAGGCAGCTAGGGCCGCTAATGCTTCTTGGGATGTTGGGAGCCGCTGGTGCCGTCGGTTACTATAAATACCGCAGAACCGTAATTTTCGGCGAGGTAGCCATTGAGTATTTGCGCAATGACTGCTCTTGGGGTGGCGAAGATCGGCATGAGGTCATTATGCGTTGCCGCGAACGCGCGAAGGAACACTACATGAAATTCCGCTTCAAACACGAAGTCTGACCGCAAGCTGCCGTGTCCCAAGCTCCAGCTTGGGACGCGCTTATCCCCGAAGCTCCGCTTCGTCCTGATGCGCGAGACCGGCCCGCGCTCCCCGTGTTTCAGGCGGAAGAGGCAAAGGCCTCCGAGACACCGGCGTTCCCAAGCTGGAGCTTGGGAACGAGGGGGTGAAGACCTCTCCTTTCCAGCACCGACATGACTCTGCCCACTGAGCGCGGGAGGGCGGATTTTTCCGATCCGATGGAAGCCAGCCGCCCTCGGTGAGACTCCATCGTTAAATCGCAAAGAAACGGGGAGTCGCGAGGGTTGTTCGAGCGTCGGTCACCCTCGGTTTTGCTCCCTCTCCCATGATCCCGAAACTTTTGCTCTTTTTGCTCAGCGCCGGAATTTCGATTCCCGCCCAAGCGGCCCTCAATACCGACTTCGAGGTCTTTCCCGCCGACGTGAATCTCAAGACTTCGCGTGATCGCCAGTCACTCGTCGTCCGCATGACCGAAGCGAACGGCATCCATCGCGACGTCACCTCAGAGGCGAAATTCACGCTGATCGATCCGACGAAAGCGAAGGTCGTAAAGGGCGTCGTCCTTCCCGTCGCCGACGGGGAGACAAAACTGAAGATCGAGTGGAAAGGGAAGACCGCCGAGGTGGCTGTGAAGGTCGAGCAAGCGCTAGCCGATCAGCCAGTCAGTTTCCGCCTCGATGTCATGCCGGTCTTCATGAAAGCCGAGTGCAACCGCTGCCACGGCGCGGCGCGCGGGCAGGATGGCTTCCGCCTTTCGTTGTGGGGCTTTGATCCCGACGGCGATCATTTCCGCATCACTCGCGAGTATCCGGGTCGCCGGATCAATCTAGGTCTCCCCGCCGAGTCGATGCTCGTGACCAAAGCCACCGGCATGGCCCCGCACACCGGCGGCAAGCAATTCGAGCCAGACAGTCCGCTCGCGCAGACCTTTGTCCGCTGGCTCGAAGCCGGCGCGCCGAATGACGCACCCGACGTGGCCAAGGCTACCAGCCTGGAGATTCTCCCGAAACAACTGTTGCTCGAGAGCCCGGGACAAAATTTCAAAATGACCGTCCGCGCGCATTATTCCGATGGCACCGATCGCGATGTGACAGACCTGGCGCTCTTTCTTTCCAGCAACGACTCCTCCGCGAAGATCGCGAAAGACGGGACACTGACCACGGGACAGCGTGGCGAAGCGTTTGTCATGGCGCGCTACGCGACCTTCACCGTTGGCGCGCAAGTCATCGTCATTCCCAAGGCGCTCGAATACGAGTGGCCGAAAATCGAGGAGCGGAACTTTGTCGATGAGTTGGTGGACGCGAAACTCCGCAACCTGCGCATCACCCCGAGCGAAGTCTGCAACGACGAGACCTTCCTCCGCCGCGCGTGCATCGACATCACCGGCACGCTGCCGACAGCCGATGAGGTGCAAAAATTCGTCGCCGACAAGGACGCGAAAAAGCGGGAAGGGAAGATCGATCAGTTACTCGCCCGGAATGAGTTCGTGGACATGTGGGCCTTGAAGTGGAGCGAGCTCCTCCAGGTTCGCACCGGCGACAACAACAACGGCGACTACAAAACGACGCTCGGCTATTACACCTGGCTTCGGGAGCAGCTTGGAAAAAACGTGCCGATCAACGAGATCGCGCGCCAACTGATCGCGGCCAGCGGCAGCACCCTGGAAAATCCGCCGGCCAACTACTACCAGATCGAGACAGACCCGCTGAAGCTCGCGGAAGACACCGCGCAGGCGTTCTTCGGCATCCGCATCCAGTGCTCGCAGTGCCACAATCATCCGTTCGATCGCTGGACGATGGAAGACTACCGCGGCTTTGTCGGCTTCTTCACCCAGATCGGCCGCAAGGCCGGTGAAGACCCGCGCGAAAAGATCATCTTCAACAGCGGGGGCGGCGAGTCGAAGCATCCCGTGGGCGACCGAGTGATCGCGCCGAAATTCCTCGGCGGAGACGCGCCGGAGTGCCAAGGACTCGATCGCCGGGAAGTCCTCGCCGACTGGGTGGCTTCGCCGGAGAATCCTTACTTCTCCCGACACATCGCCAACCTCGTCTGGGGTCAATACATGGGCCGCGGGATTGTCGAACCCGTCGATGACGTGCGTATTTCCAACCCAGCGTCCAACCCGGAACTCCTCGACGCCATCGCGAAGAAAGTCGTCGAATACAACTTCGACCTCCGCCGCATCGTCCGCGACATCTGCACCTCGCGGACCTACCAGCTCACGACTCGCGCGAACGAAACGAACGCGCTCGACGACCGCAATTTTGCCCACGCCACGATCCGCCGGATGCGTGCAGAAGTCCTGCTCGACACCATTTCACAAGTCACCGAGACACAGGACAAGTATCGCGGCCTGCCGATGGGCGCGCGGGCGGTGGAAATCGCGGACGGAAAGACCACGAGTTACTTTCTGACGACCTTTGGACGGGCGACTCGTGAGATCGTCTGTTCCCGCGAAGAAGTAGGCCCGACACTGAGTCAGGCGCTGCATTTGATCAACGGGACGACCGTCGAGGAAAAGATCACGCAAGGCGGAGTGATCAAGAAGCTGATGGCGGCAAACAAGACGCCGCGCGACACAGTCACCGAACTCTACCTCCGCAGCTTCGGTCGTTTTCCGACCGAGGAAGAACTGATTCATCTCGAGCCGCACTGGGGCGTGAGCGAACAACAGCCCGCGGTCTTCCACGACGTTTTTTGGGCTCTGTTGAATGCCAAGGAGTTCATGTTCAACCACTGAGCAGACTGACCTTCCCGTCATCCTGAGCGAAGTACAGGGAGCGCAAGCGAGCGAACGCAGTCGAAGGATCTCTAACTATTTCCCCTCACCCGCGCGAACTCGGAAATAGTGAGAGGTCCTTCGACTCCGCTGCGCTTCGCTCAGGATGACAACGATGCCGTTTCAGACGCCCTGTTACCTTTAACTGACATTACCTCATTTGTGAAATCGCTCACCACCATCATCGCCGCCGCGCTGGCTGTCACTGCATCCGCTGCTGAAAATGTCACTTACAACGACCACGTCCTGCCCATTTTTCGCAACGCCTGCCTGAACTGTCATAACCCCGACAAGAAGAAGGCCGGGCTCGACTTATCGACCTATCAAAACGCGCTGCAGGGCAGCGAAAATGGGAAGATTCTGGAGTCGGGGAATCCCGGTGGAAGCCTGCTCTTCAAGTGCATCAAGCAGACCGAAGATCCGAAGATGCCGCCGAAAGGCGACAAGCTCAGCGACAAAGACATCGCGGTGATCGAGAACTGGATCGCGGGGCAGTTGCTGGAGACTACGACAGGCAAGGCCGTGGCTGCGGCGAGTAACAATGTGAAGGTGGCGGTGGTCTCGCTGGAGCGCCCTTCCGGCCCTCCACCCATGCCGGGCGAGCTGCCACTGGAGCCATTCGTGCAGAGCTCGCGCAAGAATGCCGTCACGGCTCTGGCAGCGAGTCCGTGGGCGCCGCTGGTCGCGATCGGCGGGCAGAAACAGATCGTGCTTTATAACACTGAAACGCTGGAGCCGTTGGGGGTGCTTCCTTTCCCGGAAGGCTTCCCCGCAGTGGTCCGGTTCAGTCGCAACGGGCAGGTGTTACTCACTGGCGGCGGGCAGGGCGGTAAGTCTGGGAAAGTAGTCCTGTGGGACATCAAGACCGGCGAACGGATCGGGACGATCGGCAATGAGTTCGACCAAGTCCTAGGCGCCGACCTCAGCGCTGATCAACAGTTCGTCGCGCTCGGGGGGCCGAGTAAGTTGGTCAAGATTTACGCGACCAAGGACGGCAAGCTCGTCCAGTCGATCAAGAAACACACGGATTGGGTGATGGCGGTTGCTTACTCTCCAGATGGCAAGCTTCTCGCAAGCGCGGATCGCAATGGCGGGATCCAGATTTGGGAAGGTGACACCGGAAAGGAGTTCAACAGCCTGCCCGGACACAAGGTCACGGTGACGAGTCTTGCGTTCATGACTGGCGTCGTGGCGTCGGCGAGTGAGGATGGGACGGTGAAGCTGTGGGACGTGAAGGAAGGCAAGGAGATCAAGAGCTGGACGGCACATGCGGGCGGCGTGGAGTGGGTCGAGTTCACGCCGGATGGACGACTCGTGTCGTGCGGCCGCGATAAGATCGCCAAGGTGTGGGATCAGACCGGCAAGATGCTGGGACAGACCGAAGCGTTTGGAGACATCGCGTTGCGAGCGACACTCAGCAATGACCGCGTCATTGCGGGAGATTGGAACGGTGACATCCGTGTGTGCAGCCTTGACGGGAAGCGAATCGGTGAACTCAGCGCCACGCCGCCGGCGATTGCGGAACGGCTCGGGATTGCGCAGAAAGTTTTAGCCGAGGCACGCGCCGCAGCCGTTCCCCTGCAACAGCAATATGCCGCAGCCGAGCAGCAGGTGAAGGCGGAGAAGGACGGCAAAGTCGTGGCGCCCGCTGCACCAGCTCCCGCGCCTGAGCTTGCGAAAGCAGCCGAGCTGACAAAGACACTCGAATCACAGACAGCGGAAGTGGCGAAGCTGCGCGAAGCACGAGCGACGAAGAAGGAAGGCACGCCGGAATACGCCGAGGCTGACGCGAAGGTGCAGGCCAAGAAGGGTGAGATCGCCAAGACTCAGGCCAGCTTGGATGCGGGGAAGGCAAGTCCTGCTCCGACGGCAGCCGTTGCCCCCGTGGCGGCGAAGCCGAGTGCGGCGGAAGAGACCTTTGCGAAAGCCAAAGCCGCGCTCGACCAGGCGAATGGACAAGTCACCGGCGCGACTGCCACGGTGGAGAAATGGACGCGCGCGCAAGCCTTTATGACCGTTCACACCGCGAAGCAGACGCTCGCGGACAAGCAGGCGGTTTATGAGGGTTTGGTTGCTGCGGCGAAAGATGCTTTGACTCCAGCCGAGCAGGCTCGCAATGACTTGGCCGCGCTGGAAAAGGCTGTCGCCGAAGCACCAGCGCAGGTTCAAGAGAAACAAGCACTGCTCGGGAAGGCGCAGCAGGCGCTTGATCCGCTGACGAAAGCGATCGTTGCCGGTGAGGCGGCGTTGGTCGCCAAGGAGGCTCAGACCAAGTCTGCGACCGAAGCTTTTGACAAAGCCACGTCGTCAGTCGCGGAGCTGTCGAAGAAGCTGGAGCAGGACAATGCGGAGCAGGTGAAGCTGCGCGAGGCGCGAGGCAAGCTTGGCACCGGCACGCCGGAATACGCTGCTGCCGACGCCAAGGTTCAGGCGCAGAAGCCGGTAATTGCGGCCACGGAAGCAGCGCTGGCGGCGGCGAATGCGAAAGTCGCGGAACTCAAGCCGCAGACGGAAACGCCGCGGGCGGAGATCGCGAAAATGAAGGAGGCATTGGAGAAGAGCCGGGCAGATGTGAAGGCGGCGGCGGCCGTTGTCGCACCTGCGGAGAAGGCGTTGACGGATGCGCGAAAGAGCGCGGATGAAATGACACGGAAGCTGGCTAAGCTGCGCAAGGACGTGCCTGAGATTGTGACGAGCGCCAAGGCGGCGAAGATCAAAGCGGAGCAGGATGCGGCGGCGGCAGCGAAAGACTTGCAGGCGACGAAGGCACAGGCGGAGCGGGTGCGCGCGGAGTTTGAGAAGAAGTGGCAGCCGCTGCCGGTGGTGGCGAGCGCGGGGAAGTGACGGACGCGGGGCTCAGGGAGCGCGCTTGTCTCGAGGGCTGGGTTTTGAAAGAGCGACGGCTTCAAAAGTTCGTTTCGGCGGGACGCCGAAACCAGCACTCGGGACGAGTGCGCTACCCGGAGCTCGCGTGCGGTGGTGGAACCTTTGGAGTCGTCCTGAGCTCGCTTTCGCCCCGCTCGAGATGAGCGGAAGGAAGGGAGCGTGCCATGACGTGCAGGAGTCCCAGACCTAACGGCGATGGCTACATGAAGTAGTCGAAGTCCTGCTCGCGGCTGATCCAGCGGCGGAGGCGGAAGACGTGTGCGGGAGTGGTGTGCGGGTCCAGTTTCACGAAGTTCCGTTCGCCGCTCCAGAGGTAGCGCTCGTCGGTGAGCAGGTCGTGGACTTGATAGCTATCACCTTCGAGCCAGCCGAACTCTTTCAGTGGCACATGGACGAAGGAGTCGCGCGGCTGGAAGGGATCGAGAGTTAGCACGACGAGGATGATGTTATCCCGCGCCTCGGTCATCTTGCCGTAGAAGAGCACGTGATCGTTCTCCGAATGGTAGAACCGCAGGTTGCTGTATTCGTGCAAGGCGCGGTTCTCGCGGCGGATACGGTTCAAGGATGTAATGAGTTCCTTGATGTTGCCCGGCGCGTTCCAGTCGCGTTCTTTCCACTGATACTTTTCGCTGTCGTAATACTCCTCGCGGTTGGGCAGCGCGGCGTTTTCGCAAAGCTCGAAGCCGGAGTAGATGCCGTAGATCGAAGAAAGCGTGGCGGCTAGGACTGCGCGGATCATGAAGGCGGGGCGGCCACCGTGCTGGAGGAAGAACGGGAGGATGTCGGGCGTGTTCGGCCAAAGGTTGGCGCGGAAGTAGTCCTTCATTTCCGTCTGGGTCAGCTCGGTGAAGTATTCGATCAGCTCGTGCTTCGAGTTGCGCCAGGTGAAGTAGGTGTAGCTGTGGGTGAAGCCGGCCTTGGCGAGGGTCTTCATCATCTTGGGCTTGGTGAAGGCTTCGCTGAGGAAGATGGCGTCGGGGTAGGACGCCTGAACTTTGCCGATGAGGTATTCCCAGAAGGCGACCGGCTTGGTGTGTGGGTTATCGACGCGGAAAATGCGGACCTTATGTGCGCACCAGAAGAGGATGACGCTGGTCAGTTCTTCCCACAGCGCCCGCCAGTTCGGGTTGTGGTAGTTCATCGGATAGACGTCCTGATACTTCTTGGGCGGGTTCTCGGCGTATTTGATGGTGCCGTCGGGGCGTTTGTAGAACCACTCGGGGTGCTCGTGGACGTAGGGGTGATCGGGGGAGCAGTTGATGGCGAAATCGAGGGCGACTTCCATGCCGCGTGACGCGATCTCGGCGACGAGCCAGTCGAAGTCGGCGAGGGTGCCGAGTTCGGGTGCGACGTCTTTGTGTCCGCCGCCGTTGGGGCAATCCTGGTGGCGGTTGCCGATGGCGTAGGGAACTCCGGGTTCGCCGGGCTCGCAGGCGACGGCGTTGTTTCGGCCTTTGCGGGCGGTGATGCCGACGGGATGGATGGGCGGGAAGTAGATCACGTCGAAGCCCATCGCGCGGGCGTCATCGACGCGGGGGAGGCAGTCGCGGAAGGTGGAGCCGCGGTCGCCGCGGCCCTCGGCGGAGCGGGGGAAGAACTCGTACCATTGCGAGAAAAGGGCGCGCTCGCGATCGACGGTGATCTGCGTGTAGGCGGGGACGGGGACGAGCGTGGAGGCCTCAGCGATGACAGGAATGGCGGTGGGCAATTCCTTCTTTTTGCGGGCGGGCGCTTTCTTGGCGGGTGCGATTGCTGGAGGCGCGGCGCTTTCCACGAGGACGGAAACGGCGGGGGAGGTGAGGATGAACTCGGAGGCGTCGGCGCGGTCGGCGTAGGTGTGCATCAGCGCCTCGAGTTCGTGGCGGTGGGAGAGGTCGTTGACCTCGGCAGGGGTGCCGGTGCGCATGGCGGCGGCGAGGTCGCGGAGGCGTTTTTCGTCGCTCTTTTGTCCCTGCGCAGCGGCGAGGGCGGCGGCGGTTTCGAGGATGCCGGCACCTTCGAGCGATTCGCTGGCGAGGTCGGTGAGCCCGGCTTTGTGCTTGGTGTGAAATTCGTGCTGCCACGAGCGAAAGGTGTCGCCCCACGCTTCGATCGTGAGTTCGTAGCGGCTGTTTTCGTAAAAAGAACAGGTGCCACGCCAGCGATCGTTGCCGTTGGGGACGGGAACCATCGCGGTCTCGTGCCAGCGGGTGGCTCCGGCTTTGCGCCATTTCAGGAGCGCGGACATCACGTCGTGGCCGTCTTTGAAAAGATCGGCCTCGATGACGAGGTCTTCGCCAGCGGCGCGTTTGATCGGGTATCGGCCGCCGTCGATGAGCGGCGAGACGTTTTCGATGACGACGGTCTGAGGCCTCAAAATCATGGGCGCATCCTCGCGCGGCGGAGGTGCGGCGGGCAAGTGGGGAGTCCTGCGGGAAGCCGATCTCGCTACAAATTCACGACGGTTTGCGCGCGTTGGGAAGCGAGCGCGGCGGCGAAAATCTCGTGGGAGGCGACGGCTTCATCCGGCGTTGCGCAGCCGAAGCGGTCGCCGAGTTCGCCGGCTCGTTCCATCAAAAAGGTGGCCCACATTTGCTGGATCACGTCGGCGAAGCCGGGCTCGAAGATGCCGCCGGTGACGGTCTTGAATTGCGTGCCGAAGCCGAGGTCGGTGCGCTTCCACCACTGCTCTTTTCCGCGCTCGAAAAGCCAGAGCGTCTTCGGCTCGGCGGTGGTGAAACGGACGCCGCCATCGGTGCCGAGGATCTCGAGAAACCAGGTGTTCGTCGCGCCGGGAGCGAGGCGTTTCATCTCGAGGCGGAGCGGCGTTTCGTGGCCGGAAATGTCGGCCCAGGTGTGCAGTTGCGCGTTGTCCCAAGTGTCGCAGACGGCCATGCCGCCGCGGCCGTCGGGGCGCTCGCCGTAGCCGCGCTGGAGCTGGGCGAAGAGGCGTTTGGGTTTCCAGCCGAGGCGCAGGGGGACGTGGCAGGCGTGCATGCCGAGGTCGTTGAGGACGCCGCCTTCGCCGCAGGTGGAGTTGCTGCGTTTCCAGTTCGCGGGCTTCGTCGGGTCGAGGTCGCTGCTGTGGTGGAAGCCGGAGACGACTTCGAGGATGCGGCCGATTTCACCGCCGCGCGCGACGGCGAGGGCGCGGAGAGCTCCGGGAAAAAAGGGCATCTCCGAGCTGCAGCGCACGAAGCGTCCGCTGGTGCGCGCGGCTTCGGCGATGCGCCGTGCGGCGGCGAGGTCGATGCCGAATGGCTTCTCGGCGAAGAGGTCTTTTCCTGCCGCGAGCACGTCGGTGTAAATGCGCTCGTGGAGGTGATGCGGGACGGCGACATAGACGACGTCGATCGCGGGATTGGCGAGGAGCTCGCGATAATCGGTGACGAGCTGCGTGGCCGACGGGATGATTTTAAACCACTCGAGCGTGGCCGGATTCAGGTCGGCGACGGCGACGAGCCGCGGCGTGACGGTCACGTCCGTGAGCGCGCACCAGCGGGCGAATGCGCTCGCCATTTCGCGCCCCATGAGCCCGCCGCCGATGATGCCGATGTCCACGGTTTTCATAAAAATTGAACCGTCCGATCAGGCTGCGATCATCGCCAGCGCTGCCTCCACGCTCGCGCCGTCGTGGACCACGGCCATGAGCGCGCGGACGATGCCGGCGGGGTTCGGGTGCTGGATGATGTTGCGGCCATAGACGATGCCGCTCGCGCCTTGCGCCAGCAGGCCGGTGGTGCGCTCGAGGATTTCGCGGTCGCTCACGCGGCCGCCGCCGCGGACGAGGACGGGGATGCCGCCGGCGGTCTCGATGACTTTGTGGTAGATGCTCACGTCGTCGGTCGGGTCGGCTTTGATGACATCCGCGCCGAGCTCCACCGCCTGCCGCACGAGGTGCGTGATCTTCACCGCATCGCCATCGACCATGTAACCGCCGGCCTCCGCATTCGGGCGGAAGACGAGCGGCTCGACCATCATCGGCATCCCGTAAAAATCGGCCTGCGGCTTGAGTGCCACGATGTTGTCGATGCACTGCGCGTGGATTTCGGGCGCGCCGGGGACTTGGAAAAGATTCACGCAAACGCAGGCCGCGTCGTTGCGCACGGCCTGCAGCATGGCGTCCGCGATCGTTGTGCTGATGCGGGTTGCGGGGAGTTCGGTGCCGTAAATGTTCGCCACATCGGTGCGCAGAACGAGCGCGGGCTTTTGCTTCCCGCGGATTTCCTGCAAATGCCGGGCCTGCCCGACCGTGAGCTGAATCGCATCCGGCGCGGCATCGACGAGCGTGCGGATGACGCGCGGCATCGACTCGATCCCGGTGAGAAATCCCGGCTGATTGAAGAAGCCATGATCGACGGCGACATCGAAGCAGCGGCCGGACCCGGCGTTGAAAAGGCGGTTGAGGCGATAGGATTTCATGCGTGAAGGGCGGCGATCATTTCACGGCGGCACAGCCGGGCGAGGGGAAAAAAGCCCACTGCAAAAACCCTCCAGGCGTTCCTGAACCACACGAGCGTCCTGGTAGCGCTAACGGGATTCGAACCCGTGTCCCCGCCTTGAGAGGGCAGTGTCCTAGGCCCCTAGACGATAGCGCCGTTTTAGGAGAGGGCGGCGACGGTAGCGCACCGCGCCGCGCTGGCAAACGGAATCTCAGCGCAGCGGCTCGCGGTCGTCCTGGTCGGCGGACTCGGGTGCCTCGGTCGCGGCAACGCGGGTCTGGACGAGCTTGTGAAGCGAGCGCTCCTGCTCGAGGGCGATCCGCTTTTTGATGGAGGGATCCAGCTTCGCCATGCGTCCGTAAAGTTTGACGTAGTATTCTTTCAATGCGGCGCGCCGCGCGAAGTCGGTGCGCGTCTGGTGGGCGCGATCCCATTCGGCTTGCAGCGCGGGATCCTGGAGCGCCTTGGTCTTGGCCTGCCGGTAGTGGATGCGCTCCTGCATCTCGTCGGCGGCGATTTCGGTCTTCGATTTCTTTTCTTTCGCCGGCTCGGAGATGGCGCTGCCGGTCGGCTTGCGGGTCGTCGCGGGCGATTCGGGAATGAGCGGCAGCGGCTCCGGCGCGAGCTGGCCGGTGGGCGCGGGCATGAGCTCAAGCCGCTGGTTGGAAGAAGTCCCCGACGGATTTCCCGGCGCGCTTTCCTGGGCGAAAAGGGGCGTGGTCGCGAGCAGGGAAAGGGTCAGCGGGAGGAGCAGTTTTTTCATGGCGGAGCGGAGAAGGCGGCGACGATAGCGGAAAGAAATCGTTTGAAAAGCGCGCCCTCCTCGCGCACAGCCGGAGCCTCATGCCGCAGCTCGCCCGCGCTCCGCGCCCCGTGCAAATCGACCTCTCCCCGGTCGAGATCGCGGCGCGCTGCCGGCATCTGCCGGGGCTGGTTTTTTTCGACTCGGCGATGGGAAACGGGACGCCGTCCTCGCTGTCGATCATCGCCGTGCAGCCGACGCATATCTTGCGCGGGCGCGACTGGAATGGGCTCGCCGCCGAGGTGCGCGCGAGGCAGGTCGAGGCGCGGCGAGACGACGGGCTCCCGCACGGTTTCGCCGCCGGATTCGTGGACTACGATGGCACGTTCTGCTTCGGGTTTTACGACGACGCGCTGATCTTCCGGCACGCCGACGAGAGCTGGCACGAGGTCGGGGATTTCGTGGAAAAGTCGCGCCTCTTCGACCTCGCGGACGACCCCGCAAACGCGCGCTGCCGCGGACCCGAATTTTCCACCGACATGACCCGCGAACGCTTCTGTGCAATGGTTTCCCGGGCGCAGGACTACATCGCCGCGGGCGACATTTATCAGGTGAATCTCGCGCACCGGTTCCACGCGGACTGGCGCGGCGACGCGTTCGCATTTTACGAAGCGCTCCGGCATTACTCGCCCGCTCCGTTCGCCGCGCTGGTCGAGCTCGAGGGCCGCGCGATCCTCTCCGCGTCGCCGGAATCGTTTCTGGAAATGTCCGGCCGCACCATCCGCACCCGCCCGATCAAAGGCACGCGCCCGCGCCGCGCGGACCCGAACGCCGACGAGAAATCCGCCTACGACCTCCTCACTTCGCCGAAGGAAATCGCCGAGCTCGTGATGATCACCGACCTCGAGCGCAACGACCTCGGCGCGGTCTGCGAATTCGGCACCGTGCGCGTGAAAGAGCTGCTCGGGCTCGCGCGCTTCGAGCAGGTTTTCCACCTCGTCTCGACGGTCGAAGGAACGCTGCGCCCCGAGGTCGATCACGTCTCCGCATTGCGCGCCTGCTTCCCCGGCGGCTCGATCACCGGCGCGCCGAAAAAGCGCGCCCGCGAAATCATCGCCGAGCTCGAGCCCGAGCCGCGCGGGCTCTACACCGGCGCGCTCGGCTGGTTCGGTTTCAACGGCGAGAGCCAGTTCAACATCGCGATCCGCACCGCGATTTTAGAAAACGGCCACGCTCACTTTCACGTCGGCGCCGGCATCGTCGCCGACTCCATCCCCGAGATGGAATGGCAGGAGACCCTCGACAAAGCGGCAGGCATCCTCCTCGCCGCCGAGCGCATGGGACGCGGCTGAAAAGCGCAAGGCGCGCCCTCCTTCCCGTCATCCTGAGCGCAGCGAAGCGGAGTCGAAGGACCTCTAACTATTTCCCCGCACCCGGGCACAACTGGGGAAATAGTTAGAGGTCCTTCGACTGCGCCCGCAAAGCCGGGCTTCGCTCAGGATGACGAAGAAAGCTGCGCTCCGCTCCCGCGCGCTCCCGTCCGGCGTCACTGCTGGTCGAGCTTGAAATTGATGTTGATCTCGAAGGTTTCGCCGCCGAGGCCAGCCGGCAATGGGTCCACCGCCGACACTTTCGTCGCAGCCGCCAGCACCGAATCATCGAGCACCGTGTTGCCCGAGGAGTGCGCGATTTCGCGGGCGAGGATCGTGCCGTCTTTGCCGATTTTTAATTTCAGCGTCGTCACGAATTCCTGCGTCGAGCGGACGATGGAGGTCGGCTGATCCCAGCGATTGTGCAGCCGGTCGTGGAGCATTTCAAAATACCAACCGAAGTCCGACGTGCCCGTGCTCCCGGTGCCTGTGCCCGACTTTCCGGTCCCTTTTCCCGGACCCGCCGCGGTGCCGGAATTCGATCCGCCGCCGGCAGATTTGCCGCTCGTCGGCGAGGCTTTCGCGGAACTTTTACCCGCATCGGCAGCGGGCGAGGCGGAAGATTTTGCGCTCGGCGAAGCCTTCGGTTTCGGCGATGCAGCCGCCGATGGTTTCGGTTTCGGCATGATCTTCGGCGTCGCTTTGGGCGTGGCTTTGGGCGTGGCTTTGGGGGTCGCAACTGGTGTCGGTTTGGGCGTTGAAGGCTTCGGCGTGGCCGGTCTGGGAGTCGCCGGTTTTGGCGTCGGTTCAGGCGTCGGTTTTGGGACGACGATCTCGCTCGGAGCCGGCATCTCGGGCGGTGGCACGGGCTCAGGCTTGATCTCCGGTGGGGGCGGGACCGGCTCGGGGAGTGGCTCTGGCACAGGCGCCGCGGGCGGTTCAGGCGTCGAATCCGCTGGCGGTGGTTCGCTGTCCGAGGCTTCAGACGCGCCGCCGCCCATCGCTCCGGCGTCCATCCAGAGGAGCTGGTTTTGCGGGGGCTTCGACTTCCAACTTCCGATGAAAAAAAAGACCGCGATCCCGAGCACATGCGCGGCGATGACGACGAAAAGATTGCGCCGAAAATCGCGCGCATCGGCGGCGTGCGCCGACTCCTCGACGAGGTCGCGCTCCATCGTTCAGTTCTCCGGATTGGTCACCACGGCGATCTTCGTGATCTTCGCCCGCTGCACGGAATCCATGAGATCGATCAGCTTTTGCACCGGTAATTCCTTGTGCGCCCGGATGACCACGGCGACTTCCGCGCGCTGCTTTTTCAGCTCCGCGAGGTCGGTGGAAAGTTGCGCGAGGGTCGTCGGCTCGCCGTTGAATTTCACGAGTTCGTCGCGGCTGATCGAGATGGTCTGCACGTCGCTCGGGTCCACCGCTTTCGCCGCCGCCTCGCCGGTCGGGAGGATGAGGTCGGTGCTGTTGTCCATCAGCGGCGTCGTGATCATGAAAATGATCAGCAGCACGAACGCGAGGTCGAGCAGCGGCGTGACATTCAGCTCGCTGACCGTCTGCAGGCTGTGGCGTTCGGAGAAGCGCCTCATGGTCACCGGTTCAACACCGCGCCATTGCCCCGGAATAGGAGGCAAGTTTTAGCCACGGAAACACACGGAAGCACACGGAACGGAGAAGGAAACCCCGCCTTCCTCCGCTCCCCTTCCGTGCCCTTCCGTGTGATTCCGTGGCTAAATCCCATCGTCCGATCCCGGCAAATGGGGGTCATCGCGCGAAGGTCTTCCGCTCGCCGTGATCGACGTATTTGTGCTCGATCTCGCTCGCCAGTTCTGCGGCGAAATTATCGAGCTCCACGATCATCCCGCGCAGCGTGGTGATGAGAAAATTGTAGCCGAACATCGCGGGGATCGCGACGAGCAGGCCGGTGACCGTCGTGATGAGCGCGGCGGAAACGCCGGGTGCCATCGCGGCGAGGTTCGCCTTTCCGGCGGTGGCCACGTCGCTGAAGGTGTCCATGACGCCCCACACCGTTCCGAGCAGGCCGAGGAACGGCGCGCCGCTCACGGCGGTCGAAAGCAGCACCATTTGCGATTCGAGTTTCAGCGCAGTCTCGCCCACGCTGCGTTCCATCGCCGTCTGCACCATGCGCATTTGGGCGGGAGAAATTCTCGGCGCGGTTTCCAGGCGTGCGGCAAAAGTTTCATCC
>JAYVPW010000178.1:0-14746 GCA_043777315.1 Spartobacteria bacterium | reverse complement strand
ATGCCGATGCATCTTTGATAGAGCGCTTTCATGCTGCCGCGCATTTGCGCAAAGACATGCTCCACGCGGGATCGGGTCCGGGATTTTTCGCGGTTGCGAGCCTTTTGCCCGTCGTTCAGCGGATGCCCTCGGGTGCCTTTCTCGTTGATCTGCGGCCCGATGTTTTTGGCCGCCAGTGCGGCGCCGATGGCGGCGCTTTGATAGGCGCTGTCGGCATAGACTACGATGTCGCCTTCTTCGACAAGTTCATCGAGCGCCTGGTTGTCATGCACGTGGGCGGCGGTGACCACGGCTTTGAGGATGAGCTTGTCGCGCACATCGACTTTCACATGGTCTTTGTAACCGTAGTGCGTCTGGTGGTTTTTCTTCGTCCAGCGGGCGTCGAGGTCTTTGTGGGCCTTGATCTTGGGGTGATCCTGGAAAGCCTGCGGCACGGCGCCCGCTTTGATCGTGGCATGGTCCTCGCGGCGGTTGCGCTGCCGGGGCACCTCGGCAAAACTTGCATCGCCCATGACGCCCTGCGTGGCCAGCGCGAGGCCGTGCTCCTTTTGCAAGTGCTCGAGGAAGGTGTCGAAGAGACGCCCGATGACCGCGGCGTCGATGAGGGCCTGGCGGAAGTCGCTGAGGGTTTGCCCGTCGGGCACCGCGTCGCCCGGAGTCAGGCCGAGGAAGGCGCGAAAGCTCTTGCGGTCGGTGATCTGGAAGCCGGTGGCATCGTCGGCCAGCCCGTGCAGGCGCTGCCGCACCAGCACCTTGAACATGAGCAGCGGATGAAAACGCCTCCGGCCTCCAGGCCCTTTGGGCGCGGTGCTCACGGCGGCTTTGACGATAGGCTCGAAGATCTCCCACCGCACGATTTTGCCCATGCGCAGCAAGGGGGTCTCGAACGCGGCCACGTCCAAGTCCTGCACGAACTCATCGAAAAGTCACGGGTCGCCGTAAGGTATGTAATTTGCCACGCCCCCTGCCTGCCTCAAATCCCCACGCTCCACCACCTTTTGCTCAAACTATCCCGCGACATTCCGCAGATTTGAGTTTCCGGGAGTGCCCTTAACACGATCACGGCGAATAGCGCGACAATCGCTTCGACCAGCACGAAAACGGGCACGGGCACGATGGACCTCACCGGTGCCAACAACTACACAGGGCCGACCGTCATCAACGCCGGAACATTGAGCGCGAGCATCGCTGGATGCTATTGGCGGCAGTTTCGCCATCACTGTCAATAACACAGGCACCCTACTGCTGGCGGGCAGTGGTGATCGGATCAATGACAGTGCATCGGTTACTCTGAATGCGGGCACCTTGAACACGGGCGGATTGTCCGAGACCGTCGGCGCATTGACCTTGAGCGCGAGTTCGACGATCGATTTCGGGGGTGGGGCGAGTGTCCTGACCTTTGGGGGAGTCGGCAGCCTGAACACCGGGAGCAGCTACGTTTTGACGATCAACAACTGGAGCGGCAATGTCGCGACTGGCGGCGGGACCGACGCCTTGTTCGTCAATAGCTTCCTCAGTCAAAACGAGCTCGATCAATTCAGCTTTACCGGCTACGGCTCGGGTGTGTCGCAGATTCAGTTCGGTGCGAACCAATACGAGATCGTGCCGATTCCTGAGCCCACCACCTTGATCAGCGCGTTGAGCCTGCTGGTTATCGTGAGCGCCGTCGCCTGAGCCGGATGCTGGCGGGCCGCAAATCCGCGTGAGAATTGCGCTCAGCGGCACGACCGACCATTGAGTTGTAGCCGGGGTCTGTGACCCCGGCGGGCCACCGCAGCCCTGAACGGGGCCGACGACGAACAGATCAACGACAAGAATGCCGGCGACGACTCGCTGATTCGGACTCAGGTGAGGTTTCCGTTGTGGTCAGGCATGGCGCGTGGCACCATAACCGCATTCTCCGAATGCGCCCCCCGATCGGTCTCCCCCGCGGCATGACGCTGGCTTGATTCGGTTCTCCCCCGCCATGAATATCGCCCGCCTTCGCAGCTCGCGCTGGCCTGTCCGTCTGGCTGGGGTTTTTACTTGGTTCATCCTTCTGTCCGGCATCTCGTCTTGGGCGACCCTGGACATGAATGGAGACGGCATCTCCGATATTTGGGCGATGAAATACCAGGCGGGTGGGCTGGTGATGACGGCGGACTCGGATGGCGATGGGCAGTCGAACGGGGCGGAAGCGGCGGCGGGAACAGACCCGATGAAGACGGATTCGGCGATTAAGGTCACCGGGATGTCCGTGGACATTTACGGGTTCCATCTCACTTTTCCGACCCAGGCGGGGAAGCGCTACCAAGTGCAGAGCAAGGCGACTCTCGCGGACGCGACTTGGACGGATGTGGTGGGTGCGGCCCTGATGGGGAACGGCAGTGAAACGACGGCCACCGTGAGCGCAACGTCGGGCCAATATTTTCGAGTGCTGGTGCAGGACGTGGATACCGATGGCGACGGTGTCACGGATTGGGAGGAAATCGCGGTCGGCTTTGATCCGAATAATGCGCACAGCGGCGGGCTGAACGGACCCGATGATTTGACGGCGATCGGCAGCGCGCTCACGGCCACGAATGTTGTGACGGTGACGGCGACGGATGCGGGCGCGACTGAGCCGGCATCGGCTGGGCAGACCGTGGATACCGGCACGTTCACGATCGTGAGGAGTGGCGGGCTGAATGCGATCACGGTGAATTATGCGATGAGCGGCGGGGCGGGCGGCGGAGTGGATTACGAGGCGGTGACGGGCTCGGTGACGCTCGGGTTGGGCGTGAAATCGGCAACCGTGACGATCACACCGAAGCTCGATGCCGCCGCAGAATCGACCGAGGCGGCGATCCTCACGATCAGCCCGGCGGCAGCGTATTCGGTCGGCTCGCCGGCGGTGGCGGCGGTGCTCATCGGCGACAATGTGACGCCGACAGGGACGGGCTTGAGCGCGCAATTTTACAACGAGGCGAGCACTGGCGGGGCGGCGCTTTCGACCTCGGTGCCGCCGGTTTTCACGAACCTCAAAACCAGCCGGACCGATGCGACGGTGAACTACGACTACACCGTCACGCCGTGGCCGAACGCCGTGTCGGGGAGCCCGGTCAACAAGACCTATTTCGCCAGCCGCTGGACCGGGGAGGTGCTGCCGGAGTTCTCGCAAATCTACACGTTCTACACCGACGTGAATGCCGCCGGACGGGTGTGGGTGAACGGGCAATTGCTCACGAACAACTGGCCGCGCACCGGCTACACCACTTCGAGCGCGGAGTACAGCGGCACGATCGAGCTGCAGGCGGGCGTGCGTGTCCCCATCGTTTTCGAGCATTACGAAATCACCGGCGACAACGCGAAGGCCAAGCTCTCGTGGTCGAGCGGGAATCAGGCGAAGCAGTTGATTCCAACAGCGCGGCTTTTCCCAAATGCCGCCCCGCAAATCCTCAGCGCGCTGGACGTTTTGCTCATCAAAGGCAGCGGACCTTACACCTATCAGATCGTCGCGAGCGGCACGCCGACGAGTTACTCGGCGGTGAATCTCCCGCCGGGCTGGACGATCAATCCGACGAATGGATTGATCAGTGGCAGTCCGACCCAGGCGGGGATCTGGCAGGTGCCGATCAGTGCGGTGAACGCGTTCGGCTCCGGCGCGGCGGTGCTGAAAATCGAGGTGATCGCCACGGGTGGCGGGATCACGCGCGACGTTTGGGACAACGTGCCGGGCACTTTGGTCAGCGATGTTCCGCTGACCACGACGCCCACCAGCACGAGCGCGATCACCTCGCTGGAGGTCGCGCAGAGTTCTCCCGATGCGGATAATTTCGGGGAGAGGATTCGCGGCTACATCACCGCGCCGCAGTCGGGGACGTATCAATTCTGGCTCGCGGCGGACCACGCGGCGGAACTCTGGATTTCCAATGACGAAGAGGTGATCAACTTGTTTCAACGCGCATCGCTCACTGCGCCGGTCGGGTTCCGCGCGTGGGCCGATGCCGCGAAAACTCCGCTGCTCTATTTGAAGGCGGGCAGCCGCTACTACGTCGAGGTGCGGCACAAGGAAGCGGCCGGGACGGATCACGTTTCCGTCGGCTGGTCAAAGCCGAGCGACAGCTTCACGACTCCGGCGGAAGTCGTGCCGGGTTACGCACTTTCGCCCTGGGTCACACCGACCGGGCAGACCGGAAATGGGACGCTCTTTCTCGCCAATCTCGTGCCGCAAAACGGCGCGCTGACGAATGCCTCGGGCACGTCCTCGATCCTGCTCAGTGGCGACGAGACATTCGCGATCATCACGGTGAATTATTCAAACCTCTCCTCCCCGTTCACCGGGATGCACGTGCATGACTCGATGATCCCGAACCCACCCGGCGGGCTCGCGAATGTGGTGTGCGATCTCGACCAACCGGGGGATGCGATTCATCAGCAGGATGGCACGTATCTTTGGACGATCCAGCCGCGGAGCGGAAGGTCGGTGGCTCAGATCGTGGCCGATTTGAAAGCGGCGCAGCCTCAGCTTTATTTCAACGTCCATTCCGTGAATTATCCCGGCGGCGAAATCAAAGACTACTACCGCCTGCTCGTCGGTTCGCAGACCTTCACCGCGCCGCCGGCACCGCCCGACTGGACGACCAATCCGGGCGATGCGAGCAGCAATGTGAACGCCGCCGCGCGCTTCCTTCAGCAGGCCACTTTTGGCGCGAGCCCGGCGGACATCACGGCCGTCACGACGAGCGGATATTCGGGGTGGATCGACGCGCAATTCGCCAAGCCGGTCACGCGGCACCTGCCCATCGTGGTGGCGAACAAGAACGTCACCGTGCCGGCGAATCCGACCTACGCCACGGCGCTGACGACGAATGCGTGGTGGCAGAATTCCATCACCGCGGATGATCAGCTTCGGCAGCGGGTGGCGTTCGCGCTCAGCGAAATCGTGGTCAACTCGACCGCGGGACCGCTCGAGGATCGGGCCGATGCGCTCTCGGATTATTACGATGCGCTGCTCGACGGGGCGTTTGGAAATTTCCGCCAAATCCTCGAGGACGTGACGCTCCATCCGGCGATGGGCCGTTACCTCGACATGCTCGGCAACGACAAGCCAAACAAGGCGACCGGGCTGCACCCGAACGAAAACTACGCGCGCGAAATCATGCAGCTCTTTTCGATCGGGCTGAACCGGACGCATCCCGACGGCTCGCTGATGATCAATTCCAAAGGCCAGCCGATTCCGACCTACGACCAGGACGCGATCATCGGCCTCGCGCATGTCTTCACCGGCTGGACTTACAATCAGTTCGATCCCGCGGCTCCGCCGGCGATCCGGCCGACCGCGTTTCCATCGGCGTCGAACTGGATCCTGCCGATGACCGAGGTGCCGTCGCATCATTTCACCGGGCAAAAGCGCGTGCTCAACAACGTCGTCCTCCCCGGGCTTCCGACGCTCCCGTCACTCAGCGGTAATCCCGTCCTCGATCCATACGCGACCCACACCAGCACGCAGATCAACACGCCCGAATATCAGGCACTGCCCGCGCAGGAAATCGACGGGTCGCACGACTCGCTTTTCAATCATCCGAACTGCGGACCGTTCATTTGCCGGCAGCTCATCCAGCGACTGGTGACCAGCACGCCGAGCCGCGGCTACGTCTATCGCGTGGTGTCGGCGTTCAACGACAACGGCGGCGGGCACGTCCTGCCCGCGGACGATCATCTGCGCGGCGACATGAAGGCCGTGATCAAGGCGATCCTCCTCGATTACGAAGCTCGCTCCACGACCGCCCGCAGCGCGCAAGGCTTTGGCAAACAGCGCGAGCCGCTCGTCCGCGCGACGCAACTCGCGCGCGCCTTTCCCGCGCCGACGGCAGTCGCGGGAACCTACACGCAGGCCGGGCCGATCATCACCGTGAACGCCACGGCGCATCGCCTGACCAGCGGCCAGGCGACGAGGCTGAATTTCACGAATCCGGGCGGCGGATTGCCGTCCGCGACGAGTGGCGATTACACGGTCTCCGGGAGCTATCCGGTCTCTGCCAATCAATTCACCGTCCGCGCCAAAGACATCCTCGGCGCGACCTACACGCAGGCGGCGGGGAGCAATATTTTGAGCGTCACGACCGTGAACATCGTGCCGACCGGAACTCCCGCAGTCGTGAGTCATGGGCTCGTGGACAACGACTCGGTCTTTTTGAAATTCACCAGCGGCAGCCCGCTGCCGGGCGACGGCGTCTTTGTCGTGAATACGAACAGCACGACGCAGTTCGACATCACCATGCCCGACGCGGTGGCGCGGACGGGCAACGCCACGATGGCCTGGCTGAAAGGCGGCTACACCATCGGCGGCAGCGGGAGCACGACGGTCACCTTCACCTGCACGACGAACCACGGCCTCGCCACCGGCAATAACGTCACCATTTCCTTCACCGGCTCCAACGGCACGACCGCCCCGGCGGCGAACGGCGTCTTCCCGATCACCGTGCTCGACACCACGCGGTTCACCGTGACTCTCGGCACCGCGCCGGGGTCGAAAAACGGGACGTTCACAGCGGGCGCGGTCGAGCTCGGGGCGAACTTCAACCGCTCCGGCGATGTCGCGGCCGGCTTCAGCAAATGGGATCTCGGCACCACCGACACGACGCTCGGCGAGACGCCGCTGCGCTCGCCGACGGTGTTCAATTTCTACACGCCGGACTACCAATTCCCCGGTGAGCTCACCGCGAACGGAATGGTCACGCCGGAGTTCCAGCTCACGTCCGAGACGAATGTCGTGCGCCAGTCGAACTTCATGTTCGGCGGAATCTTCAGCTCCTCGAGCGACCCGGCGGCCGGCCCCAGCACGGGCTTCAGCAGCTTCTCGAATGGCGGCGGCTCCATCGCCTTCGACATCGGAGCATGGCTGCAAAACGGGCCCGGCGGCGTCCCGTGGGCCAGCGACGCGAATCTCAGCGCGCTCATCGACGAAATGAACAAGCTCCTCATGGCCGGGCAGATGACTTCCGCGATGAAAACGCTCGTCCAGAACTACGCGCAGGGCCTCTCCGCGAAAGCGATCACCGGCATCTCCGCCAGCGGTGCCACCACCACTCTCACGGTCAACGGTCACGGATTGGTCGCCGGGCAATCGGTCACCATTTCCGGGGTCACCGGTGGCACGTTCACTCCCACGATCAACGGCACCTTCACCATTTCCTCGGCGACCACGAACACATTCACCGTGCCCGTGACCCGCAACAGCAGCACCGGCCAGTCCTTTACCAACGCACTCGCCGCATCGGCCAGCTACCCGAACCTCTACCGCGACCGCGTCCGCGCGATCATCCACCTCATCGTCATCTCGCCGGAATACGGCATTCAGAAGTAACGCCGCCCTTTTTCCCCCGAATTTATGCGCCCGAAAAGCACACTCGAAGACGATCGGCAAAGTGTGCTGCGCAGTCGGCGCAGCTTCATCCGGCAGGCCGCCTGCGCTGGCGTCGGCATGGTCGCGATGACCAACGTCCTGCGCGACTTCCGCCTGATCAACGCCGCCCTCGCGCAAGCCGGCGGGCTCACCGATTACAAGGCGCTCGTCTGCATTTTCCTGTCCGGCGGAAACGACTGCAACAACCTCATCATCCCGCGCGGCGCCGAGTACGGGAATTACGCGGCGGTCCGGCAAAATCTCGCGATCCCGGAGAGCGCGCTGAACAACCTCTCCGCGCTCAACAACGACGGCCACAGCTACGGCCTGCACCCGAGCGCGACCAAGCTCGCGACGCTTTTCGGCGAGGGGAAAATGGCCCCGCTTTTCAACGTCGGCCCGCTGCTCTACCCGATCACGAAAGCGCAATACACCGCGAAATCCGTGGCCACGCCGCCGCAGCTCTTTTCGCACAGCGACCAGGTCACGCACTGGCAGACCTCGCTCGCGGACCAGCCGCCGAAGAGCGGCTGGGGTGGCCGCGTCGCCGACGTTCTCCACTCGGCGCAGCCGAGCGCGCAGATCGCCCTCTGCACCAGCCTCGCCGGCGCGAACACCTACGAAGTCGGCAACGTCGTGCAGCAATATCACGTCTCCACCAGCGGCGCGGTCACGGTCGGCGGCGTCACCGGCGCCCGGCTCGCGGCGATGAAAAACATCCTCGCCCTCGACCAGGCGAACATCCAGGAGCGGGCCTTCGGCGACGTGCTCGAGAATGCCATCCTCACCGGCGACCTCCTCAACACCGCGATCGCGGGAACCTCCGCGACGAATTACTTCAACATCGCTTTTCCCACCGGCTCGCTCGGCCCGCAGTTGAAAATGGTCGCCCGCCTCATCGCCGCGCGAAACATCCTCGGGATGAAGCGCCAGATTTTCTTCTGCTCCGTCGGCGGCTACGACACACACACCTCGCAAGTCGGCGACACCACGCACCCCGGCGACCCGCTCTACGGCTCGCACGCGAACCTGATCGCCGAGCTCAGCGACTCGATTTTCGCCTTCCAGCGCGCCATCGAGCAGCTCCCGGCCGTCGCCGGTGAAGCGCCTTTGCCACAGGGCGTCACCGCGTTCACCGCGAGCGATTTCGGCCGCACCTTCCGGACGAACGGGCAGGGGAGCGACCACGCGTGGGGCAGCCATCACTTCGTCGTCGGCGGCGCGGTCAAAGGCCAGAAAACCTACGGCACCCTCCCCGTGCTCGAAGTCGCCGGGCCCGACGCCGTGCCGACCTCGACCGAGGGCCGCTGGATTCCGACCGTCAGCGTCGATGAATACAGCGCCACGCTGGCGAAATGGTTCGGCGTCTCGGCCACCGACCTGCCCATGGTTTTCCCGAATCTCGGCCGCTTCGCCAAACCCGATCTCGGCTTCCTGTGATGACTGGGCGCAAGCTCGCCATCCTCGTCGCCCTCGCCGTCGCCACGCTGGCGATCTGGTTTTTTTCCCAGCCGAAAGAGCGCCCGCTCGCGACCCGCGCGGAATCCTCAAAAGCGCCCGCCGCCGCAACGCCTGCGGAAAATCCAACCGGGCGGCACACCACTCCCGCCTCGAACGCGCCGACGTCTAGTCCGTCGCCCGGCCTCCCGGTCGGAGGGCGGGCGCCCCGCCTGCCTGGGCAACCGGAGCGGTCGCCCTACAATCCAGGCGTTTCCTCTGCCCTCGCCACCCCCGTTCCCGCGACCACCGCCCCATCCGCGCCCGCCGTCGAGGCCGACCCCTCCGAAGTCGCCGCCGACCTCGAGCAGATCCAAACCGCCCTGCGCAACTTCCGCACCGCCCTCGGCGGCAACCCCGTCGGCAACAACGCCGAAATCACCCGCGCGCTCCTCGGCGACAATCTCAAGCAAATCAAAATCCCCGTCCCCCCCGGCAGCAGCGTGAACGCCGCCGGCGAACTCATCGACCGCTGGGCGACGCCCTACTTTTTCCACCAACTCAGCGGCACCAAAACGGAAATCCGCTCCGCCGGCCCCGACCGCGAAATGTGGACCCCCGACGATCTCCTCAGGAAGTGAGCGAAATCAAAGACCGCGCGATCCCTCTTCCGTCATCCTGAGCGCAGCGCCAGCGGAGTCGAAGGACCTCTTACTTTTTCCCTCGACGGGACGCGTGCGCTTGGGACAGGGGAAATAGTTAGAGGTATCAGTTGCGCCGCCCGCCTCCGCCCCGGCGCTGT
This sequence comes from Spartobacteria bacterium, assembly GCA_043777315.1. GTDB lineage: Bacteria > Verrucomicrobiota > Verrucomicrobiia > Chthoniobacterales > Chthoniobacteraceae > CAIURC01. Next base: position 5,141 of record JAYVPW010000178.1, on the reverse strand, counting down.
CTCGCGGACTTGGCTCTTCGACTGCGTTCCGCGCAGCGTTCCACTTCGCTCAGAATGACCGGTTTGGATGGTGGCCGAAGGCCGGGACAGGGCCGCGCCTTTACCCCGCGAAAATCTGGTCCATCCGCTCCGCGAGGAATTTCAGCCGCGTGGCGTCGCCGCCGGGGACTTCCGCGATGCCGAAGCCGTCGTAGCCGATTTCGTCGAGCGCTTTCATCACGTCGGGCCAGCCGACATCGCCCTCGCCGAGCTCGACGCCGAAGCCTTTTCCCAGCCCTTCCGCGTCGCGTTTCTTCCGGCTGAATTCCTTGATGTGCAGATTCAAAATCCGCGGCCCGAGGATGCGAACCCACTGCTCCGGCCAGCCAAAAGTGATCACATTGCCGATGTCGAAATGCCAGCCGACCCACGGACTCCCGATCTCGTCCACGAACCGCGCGGCTTCGAGCGGACTGAGCAGGAATTGATTCCAGACATTTTCGATCGCGATCTTGCACCCGGCCTTTTCCGCGAAAGGGACTGCCTCTTTGATCGCCGCGAGCGACCGCGTGTAGGCGTCGGCATACGAGGTCTGTTTGTTCACGACGCCGGGGACGAGCAACAGGCGCTGGCATCCGAGCACCCGCGCATCATCCAGCGCCAGTTTCAGTCCGCGCATCCCTTGCTCGCGAATCGCCGGATCGTTGTGCGAAAGCGGCTTGCCCCAATGCGTCGAGCAGATGATCCCGGCGATCGTCAGTCCGCTCGCATCGCGCGCGGCGACGAGTTCTTCGAGCGGGATCGCGTCCGGCCGATTCAGCTCGATTCCGTCGAATCCCGCGTCGCGCACCGCCTTGAATTTGTCCGCGATCGAAGCGTCCTTAATCCCGACCATCCCGAGGTTCACGGCCTTTTTGAGCTTCCGTTTTTTCGGAGCATCGTCGGCCCGGAGATCAAGCGCGGAAGCGGCCAGAGCGGCGCTGGCGGTGGTGAGAAAGGTGCGGCGATTCATGGGTATGGGAGGTTGAAAAAATTGTCGGGCGGGCGCTCCGCCTGCCTCGGGCAACCGAAGCGGTCGCCCTACAGTTGCGCGCAGACGCTACACGAATTTCGTGCGACCGGGCATCGGCACCGGAGGCGTCGCGAGCTTCATTTTAAAATCGAGCGGCTCGGTCGGATGCAGGTTTTCGTTCGAGGCGAGCGCGTCTTCCCAAGTGATCGTCTGGCCGGTGTAGGCCGACATGCGGCCCATGATCGCGACCATCGTCGAGTGCGCGAGTTTCTCGGCGAAGTTGAACGGCTTGCCGGCCCGGATCGACGCGAAGTATTCGTCGTGCTCGGTCTGGTACATGTCGTTTTTGGGCCCGTTGTATTTCCAATGATCCTCGCCCGCGGTGATGGAATTGAGCCGCCCGCTGGTCTGCCGCACGGTGCCTTTGCTCCCGAGAACGTGATCCGAAACCTCGCTCGCGCAGCCCTGCTGCTGACGGCAGGCGATGATGCCGCGCCCGCCGTTCGGGTATTCATAGACGATGGAAAAATGGTCGTAGATGTGCCCGTATTCCTCCTCCACGCGCTGCTGCCGCCCGCCCTGTCCGGTCGCGCTGATCGGCGCGACATCGCCGAAAGCCCACGACATTTTGTCAATGGTGTGAACCGCCTGCTCGACGATGTGATCGCCCGAGAGCCAGCAGAAATACATCCAGTTGCGAAGCTGATATTCGAGATCGGTCCACTCCGGCTTGCGCGGCTTCACCCACGGCGTGCCGCCGAGATACGTGCCATAGACCGCGCGCACGTCGCCGATCATGCCGTCGGCCACGCGTTTGTAGGTCTCGCGTTCCGGGTAGCTCGAGCGCCAGCAAAAGCCCGACTGGCAGCCGAGCCCTTTCTTTTTCGACTCCTCCGCCGCCGCCAAAAACCGATGCACGCCGGGCGCATCCGTCGCGATCGGCTTCTCGCAAAACGTGTGTTTGCCTGCCTTCACCGCCTTTTCAAAATGCTCGGCGCGGAAGCCAGGAGGCGTCGTCAGCAGCACGACATCGACATCCGTCGCGAGCACTTTGTCGATCGCGTCGAGCCCGACGAATTTGTGTGCGTCATCGACCTTCACCTTGTCGCCGTTGATTTGCCGCAGATTGGCGAGACTCGTTTCGAGCCGGTCCGGGAAGACATCGGCCATCGCGATCAGCTCGATGTTTTTGTCCGCGGCGAGCGCCTGATTCGCCGCGCCGGTGCCGCGTCCGCCGCAGCCGACGAGGGCGATCTTCAAAACCTTGTCGTCCGCCGCGCGCACGATCGCCGGCATCCCCGCGACCAGCGCGGAACCCGCGAGAGCGGCCGAGGATTTACCGAGAAAAGAGCGGCGCGAAAGTGAGGCGGCGAGGGGATGATTCATGCGTTGGTGGGTTGAGGATCGGGGAGCTGCGAAGCTAAACGCCGCGGATTCCGTGTCACTCCGATAACGATTTTGCGCGTCTTAGAACGGAGGACAGGCGTCCCGCCTGCCGATCTCACCACGACAGGCTGGAAGCCCGTCGTTCCGGACAGGCGAGACGCCTGTTGCTCCGCTACTCCGCCCGACCGAGCACCAGCACCGCGTTGATCCCGCCGAATCCAAAAGCGTTGTTCATCGCGAACCGCAGCGGCTTTTCGCGCCCGACATTCGGCACCACGTCGATGTCGCAGGCGGGGTCGAAAGCACTGTGGTGCAGCGTCGGCGGGAGGTAGCCATGTTCCAGCGCGAGGGCGCAGATCGCCGTCTCGATCGCCCCGGTCGCGCCGAGCGGATGCGCGGTGAAAGCCTTCGTCCCGCTCACCGGCGGCGCGCCCGCGCCGAAGACCGCGCGGATGCACGCGGCTTCGTTTGCGTCGTTCATCTGCGTGCCGCTGGCGTGCGCGTTGATGTAGTCGATTTGCGCCGGCTCGAGCTCCGCATCGGCGAGCGCGTCCGTCATGCACGCGATCACACTTTCGCCGCCGGGGAGGGGACTGGTCATGTGCCAAGCCTCGTTGTTCAGCGCGTAGCCGAGCACCTCCGCGTAGATGTGCGCGCCGCGCCGGAGCGCATGTTCGCGTTCCTCCACCACGAGGCTCGCCGCGCCTTCGCCCATGACAAAACCCTCGCGATGCAGATCGAAAGGCCGGCACGCCAGCGGCGGGTCGCCATCCCAGCGGCTCATCGTTTTGATGAAATCAAACGCGCCGTACGTGAGCGGACTCAGCGGCGATTCCGAGCCTCCCGCGATCATCACGTCCGCCATCCCGTCGCGAATGTAGCGCATCGCTTCGCCGACCGAGACCACGCCGCTCGCGCACGAATTCGAGTTCGTCGTGCCCACCCCGCGGAAGCCGCATTCGATCGCGATATTCGAGTGCGCGCTCCCGCCGAAGACCTGCAGCGCGAGCGTCTGGTTCACCCCGCGCGATCCCGTTTTCAAAAAACTCTGATGCTCGCTCTCCGCATTCGCGATCCCGCCGAGCGCCGTGCCGAAGCTCACGCCGACTCGCGCCTGCGGCTGCTCTTTCGACCACGGCAACCCCGCGTCTTCCAGCGCGAGCAGCGCCGACGCGACGGAAAATTGCGCGTAACGATCGAGCCGCTTCAGCCGATGCGGCGGAAAGAAACGCGTCGGATCGAAGTCGCGCACCTCCCCGCCGCAATGCGCTTTGTAGCTGCTCGTGTCAAAGCTCGTGATCCGCGAAATGCCGCTGCGCCCCGCGCGAATGCTCGCCCAAAACGCATCCTTCCCCGTGCCGATGCAAGTGATCGGGCCGAGCCCCGTGATGACGACGCGCCGCTTCATTTCTCCAGATGCTTTTTGAAAACCGCGAGCGTCTTCGCCGCGATGTGATCGATGAAAAACCCGCCGATCACCGGCTCCGCGAGCCACGCCAGCGGACGGAAGCGGAACTTCAAATCATGCACGATCTCCACCCGCGTTCCGTCGCCTGTCGGCGTCAAAGTCCACACCACCCGCATCCCCTTCGTCCACGCCCGCAGATGCTCGAAGCGCAACTCCAGCGACGCGCGATCCGCCTCATAAGCCGAGACCCACGAGATCGGAATCCCGCTCCGCGTCGCCGCCATCCGCACGATCTCCCGCGCCCCATCCCGCCCCAGCGACTCGATGAACCGATAATGCGGCAGCCATTCCGGCCACCGCGCCAGATCGCTCACCATCGCAAAGACCGCCTCCCGCGAAGCCCGAATATGAATGGAAATGGCGGAATGCACGAGGCGTGGAATGGAGCGGGCAAAAAGGTGCGAGGCGAGAGGATACGAGCATCCGATCGAAATTAACCGGGGTGGACCTTGGTCCCTACGCCGCCGCCCGCAGTTTGATGAACTAGAGTCAGTCCTGCCCGAAAACCGTCTCTCCCGTCAGCTCCCGAATTTCCCGGCCCAGCTTCTCCGCCTCCTCTTTCAACCCGCCGATTTCCTTTTCCAGTATCGCCGTCTGCATCCCGACCACGCGATCGAGCATCTCCGGCGACTTCGCCGTCAGGTCGTAAAGCTCGAACTCAGGACTCTCCCGCAGCCGATTGGTCGCCTCCAGCACACTGAGAATCTCCAGCTCCAGACTCTCCCAAAGCTTCTGCAACCGCGCGACCTGCTCCTCCTCGCGGAAGTCGAGACTGGCCCAGCCCTGCCGCAAGATGAAGCCGTGCGGATCGCTCGCAATCTGCCGCAGCGAGTCGATGTCGCCGCTGTCCTTCGCCCGATTGATCGCGGCGGTCAGCTTGCCATAAGTCTCCAGCTTCTCCGGCTCATGGGCGAAGCGGTCGGGATGGTAGAAGCTCACGAGTTGCTTCCACAGCTTGCGCAGCTCGCTTTGCTCCTCCGCGGTCAGTTCGCGGTGCACAGCGCCACAAATCAAAACTTAAGATCCGCGAATTCCTCTTCCAATCGGGAAAATGCACTCAGTTTTCGCAGTGGAGAGAAATCTTCGATAAACTGGGTAATCAAACGCGCCGCACGGTCTTCCCTAAATCGTTTGAGACGCTGGGCAGGTAAGCCGCTGGCTGCGCGTAAAAGTTCACGAAGGGTCTGTTTGGGATTTGGCAATCTTTCAATTTTAGAAAGCTTCGGCAAATCAAGAGGCTGTTGACCGCTAGGATCGCCCGCTGCCTTTCTCAAAGCTGGTTCGTCGAAAAGCAGC
>JAYVPW010000177.1:0-45809 GCA_043777315.1 Spartobacteria bacterium | reverse complement strand
GGGTCGGCGAAAGGCGGAAGTCGCGTTGCAACGCATAGGTCACGCTCAGCACGACAAAAGAGATCAGCAGCAGGGCCGCCGAAGTCCGCCCCGCGCTCGCGTAGTCGAGGCTCTGCACCGCATCGTAAATCGAGACCGAGACCGTGCGCGTCACCCCGGGGATATTCCCGCCGACCATCAGCACCACGCCAAATTCCCCCAGCGTATGGGCGAAACTCAGCACCATGCCGGAGAGCAGCGCCGGCCAGGCGAGCGGGATCGCGATGCGGAAAAAGGTGCGCCGCCGCGTCGCGCCCACGCTCCACGCGGCCTCCAGCATCTCCCGGCTCACCCCGCGAAACCCGGCCGTGAACGGCTGCACCGCAAACGGCAGGCTGTAAAGCACCGACGCCACCACCAGCCCCGCGAAGCTGAACGGCAGCGCGTGCCCCACCAGCGCCCCGACCCAGCGCCCCACCGGGCTTTTCGGCCCCAGCCCCAGCAGCACGTAAAAGCCGATCACCGTCGGCGGCAGCACCAGCGGCAGCGCCACGATCGCCTCGATGAAAACGCGGCCGCGCCAGCGCGTCATCGCCAGCCACCACGCCAGCGGCAGCCCGAGCGCCAGCAGCACGCACGAGGTCACGAACGCCAGTTCCGCCGTCAGCCAGAGCGCGCGCCAGTCCATTTACCTCGCCTCATCCGGCACCGCGAAGCCGTAGCGCCGCAGGATCGCGCGGCCCGCGGGCTCCGCGAAAAAGGCGCGCAACAGCACGGCCCCCGCCCGGTTCGCCGCCCCCGTGCGGATCACCCCGGCCTGCTCCAGCTTCGGGAACGCCGTCGCCGGCACCTCCCAGAAACGCCCCGCCTCCCTCATCTTCGGTGCCAGCGCCAGCGAGAGCGAAATCACCCCCGCCTCCGCCGCCCCCGACTGCACGAACTGCGCGGCCTGCGCCACATTTTCCCCCAGCACCAGCTTCCCGCTCACTGCCTCGTGGACCTCGAGGCTCTTCATCGCCGCCACCGCCGCCGCCCCATACGGCGCCACCGCCGGATTGGCGATCGCCACCTTCCGCACGCTCCCCTCCAGCAGGCTCCGCATCCCCAGCGCCGCCACATCGACCCGCGACTCCCGCGGCACCCAGACCACGAGATGCCCGATCGCGTAGAGAAAGAGCGAATCCGCCTCCGCCGCGCCGCGCTCGATCAGTCGGCGCGGGAATTTCACGTCGGCGGAAAGGAAAAGATCAAACGGCGCGCCCTGCTCGATCTGCGCGAAAAGCGTCCCCGACGAACCGTAAGTCGGCACCGCCTCGTGCTCCGGGTGAACTTGATGAAACTCCGCCAGCAGCTCATCGAGCGCGAACTTCAGATCCGCCGCCGCCGCGATCCGCAGCGGCTGCGACGCCTCCGCCCCCCGCACTGAAACCCCGGCCCCCACCGCAAAAAGGAAAAGCAGCAGCGCGCGCCCCAGGAGTCGGATGCTCATCGTCGGCGAGGCATCAGAGATCGGCGTCGTCATGGCGGTAGATTGAGGGGCGGGCAGCCTTCGAGCAATCAGCGATCGCTTCCCGTGCGTTTTCCCCGGCGACCGCGGCGTTTCCAAAACCGACCGCGGCGTTTGGAAAGCCGACCGCACCGTTTTGAGAGCCGACCACGGCGTTTCCGTCATGTCGTCCCGCGTTTCTCTGGGTCCTGAAATGAGCAAGGGAGACCGGGAATCGGCGGCGGCGGAGGCGCGGGAGGGCGAGGAGCGTAGTGAGGCCGGCGAGGAGGGCGGCGGGGGCGGTGGGCTCGGGGATGGCGACGAGGAGGACATCGTTGCCGCCGCTGCCCCCGGTGTCGGTGATGGAAAATTGCTGGCCGCCGGTGGTGAAGAACGCGCCTTCGGGGAGGGAGGTGCCGTGGGAGGTGAAGAGGCCACCGGTGGTGCCGATGGGGTTGGCACCGGTGTTGTTCACGATGAGGAAGCTCATGCTGCCGTCGTCGGCGGGGTCGAAGCCGGTGAGGTCGAGGGCGAGCGGGGTGTTCGCGGTGAGAGACTGTGTAATAAGTCGAAAGAAGGGATCTCGGCGCGGAGGAAGTCAGGCGTCCCGCCTGACACGCCGGGTGAGACGCCCCCGGTCAGGCGAGACGCCTGACTTCCTGGACAGTCTCTGAGGCTGGCGGCGCTGGTGAGGATGCCGGGGCTGTTGCCGGGGGCGAGGGTGCCGCCGGGGTTGACGGTGATGTGCGCCTCCGCCGTGAATGCGGCATCGACGCCGTCGTTCAAATGCAGCACGCCGGTCGGCGGTCGTGGCGGTCGTTATTCACCGCCAGGCTGCTGCCAAACGCGCCGCTTTCCAACTTCCTCCAGATCCTCGCGATCTTCGCGATCCCCGCCGCGCTCACGTCGATGTTCGGCAAAATGGCCGGCGACCGTCGGCAAGGTGGGACGCTCTTCGGCGTGATGCTCGCGCTCTTTCTCACCGGCCTCGCGACGCTCTGGTGGGCCGAGGTGCGGACGAATCCCGCGACGAATTTACCCGTCGCGATCGAGGGCAAGGAGGTCCGCTTCGGCAACTTCGGCACCGCAATTTTTGCGACCGCGACGACCGACGCCTCGTGCGGCGCGGTGAACGCGATGCACGATTCCTTTTCGCCCCTCGGCGGCCTCGTGCGGCTGGTCCACATGATGCTCGGCGAGGTCATCTTCGGCGGCGTCGGCGCGGGACTTTACGGGATGCTGATGTTCGTCATCCTCACCGTCTTCCTCGCGGGCCTGATGGTCGGCCGCACGCCGGAATATCTCGGACTGGCAGCCTCGCCGCGAAAAAAATCGCGCCGCCGAGCGCGGGCACTTTTCCGACCCACCGCGCGACCTTCGCCGTCCTCCTCCTCGCCGTGATCCTCATCGTCGGCGCGCTCACCTTTTTCCCCGCGCTCTCGCTCGGCCCGGTCGTCGAGCACTTCCTCATGCGCGCCGGCCGCACGTTCTGATCCCACGTCTCCACACTTTCTTTTTTTCAAAATCATGAGCACCAAACCGCAGAGCTCCATCCTCGAGCCGGCGCTGTTGAAACCCGCGATCACCGACTCGTTTCGCAAGCTCGATCCGCGCATCCAGTGGCGCAATCCGGTGATGTTCGCCGTGCTCGTCGGCGCGGTGCTCCGCCAGCGGCAGCGGACTCGACCCGCACCTTTCGCCCGCCGCCGCGCGACTCCAAATCGCCCGCGTCGCGCCAGCCCGCAACCTGCCGCCGGAGAAAATCAGCGCGCTCGTCAACCAGCTCACGGAGCCGCCCCAACTCGGTTTCCTCGGCGACCCGCGCGTCAATGTCCGGGCTCTCAAGCGCGCGCTGGACTCGCTCTGAAAACTCTCGCTGGTGAATCGGTGTGAAACATGTTAGCCCAGAATCATGAAAACCATGACCGTCCGGGATATTCGTCAGCGCTGGCCCGAAGCGGAGAGGATGCTCGCCGAGGAAGGCGAGATCATCGTGACGCGCGACTCCAAGCCTGTGGCGAAGATCGTTCCTTATGTCGCTCCCGTGGTGAAGCGAGGAAAGGTCAAGCGCTTCAACGCCGAGGAGCATATGAAATGGCTCAAGCGCATCTCCGCGGATGACAAGCCAGGGCGTCGCTCCACAGACGAAATTCTGCGGGAAATGCGCGACAAGGGACACGCTTTGGTTCCGATCAAGCCGGCATGAGCCTTTATCTCGACGGCAGCATCGTTGTGAAATTGCTGGCCAGCGAACCAGACTCGGGCCGCGTGGCCGAAATCGTCGAAACGGAAACCAATCTGATCGTTTCGGCGCTGGCACGCTTGGAAGCACTCGTGGTGATCAGTTCGCTGGTGGCGGCCGGTGAGATTTCTGCCCGGACAGCGAGCCGACGGCAGGTCCAGCTACAGCGCCTGATCGAGTTGCCAACCTTCTCCTTCGAACGAGTCGGGTATCGCATTTTCGAGATTGCGGAAGGCCAGCTTCCCTCTGGCTACTGCGCGACCCTCGATCGGCTGCATCTTGCGGTGATGCAGGATCTCGGTTTGCGTCGCCTTTTCACCAATGACGACCAGCAGGCCAAAGCCGCGCGGGCGCTGGGTTTCGACGTGATCCTGACGCGGTGAGCGGGGCGCGATGAGCGACGACGAGCGGCCAAATCCCGACGCGCTGCTCGCTTCGATCCAGCGCGACAGCGAGCGGGCGCGGCGCGGACGGCTGAAGATTTTCTTCGGTGTGTGTCCCGGCGTGGGCAAGACCTACACGATGCTGAAAGCCGCGCAGGCGCAGCACGAAGTGCAAATCCGCCGCCGGCTCCGAAGAGTAGCGGCGACGCAGACTGACGGCATTTCAGACGAAATGCCGGGGAGGGGACTCGAACCCCTAATCCTTTCGGAACCAGATCCTAAGTCTGGCGCGTCTGCCAATTTCGCCACCCCGGCTTCTCTGAAAATTACGAATACCCTTCGCGTGGAGCAATTTGTGCAAGGGTGACGCCTCGGCGGACTCGAGCACTGCACTGCATGGCTCGCAGTTTATGGCTGTGCGTGATTCCCGCAATCGCCGAGTTTTCGGCTTGGGTCCGCGAAAGGGCCACATTCATGCCGTCTTGTGGCGGACCGGGGCGATAGCCGGTTTTTACCAGATGCCGCCGAGCGCGTAGTCGGCCGCGTGGGGGCGGGCGAGCGGAAGCGGTGGCACACGCTGGATGCGAGCGCTGGAAACGATGTCGCGCGAACGGCTCGCGGGATCGCGCACGACGGCGATGACCCATCGGTAAATGACGCCCGGCTCGAGCGTGCAGTCGTGGTCGGCCAGCCGGATTTTCTGAAAGCCGCGGCCGCGTGCGCGTGGCTCGCGGATGGTCAGGATGGGCTTCGGGTGATTTTCGCGGACGAGCGCGAATTCGAGCTCAATCGCGCTCGCGCCGGTGCTGGTCGATTTCCAGCCGGTCGAACGCGGCGCGTACGGTTTTCCGCGGCGCTTCCGCGGGGATGTCTCAGACGACGTTTCTTTTGCCAGCTTCACGCCGCTGCTCGTGGCGACGGATGAGGATTTTCCGCCGCCGAGGGTGGGGCCGGTGGTGATCCCGGCGGCGGGACTAAACGCTGCGCCGCTCGGTCGCGGAGGGTGCGAAATACGAGCCGCACTGGGCCTTCGTCGCGCCGGTCCGGTCGGCGGTTCCGGCGGGCGTGAATCCGATCGATTACTTCGTGGAAAAGACGCTCGCCACGAACGGGCTCACCTTTTCGACGACAAGCCGGAGCTGCAAAAACAGCGCGGGTAAAACATCCCGGAGAGCGTGCTCGGCGGCTTGCGGCTGACGACGATGACGGCCAATCAAAAGGGGAAGCGGTGCCTGCCGGCGGCCTTCGGCGGGAGCCGGCGCGGGCAGTCCGGCATGTGGGTGAGCGATCTGCTGCCGCACACCGCGGCCATCGCGGACGACCTCACTTTCATCCGCTCGATGCACGGCGAGCAGATCAATCACGCGCCCGCCGTGACGCACCTGCTCTGCGGCCACAACCTGCCGGGACGCCCGAGCATCGGCGCGATCGGCGCGATGCCCCGCAACCTCGGCCCAAGGCTGATCGGCAGCTCATTCGCATCGATAATGTGAGTCTCTCCGCGCCGAGTTTTTATGTCTCCGCCGCCGGGTCGGATCAGGCGGACGGGCGCACGGAGGCGACGGCTTTTCAGACCATCAAAAAGGGGCTCGCGGCGGCGGAGGCGGGCGACACGATCCTGCTGATGGCCGGCACTTTCCGCTCGGCGGCGGCGTCATTTTCAACAAAAGCGGTGCGCCCGAGAAATGGATCACGCTCGAGCTCGCGCCCGGTGCGCAGCCGCGAAATGTGCGTGTCGCCGCGGAGATTTACGCGCCGTCGGGTGCGTATTCGGAGGGACGGGATATTGGGCGTACGGCACGACTTTTTACGTCTTCATCGCCGAGGCGCTGCGGACGACTTTCGGCTCGACCTGCGACCTCAAGAAAGCGCCCGGCTTCCTCCAGACCGCCGACGACATGCTCCAGATGACGGGGCCGACCGGCCAAGTTTTCAACTTCGCCGACAGCACGCCGGAGCCCGCGAGCCGCGCCGCCGCGAGCTGGTCGCCGTGCGCCGCCAGGGTCACTGACCCCGGCTACAACCGCTTCGGAACTACGGCACGACTTTCCAGAGGTGCGATTCGGAGCGGAGAAAGAGCGCGCCGTCGATGGGCGCGGGGGAGGCGAGGGTGCGTTCGCCGAGGTCGTTTTTGGAGAGCTGTTCGAACTTCGTGCCAGCCTTGATCACGGTGCCGACGCCGGATTCGTTTTGAAAATAGATGCGGCCTTCCGCGGCGACGGGGGAGGCGGAGAAGTCGCCGCCGAGGCGCTCGGTCCAATGCACTTCGCCGGTCCGCGCATCGGCGCAGGTCGCGATGCCGCCGTCGGACACTGCGTAAAGTTCGTCGCCGAGGACGAGCATCGAGGCGGTGTGGGGCGCGCCTTTTCGCAAGGTCCACGCGAGGTGGGTGGCCGTCGCATCGCCGGTCGCGCCGGCGGGTTTGACCGCCAAAATGTTCGGCACGTCGAAGCTCGAGCTGAGAAAAAGAAGGCCGTGCGCGAAGACAGGGCGAGGGACCACCGAGTAGCCTTCTCCGTAGGTCACGCGCCACATTTCGCGGCCATCGGCGGGGGCATACGCGCCGACGAATCCGCTTCCCGGAATGATGATTTGCGTGGTGCCATCCAGCTCGATCGCGAGCGGTGTGGAAAAGGAAAACGGCTTCCGCGCGGGCGTGTTGCGCGGCGTCTTCCAGCGCACCGCGCCGGTCTTCGCATCGAGCGCGGCGACGAACGGATCGCGCTCGCCGTCGCAGCTAAAAACCAGCTCGTCCCCGACGAGAACGGGCGATCCGCCGGTCCCGTGAATCGGCGAATATTTCAGCCCCTCCTGCCGCCAGACGACTGCGCCGGAGAGGTCGAGCGCCGCCGTCCCCATGTGGCCGAAATGCACGAACAGCCGGTCGCCCGTGACGATCGGGGTGCCGCTCGCGGGCGAGTTTTTCCGGTGCATCGCGGCGGCGCTGCCGGGGTCGGGGTGAAAGACTTCCGTGTCCCAAATCACGCGTCCATCGCCCGCATCGAAACACAGCGCGCGGAGCGTCGGGTCGCCGCCGGTCGTGGTCACCGCGCTCGTCAAATAGACCCGCCCGCCCGCCACCACTGGCGACGACCACGCCCGCCCCGGCACCTCGATTTTCCACGCGATTTTCTCCGTCGCGCTCCACGTCACCGGCACGTTCGTCGCGCGGGACAAACCCTGTCCGGTCGGCCCGCGGAATTGCGGCCACTCCGTTTCGCCGGCCACCAGCGAGCCGATGAGACCGAACAGAAACAGCGCGCTTTTCAGAACCGCGCGCGGGCCTCGGCTCGAAAGCATTTTCACTCCCACTCGATCGTCGCGGGAGGCTTGCTGCTGATGTCGTAGCAGACGCGGTTGACGCCTTTGACTTCGTTGATGATGCGGGTGGAAATGCGCGCGAGAACGTCGTACGGCAGGCGGACCCAGTCGGCGGTCATGCCGTCCTGGCTCTCGACGACGCGGAGGGCGATGGTGTTTTCGTAGGTCCGCTCGTCGCCCATGACGCCGACGCTGCGGACGGGGAGGAGGACGGCGAAGCTCTGCCAGACTTTGTAATACCAGTCGCTGGCCTTCATCTCGCTGACGACGATGGTGTCGGCTTCGCGCAAAATGCGGAGCCGCTCGCGGGTGATGTCGCCGAGGATGCGGACGGCGAGGCCGGGGCCGGGGAAGGGCTGGCGCTGGACGATTTCGTGCGGCAGTCCGAGCTGCGCGCCGACGAGGCGGACTTCGTCCTTGAAGAGCTGGCGCAGCGGCTCGACGAGCTTGAATTTCATGTTCTTCGGGAGCCCGCCGACGTTGTGATGGCTCTTGATCAGCGCGGCCGGATTGCCGCCGATGGCGACGCTTTCGATGACGTCCGGGTAGAGCGTGCCTTGCGCGAGCCAGCGGTATTTTTTCGGAGATCGGAGAACGGAGATCGGAGAACGGGGGGAGGATCGATCTCCGATCTTCGATTTCCGATCTCCGCGCGTCAGCGCTTTCACGGCGTCCTCGAAGACGCGGACGAATTCCTTGCCGATGATCTTGCGTTTGCGCTCGGGGTCCGTGACGCCCTTCAGCTTCGAGAGGAAGCGCGCGCTGGCATCGACGTATTTGAGCTTGAGGTGAAAGTTGTCGCCGAAAACGCGCTGGACGGTTTCGGCTTCGTTGGCGCGGAGGAGGCCGTTGTTGACGAAGACGCAGGTCAGTTGATCGCCGATGGCTTTGTGCAAAAGGGCCGCGGCGACGCTGGAATCGACGCCGCCGCTGAGGCCGAGGATGACGTGATCGGTGCCGACCTGCGCGCGGATGTCGTCGCACGTCTGCTCGATGAACGAGCCCATCGTCCAATCCATTTTGCAGCCGCAGATTTCGTAAACGAAATTCTGGATGAGCTCCTTTCCGCGCGGGGTGTGCGCGACTTCGGGATGAAACTGGAGGCCGAAGAAACGCTTCTTCGGATGCTCGATCGCGGCGAATTCCGAGTTGTCCGTTTTCGCCGCGGCGCGGAAGCCGCGCGGGAGCTTCGTCAGCTTGTCGCCGTGCGAATTCCAAATATCGACGTGCGCACCGAGGCCGTGGAAAAGCGGGCTTTCGCCGAGGACCGTGAGCTGGCCCGAGCCGTATTCGCGCCGCTCGGAATGCTCCACTTTTCCCCCGAGATGATGCGCCATGAGCTGCATCCCGTAGCAGATGCCGAGGATCGGAAGGCCGAGGGCGAAAATGGCCGGATCGACCTGCGGCGCGTCCTTTCCATAAACGCTGGCGGGTCCGCCGCTGAGGATGATTCCGTTCGCGCCGAGCGCGGCGATTTCGGCCGCCGGGAGATCGTAGCGGACGATCTCGGAGAAGACCTGGCACTCGCGGACGCGGCGCGCGATGACCTGCGTGTACTGCGAACCGAAATCGAGGATGACGACTTTCGAAGGGGCGGAGTCGGCCATGCTAATTGCCGACGCGGGACTGCTCGCGGATGATCGGGTCGTTCGATTTGTCGGGCTGGTAAACGGTGCCCTGGCCGGTGATCCCGCGCTCGATTTTGTGGGCCGCGGCGCGGTCGGGAGGGAGTTCAGTTTCGCAACCCACCAGCGCGAGGCACGCGCCGGAAAAGAGGACCGAGGCAAGGAAGGCTTTCATCGCGTCGTGATAGTGAATGGGGCGGCGCGTGGCAAGAGTGGCGGGCGCGCCTTTCGTGCTTCGATTTGCGCCGTGCCTCCGCCATCTCTCATCGGCGACACGCGACATGATTTCCGCCGACCTCCTCCTCCACGCCTACCGCAGCGCGGTCTTTCCGATGGCGATGGAGGATGGCGAGATCGGATGGTTTTCCCCGGACCCGCGCACGATCATCCCGCTCGATGCCTTTCACATCCCGCATGGACTGCGGCGGGCGTTGAAAAAGGGGCTTTTCGAGGTGCGGGTGAATACCTCTTTCACGGAAGTGATGCGCCGCTGTGCCGATCGCGCGGAGACGTGGATCAGCGAGGAAATCTCGGAGAGTTATGGCGAGTTGCACCGGCTCGGCTTCGCGCATTCGGTCGAGGCGTGGCTCGGGGAAAAGTTGGCGGGCGGACTTTACGGCGTGGCGATCGGCGGCGCGTTTTTCGGCGAGTCGATGTTTCACGAAGTGACGGATGCGTCGAAAGTCGCGCTGCACGCGCTCGTCGAGCGGCTGCGGCGGAAGGGTTACGCGTTGCTCGATACGCAGTGGACCACCGCGCATCTCCTCACGTTTGGGGCGGTGGAAGTTTCCCGCGCGACCTACCGCCGGATGCTCGAGTCGTGCCTCGACCGGGAGTGCGATTTCGCGGCGTAACGCACGCGGCTCGCCTCACCCGAGGCTACAGCCCCAGCGGCTGCCAGCGCCGGATTCCCTCGGGGCTGGTGGAATCCGTGTATTCCCCCCAGGCAAGGCTCGAAACATGTGCGTCAGCAAAGAGCACATTGATTTGGTTGCGGTTGCTGTGAGTGCCGTACTTCTTGTTGGCTCCGGGCGTTACGAGAACCGGATTGCCGTTCCAGGTGAGCTGCGGGCTCTCGAATTTTAAAACATCGGACTTGTCCGGGTCAGCCGCCATCAGGACCAGTTCGGAAGGGGAGACGAATTGCGCCGCGTTTCCTTTGTATGGATCCTTGATGGCCATCGTGTTGGTGTTCACGGCGTAGCTGACCGGTGCGGGCGTTGTCTCGACGATCGCCCGCTTGTCGAACGGCGAATGAAACACTTTCCAGGTCGTCACGTATTTATCGTGCAAAGTGATCGGCCAGGAAACCACCGCGCCACCACCTGCTCCCGGGATCGCGAACATCTGCTCGTCGTTGTCGTTCAAATAAGCGACCGTGGCCTTGCCCAATTCGCGCAAATTCGAGGCGTCGTTGATCGCCCGCCCGCGCTCCTGCGCTTTCTGAAAAACCGGCAGCGCGATGCCCGCGAGGATCGCGATGATCGCGATGACGACGAGCAATTCGATGAGCGTGAAAGCGGACTTTTTCATGGGGAGGATGGGGTTGCGGCGGAACGTAAAGTCGCGAGCGACAAGTGCAAAGTGGAAACTCGGCGCGCGAGCTTTCACCGCCGAAAATCAGGCGACAAAAGGCGTCTGAATTCTTTGGCAAATCTGCTTCCCATTCGCAGCCCCGCCATTCTCACTCGCGCGTTTTTCCCGCATGATTCTCATCCTCACCGCCGGCTACGGCGAAGGGCACAACGCCGCGGCGCGCGGATTGCACGCCGCGTTTTCCCAGCTCGGGATCGCGTCGGAAATCGGCGATCCTTTCACCGCTGGCGGAGCTTCGTACGAGCGGAGCCGCCGCGCGTATCTCGGGCTCATCAACCGCGCGCCGCACGTCTGGGCCGCCGTGTTTTGGCTGATCGACAAGCTGCCGATCGTGCCGCTCACGCTGCCCTTTCTCGGCAAGGTCCAGCGCGCGCTCGCGATCCTGCTGGCGGAGAAAAAACCGGCTGCCGTGATCTCGGTTTATCCCGCGTACGGCTACTTTCTCGCGCGCCTTTTTGGAGAAAAGCTGCCGTTCGCGCTGCACACCGTGGTCACCGATTCGATCACGATCAACCGCGTCTGGCATCGCTGCCCGAGCGACACTTTCATCGTCGCGAATGAGGATACGTCCCGCGTCATGGCCCTCGCCGGGGTGTCGGAGAAAAAGCTGCGCGTGCTCGGATTTCCGGTGCCGCCGATGTTCGCGAAAGACCGGCCCGCCCGCCCCGCGCCAGGCACGGGCACGCCGGCGCGCGTGCTTTTCATGATCAATGCGGGAAAGGCCGAAGCGCCCGCGATCGTCTCGCGTATTTTGGAGATACCGAACGTCCAACTCACCGTCACCGTCGGCCGCGACGAGGCGCTCCGCGCGCGGGTCGAACAGGCCGCGAAAGGCCGTCCCATCGAGATCCACGGCTGGACCGACCGGATGCCGGAGTTGCTGATGACGCATCATCTTCTGATCGGAAAAGCCGGCGGCGCCGCCGTGCAGGAAACGATTGCCGCTGGCACGCCGATGCTGATGACGCACGTGATCCCCGGCCAGGAGGAAGGCAACGCGCGCCTGCTCGTGAACAACCACTGCGGCGCGGTCTGCGCGACTCCCGCCGTGCTCGCGCAGGCGGTCGAAAAGCTATTCGCCAACGACGCTCGCGAGTGGCGCGAATGGGAGCAAAACATCGCGCGGCTGAGCCGTCCCGGTGCCGCATTGGAGATCGCGAAGTTTGTGGATGAGGAGGTCAAAAATCGAGAGGCGCACGGGAGCCCCCTGCCGGTTTTTACGTTTCCCAAATGAGTCTTTCATCGTCCACCGATCCCATCCGCGCCGTTCTCTTCGACATCGGCAACGTCCTCCTTCGATTCGACTTTTCGCTCGCGCTGCAGGCGGTCGCGGCGCAGAGCCAAATCCACGATCCGGTCGAAATCATGGCCGCGATCGAGCGGGTGAAGATCGGATTTGAAGACGGGCAGATCGATCGCCCGAGCTTTTTGCGCGCTGCTTTTGACGTGCTCAGCTACTCCGGCACGGAGGCCGATTTCACTGCGGCGTGGGAGGATATTTTCGAGCCGAATGCGCCGATGATCGCGCTCGTCGAACAACTCCACGGCCGCCTGCCGCTCTACCTTTTGAGCAACACCAGCGACATCCACCGCGACTACGTTTTCCGGGCTTATCCGTTTTTCTCGCGCTTCACCGCCGGCGTTTACAGCTACGAAGCGCACGCCTCGAAACCGGGTCGCGAGATCTTCGAGATCGCCTGCCGCGACCTCGCCCTCGAGCCCGCCAGCACATTTTTCATCGACGACCTTTTGCCGAACATCGAGACCGCGCGCTCCCTCGGGTTCGTCTGCCACCACTACCACCACGACCGCCACGCCGCCCTGCTCGCCGAGCTTTCGGCGCACGGGATTACGCTCCCGGCGTGACGGGAGAAGACCGCGCATGGCGCATCCCCGGTAGCGCACTCGTCCCGAGTGCTGGTTTCGGCGTCCCGCCGAAACGAACTTCCCTCACGCCTGCGATGCTGCATCCGCGTCCGAAAACCCCAGCGCTTCCGAAAGTTCGTCCCGTCGAGGACGCCGTGACCCGCACTCGAGACGAGTGCGCTCCCCGGGTCCGGACGCCTCGATTAGTCGCCGAAAAGCTTCCGCAGCTTGCGGTCGCCGTCTTTCGCGAGTTCGAGCTGCTTGCTTTTCGCGGGCCAGTAGTCGCTGCATCCGACGCCTTGCAGCGTCTCCTCGATTTCGTCGAAACGTCCGAGCTGCCGCAGCGCTTCCGCCCGGAAAAGGAGCAGGTCTTCCTCGCCGTCTTTCATCAGGTCGAGCAGATGCTCCATGTTCACGATCGCCTCGGGCGAGGTCGGAAATCCGACCGACGCATCGTCCACGCGAAACGCATCATTTCCCCGCCACCACGCCGCGACCCGGAGCTCGAGTTCGAGCTCGGGCGAATACGCGAGCCCTTCCTCGATCGCCTGAAAAAGCCCCGCTTCGTCCAGTGGTTCAATATGCGGCGCGGCCATCCACGCGGCTTTTTCCGGCAGCGTTTCCGTCTCGGGCAAAAGGTATCCGACCGGCGGCGCTTCTCCGACCCAGAACGCCTTGCCACACGCATGGCAGCGCGTGATCCGCGGCGGGCGCGGGTTCATCGGCATGTCCTGAAAACCATCGGTCCATGTGATCGCGCCGAAGCTGTTTCCCGACGCGAGCGAGAAGACTTTCGCGAGCGCCTGGCAATGGGGGCAGGCAATGATGAGGTCGGCGCCGGGGAGCATGGGATTCGCTCCGCCGCGGGTCAGCGCGAGATGTCCGACTGCGTCAAAATGGTGATCCCCGTGCTGCTTAAAACAGAGCAGGCGCACTCGTTGTCCTCGACGTGCAGCGCGAGCGCCGTGCGACCGTTCGGGCGCGTCAAAAGAGCGTAACTCCCGAAGATATTCACCTCCGCCTGAAGCAGCGCGGCGAGCACTTTTCCGAGCTCCGTCGCCTCCTTCAACTCCACCACGCAGAGCTCGCAAACGGAAAACGGAATGTCGTGGCGGCGGAAAATTTCCCGGACACTTTCCGGGTCGCTGACGACGACGCGGACGATCGCGGTGTCGGCGGAATCCTGCACGTTGATCGCAAGGACATGGATGTGATCCTCGTTGAGCAGCCTCACGATTTCGAGGAGCGCGCCGACTTTGTTCGGCAGGAAAATGGAGAACTGATTGACCCCGGAGTTGCCGAGTTTTTCCGCGGCGTGTGTGAATTCCAGCATGGCGCTTATTTGTAGGAATAGAGCAGGCAGAAGGTCGCGGGCTCGCCCTCGACCTCCACAATTTTCAGGTAATATGGGCCGCTCGCAACCGGGGAAAATCCCGCCGCCGCGCTGGCCTCGCCGGAGTAAGGATCCGATTTCACGGGCACTCCGGCCTCGTCGTAAATCGTGATTGCCAGTTTCTTCGCCTGCGGCGTCGCCCCGACCGAAAACCAATACTGATTCCCGGCGTAAAGGTTGACCTGCACGAGCTGCGCCTTGCCGGATTCGAGCACGCCTTTCCAGTGCCCGTCGCGGAGTTTGAAGCCGTCGTTGCTGAACGCCCCGGCGACATCGAGCGCGACCTTCCGGGCGTCGGCTTGCGCGTCGGTTTCCACCGCGTGGAGGCAGGATGCGGCGAGGAAGGCTGCGAGGAAAAGAGGCGGGAAAGCCGGTTTCATTTCAGACCTTTCCGGGAAATTTCTTTGAGCAGATCCGACGCGACCGCGCTCATTTTTTCCACCGCTTCCCGGGTCGGCGGGGTTTCGCGGGGAAAGCTCATCGCGGTCTCCAGGTCCGCGAGTTTGGCTCGTGTCTTTTTGACTACGGCGTCGTCGCGCGTCTTTTCCGGCAGCGCCTCCATCCGGCGGTTTAGAAAGCCGACGATGCCCGGCTGGCGTAGCAGCTTCGCCCCCGCTTCCGAGTAATATTTCGGGTCGGCCAGGTAGCCGCTGATCGCCTCGGTGCCGCGCACCCAGCCGCCGACGGTCACGAGCGTGACGAGGTTCAAATCCTTATTGTCGATCATCGCGTTTTTGACCTCGTTCTGCGTCGCTTCGAACTCCTCTTTCAGCGTGTCCCACTGGTTGTCGGTGGCGAATTCGGTGAGGCTTTTGCCTCGATTGATGATGTCCTGCTGCACCCCGAGCGGCTTGGCCAGAGCGACGATGTCCTTGCCGATGTTTTTGACTTGCTGCGCGTCCTGCGCCTCCACCGCGATGTAGCCGTCCGCGATCAGACCGCCGAGATTCAAAGCCATCTGCGGGCGGCTGGAAAAGTCCCGTGCAATGGGCGGGCGGAACTTCGAGGTCCAGTCGATTTTCCCCACTTTATCGAGCGCTGCGAGCAGCTCGCCCGGCGTCGGGATCGAGAGCGCATCGATGCGTGCGGCGCTGGCGATTTCCTCGGCGGTCAGCGGGGCCGATGCGGGGGCGGGAGGCGCGGGCTGATCGGCTGCGGAGGCCGATAAACAAAGGAGCGCGAGCCCACTGGCCAAAGTCCAAATGCGGCGAAACATGCCGGACGATAGGCAGATCGTTTCGGCCTTGTCACCCGGCTTTTTGCCCGCCACCGGCGGGAAAAAAACGCGTTTCCGGGTTGCACTCGCAGCTCCGGCTCCTACTCTCGCGCGCCTATGAAAGCCAAGGTCTTCGTGATGCCAAAACGCAGTGTGCTCGACCCGCAGGGAGTCGCGGTGCGGGAGGCGATTCATCATCACGGCCTGCCATCGGTGAGCTCGGCGCGGGTGGGGAAATTGATCGAGCTCGAGCTCGACGGCACCGAGTCCGAGGCGCAGCTCCACGAGCTTTGCCGCGACCTGCTTTCAAACCCGGTGATCGAGGATTACGAGCTGACTTTGGAGAAGTGATGAAAGCCGCCGTCATCCGGTTTCCCGGTTCCAATTGCGATCAGGATTGCGTCCTCGCGCTGCGCGAATTCGGCGTCGAGACGGAGTTCGTCTGGCACAAGGAAACGTCCGTCGCCGGCTACGATTTGATCGTCCTGCCGGGCGGTTTTTCCTACGGCGACTATCTGCGCTGCGGCGCGATCGCGCGCTTTTCGCCGGTGATGAAGTCGGTCGTCGAGGAGGCGGCGCGCGGCAAATTTGTCCTCGGCGTCTGCAACGGCTTCCAAATCCTCTGCGAAGCGCAACTCCTCCCCGGCGCACTCGTCCGCAACCGCGACCTCCATTTTCGCTGCGAGCACGTGAAGGTCCGCGTCGAGAATTTCACGACGCCGTGGACCAACACGGCGATCACCGGCTCCGTCCTGAATCTCCCCATCGCGCACGGGGAGGGGAGCTACGTCGCCGACGCTGCGACGCTCCGCGACTTGAATCGCGGGCGGCAGGTGCTGCTCCGATATTGCGACGCGAACGGCGCGACGACGGACGCGGCGAATCCCAACGGTTCGGTCGAAAATATCGCGGGAATCTGCAACGCCGCGCGCAATATTTTCGGCCTCATGCCGCATCCCGAGCGAGCCTGCGACGCACGGCTCGGCAGCACGGATGGGCGCGTGATTTTCGAATCGATCCTGATCGAGCTCGGAGCGCGGAAGGCTGCGTAGGAAACGTGCGGAGCGCGTCCAAAACGCCTGTCATCCTGAGCGAAGCCCGGCTTTGCGGGCGCAGTCGAAGGACCTCTCGCTATCTCCCCCGGCGAGACGCGCGCCGAGCGGGGAAATAGCGAGAGGTCCTTCGACTCCGCTGTCGCTCCGCTGTCGCTCCGCTCAGGATGACGGAACGATGTGCGCGCCTCTGATCGTGTGGCCGACACCCGAGGAGTTCGCCCACACGAAGCGGAAGAAGCGGCCGACGAAGAAGGGGACTGCTCACAAAATGAGAAGTTGCGCTTTGGACGATCCATGTTCTCTTCCGGGCGTTCGTTCAGAGCAGTGCAGTTGGTGGATTGCTAGTTGAGTTGGTAACGCGGTTTCAAATCCGTGGTCTTCTTTCAGTGGCGATTTGAAATCCGATTCTCGGGAACAGCCTCAGTCGCTCCGCGTTCAAGTTAGAAAACCAATCAGTATGTCCAGTAAACTCTACGTCGGGAATCTCTCCTTCGACTCCACCGAGAACGATATCTCCGACCTTTTCGCGCAAGCGGGCACGGTCACCGAGACCGCTCTCATGCAAGACCGCGCCACGGGCCAATCCCGCGGCTTCGGCTTCGTCACGATGTCCTCGTCCGAAGAAGCTCAGAAAGCGATCAGCCTCTTCCACGGCAAGACCGTGAATGGCCGTCCTCTCACCGTCAACGAAGCGCGTCCTCGTGAGGACCGCGCGGGCGGCGGCGGCGGCGGTGGCCGTTCCTACGGCGGCGGCGGCGGTGGCGGTGGTGGTGGTGGTGGCGGCGGACGCAGCCGCTACTAATCGCTCCTCCGGGATCGTTTCATTCAGTTTCAAACGCCCCGACGCAAGTCGGGGCGTTTTTGCGTTTCTGGATAGAGTGTCACAAGACGCGGCAGCCCATTCCCGTCATCCTGAGCGCAGCGCCAGCGGAGTCGCAGGACCTCTTACTTTTCCCCCGTTGCGCGCGCACGGAGGGGAGAAGTAAGAGGTCCTTCGACTGCGTTCCGCTGGCGCTTCACTCCGCTCAGGATGACCCGAAAAAGCACCATTCCCGCCCTTTTTCTTCACCACGAACGCCGCCATTCTCGGTTGAAGTTCCAGTTTCAGCCGCTCACTTTCTCGCTGCCGAATCCGCTCACGATCAGCGTTGGTTCCGCGATTTCCCTCCCGCAAAACTCCCCTCTCAACCGAAGGAAAAATTATGGCTCAAGCGATCATGGATCCCGAAGAAGTGCGCCGCTTCGCGAAGGAGCTCAAGCGCTTCAACGACGACGCGGCGGCGCGGGCGCAGTCGCTGCAAGCACGGTTCGCCGCGCTCGGCAGCACGTGGCAGGATCAGGAGCACGAGAAGTTCGCCGAGGAATTTCTCGCCACGATGAAAGTGCTGAAAAAGTTCACCGAAGTTTCGGAGAAACATACCCCATTCCTCCTGCGAAAAGCGCAGCGCATCGAAGAATATCTCGGCCAGCGTTGAGGCACACCGACCGGATGAAGCAGGAAAACAGGAAAACAGAAAAGGGCACCTGATTGATCCAACTCCGATTCCTGTTTTCCTGTTTTCCTGCTTCAACTCTTCTCCCCCGAAATGGCTGAGCAGGCGAAAGTCACGTCAGTCGAGGCGCTCGAATATTTCCGGGCGAACCTGATCATTTTCCTCACGACTGCGCATCAGTCGGTCGATGAAGTCGGTGACGCGGTGCGGCGCACGCGGCATTGGGTGCAGCACGATCGGCGGATGCATTGGGAGGGCGAGCTGCGCAAACGCCGGCGTGTCCTGGAGCAGTCCGAGCAGGAGCTTTTCAGCGCGAAACTTTCCGGGCTGAAGCAAACGATGTCGGCGCAGGAGGCGGCGGTTTTAAAAGGCAGAAAGCTGGTCGCGGAGGCGGAGGAAAAGCTGCGCAACGTGAAGAATTGGAACCGAAAATTCGACAGTGTCGCCGACCCGCTGATGAAGCGGCTGGAAGGGCTGCGCCACTTTCTCGACTACGAAATGCCGAAGGCGCTGACCTATCTCGTGCAGGCGCAGAAAACGCTGGAAGCCTACTCGGAAACCGCGCCGCCCGAAGCGGGCGGAATTTAGCATTTAGGATTTCACATTGAGCATTTCTCCGATGCCTGAGCCGCACCCTTTCCGGCGACTTTTCCAAATGCTAAATGCTCGATCTCAAATGCTAAATTCCTCCCGATGAGCACTCACGGCAGCGCGGCCAAACTCGCGCAGGCAGTCAAAGATTTGTCGCTCGAGTGGCAGCAGACGCAGGTCTCGTGGAGCGATGTGAAGAGCCAGCAATTCGAGAAGGCGTATCTCGAACATCTCGGCCACGACATCGCCCGCGCGACGCTGGTGATCGGGGAAATCGACACCCTTTTGAGGAAGGTCCACATCGACTGTGAATAGCCCGACCGACCTCCGCGTGGACCGCAGCCTCGAGCTGCTCGCGCGTCTTAAATCGACGCTCGCCGACTTCACGAAACGCGAGACGCAGCTCACCGGCGACCTGCGCGCGCGGCGCTTTGCGAGCGACCGGAGATTTCGCGAGGGCACCGAGAAAACGCGGACCCGCGCTGAGTCGCAAATCGCGGCGAAACAGACGGAATCGGCGGAGCACGAGACGCGTTTGCGCGAGACGTACGAGGCGCGGCGGGCGCGCGTGCAGCGGCTGCAAATGGTCGGCTTGCGCAACCTGCCGAAGCGCGCGCAGGCGGCGAAACAGCAGTGGATGGGCGACCTGCAGAAGCAGCAGTTCCGCGCCGAACGAAAGCGCACCGCGGGACAAAAGGCGGCGAACGCGGCGTTCAACCAATTCAACAAATCGCTCGCCGAGCAGCGCGCGGTGCTCGCGGAGGAGGAGACGCGGGCGCGCAAAGTTTTCCGCGGCTACGGCATCTTCCAGCGGGTGCTGAAAGCGCGCGCCGGCGACTGGGATTTGTCGGAGTTCGGGCAGGAGCAGTTGCTCGGCGAGCTGACCAGCCGGCTCAGCCAAAATGCGGAGCAACTCGAGCGCTCGGCGAGCCGGGCGATTCCGCGGCTTTTCGGCGTGGTGCCAATGGCGGTGACCGTCCCGGTCGTGGTGGTCGCGGGCGCGGGAATTGCCTTTGCGCTCGGGCCGCAAAGTTTCGGCGTCGCCGGCGCGGTGACGCTGCTCCTGACGCTCGCGATCTCGCTGATTTACTTGATCGGCGGGGCGCAGAGCAAAAATGCGGCGATCCAAATCGCGACGTCGCTGCGGGAGGCGAAGCAGCTCGCGCAGGCGAGCGAAGGCGCGGCGGAATCGATCCGAGCGGCCGAGCGGGCGCGGCTCGAGGAGGAGTTTGAGGAAGTCGCCGAAGCGGTGCGGGGGCAGTGGGAACGCTCCGGGACGATCGAGGCGGAATTTGAGGCGACGGCGCGACGAAAAATCGAGACGCAGATCCCGCGGATTTTTTCAAAAGGCGCCGAGATGCTCGTGCCCCGGCTGCGCGCGGTCGGTGATGATCGCGAGGAAAAGCTCGCGCACTTCACCGCCGAATCCGCAGCGCGGACGGAGCAGTTCACCGAGGCGCACGACTCCGAAATCGCCGCGATCGACGCCGAGGAATCTTCGCGCTGGGCCGAGCTCGTCGCCGACTGGCAGCGCGAGATCACGCCCATTTTTGCGGCGGTCGCCGAGATGAACGCCGCGACCTCCGCGACCTTCCCGCCGTGGGATTCCGTGTTCGTGGAAAAGTGGCTGCCGCCAATCGAGTTCACCGCCGCGACGAAATTCGCGCGCCTGGAATTGGACGTCGCAGACGCCTTGCCAAAAGATCCCCGGCTGGCGCTGGAAGACAGGCGTCCCGCCTGTCCGGCGGGCGCGACCGCGGCAGGCGAGACGCCTGCCTTCCGTGTCGAAATCCCGCTCGCGCTCACCTTCCCGCAACAGGGCTCCGTCTTATTCGAGACGCACGAATCTGGCGGCCCCGCGATCATCGGCGCGATCAACAACATCGTCCTGCGCCTGCTCACGACCACGCCGCCGGGCAAGCTCGCGTTCACCTTTTTCGATCCCGTCGGCCTCGGCGAAAATTTCGCCGGAGTCATGCACCTCGCCGATTACGAGGAGAGCCTCGTCCACCGCCGCATCTGGACGCAGCGCGACCAGATCGAGGAGCGCATGGCCGAGCTGAGCGAGCACATCGAAAAGGTCATCCAGATGTATCTGCGCAACGAGTACGCGAGCATCACCGAGTACAACGCGCAGGCCGGCAGCGTCGCGGAAAAGTATCACTTTCTCGTCGTAGCCGACTTCCCCGCGCAGTTCAGCGAGACCGCCGCGCGGCGGCTCCAGAGCATCGCGCTGAGTGGGCCGCGCTGCGGCATTTTCACGATCATTCATTGGGACAAAAGACACGCGCTCCCCGATGGTTTCGTCGCCGACGAGCTGCGCAAAAACAGCATTTGTCTGCAGCTTGAAAATGGAGCGTTCGTCGCCGGAGGTCAGACTTCTCAGCCCGGAGTTTCTTCCTCCCACGAAGTCCTCCTCGACCCGCCGCCGACGCCCGAGATCGCCGTCGCGCTCGTCCACAAAATCGGCAAAAGCAGCATCGACTCCAACCGCGTCGAAGTGCCGTTCGCGCAGATCGCGCCACCGCCGGATCAGCTCTGGACCGGCGACACGACGAGCGAACTGCGCATCGCGATCGGGCGCACCGGCGCGACGAAGCATCAGTTCCTCGCGATCGGAAAAGGGACGCGGCAGCACGCGCTTTTCGCGGGCAAAACGGGCTCGGGAAAATCGACGCTTTTCCATGTCATCATCACGAATCTCGCGCTGCTCTGCTCGCCGGAGCAGGTCGAGTTTTACCTCATCGATTTCAAGAAAGGCGTGGAGTTCAAATGCTACGCGACGAAGCGCCTGCCGCACGCGCGCGTCATCGCGATCGAGAGCGACCGCGAGTTCGCGCTCAGCGTTTTGCAGCGCGTGGATGACGAGCTGAAACGCCGCGGCGATCTCTTCCGCAAACTCGGCGTGCAGGACATCGCCGGTTACAAAAAAGCCGGTGGCACCGAGCCCATCCCGCGCTCGCTTTTGATGATCGACGAGTTCCAGGAATTCTTCGTCGAGGACGACTCCGTGGCGCAGACCGCGTCGCTGCTTTTCGATCGCATCGTCCGGCAGGGGCGCGCGTTTGGCATCCACGTCCTGCTCGGTTCGCAGAGCCTCGGCGGCGCGTATTCCCTCGCCCGCGCGACCATCGGCCAGATGGTCATTCGTGTCGCGCTCCAGTGCAACGAAGCCGACGCGTATCTCATCATGGACGACAGCAATTCCGCGCCGCGCCTCCTCACGCGTCCCGGCGAAGGCATCTACAACGATGCTGGCGGAGCGGTCGAAGGCAATAGCCCGTTCCAGGTCGTGTGGCTGCCCGACGAGGAGCGCGACGAGTGGCTGGAGAAGGTGAGCGCGCAAGCCGAGAAGCATCACATCCGCCGCCGCACGCCGGTGGTGTTTGAAGGCAATGCGCCTGCCGACATCCGCGAGAACGATCCGCTCGCGATTCTTCTCGAGCGGAAGTCAGGCGTCTCGCGTGAAGCGGTGACATCGGGACTGGCAGGCGGGACGCCCGCCTTCCCGTCCGTCGCGCGGATGTGGCTCGGTGCGCCGAATTCCATCAAAGGCCCGACCGAAGCCGTCTTCCGCCGGCAGAGCGGCAATCATCTCCTCATCGTCGGGCAGCGCGAAGAGCCCGCGCTCACCATGCTGGGGCTCGGACTGCTCGGGCTCGCCGCGCAGTTCCCGGTCGGCGGCGCGAAGTTCGTCCTGCTCCACCAAGCCGCGCCCGGCACCTCGGACGACGACTTTTTAAATGCAATCCTCGCGGCGATCCCGCACCCCGTCACCGTCGCGCGCGGCACCGAGATTTCCGAGGTGATGAACGACCTTGCCGCCGAGCTCACAGCCCGTCTCAGCGGCGATGCGGACTTTACCGCGAAGGAGCGAAGGAGCGAAGAGGAAGAAGAAGAGGGGAGCGCTGGCGGTGCGGCATCGAGTGAGCCGGGGCATCGCAGCGGAGAGACGGACACGGAGGAACCGACCCCTTCACCCCTTCGCTCCTTCGCTCCTTCGCGGTTAAAAAATTCCGTCCCGCCGCCCATTTTCCTGCTCATCTCCGGGCTGCATAAATTCAAAAAACTCCGGCACGAGGACGACTTTTCCTTCTCCTCCGGCGACACCGAAGCGAGCCCCGGCGCGCAGCTCAACGAGATCATCACCGACGGCAGCAGCCACGGCATTCACATCATCGCGACGATCGACACCTTCAATAACGTCAGCCGCTTCATGAACCGGAAGGCGCTCAGCGAATTCGAGATGCGCGTCGTCTTCCAGATGAGCGCGAACGACTCCGCCAGCCTCATCGATTCCCCGAAAGCAGGAGCCCTCGGCCTTCACCGCGCCCTCTTTTACAATGAGCAGGAAGGCAGTCTCGAAACCTTTCGCCCGTATGCCCTGCCCGATCCGGCGTGGCTGTCCCGCAGCGCATTGGACACACGCTGAAATGATCCCGTCCCATTTAATGCAAACCATCGACTTCCCGCTGACCGGCGAATTCATCGAATTACACAAGCTCCTCAAAACAACCAGCGTCGCCGAAAGCGGCGGCTCGGCGAAGGCGCTCGTCGCCGCCGGCGAGGTGAAAGTGGACGGTCAGCGCGAGCTCCGCAAAGCCTGTAAAATCCGCGCAGGTCAGGTCGTCGAAGCGCAGGGATGCCGCATCCGCGTGCTCGCACCTTCCGGCGACTGAGGTGGCGGTCAGTGGCCCGACTTGCGGCCGATGAGAATGTAGGCGCTGTTTTTTTCGGGCACGAATCCGCTCTCCCCGAGCCGCTCGAACGGCTGGAGCGCGCCCTTGTTTTCGATGAGCCGATCCTGCGGGAGGACGAGCCAATCGATCCGCCCGGCGCGCCATTCCTTCACCGCATTTTTGATCCCGACAAATCGCGTCTCGCGCGTGTAGAGCAGCATCCCCTCGTCCTTTCCGCTGACCACGGCGAGGCGATCCTGCCGGCCTCCCGTCGCCGCGAGGACGCGGTCGCCGAAGTCCACCAGCGCGCCCTGATGCGTCCGGAAATTCTGCGCGATGTCGTAGCCGGCGTAGCTCGCGCTGATCACGAAGGCCACGAGCACCGAGCCGAGGACGAGCCGCGCGACCGGCTGGCGGCGCCATTCGTAACCCGGCAAATGCCGCGCCATCGCCACGAGCATGAGCGCCAGCGGCGGGATCACTGGGAGGATGCGATCGAAGCGTTTCGACGGCACCGCTGACATGAAAAGCAGCCCGCCGATCGACCAGCAAGCGAGCCAGAGGAGCGCGGGATCTTCGCGGAACGCGGCGCGCACCCGCTTCACGGTGAGGAGCGCAAACACGAGCAGGCTCCACGGCGTCCACCGCAGCGCGATGAGGCCGATGTAGAAAAACGGATTGCGCGGCTGATGCGCCGCGTGTTCGCCCACGCTGAAGCGGCCGATGAATTCCTTGAGCACGACCTGATCGAGAAAATCGCGGTCCATTTTCCATCCGACGACCGCCCACGCGGCGAAGAAAAGCAGCGGGACCAGCCAGCACCACCAACCGCTCCACGCGTCATTCTTCAGATCGAAGCGCCAGGTCAAAAGGCTGAACGCGACGAGTCCTGGGAGCAAAAAGGCGAACGCGATCGGGCCTTTCGTCATCATCGAAACGAGGATGATCGCGAACAGCATCCAGCGGTCGCGCGGCCTCCATTCCTCGCGGAGGCGGACCTTTTTCAAAATGAGCCAGCCCGCGAGAAAGATGCACGCCGTGAGCAGCATGTCGGTGCGGACGAGCGTCGCGATGCACGGCGTGAAGACGTTCAGCCCGAACGCGCCCGCCGCAAAAAGCCCGCCGATGTTGTTGCCGAAAATCGCGTTTCCGCTGCGCCACAGCAGCACGAGGATGAGCACCGCGCTCGCGAAGGAAGGCAGCCGCCATGCGATCGGCCAGCCGTGTCCGCCCATCAGAAAATAGAGTCCGCTCGAGATCGCGCCGGCGAGCGGCGGCTTTGTGGCGAGATTCCCGGCCGGCGTGTGCTGGAGCCACCAGTGGCCCTCCTGCACCATCTCAAACGAGGTGAACGCCTGCTTCGCCTGATCGTAATTGTCGAGGTGCCACGGCACATTCCGCACGAGGAAAAGGAGCGCGATGGCGATCAAAATGGCGTGGCAAAACCACGGCTGGAGATCGTCTTTGGGCGGGGGCGGAGGGTTCATGGCGGAGCGAAACCGAGTTCCGCGGCGATGGCAGTAGCAGCGCGAGTGCCCGCGCCGGGATCGCCAAGCTGCGCGATGACGGCGGCGAGGTCACGCGCGATGGTCACCCGCGCCGTCGGCTCGCGCAGCAGGCGGAGCATTTCCGCGGCGATGGCGTCCGGCTCGGCGGCTTCCTGGAGGAATTCCCGTGCGATTTCGCGGCCCGCGAGGATGTTCGGCATCCCGAGAAAATCGATCTTCACGAGCCGCTTCCCGATCACCCACGTGAGCCACGCGACGCGATACAGGATCACGAGCGGCATCCCGAAAAACGCCGCCTCCAGTGTCGCCGTGCCGGACGCAACCATCCCTGCCGAAGCCCGCTGCATGAGCGCGTGCGAGCCGCGCAACGTGATCGGGCACCAGCTTTCGTCCGCCTTCACTTCGCGCAAAATGGCGCGCATGGAATCCGCCGCGGCCTCCGAAGCGGCGGCGGCTGCAAAGGCGAGCGTCGGCTCGGCCAGTTGCATCGCGCGCGCGGCGCGGACCATGACCGGGAAAATCTTGCGCACCTCTTTCCCCCGGCTCCCCGGGAAAAGCCCGACCAGATTTGCCTCGCGCGGCGTGCCCGTTCGTTTCGCAGCGAGGGACTCGAGCATCGGGTGGCCGACGAAGACGGTGCGCAATCCCGATTTTTCGTAGAGCGGTTTTTCAAACGGAAAGATGCACAGCATCAGGTCGAGAAACCGCGCCATCTCGCCGATGCGCCCGCGGTTCCAGGCCCACACTTGGGGGCTGATGTAATAGATCGTCTTCAGCCCCGGAATCCTTTGCCGAAGCGCCTTCGCGAGCCGCAGGTTGAACCCGGGGTAGTCGATGAAAATGACCGCGTCCGGCCGCACGCGCGCCACATGGGCCAACATCCGATCGAACTGCTTTTTGAAATACGCGTACTTCTTCAACACGTCCCAAAGCCCCACCACCGCCTCATCCGCCCAATCCACAAACGCCCCGCCCGCCAGCGCCCGCATCTCCCGTCCGCCCGCGCCAAAAAACTCGAGCGTCGGGTCCAGCGCCCGCAGCGCCCGCATCAGCTCCGCCCCACGCGCATCCCCACTCGCTTCGCCCGCGACGAGGTAAAGCTTCATCGACATTGCAGCGGGCGGAATTTAGCCACGGAAAAACACGGAAGACACGGAAGGGGAAGAGGACGAAGGAGCATGGCCTCAGACGACCAGGCGTTTGAAGGATGCTTTGCTGCGTCCGAAATTGATCAGTAATCCCACGCGAAATCCGGTGGCCTTCAGCTCGTTGATAAGTTGGGCCTCGTCTGCGCGATTATATTCAGCGGCGACTTTCAGCTCGATGATCACGCTCTCCTCGACGACCAAATCCGCCGCGTAGTCACCCACGTTCACACCTTTGTAGAGAACGCTGATCGGCCGCTCACATTCGGCGCGCAAGCCGCGGCGAACCAATTCGGCCTGCATCGCTCGTTGGTAAACTTTTTCAAGAAAGCCGTAACCGAGATATTTCCATACCTCGAAAGCGGCTCCGATAATCGCCTCCGTCACCTCGCGACAGAGCAGCTTATCCGGGTGCGCTTCCATTGATCCGAACTCCCCCTTCCGTGGGTCTTCTGTGTCCATCCGTGGCTAAAACAATTGCGATTCGACACCTTCGATGGCTGCCAAATCTGGGTGCATTTCCGCCATTCCGAACTCCCCCTTCCGTGTCTTTTCCGTGTTCATCCGTGGCTAAAAAATCAGCGATTCGACTCCTCGATCAGCCGCGTGATTTCGAGCGCGAGCTCGAGGGCGGCGGTGGCTTGGTGCCCGGTGACTTTGGGGGTGGAGCCGGCGCGGGCGCATTCGAGGAAGGCGGCGAGTTCGCGTTTGAGCGGCTCGCCTTTTGAGATTTCCACCGGCTCGCGAACGATGCGTTTGCCGGCGAATTCGCTGACGACGGCGTGGTCTTTTGCGGCGAGGAGCTTTTTAAAAAGCGAGCTCTCGGGCTCGTCGGCGCGCGCGAGGCGGTAGAGGAATCCCTCCTGTGCCTGGTAGTCGAGCGAGAGGTAGGCGTCCTGCTGGAAGACGCGGATTTTGCGCAGCTTTTCGGGGCTGATGCGGCTGACGGTGATGTTCGCCACGCAGCCGTTTTCAAAGCGCAGCCGCGCATTTGCGATGTCTTCGCCGCGGCTCAGGACGGGCACTCCGACGGCATCGACGCTTTTCAGCGGCGAGCGGACGAGGTGCAGGATGATCTCCAGATCATGGATCATCAGGTCGAGCACGACGCCGATTTCCGTGCTGCGCGCGGGATACGGCGAGAGGCGGTGCGACTCGATGAAGCGCGGGTGGTTGAGCTTTCCCTCGAGCGCGCTGAGGACGGGGTTGAAGCGCTCGATGTGGCCGACCTGCAGCACGAGCCCGCGGTGGTGCGCGAGCTGCGAGAGGGCGCGCGCGTCGGCGGTGTTTTCGGTGATCGGTTTTTCCACGAGCACATGCTTTCCGCGCTCGAGCAAAAACTTGCCGATTTCGAAATGGGTCGGCGTCGGCGTGGCGATGGTCGCCGCATCGACGAGCGAGGAAAATTCCTCGAGCGAGGTCGTCGCCTTCGCGCCGAAACGTGCGGCCATTTCGTGCGCGGTCGCGGCATTGGCGTCGTAGATCGCGGTGAAATTTGCCTCGGGAAGTTCGCTGAGAATGCGCGCGTGATTTCTGCCGATGCTGCCGGTGCCGATCACGCCGGCGCGAAGTTTGTTCGTCATATTTACGTTCAGTCGGCGACGCCGAAAATGGAGATTCGTTCCTGCGCGGCGAGCGCGAGCAGCTTCTCGCGTTCGAGCATCAGCGTCCTGCCCGCCTCCACGCCGAGGACGCGGATGCGGGCGTCGCGGGCGGCTTCGAGTGTGAGCGGGCCGATGACAGGCACGTCGAACCGGAAGTCCTGTTTCGGCTTGGCGACCTTGATCATCACCGCGTCTTTTCGGCCGAGTTCGCCGCCGCGTTTCATCGCGGCATTCGTCCCCTCGAATGCCTCGACCGCGAGCACGGTTCCGCCTTTCACCACGACGGTCTGGCCGATGTCGAGCCGACTCGTTTCTTTCGCGATGCGAAAACCGTAGCGCACGTCTCCCTCCTCTCTCCGGCTGAGTTTCGGACCCGCGACGAGGCCGGCGGGCGCGAGATATTCCTCCATGAAACTGGTCGCCGGCAGCAACTCGACGCCCGCCTTGGCCATCTCGCCCGCGATCGCGCCGAAGATCGACTCGGCGTTGCGCTCTCGCAGTCGGCCGAGGAGCAGCACGGCTTTCAAATCGGGCCGCAAATCGAACAAGTTTTTCGGATGGATTTGCCCGGACATGACCGCGTGCCGGGTCCCCGATTTTTCGAGAAAAGAGAGCATCCGTCCGAGCTGCCCGACGCGCATCCATTCAATCTCATCGACGAGCGGGATGAGCTCCGCGCTCGTCTCGTTTTGAAAGGCCGCGGCGACGATTCGGCGGACGCCCGCCGCTCGCGCCGAACGGGCCATGGCGAGCGGATACGCGCCGCTGCCGGCGACGATCGCGAGTGTGCTGGGAATCTCCAAAATCGGCGGCGAATCTAGGCGCGGGCGAGCGGGGGTGTCGAGGGTCGCGGTCGCGCGGAGGCTCAATCTGAGGTGTCATCCCGCTCGAGACGCCAACCGCCGCAATACCCGAACCCCGCCATTTTAGCCTTCTGAATTCGCGCGACCGTGTGCATTCTCCGCCTGCCGATGAATCCTGCGAAGGCTCCCACGATGCAGCAAATCGCCGAGCTCGCGGGCGTCTCGCGCATGGCGGTGTCGCTCGCGCTGCGCAACAGCCCGAAGCTCGCCCGAACCACCATCGCGCGCATTCGGGCGATCGCGGACGAACTGGGCTACCGGCCAAATCCCATGGTCTCCGCGTTGATGACGCAGCTCCGCTATTCAAACCACGCGCCGAAGCAATCGACGATCGCCTACGTCACCGCGCATCCGACGAAGGACGGTTGGCGGGCGTCGGGGCCATTTCTCGAGTTTTTCGAGGGGGCAAAGCGGCGCGCAGAATCGTTCGGATACGAGATCGAGGAGTGGTGGCTCGGCGAATCGGGGATGTCGCCGGAACGACTCAGCGAGATCCTTTACGCGCGAAATATTTACGGCCTCGTGGTCGCGCCGATGCCGCCGGGCGGGGGCGAGATCCATCTCGAGTGGGAGCATTTCGCCGCGGTGACGATCGGCTGGTCGATGAGCGGACCGACGCTGCACCGCGCGAGCAACGACCAATACGGCTCGATCTCACTGGCCTTGCGCGAGCTGGCGAAGCTCGGCTACCAGCGCATCGGCATGGCGATCACGGCGGAAAACGATGAGCGCGTGAAACGAAATTGGTCGGCCGGGATGCTGGTGCATCAGGCGCAGCTCGCACCGGAAAATCGAGTGCCGGCGTTGCTGACTGGTGACGACTTTTCCGGCGCATTTGCGGAGTGGTTTGGCAGGCATCGACCGGACGCGGTGGTCAGCCTGGATGGCGATGCGCTAAAAGTACTCGGGGAACTCGGCGTGCGCGCGCCGGAGGAGGTGGGCTTCGCGCATCTCGCGCTCTCGGCGGAAGATCGCGCGTGGGCCGGGATCAACCAGAATTCCGAACTGGTCGGAGCCGCGGCGATCGACCTTCTCGACGGTCAGCTCCGCTGCAACGAACGCAACCTCCCCGAGTATCCGCGCACGCTGCTCATCCCCGGCGGGTGGGTCGCCGGCCCGACAGTGCGGAAATCCTAGCCGTCGACTTCGGTGCGAATTTTCGCACCAATCGCCCGCAACGCCGCGGCGTAAATCGCGCGCAGCGGCTGCTGCGTGGCGTCGCTCCGCGCGCGGCACGATTCAAACTCCGGCGCGACCTGCACGACATCGCTGCCCTTCAGCCCGAGCTTCACGGTGACCTCGCCGAATTCCGTCTGCACCTGCTCGAAACGCCGCTCCAATTTGAGCCGGACGATCTGCTCCATCCGCAGGCCGAATGCACTCGTCTCGGAAAAGACGATGTCGGCCAAACCTTGTGCCAGAGCCGGTTCGCAGAGGACGGAGAGCTGCACGCCAGGACGATTTTTCTTCATCTGGATCGGCGTGAACCAGACGTCGAGCGCGCCTGCGGCGAAAAGTTTCTCCATCACCGCGCCGACGATTTCCGGCGAGAGATCGTCGAGATTCGTCTCCAGCCGGGTGACGGTGTCGGTTTCGTATCCGCCCGGCATGGCTTACTCCTCCGCGAGTTCGCCGAGCACGGCGCGCAGCACATTCGGCCGCGAGGCGAGTTCGCGCGAGCCGAGGCCGTAGCCGATTTTTTCGATCTTCATCCGCGGCATGAGGCCGAAGCTTTCGCCAAATTCCGCCGCGATCGCCGCGCCGGTCGGCGTGATCATTTCGTGCGGCTCGTCGATTTGCCCGACCGGGATGCCGCGCAAAATCTCCAGCGTCGCCGGCGCCGGCACGGGGAAGGTGCCGTGCGCGCATTCGATCGTGCCGTGGCCGTCATTGAGCTGCGACACGAAGACTTTTTCGACCCCGAGCGACTCGAGGCCGACACACGCGCAGACGATGTCCGCGATCGAATCGAGCGCGCCGACTTCGTGAAACTCAACATCCTCCGGCCGCTGTCCGTGGATCTTTCCCTCGGCCACCGCGATGCGTTGAAAAATGCCGAGCGCGTGCTGCTTCACGAATGGCGAAAGTTCGCTGCCCTCGATCAGCGCGCGGATTTCGCGATGGCTGCGCCCGTGCGAGTGGGAATGCGCATGCCCGTGTGCGCATTCGTGCTCGTCGGAATGGGCATGCGAGTGCCCATGTTCCTCGTGAGAATGCCCATGCTCGTGCCCGCATTCCGGCCCGTGCTCGTGCGCGTGGGAATGCTCCTCGTGCTCGTCGTGGTGGTGAGAGTTTTCCTCACCGTGATCGTGGTCGTGCTCCTCACTTTCCGGCTCGTGGACATGCGTGGCGCCGGCGTGGATGCCGAACTTGATTCCCGCCACGCTCTTCCGCTGCTCGCGCTCGAAGTGCATGTGGAAATCACCGATCTCGAGCTTCGCGAGCTCCCATTCGAGGGTGGAGGGTTTGACACCGAGATCGCACAGCGCGCCGACGGTCATGTCGCCGCTGATGCCGGAGGAGCAGTCGAGAAAAAGGATGCGCATGGGATGAGGATTGGAGATTTTTGAAGGGAACAATTGAGCGCGTGACGACTTCGTCAGAAGTCAGGCGTCCCGCCTGACGGGTGGGATCGCCGGGAACGCAGACCGGTCAGTCGGGACGCCTGACTTCCACTGCTTCGCCGTGGCCACGAGATCGGGCAGGCTGACCGCCTTGTCGTAAAGCGCCTTGCCGATGATGCAACCGTAGAGCCCCGGCATCTCGCCGAGCCGCTTCACGTCTTGCGCGGATGACACTCCGCCGCTCGCGATGAGCTGGCATTTCAGCGCGGCGAGCATCTTTTCCATCTCGCCGAAATTCGGCCCTTGCATCATCCCGTCGGTCGCGATGTCGGTGTAAATAATCGTGCCGGCGCCGGCATCCTCGGCTCGCCGTGCGAGGTCGAGCGCGGTGAGCGCGGACATCTCGGTCCAGCCTTTCACGGAGACCATTCCGTTCTTCGCGTCGATGCCGACCGCGATGCGTTCGCTGCCGTGTGCCGCCGCCATTTCGCGTACGAAATCGAGCGACTCCGCGGCGCGCGTGCCGATCACGACGCGCGAGACTCCCGCCGAAAAAGCACGCTCGATCGCCGCCGCGTTGCGCATCCCGCCGCCGAGTTCACACGGGATGGAGATCGCCGCGGTGATCGCGCGGACCGCGTCCAGATTGCGCTGCTCGCCGCTGAATGCCGCGTCGAGATCGACGATGTGCAGATAGTCGCCACCCTCGCTTTCCCACTGCCGCGCGAACGCCGCCGGGTCGCTGGAATAGACGGTTTTTTGGTCGGCCTTGCCTTGCCGCAGGCGCACGACTTCGCCGGACATGAGATCGATCGCGGGGAGGAGAATCATGCGGTGAGGCCGAGCGCGTTTTCTTTTTCCGCCGGCACGCTGGCGAGGAAATTGCGCAGGATTCCGAGCCCGACGGCCTGGCTCTTTTCCGGATGAAACTGCACCGCCGCGACGCTGCCGCGCGCCACGCTGGCGGCGAAAGTTTCGCCGTACGTCGTGCGCGCGGTGACGATGGACTCGTCCTCGGGAACGGGAAAATAGGAATGCACGAAATAGACGTGCGGATCGTGCGGAAGCTTGTGCCAGAGCGGATCGGACGGGTTCGCGAGCTCCAGATTGTTCCAGCCGATCTGCGGGATTTTGAGTCCGGGCAGGCTGAACTTTTTCACCCGCCCGGCGAAGTGCCCGAAGCCGCGCACGCCCGGCGTTTCCTCGCTTTCATCGAAGAGCAACTGGTAGCCGACGCAGATGCCAAAGAACGGTTTCCCCGACCCGAGCCACTCGCGCACGGGCTCCCAAAGCCCGCGCGTTTGCAGTCCGCGGACGCAGTCGCCAAACGCGCCGACGCCGGGCAGCACGACGCCATCCGCGGCATCGAGCCGCGTCGGATCGGAGACGAGCTCCACCTCCGCACCTTCGTGCCGCAGCGCGTTGAAAACGCTGCGGATATTGCCGCTGCCGTAGTCGATCAAGGCGATCATCTGAGGAGGGTTGGGAGTTGAGACCGGAGAGTTGAGAGCCCCGTTTCGCGAGACGTGAGCAGATTAGAAATCGCGACTCTCAACTCTCAACCCTCAACTATAAACTGCCCTTGGTGCTCGGCACTCCCTCGACCCGCGGATCAAGCTGGCAGGCGGCGTCGATGGCTTTGGCGAGGCCTTTGAAAACCGCCTCGGCCATGTGATGCGCGTCGCGACCGTAGAGAATTTCGACGTGCAAATTGATCCCGGCATGGACCGCGAAACTGCGGAGAAATTCTTCCACCAACTGAAACGGAAACGCGCCGATCGCCGCGACATTTTGCGGCGCGCGATATTCCAAAAATGGGCGTCCGCTGAAATCGACGACGGCGCGCACGAGCGTCTCGTCCATCGGCACGTAGGCCGAGCCGTAACGCCGCAGGCCGCGTTTGTCGCCGACCGCGCGCGCAAAGGCCTGTCCGAGCGCGATGCCGGTGTCTTCGACGGTGTGGTGAAAATCGACGTCGATGTCGCCGTCGGCTTTGACCACGAGATCGATGAGACTGTGCCGCGCGAAGAGCGTGAGCATGTGATCGAAGAAAGGGATTTTCGTCGCGATCGTGCTCTCGCCGCGTCCGTCGATTTTCAGTTCGACAGCGATCGTGGTCTCGTGCGTTTTCCGGTCAATTTGCGCGTGGCGATCCA
Organism: Spartobacteria bacterium; assembly: GCA_043777315.1. Classification (GTDB taxonomy): domain Bacteria; phylum Verrucomicrobiota; class Verrucomicrobiia; order Chthoniobacterales; family Chthoniobacteraceae; genus CAIURC01. The sequence goes on along the minus strand of JAYVPW010000177.1, from coordinate 13,044 downwards.
TGGGAAATTATTCGAGGATCTCGTTGGCCTTCCGCTTGATTTTGCGGAAAACGCCGATGCCCGCACCGGCGAAAATCAACACCACGACCACGGTGATCGCGCCGCCCAGGGTGAGGAGAAACGGCTTGGGCGCCTCGACCTGCACGGCGGCGGCGGCGGCGTTCGTGACGTTGGCGTTATGCGGTTTCGTTTTTACCACTGCAGGAGTCGCGGCAGGCGCTTCCACCGGCTTCGCTGCAGCCGTGGCTTTCATCGCCGTCAGATCGGTTTGCAGGCGGGTGGCCAATTCATTCGCGGGCCAGAGTTGCTTCCCCTTTTTTAGCGCCTCGTCCGCGGCACTCGTATCCTTGTTGGAAATGGCCTCGCTTGCCTCGTTCGCGAGTTTGAGGGATTCGCGCTGTTTCGCGACGTCGATCGCCGCCAGACGCGTGATCTCAGCCGGGAGTTTTCCGGCGAGCGCGGTCAGGCTCTTTTCGCTTTTGGGAATGAAGGGTGGCCACTTTTTTCCCGACGCCGCCGCGATGGCGGCATCTGCGGAAGTTTGCTCGGCTTTTTGCGCCGTCTGCATTTGCAGCCGGTCCGCATCAGACGCGATTTTCATCCCCGCCTCGCGATCGGCCATTTCCGTTTTCATCAGCCCTTGCCGCCGGGTGACTTCGGTGTTCAGCGTCGCGACGATCCGACGGCTGAGTTCGATCGCGTCCGGAAAAATGCGCGCGCCGGGAAACTGTTTTTCGATCGCATCGAAGGTGTTCAGCGCCGGCACGAGATCGCCGCGCGTGCTCCGGTCCCTCATGTAGTTGAAGGCGAGCGAGGCGTTGATCTGATACTTTTCGCGCTGCACATCCTCCGACTCGATCCACTTTCCGCAGAGCTTCACATCGCCCTCCTCGACGCGCTTTTTCTCCTCCTCGAAAGCGGCGATCGCCTTCTGGGCCTCGGCCGTGTGGGTGCTCTCGGGGAATTGCGTGGTGAACGTTTTCAGCGCCTGAATGCTCGCGGTGTAGGTCGCCGCCGGCATCGAATTCGCGCCCGGCGCCACGTTTTTCAGCGGCTGCCAGGCAATCTCATCGGGCTGCTCTTTTTCGATCTTGGCCACGTCGCTTTTCGGCACCGTGCGCACGTCGGTGATTTCGGCGGAAACCTTCACATCCAGCGTGAATTCGGTGTCGGTCTCCGCGGTGATTTTCGCGTCGAGTTTCTCACCGTTTTTCAAAACGATGGTGTCCGCGAACCCGCTCGCACACAGGGCCGCGAGGGCGAGAGCCGCAAGTCGGGAGGAAGTGATTTTGCGCATTGGAAGAGTGGGAAATGAATCAGATGTGATGATCCCGGAAAAGGCGTTTCGTCACGCGATCGTGACGCGGAGATTCGCGCGATGCGGACGGTGGGACGGACCGCCTCACTTCTTCGGGAAAACTGCTCGCACCGCGTGTCATGGGAAAGTGATTGATCGTCAATGCTCCGTTCAACGGGAGCGTTGAAACGGGCGGTCGATTGCGTAGCCTCTCGCACTGATGAAGGTTCGCATTTCGATCGCCGCCGGTGTCGCCGGTCTGGTGCTTGGGGTTTGTTTTTTGCGGCATGGGCAGAGGATGCAATCGCTGGAAGCGCGGGTCGCCCCATACCATCGCGACGTTCCCTCTCTTCCGGATGAGTTTGCGAAAGAAACCTTGCCGCCGGAAGCGACGCTCACGCCCGCAACGATTTTCACGCTCGACGAACCGGCTCCCGTTCTCGTCCCGCCGCTCGCGGTGCAATCGGGCGGATTGGAATGGGAGGCCCGGATTGAGAAGGTCACGAGTGCGCCCGGTCTGAATGAGTCAGCCAAGGCGAAAACTCTGCTCGCGATGCTGAACTCCCTCCCGCCCGAGGCGCTCGAAACCGCGGCGCGCGAGGCGGGCGAACGATTGCCGGACAGCATGTATGCCAGTGCTTCTGCGATGCTGCTCAATCCGAAAACGCACGGGCGGGTGCTCGGCGTTTTGTTCGAGGATTTGCTGGTGCGACCGGACGCGGTGGCGCTGCCGGCGTTGCTCGCGCTGGCACGAAATCCGGCGCATCCCTTTGCCACGGCGGCACGCGAAAATCTCGAGCTGCTGCTCGGGAAAAACTTCGGCAACGAATGGCCGAGATGGAGCGCGGAGATTCGCCGCGCCTTGAACGAAAGCGGACCGGACGGCCGCTGATGGCTACTCGCCGTCGTTGCCGATGGCGGCAGTCGGGCAGACGGCCATTGCTTCCTCGGCGATCGCGGTTTGCGCGGCGTCCGCTGGTTGCGTGTGGAAAAGGACCTGCGTCTCGTCGGCATTCCATTGCAAGAGCGCTTCGACGCCGGCGACTTCCATGCAGGTGCGGCAGGGTGTGCAGGTGGTATCCACGTACCAGGCACCATCCACATTTCCGGGAACTTTGATCGATTTATCAGCCATGCGTTTTGAGTAGGAAATTCGCGCGCCGAGCGCAATGCGTTAGTGCGATTCGGTGCGAGATTTTCTCATCCGAGAATTGTAGGGCGGGCGCTTCGCCTGCCCGGGGCAACCGATGCGGTCGCCCTACAATTGTCACGGCACGATCAGTTCCGCGGATTCGACGCGGGTCGCTTTCGGAATGGGCGGCGCGGGGATTTCGCGGCCGTTTTTCGTGAAGAGCGCGGTGCGGGTGACGTGCTGTTTCTCGCCTTTGGCATCGGTGATTTCTTCGGTGAGCGTCTTCAGCTTCACGTCTTCGACTTTGTAGAAATCGCCGTCGGCGTGGCGGAGGAAGGGGCGCATTTCGTCGAGGTGAAAGGGGCGCGCGCCGCGGCGGCCGAAGACGACGGTTTGGTGGCCGGTCTCGTCGGTCACGCGGTCGCGGTCGAGGCCGCGGGAAACGGCGAGCATCGGATGTTTGGTGGGGTAGGTGGCGATCAGCCGCGGGGCTGGGCGGGGGCTGAATCCGGCGGCGCCATCGACGGTGTCGGGCGAGATCATTTGCAGGACGCGGAGGCCGTTGTGGCCGTCGGCGACGAGCGCGTACAGCGACGCGGCGACGGAGCCGATTTGCACGGCGCGGGTGTCGTTGAGTTCGCCGCCAGCGTTGAACATCTCGTCGAGTTTCGGGTGCTCGGGATTTTGCACGTCGATGATCGCGAGCCCGTCCGCGCCGTTGGCAACGTAGGCGTAGGTCCGCGCGACGTAGAGCTTATGGGCATCGCGGAGCGGGACGACTGCGCCGGGGATCGCGCGCGGGTGCGTCGGGTCGCTGATGTCCACAACTTTCAGGCCGTCGTCGTCGGTGACGAAGGCGTAGCGAAACTGCACCGAAACCGCGCGCGGATTCCTCAGAAACCCGTCCGCCAACTCACCCACGAGCCGCGGTTGATCCGGCTTGTCCACGTCCACCACCGCGAGACCGCGCGCCGTCGTGATGTAAACGCGATGCCCCGCGCAGACGCCGTGCGTCGCGCCCGTCAGCACGCCGCCGGGGTTGTAGTGATCGCCGTCCGCACCCTTGTCGTCGTGCAGTTTCATCCGACGCAGAAAGTTGTTCTCCGGGTTGCCGTCGTAGAGCGGATTGATGTCCACGACCACGAGCCCTTCCTCCAGATCCGTGACGAAAATGCACCCGTAGATCGGATGAATCGGCTGCTCCTCGTTCGCCGGGTTTTGCACGCGCAGCGGGTCGTTGATCATCGTGCTCGCGAGCGCGGCGGAGGTCGCGAACTTCGTCTTCACATGCGTCCGCTGCCCGAGCGGCGAGACCGGCGACGTGTTGAACCGCTCGGAGAACCCCTTCTGATCGATGTTCGCGACATCGAACGCCCGCAGCCCGTCCTTCCCGTTCGCCGTGTAAACGTATTCGCCGTGCAGCGTGATGTCGTTGATCTCACTCGCCTCGTGCTCGTAAGCCTCCTTCAGCACGCGCCCGCGCTGCACGTGCTCCGCGAAGTTCCGCGGATACGCCTTGCTCTGAAACGAGCTCCCGATCGCCGACTGCGGCTCCTCCGGCTCGGTCCACACCACCGCGTGCATTTCGTCCTCGCCGCCGACCCACGCGTAACGCCCGAAAAAGTTCACCGTCCCCGTCCCGAAGCCGAGCAGCGACGTCATCCACGCGTTGTTGTCGTTCGCTTTGGAAAGGTGGCAGTCGGTGCAGTTCTTCGTCGTCCCGCGACCGCTCGTGGTGTGGGGAAAATGCGGGTTGAACGCCTGCCCGCTGTAGCCATCGCCGCTCACCGTCTGCGCCTGCGAATAGACCCACTCGCGGTTCTGATTCTGCGAGCTCACCACCACCGCGCTCGAGGAACGCAGCACCGCCATCCGGTTCTTCTTCACCGTCCCGTCGATGCCCAGCATGAAGACATCGTCCCGCACCACCTGCGGATTGTAGGTGATGAAATTCCGGTCGATCACGCCCTCGTATTTGTTCTGCGCCACGCGCTGATTCGCCTTCATCGGCAGGTGGCAGCCGAAGCAGCTCGTCGCCCACGACGTGTGGCAGATCTGGCAGTCCATCGCCTGATTCGAGTGCGCCAGCTTCGCCTTGCACTTCGCCGGCGAGTCGGGCACCTCGCCCCAAGTCTCGCCATCGCGTTGCAGCGTCTTCGCGTAGCGCGCCTTCGCGTTGTATTTCGGCGAAAGCGGATCGATCACGTCCATCGTCTGCGGCATCTCCCAGCGCACGTCCGGCGACATCGTGGAGTTCTGGAAAAGACGTGTCCCTTCCCACTCGAAGCGCGGCTTCCACGGCGTCGAGCCCGCCTGCAAATTGATCGGCACGGTCCGGTGCGCCTTCTCATCCCAATGCCCGCCCGCGCCTGACGTGATCAGCGTCGGACGCCGATCGATCGTCCCGTGACAGTCGATGCACGTGATCGTCGTCACGTTCCGCGGCTCGCCATAAAGCAGCCCATTCCCGTGCTCCTCGATCTCGAAATGGCAGTCCACGCACTGCATCCCTTTCGCCAGATGAATGTCATTGAGATGCACCGCGTTCTTGAAATCGCTGTGCCCGATCACCTTGTCGTCGAGGTCCAGCCGGTTCCCCTTTTTGTCCTGTTTGAAGATCGCGCGAAAGACCCACCCGTGCCCGTGATAGTCGGCAAATTGCGTGTGCTTCAGCAGCGGATTCAGCTCCGACACCTTCTCGAGAAAGTCCAGCTTCCCCCAGTTCCCCCGCGCCGCCGCGCCCTCGGGATTCTGCACCGTCGCGCGCACCAGCTCATCGTCCGTCGGGTCGTGCTGCTCTTTCGGATACATGAATTCCGCGTCCGTCTCCTGATCCCACCAAGTGTAGCCGAGGAAAGGATTCACAAACAAATTCCCCTGATGCATGTGGCAGTTCATGCACTGCGACGACGGCACCGCGCGCGTGAACTGATGCAGGATCGGATGCCCCCGCTCGTTCTTCGGGATCGTCGGATCCTTGGAAAAGCTCAGCCCCTGATGCCCGTATTTGCTCCACCATCCCGAGTTCGTCGGCGACCGGTCATTCGCATAGACCACATGGCACGCCGAGCAGCCGCTCGACCGATAATCCCCCGGCCGATCATTCGTCCCCATGAAGCCCAGCAGCGGATCATTCAGCCGCGTCTTCTGCGCCCCCAGGATCACCGGATCGGTCCTGTTCAAAGTGCCCAGCCCCCGGTCGGACAAGCGCCGCTCCGGCTTCCCCGGCGGCTCATCCAGCGTCGGTACGCCCAGCCCCAGCGGCGCCATCCCACCCTTCTCGAAAATGCGGAAGACATTCCCCGGCATCGACCGATTGAACCGCGGCAGCGGCACCAGCTCCGCCAGCCAGCCGTAGCGCCGCGTCTCCTCCGCTGTCGGCTTGAACGGATTCTCCAGCTTCAGCGCGATCCCATCCGTCCCATACGCCTGCCCCACGATCGCGTTCTTCTGGTCGATCGCCCCATTATTATAGGCCGCCGCATTCCACAGCATCGCCCCGTGATTCATCATCGAGTGGCCGACGCGATTCACGATGTCCCCGTGACACAGCCCGCAAGCCTTGTCCGCCACCCGCAAATCCCCCGGATTCACAAACCGGATAAACTCCGGCGACTCGTGATTCAGCACCGTCGTCCCATTCGCCGGATTCGCCGAAGTCCGCCAAAATTCCGCATTCCTCGGCGGCACATGCGCCTTCTCGATCGCGAGCCCCCGCGCCGGATTCCCCCCGTGGCAATCGATGCACCCCAGCACCACATTTGGCGACGAATGCATCGTGTGGGCATCAGTCGTCGTGTGGCATTCCACACAGCCCGCGCTCTTCCGCGCCGCCTCCGCTGCCGTCTGATCGATCCAATTCCGCACGACCCCCGACCGCGTCGCCGCGTGCACCTTCGGCACCGCCGTCTGCGGACCCATCCCCGACATCCCCGGCATCAGCTCCAGCCTCGGCTCGGTTTCTTTTGGTAAAAGAGCGGCCGCCTTTCCCGTCCCCACCGGCACCGACAGCTTCGGCCCCGTCCCCGTCGCCCCGGGGACCGTCTCCATCTTCCCCTTCACCGGCACCTCCGGCGGCAGGGCAGGGGAGCCGGGTGAAAGCGGCACCGACACCGCCGGTCCGAGGCCCTTTTTTCCCTCCGCGCTTTCACTCGTCTGCGCCCGTGTCGGGGGAGAAAGGAGCAGCCCCAGCGAGAGCGCGAGCGAGGAGAGGAGAGGAGATTTTCGCATAACACACCCGCCCGGCCCCGCGCCAAACACAGCGCCTACCGAGCGTGCCCCCCCAAATACCGATCCCGCCCGCCCGACGCGAGGTAAAAGATTGGCCTGTCGTGCCTCAGTTTAAAATGAGCGTCGGGCGACCGCCCTGGTGGCTTCATTCCCCCTCGTTCCCAAGCTCCAGCTTGGGAACGCACTTGTCCCCGAAGCTCCGCTTCGCCACCGTGCGCCCCGCCATGCGCAGCCGCTACCTCGTCCACGAACCCGACCGCGCGCACTTCATCACCTGCACCGTGATCGCGTGGCTCCCCCTCTTCACCACCGCCGCCTGCTGCGACCTCCTCGTCGCCTCCCTCCAGCACTGCCGCGCGCAGAAGGGCCTGCGCATCCACGCCTGGGTCATCCTCGACAATCACTTCCACGCCATCCTCGCCGCGCCCGACCTCTCCGCCACCCTGCGCGACCTGAAGAGCTTCACCGCGCGGCAGCTCCTCGTGCAGGTGGAGAAAGAGGGGCGCGAATGGCTGCTCAACGGCCTCCGCTACTATCGGGCACTTCATAAAACCAGCGAATATCAGCTCTGGCAGGAGGGGTCGCACCCGCAGGCGATCTGCGATGATGCGATGATGCTCCAGAAGCTGGAGTATCTGCATCACAACCCGGTGAAGCGCGGCTGGGTGAGCGCGCCGGAGCACTGGCGTTACTCGTCGGCGCATGAGTGGATGAAGGGCGGGCTGGCGCTCTTTCAGTGCGACGACTGGCGGTAGCGCACGCGGGCGAAGCGGAGCTTCGGGGACAAGTGCGTTCCCAAGCTGGAGCTTGGGAACGAGGGGGTAAACCTGCCGCGCAGCTCGCGTCGCCGGAACACGGCTGGTACAAACGTGCGATGGCACTTCCGGCGACGGAACATGGACTTGGTAAACTTCGGATAGATAACGACAATTACTCTGTTGCGAAAAAACAGCGAAAGTGGCGTATTTCGCTCGCTCCAGAGTAAACTCGCAAACCTCCGCCGCCGTTACCCCACTGCCGCGGCGTCCCACTCGGCCAGCCAGTCGCGGTGGATTTTGGGCGAGATCTCGCTCGGCTTGATCTCGCTGCGGCCGCCCCAGAAGACGTTCGTGTAGCTGACGGGGATGGCGCAGGCGGCGAGGTGGGTGTCGATGGCGGCTTTGTGGGCGAAGATACGCTCTTTCTCGGTGCCGTGGCCGACGGCCATGATGTTGACGTTTTTGAAGGCGGGTCCGCCTTCGCGCCAATAGGCGTGGGTGAGGAACTCGTGCCGCCCGACTTCGCCGCCGGCCTCGACCTCGCGCCCCGGGGGGACGGCCCAGTGGAAGAGGGCGTTGAAGCGGGTGACGCGCTGGCCACCGGCGCTGGGTTTGACGTGCTCGAGGAAGGTGGAGAAGCGGCCGATGACCTGCCGGGAATTGAGCCCCTCGGCGACGGTGCAGAAGGTCTCGAGATCGACGCCGGCTTCCTCCGCGCGGGTGGCCCAGGGATTCGCGCCGATTTCGTCGGGGGAGAACTCTCTTTTCAAAGAAAGGAGGACGTCCCACTCCTGCGGCGATAGCTCGACGGCGCCGACGCGGATCATGCGCGCGGGGCCGGGGATGCGGTCGCCGGGCTCGATGGTCTTGCGCCGGACGTGGCCGACGCCGAGGGCGAAGATGCCCCGGGCCGGCATGAGCTTGAAGGCCGTGCAGCCGGTGTGGCGCATGAGGACTTCGCAGTGCGCGGCCATCGATTCGCCGACGGGCACTTTCAAGGTGGTCCAGAGCCGATACTCGGAGCCGGCGGTCTGCTGGTCGGTCGAGCGGACGACGACGTGGCCGCTGAACGGGTCCTTCTGAAACATGAAGTCGAAGGCGTCGTTGAGCCGCTCCTCCGGCACGGTCCAGGCGACGAGCGCGCCTTCCGCGAGGTTGCTGGCGACGAGGGTCTGGCGCACGCGGCGGATGGTGCCGGCCTCGAGCATGGCGCGGATGCGCTCGATGACGGTGGCGATGGGGACGCCGGATTGCGCGGCGATTTCGAGAAAAGGCTCGCGGACGAAGCCGGCGATCCGGTCCTCCGAGACGGCGAGGATCTGCGCGTTGACGGGGTCGGAATGTTCGATCGGAATCATGGGAGCGCGGACCTTAGACACCGCGCCGCCGATGACAACTCCAGGCCGGTGCGACCCGCGGCGGGCGCTCATTTCGGACGGAAATCCTTTTCCACCAGATCCTCGAAGTGCTGCAAGGCGTGGGCGAGTTCCGCGCGGACGGTGGCTGCCACCGGGTCGGAGGAGTCCGCCGGCTCGGCGAGGATTTTCGCGGCGCGGACGGTGAGGGGACCTTTGGCGTTGGTCTCGCCCGCGCGCCGGAACAGTTCGTGAATCCGGGCGATGTGGGCGAGGGCGCCGGCGATTTTTTCCGCCGCCTCCGCCTCGCTGATTTCGCCCGCGGCGAGCTGCTGAAGCTGGTGGCATTCGAAAAGGCGGCAGCGCTCGGGGCGGGCGGCGTAGATCGAGCAGCGGCATTCGCGAAAGGCCGGGCACGGCTGCTGGATCAGGTCGCGCCCGTTCTTGCGCTTGAGCTTCAGGCCGAGGGCCGCGAGCGCTTTCGCCGAGTCGGTGGGCTGGAGCCGGACGGTGTGAAAGATGGAGCCGTCGCAACACATCCCGCAGCCCACGCACAGGCGCGACGCGGCGGAGGAGGCAAGGGACATGGCCGAACGGAACACACGCATCGGCGCGTGCCAAGTCCGGCTGCCATTCGCTGAAATGCAAAAGCCCACCGCCATCGCTGGCGGTGGGCTTTGGAAACCAATGGTCGGAGAAACTCAGGCGCGCTCGGCTGCGGAGGGGAGCAGGTGGGCGATCGGCTTCTCTTTTTTCGCCAGCGCCCGGCGCATTTTGAGGATCGCGATATTCTGGAGCTGCCGGATGCGTTCGCGGGTGACGCCGAATTTCTCGCCGACATCCTCGAGCGTCTTCGACTTCCCGCCATCGAGCCCGAAGCGGGAAAAGATGATCTTCTTCTCGCGGTCATCGAGCACCGAGAGGAGGTCGCCGACTTCATCCCGCAAGTCCTGATCGCGGAGTTCCTCGAACGGAGTCTGAGCGTCCACGTCGCAGACGAGTTCGCCGAATTCGGTCGCGTTGTCGTCGCCGACCGGAGCGTCGAGCGAGGCCGGGCGGATCGAGACGGTCTTGAGCTGCGAGACCTTGCTCGGCGAGATGCCCACTTCCTCCGCGAGCTCCTCGTCGGTCGGTTCGCGGCCGAGTTCTTCGCTCATCTGCACTGCAACCCTGCGGATCTTGGAGATCTTGTCCACGAGATGCACGGGCAGGCGGATGGTCTTGCTCTGATTGGCCAGCGCGCGCTTGATCGACTGCTTGATCCACCACGCGCCGTAAGTGCTGAACTTCGCGCCCTTGCTCGAGTCGAAGCGCTCGACCCCTTTCATCAGCCCGATGTTCCCCTCGGAAATCAGGTCGAGCAGCGGCATCCCGAGATTGGCGTAATCCTGCGCGATCTTCACGACGAGGCGAAGATTCGAGCGCACCATGAGCGAGAAAGCCTCCTTGTCGCCCTGCTTGATTTTGCCCGCGAGTTCGATCTCCTGCTCGGGCGTGAGCAGGGCGGTTTTGCCGATTTCCCGGAGGTAAATCTTGATCCCGGAGTCGGAGTCTTCACCAGATTTGTAGTTCATGTTGGGTGGGCTTTCTATGGTTGCGGACTGAAGATGTTTCGGAGTTCGATCCTCATCTGGCCGTGCGTTTGCAAAACATTTTATCAGGATCGGTGAGGAGGTAAAGAGGATTTGTCCAGTAATTTCATTTGCGAATTGAATTTCCCAGCCGCGATGCGACCCGTGTGGCGTGAAATCCCCCCGGTGCCACGCCGTTCTTTCGTGCCTCGCCCTGCTCTTTCTCGTGTTCGCTTCTCATGCGAAGGCGCAGGTTTATATCTCTGAATTGTTAGCCGAAAATCAGACGAATACGAAAGTGGACGAGGATGGCAGTCACTCCGACTGGCTCGAAATCTGGAACGCCGGCCCGACTGCGGTGAGCCTCAATGGCTGGTATCTCACCGACACATCGGGTGATCTGCGGAAGTGGCAGTTTCCTGCGACGACACCGGCTGTCACTTTGGCGAGTAACGGCAGACTCCTGGTCTTCGCCTCGAGCAAGGATCGCAAGCTCGACGTGACCAAGCTCCACACCAACTTCAAGCTCGACAAGGGCGGCGAATATCTAGGTCTCGTGCGTCCCGACGAATAGGTTACATGTCCGCACGCCAATTCGACTTCCCCGCCTTCGGTCCCAAACTCGCCCCCATGCGTGCGGCCCGCCAGAAGCTGGCAAAGGTCAAAGACCTCCACAGTTTGGAAAGCCTCGCCTCGACTTGGCTGCCCAAGGAGACGCTCCTCGAACTGGCTTCGCTGCCGGGCAAACGCCTGCGCTGGCTGCCGCTCACACTCGTCTTTTGGGCCTGCCTGAACATGGTCTTCCACCCCGGCTCCCCCTGTCGCGAGGCCCAACGATCCATCCAAGCGTGGTGGAAACGGCGCCAACGCAACTGGCGCAACCCGTGCAACAGTGCCTTCTGCGCAGCCCGCGCGCGCCTGCCCCTGGACTGGCTGCGCCGCCTCTGGTGGCGTGCCGCCGACCGGCTCGCCTCGGCGACCCCCACGCTGCCCGGCTGCCACGGGCGGCGCGTGCGCGTGGCCGACGGCACCGCGGTGACCGCTCCCGACACCCATGAGAACCAGCAGGAATGGCCCCAGCCCGGTTCGCAAAAGCCCGGCTGCGGCTGGCCGCTCATCAACCTCGTGGGCCTCTTCTGCCTGGGCAGCGGCGCCCTCCTGCGCGCCGCCCACGGCAGATGGAAAACCAGCGCAGCGCGCCTCTTTGCCCTGCTGCGCCGCATCCTGCGCCGCGGCGACATCGTCATCGCCGACCGCGGCTTCTGGAGCTTTGCCAACCTCGCCTTCCTGCCCCTGCGCGGCGCCGACATGGTCGTGCGCGGCCGTTACGCTGATCGCATCGACTGGCGCAAAGGCAAAGGCCTCGGCAAAAACGACCGCCTCATCACCATGCAGCGCCCTGCGGACAAGGACGCCAGCCGCGTGATGAGCGCGCGACTCTGGCGGCGCCTGCCGCAAACCATCACCGTGCGCCGGATCCGCGCCCGGCTTGCCCGGCCCGGCTTCCGCCCCCAGGAGTTGCTGCTCATCACCACCCTGCTCGACCCCGTGCTCTGGCCGTTGCAAACCCTCGTCGCCCTCTACCAGCGCCGCTGGCGGGTGGAGTTGTATTTTGACGACATCAAAACCACCCTGCACGCCTCTGCCATGCGCTGTCTGAGCCCCGCAATGGTCCGCCGCGAACTGCTCCTGCACGCCATCGCCTACAACCTCGTCCGCCGCATCATGCTCCAGAGCGCATGGCAGCAAGGCGCGCCCCTGGATCAACTCAGTTTCAAAGGCACCCTGGACACCGTGCGCCACTGGCAGCACACCCTCGCCGCCGCGCGCAGCGCCTCTGCCCGCGAAGACGCCTTGGAGGCCATGCTCCTCCTGTGCGCCGCCGACCTCCTGCCCCTGCGCCCCGGACGCAGCGAACCGCGCGTCCTCAAACGCCGCCCCAAACCCTATCAATATCTAATACCATCTCGCAAAAATAACATGACATAGTGTGATAAGCTTGGGAGTGTGCGTGAATGCCTGGAAGAAAACTCAAATTGAATAAGCCCGAAGTGGCGGCGTGCATCGACGAGAGGCACGCGCGCGAGCCCGATGGCTGGCGCAAGACGCGGCTGCTGGCGGTGAAACTGGCGGCGCGCGGCGAATGGACTGCGGCGCAGATCGCCGATCTGTGCGGCATCGCGCGCGGTCACGTTTTCGTGTGGCTCGGGGTCGTGCGCGAGCGCGGGCTCGAAGCGCTGCTGGAGCGCGGCAAGCCCGGCCCGAAGGAGGGCGCCTGCCGGGGCGTCAAGGCGAAGGTGATCGAGCAACTCAAGGGCAAGCTGCAGACCCACGAGTTTGCCAACGCGCAGCAGGCACGGCGCTGGTTGCAGAAGGCGCACGGGATCGAGCGCCCCTATGCGAGCGTGTGGAACTGGCTCGCAAAAATTCGGCGGAGTGCTGCGGGTGCCGCGCCCCAGACACTCCGGGAAAAAGCCGGGAGCGGAAGAAGAGTTCAAAGAGCAGTTCGGCGCAAAGCTCCAAAGCCTCGGGATTGAGGCGGGGAGCCGGGTCAAGGTGTGGGTAATGGACGAGGCGAGGCTGGGGCTGCACACCGAGATGCGGCGGGTGTGGACGCTGCGCGGATTGCGACCTCTCGTCACCCGGCAGATCAAATACCAGTGGGACTATCTCTACGGAGCGCTCTCGCTCAGCGCGGGAG
>JAYVPW010000176.1:0-15057 GCA_043777315.1 Spartobacteria bacterium | reverse complement strand
GCCAATCGATTTGTAGGGCGGGCGCTTCGCCTGCCCGGGGCAACCGAAGCGGTCGCCCTACAGTTTTCCGATCCCTCACTTCCTAAATCCTAAATCCCAAAATCTCATGGAACTGGCAGAGGGGCTGCGGCGTCCCAAGATCGTAACGGTGGGCACCGCGTTTTTCGTTGCCCATCGGAATGCGGGGGGTTAGCGAACAGGCTGTGGGCACTGTGACGACACCGGCGGTGAGGGAAAGCAATCCGCTGCCGCCGCGCGTGCGGCGTGCGACGGTCCTCGCCCTGATTTGGGTCGGTGGAGTGGCACTCTCCACGGCGGCGTTTTATTTTGTCTGGCACTGCGAACGGATGCGCGTGGAGCAAGAGTTCGAGTGGCGCGCGCGGAGTCAGGCGGAGGCGCTGCGCGGGAGCCTGCTCGATCACGATGAGGTGCTCTTCACGATGCGGAATCTCTACGATTCCTCGGAAAATGTGACGGCCGACGAGTTCCGCCGCACCGCCGCGGACCTGCGGGCGCGGCATCCCGGCATCCATCTGCTCCAGTGGATGCCACACGTTCGGCACGCCGATCGCGCGGATTTCGAGGCCGCGGCGCAGCGCGAATTTCAGCGTCCGTATTTCATCCACCATCACGAAGCATTGGACGCCCCGACGGAGCCCGCGGGCGAGAGCGCCGACTATCTCCCGATGCTTTACGCGGAGCCGGTGGAGGGGAATCGCGTCGCGCTCGGGTGCGACGCATTTCAGGGACCGCATCAGCGCGCGATTACGCGAACGCTCGAGACTGGGACGATGGCGGCGACCCGGCGAGTGGCCCTGCGGGAGCCGACGGAGACGGAATTCGGCTGGGCCGTTTTCATGCCGGTGTATGAAGGCGGCGTGCTCCCGCCGACGGCGGAGGAGCGCCGCGCCAAACTGCGGGGAATGCTCCAGGCCGAGTATCGACTGAGCACGTTGATCACCACGAATTTTCAAGACGCACCCGAGGGCGCGCTCGATTTGCTCCTCGTCGATGAGACTCCCGGCGGCACGGAGCCTTTCCTCATCGGCAGCACGCCGGACGGATGGAAAACCGCCCCGCCGCCGAGCGCCGCGATGTTCAAGACCGGCCTGCATCGGGCGATCCCGCTGTCCGAGGCGGGGCGGGATTGGGTGCTGCTCTGCCGCCCCTCGGCGGCGTGGCTCGCGCGGCAACAGAGCCCGTATCCGTACGAGTTTTTCCTCGCTGGCCTGCTGCTCACCGCGCTTTGCGCCTCGTCCGTGCGCGCCGCGCAGAAGCGCACTCGTTCGATCGAGAAACTCGTCAGCGAGCGGACCTCCGAGTTGCGCTCCACGCAGCGCGCGCTCGAGGCGGATTTGCGCGAACGCCAGCGGATGAGCGAGGAGCGCGCCGAGGACGAGGCGCGCTTGCGGCTCGCGCTCTCCGCCGCCGATCTCGGCACTTGGGAATGGATCGTGCCGACGGATGAAGTGACCTGGTCCGACGGGACCGAGCGCATCTTCGGCATGGCCCCAGGCGCTTTCGACGGCCGCTACCAGACGTATTTGGACGCCGTGCATCCCGAAGATCGCGCCCGCCTCGACGCGCTGAATCGCCGTGCCTGGGATCACGGCACCGAGATTTTCGCCGAGCACCGCATCGTCTGGCCCGATGGATCGACGCACTGGATCACCGCCCGCGGCCACGCGCTGCGCGACGCCGCGGGAAAGCCGATCCGGATGATGGGCGCGGTGATGGACGTCACCGCGCAGCACGCGGCCGCGGAGGAGCGCGCGGAGTTCAATCGCCGGCTCCAGGAAACGCAAAAACTCGAGAGCCTCGGCGTCCTCGCCGGCGGCATCGCGCACGATTTCAACAACCTCCTCACCGGCATCCTCGGCAATGCCAGCCTCGCGCGCATGGACCTCCCGCCGGCCTCCCCCGTCCAGACGTATCTCGAGCAAATCGAGCTCGTCTCGCAACGCGCCGCGGAGCTGTGCATGCAGATGCTCGCCTACTCGGGCAAGGGTCGCTTCGTCGTCCAGCGGCTCGATCTCAGCCAGCTCGTCGATGATATGGCGCAGTTGCTCAGTCTCTCCGTGAGCAAAAATGCGACCCTCAAATTCGACTGCGCCCGCGACCTTCCGCCCATCCTCGCCGATGCCACGCAGCTCCGGCAGATCGTCATGAATCTCGTCATCAATGCCTCCGATGCGCTCGAGGAACGAAGCGGCGTCATCCACCTCCGCACCGGACTGCGGCCCGCCGATCGCACCGACTTTGACGGCGCGCATCTCTCTCCCGATTTGCCTGCGGGCGATTACATTTTTCTGGAAGTGAGCGACGACGGCTGCGGCATGAGCGAAGAAGTGCGGGCGAAGATTTTCGATCCGTTTTTTACGACGAAATTCACCGGCCGCGGGCTCGGCCTCGCCGCCGTGCTCGGCATCGTCCGCGGCCATCGTGCCGCGCTGAAGGTCGTCAGCGAGCCGGGAAAAGGGAGCACTTTCACCCTGCTCCTGCCGCGCGCGGAAGGATCGGCGCAGGAGTTCGCCAGCCCTGCGGCCGACGAAAAAATCTGGCGCGGCACCGGCTCCGTGCTCGTCGTCGATGATGAGGAAACCGTGCGCCGAGTCGCGGGCCGAATGCTCGAAGTGATGGGCTTCGCAGTCGTGCTGGCCACGACCGGACCCGAGGCTCTGGAGAAATTTCAGGAGCCCGGAAAAACATTTGAGGCCGTGCTGCTCGATCTCACGATGCCCGGGATGGACGGCAGCGAAGTTTTTGCCGGGCTGCGACGGATCGATCCCCACGTCTGTGTGCTGCTGATGAGCGGCTTCAACGAGCAGGACGCGATCTCCCGCTTCGCCGGCCAGGGGCTCGCCGGCTTCATGCAAAAGCCCTTCAAGCCCGAGACCCTGCGCACCAAGTTGCGCGAGATCCTCGAGTCGTGAGGATTTGCGCCGCGGCGATCGGGCGCGAAGCGCTCGAAACATTTGTAGCCCACGAAGCGAGATGGGCACAAATCGCAAAGGTCTGGGATAAATGGCTGAGGTTTCGGGTGGCGTGCAAGGGCACTGCACGGGTCACGCAGAGACCGTTTCGGAGATCTCGCCAGCGGCGCTGTGATCGCGATAACCGTCCACGCCCGTGGTGTCGTAAGGAGCCCACAGGCCAAGCGCGCTGACGGTGGGGGTCGGCACGCCCGAGGCAACAGTGATCGCGATGGTCTGGGGGATCACCGCGCCCGGCAGGGGCTCGGTGCCATTGGTCGCTATATGGCTGGGGATGTCCGTCTCGACGTAGCTACCCAGATAGACGCCCACGCCGTCGGGCACCAAGCTGCCGGTGCGCGCCCCATCACCGGGAGGGAAGGCGTAGAGGCGTGAGATCGAATAAGCGTAGGCGCGATCCCAGCCAACGGTCACGGAGCTGCTGGTTAAGTCGTGGTGCGTGCCGCGCGTGCCTGACCATGTGACGCGGAGCAGGCTCACCGGGGGCTCGGGATCGATGTCGGGAACGGTGATCGGCATCTGGTCCGGCGGCGGAATCGAAGGGAGGGTATCCCACGGTTCATCCGTCCAGTCTCGCGCCTGAAATTCCGGCGCGCCGAAGTCGTCGCATTGCACCACGCGCACCGTCTCGGACCGCACTGAGTCCGACAGGTCGCGCGGCGTGCTGGCTGGCGACAGATAGCGCCCAGCGACCATTGAGGGGCTCGCCGCCAGATAAACCCACGCCGCTTCGATCGCGATCGTTCCGAGATCAATGAAGCTGCCCCACACGAGCGGCACGGCACCGGGGATCGGGTAATAGATCGATTGGTAAGTGTAAGTGCGTCCGGGATAACCGACCAGCAACTCGTCCGTGAGCTTCACGCTGATCGTGAAGTGATTTTGCGAATGCACGAGCGAGCGAAGGATCGTGGCGGAGAAGTTGCCGCGACTGTCTGTGGTCGCCACCAGCAAGTCGTCGTTGATCCCGGCCACGAAAATCCGAATTTCCGCGCCGACGATCGGCCCGCCCGTGTCCGCCGTGGCGACGTAGGAGACTCCGGGTAGGTAGATTTCGTGGTGCCTTACGTTGCCAGTGATCCGCACTTCATTGGCCGGGGCCAGCGGGACATGCAAGGCCGACGGGGCCGGTTTGAGAAGGAACCACAAAAAGCGCCGCTCGAAAATCCAGCGCCGCCAGTTTGCACGGCGGATGGCCGGTTGAGACGGCGATTCAGCGAGAGCGCGGGCCTGCGTCCATGTGAGGTCCTTTGCCATTGTCAGTTCGCAATCAGGTCTCGCGCCGCCTCCGCGCGAAAAGTGCGCGAGGTGAAGCGAGCCGAAGTGGTTCCGCCGAGCGAATCGATCGTCTCGCTCCACTCGAATTCACACAACCCTGAGAACTCCGTTCCCGCATCATCCTCGTAATTTCCGAGCGCGTTCTTCAGCGCGTCTCCGGCCATCTGCGCGAGCACCCGGTAGCGCGTATTTGCGCCGCTCCCGACCTGATCAAAAGCCGTGCTCGTGACAAGCTGCGCCTCCGTCTCCAGCTCCTTGAGCGTCCACTTCAGCGCGGTGATCGGCACCTCCACCACAGCACCACCGCGCTTGAATGTGACGCTGAAAAGCGCCGTGTCGCCGAACTTCAAAAACACGACTGGCGCTTCAACCCCGGACGCGGCAGCGGCAGCCACGCCTGCGGAAACCTTGCGGGTCACTAGGTCGATCTCGATCTCGATCGCCGAGCTTGAGCTGCTGCTGGAGCCCACGCCAATACCGATCGTGAAGATGCGCGCGGCGCTCGTCCCACTCGCGTTTCCGGCGCGCAGAGAGACGACCCAAACGCCGGATGCCGTCGAGGCTCCCGAGATTGCCCCCGTGCCAGCATTGATGGCCACGCCGGGCGGCAGGGCGGAGGCGATCCAGACCGTCGGCGTGTTGGTCGCCGATGGCTGAAAGGTGAAGTTTTCAAACTGCCGGCAGCCGAGGACGCTTGAGGTCGAGTTGATTTCAGGAGCGGGCATAATTTAGGCGATGGTGGCTTTGCCGTCGAGCAGCGCGAGGAAGACGAGCCCCTTCGCATTCGTGACGGAATTTTCGGTGTCGAAGTTGATCAGCCGCGCCCGCAGCGCCAAGTCGGCCGAGGCCGGAATCGCGCCTGCAGCCGTGCTGAATCCGTAGAGGACTTTGTTCGCGGCGAGCACGCCATTGGCCGCGCGGATGACCTGCACGCCGAAGCGATGCGTCACCTTGTTGTCCCCCAAAATCAGGCGCTGGCTGAGCAGCGGGGTGGCATTCCAGACGATGTCCTGGAGGTTCTCCGCAGTGGTCGCCGGCGAGCTCTGGCTCGGCGCGATCCCGTGCTCGACGACGACAAGATATTGCGCGCGGCTCGTCGCATTCAGGAGCTGCAGCGCGAGCTTGAATTCGAGCGTCAGGGTCCGGCTCGAGCGCAGCATCTGGGCATTCACCTCGAACATGAAAAGCTGCCGCTCGAGGTCGCGCGGAAAATAGCTCGTCGTCGAGCCCTGGCGCGTCAGCGGATAGATGCGCCGGCTGTCGCCGCCGAAGAATCCGTTGATCGCGACATTCGAGCTCCGGTAGCCGAGCCCGCCCGGCAGGAGCAGGGCCGCGCCGGAGGTGTTGCGATAGACATTCCCGGCGGCGTCCGAGATCGAAGGGAGCGCGGAAACATCGGTCGCGGCGGCGTCGTGGATCGCCGGCAGCAGCCCGCCCGCGCGCGGCAGTTTCGCCAGGTCGATCGCCTCGCCCGGATGCCGCGGGATCAGGTCGGTGATGTTGGGAATTTCGATCTCGATGGTGTCGTCCTGCGCACTGGTCGTGGAGCCGATCGGCGTGGTCGGAAGGAGTGCCAATATCTCACCCAGGGTGTCCTCGATGCCGCCGATCCTGTCGCCCAGGCCGGTCACCTGTCCGATGCTGATCACCAGCCCGTCGGCAAACGCGGCGATCGGCTCCGCGGTCTTTATATAGGCGATCCACGCATTCAGCGCGGGAGCGCCGAGCAGCGCGGTGACCAGCACGCTGCTCGCGCTCACGATGCGCACGGTGAAATCCGTCCCGTCGATGAGCTGCCGTCCGTTGCTCACGTTCTCCCGCACCCAGACGAGCACGTCGTCGCTGGCGAGCGTGTGCGCGATCACGAAGCCGGTGGACTCGCCATCGCCGACGGGCACCGCGACGCTCTTGTCGCCGACGAAGACCGTGGTTTCGCTGCGCGGAATGTAATCCTTCGGGCTGGCTGGCCGCATCCAGTCAATCACCGGCACGAGCGCCAGCGCGGGAAAGATCACCGGTCGCCGGATCAGCACGTCGAGACGGAAAGCCACCTGCTCGGTGGTCACCTCCTCCTCATCGGCCGTGCGCAGTCGCACCTCCAGGGGCAGGATCAGCAGCGGCTCGGCGCGGAGTCGCGCCAGCAGGGCGCCGCGATCGAGCGCGAGCGTGAAAGTCAGGTCTCCCGGCGGCGGATCGAGCGGCAGCACCTCCAGCAGCGCGATGCCGGGCACGCCCGCCAAGTCGCCATCGAACTCGATGTGGGCCGTGAATGGCGCGGGATTGGTCACCGTGAAATTGGCTCCCGCCGCCGCGACCAGCGCCGCCTGCACGGTCTCCGCAGTGTCGCTGACGGAGAGCTGCCCGGTACGGGCAAAGCCGTATTTGAGCGAGTAGGTTCCGCGGAAATCGGGCGGCACATAGAGCGCCTGAATCTCGTTCCACGAATAGCCGCCGCCGCTCCCGCCGGCCCGCACCCGCGTGATGCTTGGTGGGTGGGGCAGGATGCGCTCGCTCCCGTCCGTAAAGGCCAACGGCATTTGGATCAGCCGCACCTCGTGCTGCCACTCACCAGCGATCGCCTCCGCAGCGATCCGCCCCAGGCTGACCGGGCTCAGGTCATTGTCGCGGACCGTCAACGGCACTGCGACTGCGCCCGTGCCGAACGCCACCAGCCACGATCCCTCGATCTTCCGCACCCTGGCCGTGCCGTGCGCGGCGACGATTGCGGTCTTCGCGTTGATCGCTGTAGCCAATGCAGCCGCGCTGCAATCGGGCTGCAGCGCACCGGTCGTGTTGCCCGCAGTCTGTGCGCCCGCGCCGACCTGCAGCGCCCATTCGCCGCTGACTGGCCGCTCATCGACCGAGCCGATCGCGGCCGTCAATCCGCGGACATCGAGCGCGGGTTCGATCGTCTCGCCATCGACATTGCGCTGGAAGCGCAGCGCCAGGGTGAGCGACTCGCCGTAGGTGAAGATCGGCGGAACCCACGGCTCATTGCCAGCGAGCGCGATCTTGGTCGAAAGATTACAGGTCAGGAGAGTCTTCATGAATTCAGCAGATGGGTGGGAAATCGTTCGCCCCGGAACGGAAAAGGCGGGTCGAGCCGCCGCGCCCGTTTGCGCGCCGCGGCGAGCAGCGTGCCGCGCGCGATCCGCCCATCCTTATCGAGGCCGGTTTTGCCCGCCGCCGACGTGGGGACCGGGTCGGGAAACACGGACTCGTGCCCGCCGCCAGTCGCCGTCCAGAAGCTCCCGGCCAGCGAGTGCGCCGTGACGATGTTCAACGCCTGGTTGGTCAAGTCGTTCAGCGAGGCGGTGAGAAGGTTGATCACGGGCTGCGCTGCCCCACCCGCCAGCGGCGGAATGAACGGGACGCTCGTATTATTGACGGCGGGCCGGAAGTTGGGTGTGTGGTAATGCAGATTCCAGAAGAGCGCGTGCCGGACGAAGACCTGCCACGTCCCATCCGCCACAGTGCCAGGCGGCGTGTGCGGCGGGCTCAGCAGATAGACCGTGGCGATCGCCAGCTCGTCCCACGTCGGCTCTTCATAGATGCCCTCCAGCACATCGAGCGGCGAATAGACCGGATTGAAATATCCCGTGGTCACCCGGAGCACGTCGCTCGACGGCGGGAAGCGCACGCCCAAGGTCTGCGTCACATTGGAGATGCCCGTGACCAGTCCCGGCTGGAGCGTGATTTCGGATGTCAGGGCCGCGCGCGGCTGATGCAGAATCAGGCTGCACGCCCGCAGTAGCCGGAGGCCGGGCGGCGGCGGCGGATTGAGATCGAGTGACGCGCCGCCGTCCTGGAGCAGCGCGAGGGCGTCCGGCTGCGGGGGTGCCGGAGCAACATTGCGGTCGAGAAAGAAGGAGGGCACCGGGAGCTGCGGTTGTCCGTCGAACCCGATGTTGTAAAAACTCAGCGGGATCTGCGGCAAAAGGTAGAGCGGCAAATCGATCGAGTGAGCGGTGGGCACCGGCTCGGAATGGGAAAAGACGTCGGCGGAAAAGTATTTCTCCCCGGTCAGCGGGTTCGTCCCGAAATCGCGGCCCGGCCCTTTTCCCACCAATTTCTTCCGGTAGATCGGCGTATGCGCATTGACGAAGCCCGGCTCGATCTGCGCCAGCCAGCTCCGCTGCTCCGGCGACCAGCCTGGCGTCACCTGCCACGGATGCCGCCAGGCATTATCCCGGCGCGATGAGAAAGCTGCGCCCCATGCTTGCGCGGCCATGGTGAGCCCGGCTCCAGCGTTGAGGCGCTCTACTTTCACAGAAATAAATGGCTCACCACTCCGCCCGTCGGCGGCGGGAGGACGCGCACGTAGCGCAGATTGAACATCACGATCGCAAAGGCGCGGGTGGGCCGGCCATCGCGCCAGAGGATCTGCACGAGCGGGCAGCGGCCGACCGCCTTCTTGCGCGACACCGGCGCGTTGGTGTGGACGATCTCGATCCGCGAATCCTTGGTCAGCTCGCCCGCCGCGTTGGGCTCGACTTCGAGGCAGGCCCACGATTCGCCATGCTCGTTGGCTTCTTTCGGATCCAGGCGCAACGCCGGCGCCGCGTGGTCCGCATCGCCGCTCATCGGCACTTTTCCGATCTTCGGCTCGTAGAGCCCATCCACCAGCCCGCGCGAGAGCTTCAGCGTGCGAACCCCGAGCAACGGATAAAAGGGATGATTCCGCGAGCCCGAGCGCGCGCGCACGCTGAGGCCGATGCCGAGCGCATTCGCCGCCAGCATTACCCCTGTGCCGGGCATGATCTGGGGCAGCACAGGCGCGGCGGCCGGGGCGGCGGCGGTGGGCTTGGCCGGATACTGGATCATGCGAGCTGATGGATGGGCACCGGCCAGCCGCCGGGCCCGGAGAGCCAGTAGATCTCCGTGATGTCGCAGACCACGCCACGGCGGCGAAATGGCGACGGAGCCTTCAGCCAGTCGCACTTCGCCACTTTCGGGGGCTGCCCCGGCAGCCCGCCGCGGTGGATCCGGTTCACGCCGCTGTCCGTAGGTGGATTGAACGCCGCGTAGCGGAAAGTGTAGGTCCCGGTGATTTGAAAGAACTCGTTCCGGCCAAACATCGGATTGCGCTTCTCGCTGCCCTTGCTCTGCCACGCCCCGAGGCCGAGCGACGTGACCGTCCCTCCTCCCTGCGAATCGTCGGTATTGGTCGTCAAGCCGCCGCCGCCACTGCCGCCGCTTGAAATCGTCAGCGGCCAGATGATCTCCTGCGACGCTGGATCGACCACGCCGCCGTAGTTGTCCAGGAGCTTCTGGATGAGCGGATGCTTGCGGATGTCCGTCGCCTCGAAGCCGGGCGAAAACGCGAAATCGTTGGAATGCTCGCGATCCTTGAACGTGACGCTCTTCCCGTCGCCGTGGATCCCCTCAAAGGTCCACGAGGTCCGCAGCGCGCCACCCTGCCGCCGGGTCTGGTCGCCGATCAGCAGCATCCCGCCACCGAGCTCCGGCGTCGCCGGCTTTTCCTGCTGCAGCTCCGCGTCGCCCATCGGCCAATGCGACGGCTGCCACATCCGCGACAAGATCAGCGTCCGGATCCCGATCCGATCGGTCTGGTCGTCATCGATCGTCAGCGCTGGCGTCCCGTAGATCATGGCTGTGTGAAATTCGCCCGCGTCATCGCGTTTTTTGCGTCCGCGCTGTTGGTGTTGACGACGCCGATGAGTTTGTGAACCGCGGCTTCGACTCCGCCGTCGGGAAAGCTCGCGCCGAGCGAAGCGACCGCCGCGATGTTCGCTCGCCCGTCGCGAGCGCCAACGAGGTGACCCAGGCTGCGCTGGTAGTCGAGTTTCTGCTGCTTGACGCTGAGCTGCGCAGCCTCTTCGGCCTGTGAATCCGAACCGTGCGCGGCCTTCACCTCGCGGTATGCCTTGAGTGCGGAAGACTCCATTCCGAGCGCGATCGCCTCCTTATATCGGCCTTCTGTCCTGGCGCGCTGCGCCTGCAAACCGAGCCCGCCTTCTTCGGTGTTGAATTTCGCGTTGCCGAGCTTTTCCTCTTCCGCCTGCTTTTGCGTGAGCCGCTGCTGCTCTTCTTTGTTGTGCGCCAGATCGCTCTGGCCACCCCATGTTTGAAAGTTCGTGCCAAGGATGCTGTTGGACCAGCCGCGCGGGTCGAAGGCGCTGAACTGCTCTGATTTTAGCTGCAGCTCTTTCTCTTCATCTTTCAGCCCCGCGAGCTGCTCGATCGTCTGATCCTGCGAGGAGCGAACGCCGCCGGAAGTCCCACGCCATCCGGCCTGCAGTTGTCCGCTCCGCACGTCAGCCGATCGTTCGCTGCCGACATGCGCGCTGGCCCGCGCGCGACCCTGCGAATCTTCGATGGAGGCGCTGAAAAGTTTGGCCGCGCCCGCCAAGGCCACGCCGATCGCCAGCCCGATGGGCCCGCCGATCGCGCCGAGCGCGCTGGTGATCCCTCCGCCGCCGCTGACTCCGAGCGCGCCTTCGGCCTGATTCGCCACCGCGCTGCCAAGTCGCCGCAATTTCGAGTCACGCGCCTTCACGACCGACGCCTGTTCGCGGTGCTCGGTGGTGATCGCTTTCTCGTGCGCCGCCTGCTCGCTGGCGGAGGCGCGTTTTTCGCCGTGAATTTTCTTCTCGTGCGTTGCCTCTTCTTTCTCCGCGGTGCGTTGCTCGCGCTGAAGGTCGCGGAGCTCGCGGGCAAAGGGGATGCGCTCGGTCCGGGTCGAGGCCGCCGCCTGCGGGAGCCCTTTCTCGGTGTAGTTCTTTTCGAGCCGGTTCAGCTCGGCGATCTTCGCCTTGAGCTGCTCCATTTTCGCCGCGGCTTCGCTGAGCGCGTTCCCTTCGCCCTGCTGCCGGACTTTGATGACGACTTCTTCGGCCATCGGCTATGCGCCCTCCAGAGTGGCCACGTCCCGCAGGGCGTAGGGTGTGCCGGCGGTGCGCCAGCCTTCGTTGTGCCGGCTCGCGGCGAAGATCGAAAAAGCCTGTCCGACCGGGCAGGCCAGCGCGCCGAGCCGATCGAAGCCGCACTGCCGGATCAGCCCCGCGAAGATCGGGAGCCAGCCGCCGAAGCCCTCGTCCGCCAGCGGCTCGCCGACTTTCGGCGGCTGCATCGGGAGCGACATGGCGAAGGCTTCATTGACCGTCCGCAAAAGGACGCGGGCGACATCGGCCATTTCCTCCGGCGTCAGCGTGTCGGCCGCCAGCCCGAAGCAATCCATCGCCGCCTCCAGCTCATCGAGCGTCTCGGGCAGGGCGCCGAGGAGGAGTGGCGAATTTTCCCGCGAAAGATCGATCCACGTCTGCATGGAAAAGACCACGGTGCAGGGCCGCGGCGAGCCAAAGGCCCGCGCCACGCAAGCCGGTTCCCACGGGCTCTGCGCTGCCGCTGCCAGGTCGCTGCCGAGCGCCTGCAAGTCTGCTTCTTCGGCCTCGGTCATGGCGGCGGGTGGAGCAGGAAGCCAGGAAGCCAGGAAGAGAGAGCCGCGGTCATTCCGGTTCCTGGTTTCATGGCTTCCTGCTTCAAAAAAATCCCCTCCTCTTATTAGGCGAACGGCGGGATCCAGATCGCGGAGACCGCATACATCTTGCCGCGCTTTTCGGCGAATTTCTCCTCGACGCTCTCGATCCGATACCCACCCGCGTGCGACGGCGCGCCGGTGATCGCCAGGACGCTGCGCACCGCGGGCTTGGCCGCGAGGTCGGTGCGGGCGAGTAGATCGAGCTGGATCGTCCGCATGTAGCCGTGGCTCGCCGCCCCGGTGATCAGCCCGGCGGGCGTCGGCTCGTCTTCGGTGATCGAGAGCTGCTGCTCGATGGTCAGCGCGTGGACGATGCCGGAGAGGTGCGTCAGGCCCACGGTGCCGTAAATGATCTTCGAGCCGGGATAGACGATCGTCAGCGTCGGCGTCGGGGTGAACGCGGTCAGCGCCACGCCCGCCGTCGCCGGGCTGGCCTGCGTCATGTCTGGAAAATGCGTGGCCTGAATGCTGGCGGTCTTCGGTTGCCCGAGTGACCAGCGCTCGACGGCCCGCGTGGCGAGGACCACGCCCGCCGAGATCCCGCTCACCGTCAGCGCCGCGCCCGCGGAGAGATCGAGGAAATCGGTCGAGGAGCTCGTGACTTTCGCGTCGAAATTCAGCTCCGCTTTCCGCGAATGCAGCACGACGGCCATCTGGTCGCCGGCCTCGTCGTCGATGAGCTGGCGCGTGACCGCGTCGCGGTAGCCGTAGGCGGTGCATTCGCCGGTGAAGAGATGAGGCGCGGTGATCGCGCTCCAGGTGATGGGTTGTCCGTAACGGTTCATGATTCGGCGGAGGTTGGGTTGAGCTGGTAAACTGCGTTAAAAATCACATCGATGATCCGCGTCTTCGGGTCCGCGACCTCCTCGGCCGGGCGGCTGGCGAGCTCGAGCGGATGCGCCAGGATCGCGGCGAGCGCGAAGAGCTCGGCGAACTCCGGCTCGGCCCGCACGAGCGCGAGCGCGGCGGCGTGATCGATCGAATCGGCCAGCATCCGTGCCGCAACGGCCTCCTCGATCCCGCGATGCGGCTGCCACTGCAGCGCGGTGGCCACGTCATCGAGCAGATCGTAGCCGTCGGCGCCGAACCGCGCGCTCACGGCGGGCTGCTCGACGATCCGCACCCGGATCTCCGCGCCCTCGAAAAAGACAAACGGCACGCCCTGCATCGCCCGCGTCGGCAGCGGCGGCATGACCCAGAGGCAAAGCCCCTTGTTCGCGGCGTTCGCCTCGATCTCTTTCGCGAGCTCCTTCGTCCGCCGATCGACGATCGGCACGACCACGCGCAACGCCCCGGCCCGCCGGAGCAGGTCGCACACGCGCAGTTGGAGATCGGCAGAAGCGCTCATACTGGCACTTGGTTGAAATAGCGGCCTCCGAACCAGCGAACGGCCCGGTAATACGTGAAGGCCCAGACTCGATACCACGCACGCAATGGATACGGCTGGAGGCTCGCGTCCTTTTTCATCGCGGCGTAAAAACCTTTGTCGCACTCCTTGCGTCTCGCCTCGCTCCCTCCGAGCGCGTAGGCGAGGTCGTGCCTGTCGCAGGACGCCGTAAAAATGAACTGCGGGACGGGAATCCAGCCACCTTTGCTGCCGCAGCCGTTGCAATCGGCGGGCATGGCGTCACGCGAAGATTGCGAGCAGCGCGGCCTTGGCGTCGGCGAGCGCGGGCGGCACGGTCACAGCGGCGATGGAGTCGTGCTTCGCCTTGCGTTCCGCCGGGGTGCTTTCCGGCAGCGCGGAAATGGCTTGGAACGCTGGGCCGAAAGCGGTTTGCACCTCGGCGGGCAGCGACCCGAACAACGCGGCGGCTTGCTCGCCCTTGGTCAGCGGAAGCGGGGTGAGGTTGAGCCGGGTGATCTCGTCGTCGAGTGCCGAGCGCGTGTCGGCGCAGATCAGCAGGTTGCCGGTTTCGAGGATGCCCGTGGTCTTCTCACCGAGTTCCAAGACCGCCTTGCCGTTATGGCGGCAGAAATGGAACGGGGCAGCGGGTGAGGCGTAGCGCGGAGGCTGCGGGACGGTGGTGGTTTTGAGTAGTGGCATAAGGTTGTCGAGTTGATGGCTACGGGTAATAAGTTACTGATTCTTTGGCGGATGAACCGCCGTTGTTCGGGCCTACGCGATCCCCCCACTCTTCTACCGTGATCGTCGCGCCGTTGGAGTTCGTGGCGGTGATGCTGGCGTTTTTGACAAAACCACTGCCGGGATCGGATGCCGTCGCATCGGAAATCGTTAAGGGCAACGCGCGGAAGCCGGGCGGACAATAGTAAGTGAATGTGCCGTCGCCATTGTCCTGGCCGGCGCCTAAATAAATCAGGTTAATGAATGAATTTCCGGTGATGGTTCCAGTCAGCAACTCTGTGACGATTTGTTGCGGCGTCGGGCTGTCCGCCAAGCCGATCGTTACGCTGAAAGCACTGTTGACGGACGTGCTGTCGGCAAAAGGAATACCACTGTCAAAATACGCATGCACGGGAGCGGCATCGGCATTGGCGGTGCGGATAGTGAAGACCGTTCCGCCGTTTACATTACCGCAATCAAACGTCGCATAGCCTGCAATCTCCACCTGCGCCGGAGTCGGCACGCCCATGTCGGGGCCGGAGAGGTCGATGATTGAATTGACTCCCGCCGTAGCCGCCGCAACCAGTAGGGTGTTTATTTGAGCAGTGGTGACGATTGCTCCCGCACTGGCTAGACTCTGAAAAAGTGCAATGACGGCAAGACCGTAATCCACATACGCCTGCGGCGGCAGAATCAGCGCATTGCTCGGCACGGTGGCGTTTTTGGTGTTCGTGCCCGCGACATTCAGCAACGCGGTGCTGGAGAAGGTCTTGCCGGAGGCTACGTCGGCAGCGGTGGCGTCGCCGGTGTTGGTTGCGCCGCCGCCGAGCGTCACAAAAGCTCCACCGCTCTTGATCTTGCGCGTCATACGCTCGTGTCCTCCCAGATGTCATGGTTGACGGCGTTCGTCGGCTCCACTGATCCGATCCATGTGACTACCGCGAAGCCGCTGGGCCGAACGACCGAGGCGCTCGCTCCGTGCGTGACGACGCCCATCGTGTGCGTAACATCGGCGTCGGCCCCGGCGGCTCCGTGCAGATTGGTCACGGTGCCTGCGCTGTTCTTGACGCTGGGCGTGCCAGCGGCGTCGATGAAGACCGAGACGTGATTGGCGTCCGGGGTGGGCACCGTGTTGGCGGCGCGTTTGAGTAGATTGAGCATATTTAGATGAAGTGAATGAACCCGCTGCCGGAAAAGGTGATCGTGCCGTCGTTGCGGAA
>JAYVPW010000175.1:0-15092 GCA_043777315.1 Spartobacteria bacterium | reverse complement strand
ATTGGCTGGCCTCCAAAATCTACCTCGACATGAACCCTTCCATCCCGCCCTCCGTCTGACCCACACTCAATTTACAGAAAATCATTTGCGCCGCCACGACGCCGCAGCCGGAGAGACAATCACATCGATAGGATTCGAGAACATCAATAGCCCGGCCGGAGCAAATGATGTGTTGTTCTTTGACCATCTGGCAGTTCAGGACGCTCCCGAGCCCTCGAGCATCGCACTCCTCGCATTTGGCGCGGTATTTGTCGGCTTTAGAGCGAGGAAAAACTTCCGTTCCACCGCCTCACAATGACGCCTAACCCCTATGAGAAGTGTCAAGGGGCGTGTGAGGTGAGTTTGCTTTCTTAAGGGGTTACATGCTGGGTTGGGGAGGGAGGGCTGGCCCTGTTCCCCCTAGTGTAGTGCGCTGCATTTAACGCGGAGTATGGAGTTTGCGGCGGGCGCGCTTCACCTTGGCGAGGATGTCCGGAGGCAGTGGCCGTCCAGACAAAGGGCGTCGGACAGGCGTTATAGCATCCGAGATAGGCGGTGATGGCTTCGATCAACTCAGGCAGGCTGCGAAAGACTCCGCGCCGCAGGCGCTGGGTGGTCAGGTCGCGAAAGAAACGCTCGACCATGTTGAGCCACGAGGCGCTCGTCGGGGTGAAGTGCAGATGAAAGCGGGGATGCTTCTCCAGCCACGCTTTGACCTTGGGATGTTTGTGGGTGGCGTAGTTATCGAGGATGAGATGCAGGTCGCGATCGGCCGCGGTCCTGGCATCGAGCAGCCGCAGGAACTCGAGCCATTCGATGTGGCGGTGGCGCTGCTGGCACTGCCCGATCACCGTGCCGTCGGCGACATTGAGCGCGGCAAAGAGCGGGCTCGCCCACCCACCGGCCTCCCTATTCCCCTCCGCCGCCTCGGTGGTGGTGCCGTGGCGCACGTAGTCGTGGGTGAAAGTGCTCGCCCGGCCTTTCTTCATCGGCAGCCCCGGTTGCGTCCGGTCCAGAGCCTGCACCTGACTCTTTTCATCGCAGCAGAAGACCAAGGCATGCTCCGGCGCATTTAGATAGAGCCCGACAATGTCTTCGAGCTTCTCGGCAAAGTGCGGATCGTTGGAGACCTTGAAGGTGCGGCTCAGGTGCGGCTTGAGTCCGTGCTGTCGCCAGATGCGGCCGATGGTCGAAGGACTCAGATCGGTCGCGCGTGCCATCACCCGGCGGCTCCAGTGTGTCGCCGCCTTGGGCTTCTGGCGGGTCGTCCGGCGCACCACCATCGCCACGACCTCCGGCGGGTAACTCGGCTTGCGCCCCCGGCCTGGGGCATCCTGCTCAAGGCCGGCTCTGCCCTGATCAATAAAGCGACCGCGCCACCGGGCGGCTTTCTCCTCAGTGATGCCCAAGCTCCTCCCAATTTCCCGATTGGTCTTTCCGTCCGCCGCCAACAGGACAATGAGCGCGCGCTCGGAGAGTCGCACCGCTTCAATTCGACTGCGGCTCACCTTCTCCAGCCAGCCTTTGTCTTCCACGCTCAATTCGACTCTCGGT
The DNA here is from genome assembly GCA_043777315.1 of Spartobacteria bacterium. GTDB lineage: Bacteria > Verrucomicrobiota > Verrucomicrobiia > Chthoniobacterales > Chthoniobacteraceae > CAIURC01. The sequence continues at coordinate 13,559 of JAYVPW010000175.1, read as the reverse complement.
GCGGTTCGCATTCCCTCATCATCCATACTCGCTGACCATCTGTCGCGTTTACTCTCTACTAATTACGGCGCACTACACTAGCGCCCGCCAACCCCGCCCACGCGGGCCATGCACATCCCTCGCTCACGAGCTCCGGCTCGGGAGCGAGCGGGTGTGGCGGGCTCCCTCGGCGGGTTGCAGCAGTGAAAGGGTAGGGCTCTCGCGAGCCCTGCCCTTTTTGCGTCCGTCGCAGATGGCGCGGTCGGAAAGATGGGGGTCAGGCGACATCTTGACAGAGCATCGTTGCTGTTTTCTGCGCACTTGTTGCGCGGTATTCGTCTTGAATTCCCAATGCCCTTTGACGTTTTGCGCTTTCCCGAAGCTCCCATGGAGGGGCTTCGCACAACTTGAGATCGAGATCCTTTTCGGTCGGAATGAATTCGACAACCTCCGCCCGTTTTCCAGGGAAAAGTCTTAATCAGCGGCACTCGTATCGCCAAGTAGAAGAGGAGAAGGCGAAGGCGAGGTGCAGGTCGCTTGGCCTCACCGCCGTCTTGAGAGGTTATTCCGAATGGCGGGCGAGGGCGGCGACGATGCCGGCGCGCAGCTTCTCGCCGACGGCATCCCAGGAGTAATGCTCGCGGACGAGCTCGTGCCCGCGTTCGCCGAAACGCCGAAGTTTCTCGGGGTCGCCGAGCAGTTCGATGAGGACGCGGGCCAGGGTCTGCGGTTCGTCGGGAGGGACGAGGCGACCGGTCTCGCCGTCGCGAATGAGGTCGGGCATCGCGCCGATGCGGGAGGCAACGACGGGGAGTTTGTGGTAATACGCTTCGACGACGACGATGCCGAAGGGCTCGACGCGGGTGGGCAGGCAGAAGAGCGAAGCCGTGGAGAATCGCGCTTTGACCTCCTCGCGCGGGACGCGTCCGAGGACTTCAATTTGGGGATGCGAGACGGACGGCTGGCAGCCGATGATGACGAGCCGGGCGTCGGGGATTTCGCGCAGCACGAGATCGAAAGCGGCGAGCAGGGTGGGCCCGCCTTTGCGTTCCCAATCGACGCCGACGAACAGGATGGTCCGATTCCGGTAGTCGTCGTTGCGCAGCGCAACTGGTGTCGGATCGACATTGCTGCCGGCAAAGACGCAGGTGGAATGGCCGGGGTCCGAGGCATACTGATCGACGAGCGAATCGCGGACGTGATGGCTCATCACAAAAACGTGCTCGGCGTGGCGGTATATTTCTTGTTCGAGGTCGATCCATTCGCGGGCGAAAAGCTCGGATCGCGGAAAGCCGGGATAGGAGAGATTCACCAGATGCGTGTGGTCGGTGTAAACGAAGTGCGGCAGCCCCGGGATGCTGGCGTCGTAGAGCGATTGGGTCTGGAAGGAGAAGGCAAACTCGTGTGCCCGCGGGGCGAGTTTTTCGCGGATGAGTTCGCGGATTTTCCGGAAGATGTACGGGGTCCGGTAGAAGGCGAGGGCGATGGTCTGGCGGCGGGCGGCGAGGTCGCGCCAGTAGCGCCAAATGATGCAGAGAAAGTTCTTGAGGACGATGAACTCGTGGTTGCGCAGGATGTCGGCGACGAGGTCGATTTCCTCGATGTCGTATTCCGGGAAATGCTTGCGCAGTTGCTCGCCGGTGCGGGCGTTCGAATACGAGAAGAGACCGCGTTTGATGTAAGCGATCTTTTTGCGCGGCACACCCGCCGGCGGGGCAGCAACGGAGACCTTGCCTATGCGATCTCGAGTTTGAGCGGGTTGGCCGGGGTGGCCACAGGTGCTTCGGTCGCTTTCAGACGCTCCCATTCGAGGATAGTTTCGGATTGGGAGGTGGTTCGTTTCGATGCGACGCGCGCTCCTCCGGCGAGGATCGTGCGCACGGTATCCAGAAGGATGAAAACGTCCAGAAAAACGCTCATGTGCTTCATGTAATATAGGTCGTACTCGAGCTTGCGGCGCGCATCGAGGACGGAGGCGCCGTAGGGGTAGCTGACCTGCGCCCAGCCGGTGATGCCGGGCTGGACCATCTGGCGTTCCTCGTAATAAGGGATCTCCCGCGCAAGCTGCGTGATGATTTCGGGCCGCTCGGGGCGGGGCCCGACAAAGGACATGTGCCCGCAGAGCACCTGCCAAAGTTGCGGAATTTCATCGATCCGATAGCGCCGCAAAAATCCGCCGACCCAAGTGATCCGCGGATCGGATTTGCCGGCCCAGACCGCGCCGGCTTTCTCCGAATCGACGTGCATGGTGCGCAGCTTCGTCATGCTGAAGGTGCGGCCAAAACGGCCGCTGCGGGTCTGCCGATAGAGCACCGGACCGGGGGATGTGAGCTTGATCGCCAGGGCTCCGAGGGCGACGAGCGGGGCGCCGGTGATCAAGCCCATCGCCGAGATGATGATGTCCAGGAGGCGCTTGATTTTCTTGATGTAAAAGAGATGGGGCTCGCCGCTGGCGTTGAGCAGCCACTCGTGGCTGACGAGTTCGAGCGGCACGTATTGCTCGATTTCTTCGCACAAAATGATCAGCGGCATGACCGAGACGCCGGAGTAGCGGAGCTGGCAGAAGTAGCGGGTGAGCGTGGCGTTCCCGAGATTCTTGTTGGTGCAGAGAACGCGATCGATTTTCTCCCGGCGCACCATTTCATCGAGATCGGCGACGCTGCCGAGCACCCGCTGCGTCCCGGTCGGCTGATACCCGCAGCCGGTGACGAGCCCGACGAGTTGCAGATTGTGCCCCCCCATTTCCGAGAAGAGCCGGGTCTCCGCCTCGTCGAAGGGACTCGTCACGATGTAGGCGACGCGCTCCCGCGAGTTGCGCAGGGCGTGGAGCAAAAAGATGTGATGCACCACGATGCCGACGTAGGCGACGGCCCCGCCGAGCATCACCACGCCGCGACCGAGCGGACGGGCGAAGACGCCATAGGTCATCCCGATCACCACGAGGACGGCGAAGATGACGCACCCCGCGAGGAGCACGGCGCGCTCGAAAATCCCGCGGCTTGCGCTGTGCGTGGAATAGAGGCCGACGATGTAAGTCACCGCGCCACCCACCAGCGCACCGCAGAGGAGGAAGGGTCCGTGAATCCAGATCGATTCGTCGGCTTCCGCGCCAAAGCGCAGCATCAGCGCGAGGACAAACGCGAGTGCGAACAGCGCCATGTCGGCGCCGAAATGCAGCGCGACATGGAACCAGTGCTTACGGAGAATTCCGTTGTTATTCATGCACAGCGGGGGGGGGCTGGAAAAGGGAGGGGTGCCGAACGTGCGGCGGGCATGAACTATCCATACAAACCCTGATCTTCCGCAAGGGGAGTTTTGCGAAAGTTTTCGCCGTTTTGTGTCGCCGCCACCGCCTCGCGTGCGTAGCCGATGCGGCGGATGAATTTTTTCAAGAAACTGACGCAGGGCTACATCTGGGAGCGCATCTTCCTCGAGCGCCTGACCGAGCCGCTGCATCTCAATTTGCTTTCGCTCGGTGTGCTGGCGTTCGGCTCGTTTCGCACGCGCGCCCGGTGGGACTTGATCGTGCGGCAGCACAATGCCTTTTGCATTTTGAAAGCGGCGGATGCCGCGAAAGGGATGGGGCTGAAAACGGTGTCGCTCGTCGAGTTCGGCGTCGCGACGGGAGCGGGGCTGATGAACATGGCGGAGATCGCCGCGCGCGTCACGGAGCTCACGGGTGTCGAGTTCAAGCTCTACGGTTTCGACACCGGAAAAGGGATGCCGCCAGCGCGCGACTACCGCGATCACCCGGACATGTACGCGCGCGGCGATTTCGCGATGGACCCCGAGCCGCTCCGACGCAAGCTGCCGCCGAACGCGCAGCTCCGGCTCGGGGAAATCAGCGACACCGTCGATGAATTTCTGCGTGCTCTCCCCGCGACCGAGCCGCTCGGCTACGTCGTCGTGGACGTGGATTATTACTACTCCGCCGTCGATGCGCTGCGCATTTTCGCCGGCCGTCCCGAGCAGTATCTGCCGCTCACGATGGTCTATCTCGACGACGTCTGGTGCGAGCGGCACAACAGCGCCTGCGGCGAGCGGCTGGCCCTCGCGGAGTTCAACCGCGACCATCCGCGGCGGCTCATCGAGCGGCACCCGTTCTTCGAGCAGAGCCGCATCTTCCGGCGCGCGCGCTGGCTCGGGCAGGTTTATTTCGCCCACATCCTCGACCATCCGCAGCGCAGCGTGGTGCAGGAGAGCGAAGTAAAACGGCGGCTCGAAAACGTCGATTTGTAGCGGCTGCGCCGCGGGTTGGAGACGGATGGATGGTCCGCGAAAAAACGCGAAAAGGCGCGAAAGGGGATAAAATTGACCCCCGCTTTTCGCGTATGTTCGCGTGATTTCGCGGACGATTTCAGCGTCTGCTCCCACCGGCCCTCATCGCCCGCGAAACGGCTTGCCAAGCCGATCCCCGGCGATACGGTTCGCGCCGCCATGCGCCGGCTCCTGCTCCTCATTTTGACCCTCGCGATCTCCGCCGGGATCACCTCCGCCGCCGACTGGAACCTCATCAAAATCGCCGGGCGCGACCACGTCACGCTCGGGAACGTGGCGCAATTCTACGGCTTCGCCGGCGTCCAGCGCGTCAGCAATACCTTCTCCCTCCGCACCGGCGCGCGCAGCGTCCGCGGGCAGGCGGGCTCGGTCGAGTTCTTCATCAACAACCTGAAGTTCAACCTCAGCTACCCGATCACCGAGCACGACGGCGAGCTCTGCATCTCGCGCATGGATCTCACGAAAGTGATCGATCCCGTCCTCCGCCCGAACCGCATCAAAAACCCCGAACTCATCGATACCATCGTCCTCGACGCAGGCCACGGCGGCCACGACAACGGTGCCTACAGCCCGTTCGGCTGGGAAAAACAATTCACCCTCGACACCGCGCAGCGCACCCGGCTGCTCCTCACGCAAGCCGGATTCAAAGTTGTGATGACTCGGAGCGATGACACTTTCATCCCCCTCGAAGAACGCTGCCGCATCGCGAACCGCTACGAAAACGCCCTTTTCATCGCAATCCACTTCAACTCTGGCGGCGCGGGCACCGGCCTCGAAACCTACACGCTCGCTCCCCGCGGCGTCCCCTCGATGATGGCCGACGGCCCCCGCATTTCCGACCTCGACCCGTGCCGGGGAAATGTGCGCGACGCCGAAAACATGGCCCTTGCCACCGCGACCCACGCCGCCCTCGTCGTGAAATCGCGCATGTGGGATCGCGGCATCAAGCGCGCCCGCTTCGTCGTCATCCGAGACATCCAGATTCCCGGCGTCCTCATCGAAGGCGGCTTCCTCAGCAATTCCTTCGACGCCAAACTCATCGCGACCCCCGAGTACCGCCAGCAAATGGCCTCCTCGATCGTGCAAGCCGTCCAAAACTATCGCCGCGCCGTGACCCCGGAAATCAGCGTCGTCTCCGCCGCCCACGTCGAACTCCGCGAAGCCCCGATCAGCACGGAACCCGCGGGCGAGCCGACCGTCATCACGCGCAGCGCGAACTAATTTCGGCGTCCCATCCCCCGACGGCGCGAGGTTTAGCATGAGCCACGGACAGACACGGACACACCCGGGCAGGCGAGGCGGAGAACGTCGAACGTCGAACGCCGAACGCCGAACGTCGAACTCGGAAAACACGCCGGCCGCCGCATTCGCTCGCTCCGTCTCCGATCCTTCGACGTTCGACGTTCGACGTTCGACGTTCGACGTTCTCCCCTGCTTTCCCCGAACCCACGCCGCCCCATTTCTCCAGCCGTGACCCGCGGAATCGCCCTCATTCCACTCCGCGCTCCGCGACCCTCGGCCCGCACCCGCCCCATCGGCGTGTTCGACTCCGGCATCGGCGGCCTCACCGTCGCCGCCGCGCTTCGCCAACTCCTCCCCGCCGAAGACATCTTCTACATCGGCGACACCGCCCGGGTCCCGTATGGCGGCAAAAGCGCGACGACCATCGAGCGCTACAGCATGGAAATCAGCGGCCTGCTTCTCGCCGAGCAGGCCAAAGTCATCGTCGTCGCCTGCAACACCGCCTCCGCCCTCGCCGTCCCGCGCCTCCAGGAAACCCTGCGCGTCCCCGTGATCGGCGTCATCGTCCCCGGCGCGCGAGCCGCCGTCAAAGCCACGCGGAACGGTCGCATCGGCGTCATCGGCACCCGCGCCACGATCTACAGCCGCGCCTACGAACGCGCCATCCACGCCCTCGATCCCGATCTGGAAGTCATCAGCCAAGCCTGTCCCCTGCTTGTTCCGCTCATCGAAGAAGGCTGGCTCGACGACCCGATTTCCGACCAGATCATCGCCCGATATTTGGAAAAGATCGCCGCCAAAAACATCGACACCCTCGTCCTCGGCTGCACGCATTACCCGCTCCTCCGCGACGCCATCAAAAAATTCGTCGGCTCCGAAATCACCCTCGTCGATTCCGCCGCCAACTGCGCCCTCGCCGTCCGCGACCTCCTCAAAACGGAAAAGCTCGCGGCCCCGAAAGCCCAACTCGGACGCCTCCAGGTCGCCGCCACCGACGCCACCGACGGCTTCCTCCGCGTCGCCGAAGAAGCCCTCGGCCTCCAGGTCGGCGACGTCCAACTCCGCACCGTCCAAACCCCCAGCCAATCGTAGCCCGCGATGGAGACGCCGCTCCTCCAGCTCACGAACCTCACGAAATCCTTCGGCGCAGTCCGTGCGCTGCGCGGCGTTTCATTCAACGTCCGAGCCGGCGAAGTCCACGCGCTCCTCGGCGAAAATGGCGCGGGAAAATCGACGCTGATCAAAGCCATCACCGGCGCGCATCAGCCCGACGGCGGGACGATCGAGATCGAAGGAAAACCCGTCACCCACCTCAGCCCGCGCGCCTCCCACGAACTCGGCATCGCCTGTATCTATCAGCAACCGGCGCTCTTCCCCGACCTTTCCGTCGCCGAAAATATCGCCCTCGGACTCGAACAGCCGCGCGTGTTCCGACCGGTTCGATGGGCCGCCCGCCGAGCCCGCGCGCGCGAACTTCTCCGCCGCGTCGGCGCGAACATCGACCCCGACACCGAAGTCCGCCGCCTCTCGATGCCCGAGCAGCAACTCGTTGAAATCGCCAAAGCCCTCGGAGCCGGCGCGAAGATTCTCATCCTCGACGAGCCCACCGCCTCGCTCACCGCGACCGAAGTCGAGCTCCTCCTCGCCGTCCTCCGCGACCTCCGTGCGCAGGGCGTCGGCGTCATCTACATCTCCCATCGGCTCGAGGAAATCTTCGCCCTCGCCGATCGCGTCACCGTCCTCCGCGACGGCGAAAGCGTCGGCACCCATCCCATCTCCGAGATGAATGAAACATCGCTGATCAAACTCATGATCGGCCGCGAAATGTCCGCCCTTTTCCCCACCGCAGAATCCCCACCCGCACCCCTCGAAGCCCCGCTGCCACAGCATCCCAGCCCATCATCCCCCTTCGTCCCTCCGCGCCTTCGTGGTGAAAATTCCGATCCCCCTCCGCACTTCGCTCCTTCGCTCCTTCGCGGTCAAAATCCCGCCCTCTCCATCCGCGCGGTCGCCTGCGCCTCGAGCGGCATCCGCGCCATCACCCTCGAAGTCCGCGCCGGCGAAATCCTCGGCCTCGCCGGCCTCGTCGGAGCCGGCCGCACCGAACTCGCCCGCATCCTTTTCGGCCTCACGCCCGCCACCTCCGGCACCATCGAAATCGACGGCCACCCCGCGCAAATCCGCAACCCGCGGGAAGCCGCGAAGCAAGGAATTGCCTACGTTCCCGAGGATCGCCGCCGCCACGGCGTCATCCTCGAAATGCCGATCGCGGCGAACATCACGCTCGCCATCCACCCCACCTTTTTTCCCGGCGGCTGGCTGCGAAGTGCCTCTGAGACAGCATTCGCGGGCGGTTACATCCGCGACCTCTCGATCAAAACCTCCGGGCCCGACGCGCCCGCCGGATCGCTCTCCGGCGGCAATCAACAAAAAGTCGCGCTCGCCCGCTGGCTCGCGACCAAGCCGAAATTGCTCATCCTCGACGAGCCAACGCAAGGCGTGGACATCGGCGCAAAAGCCGAGATTCACCAACTCATCCGCCGCCTCGCACGCGACGGCCTCGCCGTCCTGATGATCTCCAGCGACCTCCCCGAAATCCTCGGCATGAGCGACCGAATCGCCGTCATGCGCGGCGGCACCATCACCGCCCGATTCGACCGCCCGGCCACCGCCCACGAAGTCATGTCCGCCGCCCTCGGCCAGCATCTGGAGCGCGGCGCGCCGTCGCCGCCCGCGCCTGCCGATGACGGCGCCTCACCTTCGCCTCTTCCTGCCAGCGCCCCCGTTTAAAATATCCCGCCTGATGCGCCGCTATTTCCGCGAATGGTCCATCGTCGCCGCCCTCGCGCTGCTCCTCGCATCGCTCGCGATCCTTGCGCCAGCCTTCTTCTCCGGGCAGCCGCTCCTTTCTCGCATGGCCCGCGAAGCCCCCGCGCTCGTCGTCGCCTGCGGCATGGCGCTCGTCATCATCACCCGCCAAATCGACATCTCCATCGGCTCGCAATTTGCCGTCTGCAGCGTCTGCGCCGGACTCCTCGCAGCCGCTAAATATCCGCTCCCCGTCGTGCTGGTCGGCGCCCTCGGAGCGGGCGCGATCCAAGGCGCAATCAACGGCGCGTTCATCGCCGGACTGCGCCTCCCCTCGATCGTCGTGACGCTCGCGACGATGGTCATCGGACGCGAGTCGCTGCGCTGGATTCGGCAGGGCCAATTCGTCAATTTGCCCGACCAATTTCAATGGCTCGGTCGCAGCCAAGCCGTCGGGCAATGGGCGCTCATCGCCTCCGCCGTCCTGCTCCTCGTCGCGCTGGCGCAGGCCATGAAATACCTCTCCGCCGGACGCTTCATTTACGCCATCGGCTCCGACGCCGAAGCCGCGCGCCTCGCCGGCCTCCGCCCGCGCACCACGACCTTCTCCGTCTTCGTCCTGATGGGCGCGCTGACCGGCCTCGCCGCCGTGATGAACATCGTCCAATCCCCGCAGGTCGATCCGAAATCCGGCACCGGCCTCGAGCTGAAAGCCATCGCCGCCGCGGTCGTCGGCGGCGTCGCCATTTCCGGCGGCCGCGGAAATCTGTGGGGCGTTTTCGCCGGTTTCCTCCTCCTCGCCACCGTCAACCCCGCGCTCACCTTTTTGCACGTCGAGCCGTATTGGGAAAAAGCGATCCAAGGCGCGATCATCCTCCTCGCCGTCGCCGCCGACGGCCTCCGCACCCGCCGCGCACACCAATGATCGAAATGCGCAATTCGGATTTTCTACCGCAGCGAACGCGGCGAACGCGGCGGTTCGAATGGAGCACAACGACCCGTGCCACACCGTTCTTCCTCGCCGCGCCCGCCGCGCCCGCCGCGGTTAAAAAGTTTCCCTTCCCAATCTTCCGGTATGCCCGCAAACCCTGATCAACACAGGGTTTGGAAGGCAGCACTGCTCCGGCACGAGACGATCCTGCTCGTCGTCCTCGTCGCGGAGATTCTCTATTTCAACTCCGTCGGCCCCCGCTTCGGCACGCTCGACAACGCCTTCGACATCCTCCGGCACTCGGCCGAAATCGGCCTGCTCGCGGTGGTGATGACGCCAATCATTTTGACCGGCGGCATCGACCTCTCCGTCGGCTCACTCCTCGGATTGTGCGCCGTCTTGTTCGGGAAAATGTGGCGCGACGGCGGCCTCCCGCCGCTCACCGCGGGCCTCTGCACCATCGCCTTCGGCGCGCTCGCCGGCGGCTTGAATGGCGGTCTCATCACCTGGCTCCGGCTCCCGCCACTCATCGTCACGCTCGGCACCTACTCGCTCTTCCGCGGCCTCGCTGAAGCGCTCACGCACGGCGCCGACACCTTCACCAATTTCCCGGCGTCCTTCCTTTTTCTCGGCCAGGAACGCTCGCTCGGCGTGCCCGTCCAAGCCTTCCTCCTGCTCGCCGTCGCCGTCGCGTTTTGGCTGCTCGTCCATCGCAGCACGTTTGGCCGCTCCTGCCGCGCGATCGGCTTTTCGCCGGAAGGCGCGCGTTACGCCGGGCTTCCCGTCACCCGCCAACTCGCGACCGCCTACGTCCTCGCCGGCCTCGTCGCCGCGCTCGCCGCGATCATTTACACCGCGCGACTCGGGCAGGCGAAAGCGGACGCGGGCACCGGCTACGAGCTCTTCGCGATCACCGCAGTCGTCCTCGGCGGCACCTCCATTTTCGGCGGCACCGGCTCGATCCACGGCACCCTGCTCGGCGTCGCCGCCATCGCCGTTTTGAGCAACGGCCTCGTCCACGCCCGCCAGCCCCGCGAAGTCGCCGGCATCTTCACCGGCGCGCTCCTCCTCCTCCCACTCTGTGCCAGCGCCCTCGCGAAATTCTTGTCGGAACTCCGCTCGCGCCGCCACACTTCGCCGTCCGCAAAAACCCCCGCCACTTCCCCATGAAAAGCCTCGCCCTCCTCCTCCTCTCAACGCTCCTCGCCGCCGCCATCGGCTGCAACAAAAGCCCGCAAACCGGCTCCAGCACTGACTCCGCGGGCGGTGCGAAGAAAAAGCTCACCATCGCGCTGATGCCGAAAAGCAAAGGCAACGCCTACTTCATCTCCTGCAAACAAGGCGCCGACGAAGCCACAAAACAACTCGGCGACGAGCTGATTTTCGACGGCCCGACCGATCCCGATCCCGCCAAACAAAACGAGATCGTCGAGAACTGGATCACCCTCGGCGTCGATGTCATCGCCATCGCCTGCGAGAACAAAGAGGGCATCTCCACCGCGCTCCGCAAAGCCCGGCAAAAGGGAATCAAAGTCCTCACCTACGACTCCGACGCCGCCCCGGATGCCCGCGACTTTTTCGTGAACCAAGCCACGCCCGAAGGCATCGGCCAAACCCTCATGGACGAAGCCGCGCGGCTCACCGGCGAGGAGGGCGAGTTCGCCATCATCACCGCCTCGCTCACCGCCGCGAACATGAACGAATGGCGCAAACACATCGAAGCCCGCCTTGCCGAAAAATATCCGCGCATGAAACTCGTCGCGACCAAACCCTGCGACGACCTCAAGGACAAAGCCCAAAGCGAAACGACCGCGCTCCTCGGCGCATTTCCGAACATGAAACTCATCATGGCCATCTGCTCACCCGCCGTCCCCGGCGCCGCCGAAGCCGTCAAACAAGCCGGCAAAACCGGCGCGGTCAAAGTCATCGGCCTCGGCCTCCCCAGCGAAAACCGCAAATACCTCCACGACGGCGTCACCCAAAGCGTGATCCTCTGGAAAACCATCGACCTCGGCTACCTCACCATCCACGCCGCCCACTCCCTCGCCACCGGCGACCTAAAACCCGGCGCAACCACCTACCAAGCCGGCCGCCTCGGCCCTATCGAAATTCAAGCCGACAACCTCGTCCTCGGAAAGCCCTTCATCTTCACGAAAGAGAACGTGGACCAGTTCGATTTCTGAGGCCGACGATCCAAGAGCTACAGTAGTCAATTGATTCGACCACTGGTTTCCGTGATGCGTTCAGGACTCACGCAATATCCGGGGGAAACAAAAGACTTAGCCGTGCCGCTCAACGCCCAGTGAACCGCGCCAAAGTGCGGAATTGCTCGGCGGGCGCTCCCTCTGCCAGCCACTTCAATGGCCTTTCCTCAGCGTGGTTTGGATTTACCCACACCACCGCTCGAACTTCCACAACCGCCCCGCAGGCTCGCGCAAACAAGGTGCGCACCGCTTCATCCAGCGTGGCGATGGTGCGATCGCTTTCGAGAGCGGTGAGCAGAAGATGATGGTCCTTGTCGGCTGCCGCGCGCTCCTTGGCTGTTGCCAGTGCTCCCGCGATGCGTTTCCGCAGCCCCGGAATTTCAGGCGGCGTGATTAGGGACACTTTTCGCCGGGCAAACATCTGCACTCGCCAGCCGCGCGCAAAGCTCGCCGCGTGATTTTTCCATTCCGCTGCGATGGGCGCGCTCCAGGCGAGTCGATGCCCGTCGTGAAGAATCGTTAGGAGGAAATCTCGGCAAGGCTTGCAAGCGGGCTTCAGCTTTCCGCTGCCTCCAGCACCTACTGCGACCGATGCATCAACGACGAGCGTCATCGAGGCGAGCTTCGGCCGCGGTCAGGTATCGGTTTTCCGCGTCCATGGTCACATCGCCGAAATCCTCTGGCCAATCGCCGAACGCTCCAGTCTCGTCAAGATCCGCGCTCGTGAGAAAAGTCGAGCCGTCTTCCGCGCTGCGCTGGAACCAATGCAGCTTTACATCGGTGGGCGTCAATCCATCGTCACTCGCCACCAACGTTTGCACGCCCAGAAGGAGCAAGGAACTGTGCGTCTCCACGATCAGCCTTACTCCACGACGCACGGCGCGGGATAAGACTTTGGCCATGGCGACTTGTGCTCGCGGATGAAGATGAATCTCGGGCTGTTCAAGATAAACGGTCTGACCCTCCTCAGCGGCGTGCAACGCTACGATCACTGGTAGAGTTTGCGAGACGCCGAAACCAACGTCGGCGATGGAGACCAGATCCTGCGCACCACCTCGAATCGGCTTAGGTAACCGACCGACCCGTAACTCTACTTGTGTGTCATTAAGTGGAACCGCAATCACTTTCCATGTGAGTCCTAGCTCCATAAGATCTTTTCCTAGTGCTTGAAGTTTCGGCTTATTCTTTTCAGTCTGCCAGTTGGCAACCACACTCGCGGTGTAGGCGTCAAAGGTTCCAGGAAACACCTTCCCGACTGCCGTAACAGGGTAATTCCGCGCGGGGTTACCTCGAAGACCCGGAAGGTGAATCAAGCGACGCAAATATCGCTCCAATTCAATAGCTCCAGGCCCGCGATCTCGATAAGTCCATCCTGAGGCTCCGCCCCCAAAGCGGACAGTGGGGTGAAGCGAAAACCGGTCCCTCACTACAGCCACTTCGGATTTTCCAGCCCGGATAGAACGCATTGGATGCCGAGTCGCCCCCAATCCCGGTATCGCCGCAACGATCTCTTTCTCGGACATTCCGGGGGTTAGGTTGATCGTTTTCCCCTCAGTTATTACCTGCTGAGACTTGAGCTCGACAGGCAAGCCAGGCCGACGCTCGTATGCAATGTCGAGGCTTTCGTCAGATCCACTTGAAAAGCCAACGCCGAACTCTTGGACCTTCTTCTCACCTTTTGCGTGAGTATGAAAAAAAATCTGGTCTGCCGATGTGAATCGAACGTTAGGACCATTTAAGAGGAGCGCTCCCGGGTCGTAGCTTACCTCCAAGGTTTGCTTCAGCATCAGCAGCGGCTGCATCATGCTCGATTTCCCCGACGAATTAGCGCCCGCAAGAAAGGTTAAAGGGCGCAGTTCCATTCGCTGCTCCTGTGCGATGGATTTAAACCCCCATACTCGGATTTCAGAGAGAGCTGCACGTTCAGAGGAGTTTGGAGGCGAAGGCATGTTAGGGGTTCAAGAGGCGACTTCGTGACCTTGTAACAGACAAATCGAAAGCGCAACTGCCGTTTCCATCTAGTGTGGTGAGCGATTAGTTCGTGCAATAACAGGTGCGGTGTGAGAAAGGAGGCTCATGCCGATTGGACGACCGATGATGCCACTGCTTTTGAAGGC
>JAYVPW010000174.1:0-15133 GCA_043777315.1 Spartobacteria bacterium | reverse complement strand
GCCTGAATGAAAACCGAGCGCTGTCCCCGGCGCGTCCGCTCGAGGGGGTAAGGGGTAGTGTGCCCGGACCGCATGAAAATGACCGAAAACAGCGGCGCACTCACCAAACGGCCCGATCCATGCGCCAATTTACCAACGCCAGCCGCCGACAACCGAAGTGTGAAATATCCGGGCTAACGACAAATATCCCCGTTCTCTGTGTCCACAAAAGCGGAGCAAGCCCAGTTTGATAGTATTTCCGGCGCTCGACGTTTTTCTCAGCCGCGATGATGGCGTCATACTCGGCGCGGGTGATCGCGCGTTTTTTCCGCTTCGGCTGCACCGAAGGCCACGCCCGCTTCAGCAGGACGGGCGCGAGCAGCCAGCCGAGGTCGAGGGCAAGATTGTGGAAGCGGCGCAAATAATTGTTCGCGGCCGACCCGCCCCGTTTCAACACGAGGAGGAAATCGTCGGCGATGGTTTCCGCAATCGGCTTGTTCCGGATGTGATCGAAGCAATGGCTCGCCGCGGCGCGGGAACTTCTATCCCGCGACGAATCCCGGCCATGCGTCGCAAATTCTGCGAAAATATCGCTCCAAGTCCGGCGGAGCATTTTCGGATCGTGAGCGGTGAGATACGCCTTGGCGAGGGCCAGGTTCAGCATCGGCTGGCGAGCGGCCGCATTCCTCGCGACCAAAATTTCGTTCGCTTCGCGTTTGTTTTGCGTGCGCAGGCTCTCCTGTTTTCCCGTGGTCGAATCGTGCAGATTGAACGCGCCACCACGGCGGCAGTAGAGACGATAGCGGCTTTTCATCGGTTGAGGTCGAGTGGACCACAGGCCGCTCCGCACCGGTGAGGGAGCACGTGCCGAGGAAGCGCCAGTTCGCGCGAATTCTGTTCGCGCGAACGATTTGCTGGCAATTCTGCTGGCAGTCGGCCCCCAAACCGACCTGCCGCAGGAGTTCAAGCTCTGAACATCAGAGACTTACGGAGATGGCTCCTGAGGTAGGGATCGAACCTACGACCGATCGATTAACAGTCGATTGCTCTACCGCTGAGCTACTCAGGAATTTCCCCCGCGGAAAAGGGAGCGTGTATATCGCTGAGGCGTCGAAGTCAGGCAACCACTTTTTTCCCCCTCGGAGGCCTCGCCGCGAGGTTATTTCCGCAGCGTTTGCTGGAGATGGCGCAGGGTGACGGCACCGATTTTTTGAAGGCTGTCGGGGCTCAGTTTGTCGAGCGTGTCGTCGGCGGTGTGCCACGGCAGGTAGTCGAAATCGATGAGGTCGAGCGTCGGGATTTTCGCCTGATTCAGCGGCACATGGTCGTCGTAAATCGGGCGATCGTAGTACGCAAAGTAGGAGCGAAAGCCGAGCGCATCCGCGGCGCTGAGGACTTGCTGCGTGAGGGGCTGCGGGGAGTCGGGCGAAAGGGTGATCGTGAGGTCTTTGTCGCCGATCATGTCCCACAGGATCGCGAATTTGAACTGCTCGGCGCGGGCGGTCTCCCGGAGCGTGCGGGCGTAAAAACGGCTTCCGTAGAGCCCGTCCTTTTCGTCGAATTGCACGAAAGCCTCTTCGCCGTCGAAGAAAACGAGTTCGATTTTCGAGGCAAGCGCGGGGTCGAGCGCGAGGACGCGCGCCAGTTCGACGAGCGCGCCGGTGCTCGACGCGCCGTCGCTGGCACCGACGAACTGAATCGTGCTGAAGCGCTTCGTGTCGTAGTGCGAGCAGACGATCGCGCGCTGCGTATCTGCCGGCGCAGGCCGTGCGGTGGTGGCGGAAAAGCGGGCGATCAGGTTGACGAATTTGATCGGCCCGCGCGGGGTCTGGTCGGTGAAAGTCTGGCGCTCCAAATCCCAGCCGTACGCCGCGAGGCTTGTGGCAATCAGGCTCCGCGCCTTTTCGATATTTTCCGAGCCAGCGGGTCGCGGCCCGCAATCGATCTGCTTTTTGACCTCGGCAAATGCTTTCTCACCCGAAAATTCATTCCAAATCTCCGCGGGCGGAGCGGTTGTGCCGCGCGGTTTCGGCGGCGGTTGCACCACTTTCTGCGCAGTCTTGCCCGACGTCGGCGATGATGCGTTTTCCTCCACCACTGGCGTGGCCGCAACCGGCGGCGAGCTGGGTTTGCAGCCTGCGACGACGAGGACGAGGAGCGCCGCCGCGCCGACTAAATCGCGATCCCGCAGTCGAAACCTCACTCAGATTTCCTCAGTCGTGAGCCCGAGGACGGCGAGGATGCGGTTCAAGTCGTCGGTCCCGTAATATTCGATGTCGATCCGTCCGCGCTTTTCGTTGTGATGCATGGAGACGTGCGTGGCGAGGTGCTGCTGGAGCCGATTTTGCACGTGCTGGAGCGCCGGGGCGAGAGTCGCAGGCGCGTGATTGCCGGCCGTCATGCTGCCGCGCGTCGGCTTGGTTTCGCCATTCTGCGTGAAGTGATCGGCCACCAGTTTTTCCGCGGCCCGAACCGTCAACGCGCGCCGGATGATCTCATCCGCGAGGCGGAGTTGATCTTCCGTGGACTTGATCGAGAGCAGCACCTTGGCATGCCCGACCGAGACCCGGCCTTGCGTGAGCCAGCTCTGCACCTGCTCGTGCAAGTCGAGCAGCCGCATGCTGTTCGCGATGGAGGCGCGGCTCTTGGCGACCTTTTGCGCGATGTCCTCCTGCCGCAGTCCGAACTCTTTGGCGAGCCGCGCAAACGCTCGCGCTTCCTCGATCGGATTCAGATCTTCACGCTGCAAATTTTCGATGAGCGCGAGCTCGAGAACCTCTTGATCAGAGGCTTCGCGGACGATGACCGGCGCTTCCAGCAGACCCGCACGCTGCGACGCGCGCCACCGCCTTTCCCCGGCGATCAGCTCGAATTGCTCGCCGCGTTTCCGCACGATCAGCGGCTGGATGACGCCGTGCTGTTTGATCGAATCGACGAGCTCCTGAAGATTTTCGTCGCGAAAAACCGTCCGCGGCTGGAGCGGCGTCGGCACGATCTTTCCGAGGCCGATGAGTTGGATGCGCTCCCCGTGCTCGACGACCGGAGTGGGCGAGATGATCGGAGAGGCGGGCCGGGCGCTGATCAGGGCGCTGAGTCCTTTGCCGAGTGCAGCTTTAGCCATAAAGGTCGGGACCGTATCACTCGCGCGCCGCATGGCAATTATTGCCGGAGCCGGAAAGCTCGTGCAGCGTCCGCGCCGTGCTTTTCCCGGACCTTATCGAAGTGCTCGACCCCGTGCCGCACGGCGCGGCGCTGAACATGGCGATCGATGAAGTCCTGCTCCGGCACGCTGCCTTGCCGATTTTGCGGGTCTATCGCTGGGCACGCCCGGCGGTGTCGTTCGGCTATTTTTTGAAATATGAAGACGTCGCCCGGGCATGGCCTGAGCGCGAATTGGTGCGGCGCTGGACGGGCGGCGGAATCGTGCCGCACGGCGACGACCTGACTTACACGCTGATCGTCCCGCGCACGTCCGCGATGTTTCGAATGACGGCCGCGGAATCGTATCGCGCCATCCACAAATGCATCGCGGACCTGTGCGGCAGCGGCGTCGAACTCGCGGGCGCGGCGGCGCCTAAAATCTCGGAGCATTGCTTCGAAAACGCGGCGCGATCCGACGTGCTCGCGGATGGTGAAAAAATCGCCGGCGCGGCGCAGCGGCGGACAAAATACGCGATGCTGCATCAGGGGAGCATCCAACTCGCGTCGGCTGCGGGGGCGCTTCACCACAGGCTTCGCGCGGCGTTTAGCGCTGGCGCCGATCAGCGTGAAATCACCGGGGAGGAACTACGGGACGCCGCTGAGTTGGCCGTCGAAAAATACGGGTCCGACGCCTGGATGCGCCGCTTTTGACTTCGGCGATTAGGCCGCTTCCTCGCCGCCGTTCATCGGCCCGCCGGGCAACGAAAGGACGTTCGAACTCCAGTAATCGATGATGTCGAGCGCCTGAAAACGGAACACGATCAGCAGCGCATCGTTCAGCGGAATGCCGATCCTTTTTGCGATGATTTGCAGCGACTCCGTCCCGTTCACGGCCGTCGCGAAACGCGCTTCCACGTCGTTGAGCTTGAGCCGCTGGATCAGTTCGTAGCCTTTGCGCGAATAGGCCGGACTACCGTTCGGGTCGGGCCGCTGGTTCGCCATCAGGCCGTCGAACTTGACGTGCCGCAGACTCGCCAGCGTCCAGTTGTCCGGGTCTTCGTTGCTCGGCGGGAAACTTTTCGCGAAGTCGGGAAACTCGCTCATTTCCTCAAACTCGAAGTTCACCCGCCCCGCCGTCCACAGATTGGAAAACGCCCGCTGGCCGTGCTCCCGGGTGATCTGCATCACGTCCTCGTGCGGGAATCCGCCGCGTTGCGAGAGGAACAAAAAGCACGGGCAGCCGGTCGCGGTTTGCGTCGCCTGCGCCTCGACCAGCGTGCCGAGATTCGTGGACGAAAGGATCGCCGGGGAGTCGCGGCAGTAGAGTTGGAAGTTGCGCGTCGTCGCGAAAAGGAAGCGGCCTTTGCTGAGAAAAATCTCGATCGGATGGCGCGCGAGAAAGAAGCGCAACACGCCCGTGAGCTTGTCGCCGTGCGCCATTTGCAGCGCGGAACGCAGCGAGAAAAATCCGGTGTGTCCGCTGAACACGATGCGGCTCGGATCGTGAAAAATCTGGCGCCGCGAGGAATTGGCGAGCGCCTTCGATTTCGCGAGCGCCGTCGTCATCGCCTCGAGCAGAGCCTCGGGCGTCACCGGTTTCGCGAGCACCTTCACCACATTGCTGAACCGCTCCGAAAACGTCTCGTCGCTCCCGTTGCCCGACAGCACCACGATCGGCACGCGCGCGGTCGCGGGGTCGTTGAGAAGGCGATGACAGACCGCGTCGCCGCCCATGTCCGGCAGAGTGTCGTTGAGTAAAATGAGGTCCGGCTGCGCGATATTGAACCGGTCGAACGCATCGACGCCGCGTTGCGCGAGCAGCACATCGACCGCGCCGAAATGCTGCGCCGCGAGCATTTCCGTGAGCTTGGATGTCGCCAGACTGTCGTCGATCACCAGAATTTTTTGAGACATGACAGAGAGGAGTTGCGCCGAAAGCCGCCGAAATTAGGGGCGCGCTTTTTCGAGTCAATGACGAAGCCGGGAGGCGGATGGTGGCTCAGTTTGAATGATGGTAGGGGCGACCGTTCCGGTTGCTCAGGCAGGCCCTTCGACTACGCTTCGCAAAGCCGAAGCTCCGCTCAGGATGACTTCGGAAAACTAGCACGCGCCCTTCCTTCCGGTCATCCTGAGCGCAGCGCTAGCGGAGTCGAAGGACCTCTTACTTCTCCCCCCATCCGCTCGCGTCTCGGGGGAAAAAGTAAGAGGTTCTTCGACTGCGTTCCGCTACGCTTCACTTCGCTCAGAATGACGGCTCTAATCTCGCCCGCGCCGTTCACTAGAATCCATCCGTGAATATCTACTTCGTCAAAGCCGAGCCCTCGACCGAGGAGTTTTTCTCCGCGAGGCTCGGCGCTCACGAGACGCGGTTTGTCGGGAATCTCGATTCGGTGGGGGATGACGCGGAGGCGATTTCGGTCTTCATCGATACGAAAGTGGACGAGCCGTTTCTGTCGGCGCATCCGCGGCTGAAGCTGATCGCGGCGCGGTCGCATTCGGTCGAGCACATCGATCTTGCGGCGTGCCGGGCGCGCGGGATCGCCGTCTCCGCGGTGCCGCAGCACGGCGAGACGACGGTCGCCGAGCATACTTTCGCGCTGATCCTCGCGCTCTCGCGGCGGCTGCGCGAAGTGATGACGATGCCGAAAGGCGGGCGCTTTTCGTACGAGGCGACGCGCGGCTTCGACCTCGCCGGGAAGACGCTCGGGATCATCGGCATGGGCGGCATCGGGCAGCGCGTGGCGGCGCTGGCGCACGGCTTTTCGATGGACGTGATCGCGACCGATCACGCCGCGCGACCGGACCTCGCGAGGGAGCTGCATTTCAAATACGTGCCGTTCGACGAGCTGCTCGCGCGGGCTCACATCATCTCGCTGCACGCGAGCCTGACGCCGGAGACCTTTCACATCATCGACGCCGCCGCGCTCGCGAAATGCCGTCGCGGCGTGGTCATCATCAACACGGCCCGCGGCGCGCTGCTCGACACCCGCGCACTCCGCGATGCGCTCGAAAGCGGGCAGGTCGGCGGCGCGGGGCTCGATGTTTTGGAAGACGAGCGCGTCATGCGCAAAAGCGCGACCGACATCATCAGCGGCGCGATCGTCGCGCATCTCCGCTCCGATGCGCTCGCGAGCGAGGCGCACGACGCGGACCGCCTCCGCGAGGTGCAGGAGCTGATCCTCGGCGACGCGCTCCTCGCCCGGACGAACGTCGTCTTCACCCCGCACGTCGCCTTCAACAGCATCGAAGCCGTGAACATGCTCCGGCAGGTCACGCTGGAAAACATCGAGTCTTTCGTCGCCGGCGCACCGCGCAACGCGGTCTGATCGCGAAGGTCGTGCGAACGGCGTCTGTGATTCCCCGGTAGCGCACTCGTCCCGAGTGCTGGTTTCGGCGTCCCGCCGAAACGAACTTTCAAAACCGCGCCATTCGCCTCGCACCGCTATGTCGCCGGAAACTCCGTCGAGGCGGGACGCCTCGACCAGCACTCGGGACGAGTGCGCTACCCAGATTTACGACTCCGCTTGTTGAAGGTGGCCCGTCGGGTGCTATCATCAGTCGTAATGATTCGCTGGCCGATCATTAGAAGTGCTAAATCGAAAGCCGCAGTGGTGGCGCGGAAAAATGGGGCGGCTCCGGTCGTCGTTCCCGAGCCGCAGATGGCTGAGGCGCTGGCAAATCTGCCGATCGATGCAGAGTCGCTGAGGCCGCACCCGATCCTCTCGCTCATCCCCGCCGAAGCGCTCGCGCGGCTGCTCGCGAAGCCCGCTTTTTCCGAGTATCCAAAAGGGACCGTGGTGTTCAAAGAAGGCGACCCGTGCGACGCCCTTTTCCTGATCATCAGCGGGCGGTGCGAGTCGCTCGTCCGCGGCGGAAACGGCGTCAGCTTGGTGGAGGAGATATTCGGCCCCGGCGACACACTCGGCGAGCGCGCGCTGCTGAATCGAGAGCCGCACCGCAGCACCGTCACCGTCGTCACGCACAGCGTCTTGCTGCGGATTCCGAGCGAGGAATTGCACGATCTTTTTACGAGCGATCCGAGCATCGCCGGGCGTTTCGCGCAGACGGTCACCGACCGCGTGCGGCTGATGCGCGAGCGCCAGATCGGCCGCAGCGCGACCGTCCGCCGCATCGTCTCGCTTTTCCCGCTCTCGCCCCGCATCGACGCGCTCGCGGTGTCCCGCAAGCTCGCGAAATCGATCCACGCGCTCACCGGCCAGAGCCTCGTGCTCATTCACGCCGGCTCTTTTCACGCGGCGGCGAGCCTCGATGAATGGCCCGCGCTCGAGCGCACCTCCCACGGCGAGTTCCGCTACAAAAATCAGCTCCGCGAACACGAGTCCGGCTTCCACGAGCTCCGCCTCGCGATCGGCTCTGCCACAGGATCCGCGTCGATCGCGCCGCTGCTCAGCCACGCCGGGCGGCACTTCGATTTCGTGATCGTCCATGTTCAGCCCGACATCCCGGTCCCGGTCTCGATCGAGACGATGATTCAGTCCGACCTCTCGTACGTCCTGCTCCAGCCGAGCGTGCAAAATCTCTACGATTTCCAACTCCTCATCCGAGAGCTCTGCGAGCGCACGCACGGCAACTGCCAGCACGTGAAGCCGATCCTCTTCGCCGAGGAGCACGTCGCCGCCGCCGACATGCACGCGACGCTCAAGCAGCTCGGCCATCCGGTGCATTCTTTCGTCCGCGGATTTCCCCTCAGCGAAGACCACAGCCCGGGCGATCACCGCTTCGAGCTGCACGCCAATCGCCTCGCCCGCGAGATCGCGCGCTGCCGCGTCGGCATCGCGCTTTCCTCGGGCGGAGCGAAAGGGCTCGCCCACATCGGCGTCCTCCAGATCCTCGAGGAAAACGGGATCGAAATCGATTGCATCGCGGGCGCGAGCATGGGCGCCTACATCGGCGCGCTGTGGGCTTACGGGCTCGATGGCGTGCAGATGGAAAGAGTCGCGCGCGAACACGAGGGACGCTGGGGCCTCTGGTCGCTCGTCGAGCCCGCGATCCCGCCGCGGCAGGGCTTTCTGCGCACCCGGCGCGTGGCGCATCGGCTGCGCCGCTCGATCGGCGAGGCGCATTTTTCCGATCTCATCCGCCCGCTCCGCGTCGTCGCCACGCACCTCGACACGCTCGAGCGCATCCTCTTTTCCAGCGGCGAAGTCGCCGAGACCGTCGCCGCCAGCATCGCGATTCCCGGTGTCTGCGTTCCGGTCACAATTGACGGGGAAACATACATCGACGGCGGCATCGCCGACCCGCTGCCCGTCGATGTTTTGGAAGAAATGGGCATCGAGCGGATCATCGCGGTGAACGTCATCCCGCCGCCCGAGAAATTGCGTTACTGGCTCGATCAGTCGCGGGAGCGAGGCGGAGACGTCTCGCGCTTTTCAAAGATGCGCCGCGCGTTCAGCGACCGGTTCAATTACTTCGCCCACGGCAACATCCTCGACACGATGCTCCAGGCCGTGAACGGCGCGCAAACCCGCGTTGCCGAGGCCTCCGCATTGCACGCCGATGTGCTCATTCGCCCGCTCGCGTGCGACGCCTTCTGGCACGATTTCCGGAACCCCGCCAAGTACATCGCCCTCGGCCGGAAAGCCGCCGAGGACCAACTCGCCGAGCTCCGCGGGCTCGCCCATCCCCATGAAAAACGCCCACCCCCACCGCTGGCCGTCGCGCCCGACTTCCGCGCTGCGTGACTGGCAACTCGCCCGCCTGCGCAGCTATCTGCGGGACACGGTGCTCCCGTTCTCCGCGCACTACGGCGCGCTTTTTTCCCGCGAAAAAATCGACCTCTCCGCGCTGAAAACGCCGGACGATCTGCGCCGCATTCCGTTCACGACGAAGCTCGATTTCGCGCCGAACGCGGAGAAGTCCGACCCCATCCGCGACTTCGTGCTCGTGCCGGATAAAGCAGCTCTGTCGCGCCGGATTTCGACGATCGCAAAGGCCCTCCTCCTCGGCCGCAATGCTGTGGCAGAGGGCTTCGAGCGCGAGTTTCGGCCGCTCCTTTTGACCAGCACGACGGGTCGCTCCGCCGAGCCCGTGCCCTTTGTTTACACCGCCCACGACATCGAAAACCTGAAGCTCGCCGGCGCGCGCGTGATGCGCGTCTGTGGCACAAATCGCGAAATGCGGATGCTGAACATGTTCCCCTTCGCGCCGCATCTCGCGTTCTGGATTACGCACTACGCGGGGACCGAGCACGGCGTTTTTGTGCTCAGCACGGGAGGCGGAAAAACGATGGGCACCGACGGCAATTTGCGCCTCACGAAAAAGATCAAACCCGACGTGCTCATCGGGATGCCGACCTTTTTGTATCACGTCCTGAGCGAAGCCGTGGCCGACGGACTCGCGCTCCCGAGCCTGAAATTGCTCGTCCTCGGCGGGGAGAAAGCGCCCAGCGGAATGCGCCGGAAATTGCGCGACCTCGCCGCGCAACTCGGCGCGCCGAAGATCGACGTCCTCCGCACCTACGGCTTCACCGAAGCCAAGCTGGCGTGGGCCGAATGTCCGTTTGCCGAGGACGCGGGCTCGGCCGGATACCACATCCATCCCGACCTCGCGCTCATCGAAATCGTCGATCCCCAAACCGGCGAACCGCGC
Source organism: Spartobacteria bacterium (assembly GCA_043777315.1). Taxonomy (GTDB): domain Bacteria; phylum Verrucomicrobiota; class Verrucomicrobiia; order Chthoniobacterales; family Chthoniobacteraceae; genus CAIURC01. Next base: position 5,401 of record JAYVPW010000174.1, on the reverse strand, counting down.
GGCGAAGGCGAGCCCGGCGAGATCGTTTTCACCCCGCTCGACGCCCGCGGTTCCGTCGTCCTCCGCTACCGCACCGGCGACTGCACCGACGGCGGTCTCTACCTCGATCAATGCCCATTTTGCGGCCGCCAAGTGCCGCGCCTCGTCGGCGAAATCTCGCGCCGTTCCGACATCCGCGAGCTCCACATCGACAAGCTCAAAGGAACCCTCGTCGATTTCAACCACCTCGAACACGTCCTCGACAACGTCGCCCACGTCGGCACCTGGCAGGTCGAATTAAGGAAGCGCCACGACGACCCGCTCGAGGTCGATGAGCTGATTTTGCACGTCGAAAAACTCGACGATTTCGGCGACACGCAGCTCGCCGATTTGCTCAGCGAGCGCTTCGTCAGCGAGCTCGAAATCCACCCGAACCGCGTCGAATTCCACACCGCCGAAGAGCTCCGCACGAAGCAGGGAATCGGCACGCAACTCAAGGAACAACGGGTCGTCGATCACCGCCCGGCGGCGCAAGCGAAGAAGGTAACCGCAGCGAACGCGGCGGGCGCGGCGGTAGAGAAATTCGAAAGCTGACAAGGCTTCGAGATTGGGAACGATCTCGAATCGAGATGCAGTTTGGCATTGGGGCCAGGAGTTGGCAAAAGACAGTGGTGAATTCCCGCGAAGAGCAAATCACACAACTGCGCGACGCAATCGCAGCGCAGGAAGCGGTGCGGACTCTTTTGGGCGATGCGACCTTGGAGCTCAGTTTGAAGCCGCTGCGTGCGTTACTCGATTCGCTGCTCGCGCCAGAAGCGCCGGCGGATAGCAGCCTGGGAGTCTCACGCGATGAACTCTTGAGCCAGTTGCAGAGTTACATTCCAAAACAATTGGCCGAGAAAATACGGGCGAGCGGACATGTCGAAGGTGAACGCCGGCAAGTGACGGTGGTTTTCGCGGACATCTCTGGTTTTACGGCGCTGTCCGAAAGGCTCGATCCCGAGGAGGTCGCTTCGTTTTCAAACGACTGCATGAAGGAATTGGTCGCCTCGGTTTATCAATACGAGGGCATGATCGATAAGTTCATCGGCGATTGTATCATGGCGGTCTTTGGCGCACCTGTGGCGCTGGAAGACGACGCGGAGCGCGCCTTGCGCGCGACGTTGTCGATGCGAGAACGCCTGGAAGCATTCAACCGCCGCTGGATCGACAAACTGCAAGAGCCGTTGACGCTGCATATCGGGATCAATTCCGGAACGGTGATCGCTGGGAACGTCGGGAATGATTTACGGATGAGCTACACCGTGATGGGCGACACGGTGAATGTCGCCTCGCGTCTGGAAGGCGTTGCGCAACGCGGTCAAATATTTGTCAGTCAAAACACTTATCGCCTGACCCACGGCGCCTTCACCTTTCGCGCCTTGGACCCGGTTCGGGTGAAGGGAAAGCGCGACTTGCTGACCGTTTACGAGCTGCTCGGAGCAAAGAGCCAGCCGCAAAAAACGCGCGGCCTCGAAGGGCTGGTATCGCCGCTGATGGGCCGCGAACGCGAGTGCGAGGCGCTCAGTCAATGTTTGAGGGATCTCAAGAGCGGCCGAGGCGCGATTGCGATGGTTTATGGAGAAGCTGGTGTGGGTAAAAGTCGATTGCTGGCCGAAATCCAGAAGCGCGAATCGGAAGGTCTCACCTGGCTGGAAGGGCGATGCTTTGCCTCGAACCAGACCCTGAGTTACGGCCCGTTTTTGGATCTTCTGCGCCGCCACATCGGTATCGCCGACGAACAAGACGAGGACGAGCAACGAACCGCGCTGCGTTCATACGTCGATGGAAGATTTCCAACCGCCACCGATGTTTATGCCGTGCTGGCAGAGCTACTCGCGCTGCGCCTGGAGCCGGCCGAAGTCGAGCTCTTGCAACAGTTGAAAGGAGAGACCATCCGAACGCGCTTGTTCGCGATCATCGAGGAGTTGTTACTTTCTCTCGCCAGCAAGGAACCGGTGGTCGTGCTTCTCGATGACTTTCACTGGGCCGACCAGAGCTCGATTGATCTGCTGAATCATCTCATTCCCCTGACCAGTCGTGGCAAAGTGGCAATCATCGGCATCAGCCGGTCGCGGACGGAACCAGTCGGGCATTGGGCCAAGCTCGGGCCGACGCTCGATCAGTTGCGGGACCATTTGACTGAGCTTTCCCTGGAGCCACTCACGCTGGAGGCGAGTCGCGGTCTGATCGAAGAACTGCTCGGCGGTGACTATCTCCCGGAGAAACTCGCCGAAGAAGTGTTAGGCAAGGCCGAAGGGAACCCATTCTTCCTGGAGGAGGTGCTTCACTCGCTGATCGAGAGCGGCGTGCTTGTGCAAAGCGAACAGGCCTGGCGAGTCAGCTCGCTCGGCGAGACCATCAAAGTGCCCGATACGTTACAAGGCGTGCTCTTGTCGCGCCTGGACCGGTTGCCGGAGGACTTGAAGCGCGTGACACAAAGAGCCGCGGTGATCGGCCGGGTATTCTTGTATCGCGTCCTGGAACAACTGGCGCGCGGAGAAGGTTCGCTCGATACGCAGTTGGCGTCATTGGAAGCCTCGGACCTGATCCGCGAACGGGCACGTTTGCCGGAAGTCGAATACGTGTTCAAACATGGACTCACCCAGGAAGTCGCCTATCAAACGCTGCTCGCGCCGGCGCGGAAGGCGCTTCACCACAGAGTGGGCGAGGCGATGGAGGTGATTTTTGATCGGCGTCTCGACGAGTTTGGCAGTCTTCTCGCTTATCATTATTTCGCCGCGGATGCATGGCAGAAAGCTCTGGATTATTCGGTGCGATCGGCCAACGCCGCGTTTCGCATTTGCGCTTATGCTGAAGCGCGTGCTCACTGCCGGCGCGCGCTCGAATGTCTTCAGCGCCTGGAGAAAGACCCTGTCCACCTTCAACAGTTTGTGGACATTTCGATCAAGCTCGTCGGCGCGTCGCTCCAGGCGGAGTCGCCGGAGAAAAACCTGGCCCGGCTTCTCGAAGCCGAAACCGTCGCGCAATCGCTGGACGATCCGGTGCGGTTGGGCCTCGTCCAACTTTGGATCGGACGAGCGCACTACTACGGCGGCGGATTGCGGGAGGCGATCGGTTACTTCCAAAAAGTAATGGCGATAGCCCCGATGCTTGGGGATCCCGAACTAATGGCGCTGCCCGGCGCCGTGATTGGGCGCGTGCTTTACATGCAGGGACAGTTCGAGAAAGCGCAGCAACTGCTGGATCAAGCGATTCCACTTCTTGAAAAAGCGCAGAACCGCCACGAAATGCTTTTCGCTTATATCTACCGCGGCGGCACACGCACCTGTCTCGGCGATTACGCGGCTGGCTTGTCGGATTTGCAAGGCGCTCTCGAAATCGCGCGAACCAGTCGCGATCAAAATGCGGAGGCGATGGCACTGACAGGGTTGGCGATGATTCAGCACATCGCGGGAAAGCATGTCGAGGGCATCGCCAGCGCACAGCTCGCGTTGAAAGTGGCTGAAAAAACCGGCGACGCGATGTTTCGATATTCGACAAATTCTTTCGTCGCCTGGGGAATGGCCGCTCTTGGGAGTTCCGCGGAAGCGCTCAAGTACTGGGCGGCCGCGCACGAAGCAGCCAGGCCGTTGGGAGGCAAGTTACTTTTGGGCGAATGGCTCGCGGCGATCGAGGCCGAGTCCTTACTCGAAGCTGGCAACCTTCAAGGCGCTGCGCAAAGAGCTGAAGAAGCTCTGTGTCTGGCTAAAGTGGCGGGCAGCCTCATCGCGGAAGCCCTGGCCGAGCGAGCCCTTGGCCGCGTTTCGCTCGCCACGCCCCAAAGCGAGAGCGAAGCGGTCGCGCATCTCGTGAAAAGTTCGACCCTTCTCGAGAAAATGGGTGCCAAGTATGATCTGGTGCGCGCTCTTCTCCACCAGGCAAAAGCGCAGATCGCCTGTGCCGATCGCAGCGGCGCTTCCATGACCTTGAAGAAGGCGGCGTCCCTCGCCGAAGAGTGCCGGATGGGAGCTGAAGCAGCGTCGGCGCGCGTGCTAATGGGCGAGCTTGGAGCGGTCTAGCGCCTTTGCGTTCTGGTTGATTCCCAAGAACTCCAGACTCGGAGCGAGCGCGCTGAATGCCGCCTGCGCGAGAAGGTTGTGGCCTTTCACTGAGGGATGCCAGGCGTCCATCGCGTGGATCAATTCTACTCGGCCGATCGCCACATCGGCCAACGCGTTTGAGTACCGAACCTGCACATTTGGAAGATGCTCGCGATTCAGTGCGGCGACCATCGTGCGCAGCTCCTGATTCATCATGCGTGCGAGCTTGATCATCCCTTTTCGATACTCGGGCCGCATGGAAGTAAAATGCTGATAATCCACTTCGAGATAAGGATACAACTTTGGATTCTTAGTCCTGAGCGCTTCTGCTTGCGCCCGCGCTTTAAAGAACGCTTCAAAATTCACCAGCCCGTAAACCACGATGGCCACCTTGTGGTTCTCGGTCTGGCCGCGAGTCATCAAGCGCCACACTTGTCGTTGGTAGTCTTCGCGAAACCTTTCGGCCAATTGTGCAAAATGCTTCTCGGGATGCTTGCGGTCGGCGGCCGGGGTTCCCGGAGCCCAATCCAAATTGTTATGTCCGATCCAGAGAAGAACTAGATCGGGACACCTGCGGCTCTTCAGCAACTGATCGACTTGACCGGAAAAGTTGCGCGTGTGGACGAGCTGCCGAAAGATGTCCGCCTTCTTTCCAGAATCCACCAGCGCTCCAACGCCACTGTATTCAGTCGCGACCAGCGGCGTCGATTTTTGCGACCGCTCAAAGACGCTGTAAATGCTGTGGGGCGAAGGATCGGCATCGAGAAACCAATCCTTGCCTCGTCGCGTGCGCGCCCGCCAGAACGTGCTGGGAACCGATGAAATGTAAGCATCCTTCGAAAGGCTATCGCCAATCATCGCGAAGTGCGGCAGCCGCGTCAGCAATTCGGCACGGCTGATTTTCTTTTTCTGGTCCTTCAGATAATCGTCATGAAAGCAAGACGCTGGATCCGCAATGCTTCGCAAGTAATTCGCGCTGACCGGCGCAGCCGATCTCATAAAGAGATGCTCAAAAAGCAAAAGCGTATCCACAGCCGAGAGGAAAATTTGCTCACCGATTTTTTCAGAAAGCGCCGGGATTGAGGAACCTGGCACAGCCGCACCCGCCGGTGCCGCCGCTAAGACACAGACCAAAGCTGCGGCGAACAAGCGGGTTCGGTTCCGACCGCGGTATGTTCCATGAGTCATGATCTTCAGTGATTCCCGCGCAACGGATGTCTCATTGTCAATTGCGTTCAGGATTGGGGGTGTAAAAGTTTTTCTGTAAATTGCTCTTCCTTCGCAATGCCCAGCTCCCCTGCGGGAGCGGCGAAGCGAAGGCGAGCGTAGCGAGCCGAGCG
>JAYVPW010000173.1:0-3823 GCA_043777315.1 Spartobacteria bacterium | reverse complement strand
CGTCGAAGTGAAGAAGCTGCGGCGGGGAATCTGACTTCGACGTTCGACGTTCGACGTTCGACGTTCGACGTTCTCCCCCGCCCTCGCGGATTGTCCGGCCATCTCGACGTCGTGTGCGCCGCGAACGCTGATGGACACAGCTTTCTGCGGCAGCAGTCGTTTGCCGCGCCGATGCATCTGAGCAAGCCGCACCTCGACCAAAACGTGCTCATCGTGAATGCCGTGAACCCCACCGCCGGCCTGCTCGCCGGAGATCGCGTGCGCATCTCAGTGCGGGTAGAGTCGGGCGCGCGGATGTTGCTCACCGCCCCGAGCGCCAGCCGCGCGCATCGGATGCGCGAAGGCTGCGCGGAGGTCGTCCAGGATTTCACGATCGAGCGCGGCGGATGGCTGGAGGTGCTGCCCGAGCTTTTCATCCCGCAAGCCGGGACCCGCTACGTCCAGCGCACCGTGGCGCGCGTCGCGGAGGGCGGCGAATTGCTCCTTTTCGAAACCCTCGCGCCCGGCCGCGTGGCATCGGGCGAGGCGTTCGCGTACGACTCGCTCGACTGGTCCACGGACGTTTTTTCCGGCGACGAACACATCGTCCGCGAGCGCTACCGGCTCGCGCCCGCCGACGAGAGCCTGGCTCCGATGCGCGCACAATTTTCGCACGGCTATTACGCGAGCTGCTTCGTCATCACACCACATCTTCAGAACGATGCGCGCTGCTGGGCGGCCATTCACGCGCTGCACGGACAGACAGCATGGGTCGGATGCAGTCGGCTGACTCGCGGCGGCTGGGTGATCAAGATCGTCGCGGAAGGAAGCATCGCGCTGCGCCGGACGCTCTCGGCGGTGCGGCGGGAAATCTACGCGGCGCTCGATCGCCCGATGCCGGCACTCCGGCGCGCGGGTTCGTGAAGGTTTTGACAAACGGCCACACGCTTTCGCAACGTCGGCGCGCGATTGCCGGACGGCGATGGTCGCCGGGTCCGAGCAGTCGAGCCTCCCTCAGACCCATGAAAACACGGCATCTCCTCACGCTCGCGAGCGCCCTCGCGCTGCTCCCCGGCTGCACCATGAACGAGCAGCATCGCTTCGTCGGAAAGCAGTACGAAGGCGACAACACGAAAGCGGCGTTCGAGAAGTATGATCCCGCCGGCGGGCACCCGTATCAGCTCTCTTACGTCGAATTCGACGAGCGCGGCGACTACTGGGATCGCGCGCAAATCGCCGACGCCGCGCATCGCATTCACCACTCCGACAAGCCGCTGCTGCTCGTGGAATTCATCCACGGCTGGCACAACGACTCGAGCGAGCAAGCCGGCGACGTCGCGCGCTTTCGCTGCCTTTTGAAGCAGCTCGGGATGACGCCGGCGACGAGCCAGCTCCGCGTCCACGGCGTCTTCATCGGCTGGCGCGGCGAGTCGGTCGCGCGGAATCCCCTGCTCTGGGTGCCGAAACAACTGAGCCTTTTCAACCGCAAGAGCGCGATCGAGCGCGCTGCCGGACACCCGATGGCGGACGCTGTTTATTGGCTCGTGCGCGAGACGCGCAAATATCAGCCCGGCTCGCGGACCGTGCTCGTCGGCCATTCGCTCGGCGCGCTCGGGATGGAGAAAATCCTCGCGCAAAGCCTGCCCGCGCGGCTCTACACCTACGGATCGAAAAGCGCGGACGCTGCGCAGGGCGGCGAACTTTACACCCCTGCCGACATGATCCTGCTGCTGAATTCCGCCGCCGAATCGAGCTACGCCAAAGAGCTCGTCGATACCTTCCGCCGCATCCCGCGCAACCCCGGCTCGAACACCAGCATCGACCCGGAGCATCCGCTGCTCATCTCAATCACGTCCAAAGCCGACCAGGCGACCGGCAAGTTTTTTCCAATCGGCACCGGGCTCTCGAATCTCTTCGGCACCTTCCGCGACTACCATCTGACGAAAAAGTATGACGGCACCGATGATGTCGTGAATCAGCGCCAATACTTCACGACCACACCCGGACACAATCCGCACCTCGTCACGCACGAAGTCGTCTCGATCAATCCCGAGGGAAAAGTGAGGGTGACCGCAGGCAAGTGGGACGAAACCGTCGGGGAGTGCCGGCCAGAGATCAATCCGGCGTTCGAGCAGAACCTCAATCATCCCGAGCACATGAGATTTGTGACCGGCGAAAAAGAGCACTACGACCGCTGGGAAATCCGGCGAAAACCGGGCGGCGAGCTGACGTCGTACTGGCTCGTCGAAGTCCCCGGCGAGCTCATCCCCGGCCACGGCGACATTTTCAATCCCAACGCCCGCGCGATGATGGCGGCTTTTTTTCGGATCAATAATTTGATGCAAAAAGGAGCGCCGCGGACCATGAGCGCATCGAGCGTCGGGCGACCGGCGGAAGCGCCGCGCGCCGCGCGGTAACCGCACGCGCGGCTGACGGTCAGCGCACAGCGATTTCGCGCTCACGGCATGGCCAGGCGTTGCCTCCGATCACGCCCCAGACGCGTTGGAGAAGTCCGTTGCCCGGCCGGGAATCTTCCGCCATTTCTTGCGACCATCCCCGCGAATGGCCGAAGCACTCACCGATTCCATCCCCCACCCCGGCCAGCAATGCCGGAACTCAAAGCGCGCCAGCGTTGCGCTCCCTGAGCCGTGCTGAAGGCTCTCGACATCTGGCTTCCCGCCTGGCTGCAGCGCAACCGGACGCCCGCACGGGCGCTCGGAGTGCGGCATGTGATGATTTGCGTGTGCGATCATTTCGAGCCGTTTCACGGCGTCGAAAAAGCCGAGGCGCTCGAGCGGGTGAAGACGTGGGAGCGCGGTTTCGCACAGCTCGCGAGCGGGTTCAAAGACGCCACCGACCGCTCGCCGAGACACACCTTTTTCTACCCGATCGAGCAATACGACTCCGACGTGGTCAGTGGAATTGCCGCGCTCTGCCATGCCACCGGCAGCGAGACGGAGGTTCATCTTCACCATGAAAATGACACCGCCGAAAACCTGCGATCGACGCTGAATCAAGGAATCATGCGGCTTGCCGGGCATGGGTTGCTTTCCCGCGATGAATCGGGAGAGCTGCGCTACGGGTTCATCCACGGCAATTGGGCGCTCGACAATTCTCACCCGCACGGTCGCCACTGTGGCGTGCGAAACGAACTCGCAATCCTCCGTGAGACCGGCTGCTACGCCGACTTCACGCTGCCCTCCGCGCCGAATCGCACGCAAACCCGGACCATCAACGGCCTCTACTACGCGCGCGGGACCGACGCTCCGAAATCGCACGACCGCGGACGTCGCGTGTATGCCGATCGCGACCAAAGCCCGCCCGCGGACGACGAGTTGCTCATCGTTCAGGGGCCGCTCGCGCTGAATTGGGAGCGCCGAAAACTCGGCCTCCTTCCGCGGATCGAGAACAGCGATCTCACCGCAAAAAACCCGCCGACATGCGAGCGGCTCCGGCTCTGGCTGGAGTGCCGCATCGGGGTTGAGAGCCGGCCAAACTGGCTCTTCATCAAGCTCCACACGCACGGCGCGCTGCCCGCCAACACGCGCATGCTTCTCGGCGAACCGATGCGTGCTTTTCACCGCGCACTCGCCGACACCGCCGCGAACGATCGCACCCTCCGCTTCCATTACGTCACCGCCCGCGAACTCGTGAACATCGTCCACGCTGCCGAGGCCGGGCACTCCGGCGAACCGGGGCAGTTCCGGGATTTCCGGTATCGGAAGGTGGAAGCGTCGTGAGCGGGGAAAAGCAAACGTCGAACGTCGAACGTCGAACGTCGAACGTCGAAGTCAGAGCGGACGTGCGCCCGCTCCCTCCGATACTTCGACGTTCGACGTTCGAC
>JAYVPW010000172.1:0-15182 GCA_043777315.1 Spartobacteria bacterium | reverse complement strand
CGGATTTGTGGCGCAGATTTTTCTCGAGCGGCAGGGTGATTTTGCGGATGCGCGTGAGGATTTCCAGCCACGGCAAAAGGAACCAGCTCAGCGCGCAGACGAGCCCGGCGATCCAACTGCCCGCGAGCAGCCAGCCGATGAGGAAGGAGGTCGCGAGGATGCCGAGCGCGCCGAGCTTTTGCGGCAAGACGTGGCGGATGCTGCGGAGCGCGAGGCTGAGCACGGCGACGCCGAAAATGAGGAGGAAATTGAAGAGCACGGAAGGCGGGAGGCAAGAGGCGGCGGGGTGCGCGGCTCAGGGCTCGATGCTGTGCTTTTTGAGGAAGGTTTCAAGTTCCTCGGGCCCGAAATCGGGCAGCACTTTTTCGTCATCGACGACCAGCGTCGGCGTGCGGCGCTGGCCGGACCACTCGATCATGTCGTCCATCGAAGCGCGGCTGCGCTCGACATCGACGAGCTCGTAAACGTAGCCGCGGGCGTCCAGCCAATCCTGCGCCATGACGCACCACGGGCACCACACTTTGACGTAAAGCCGGAGGTCAGCGGGCATCACGATTCGGGCTCCGGTTTCTTCTCGTGCGCCTGCTTTTTCCACTTGTCGGAATTGCTGTTCAGATAGGCCTCCAGGTTCTTGCGATAGCTCCCGAGAGCGCCGGGGACTTCGCTCTCTTTCAAGATGCGGACGCGGCTCGCCTCGGTCCAAAAACTCGTGCCCGCAAGCTGCAGCACGACCTTGGTTTGCATCTCTTTGAACATGAGCACGGGGAAGACATCCCCCTTGTCCATCTGCCACTTCGACCCGTCGGCGAGGTCGGCGGGCGTGTCGTCGAGCAGCATGGCGTAGAGCTTGAATTCTTTCGCCGAAGCGGCAGAGGAGAGGGCGAGCAGGCAGGCGATGATTCGGAAGAAACGCATGGGAAAAGAGGGTGCGAATTCATCGTGCGCCAGAGCGCCGATGCGCGCCAAGAATTCACTTTGCTTCGAGGTGAAAACTTCTAAAATTTGCTCCCGAAAACAGAACACCGCCCAGATCGAGGTTTCGGAGTGCGCGCGCGGTTACGGCTGCGTCACGCGCAGGCGCAGGAATCGCCGCCCGCCCGTGCTGATGTCGGCGCTGTCGGTGACAGTCACGGTCCCGCTCACTTCACTCAGCGTGACGCCGGTGGCGGTCGTCCAGCCGGCGGCCTGCGTCCGCGTCGCGATGTCGGCCCACACGCTGGCGACGAGGTCGTTGCGCGCTTCGACGTGGTGAGTGATGTCGGTGGCGTTGGCGTTGCGCGTGAAGGCGAGGGTGAGATGATTCGCCGAGCGACCAACGACGGGGCCGGAGGTGGCGGCGGGCTGGAGCGGGCTCGTGCCGAGCGCGTATTCGTCGAGGTTGGGCAGGCCGTCGGAATCAGGGTCCGCGGTGTCGGCAGCGGTGCCGAGATTTTGCGTCGTGCCGAAATAGGTCAACCGCCACTGCTGCTGCGGCGTGAGCGTCACCGTCGAGTAAATCAAGGTGCTGCCGCTGAACTGGAAAGTGCCCGTGACTCCCGCGGTGACGTTCGTCGCGGTGAAGTCGCTCGCGCTGAAGTTCGTCGAGCCGAACGTGCCGATCGTGTAGGTCTGCCCGGTCTGGCCGGTGCCGCCGAAGTCGAAGGCGAATGTGCCGGAGCCCGATTTCGTCAGCGCCCCGGCGCCGAGCGCGAGCTTGTCGGCGGCATTCGCAGCGCCGAGATCGAAGCGGCAAATCCCCCCCGCTTTCCAAGTCAGCGAGCTGCCCGTGAGCGTGGCGGTGGTCGCATCGCCGGGCGAAAGCCGCCCCCCGTTCTCGAGCAAAATATTACCCGCCGGGCCTGCGCCGGCGAGCGTCGCGCCGCTCATCACCTCTGCGCCGATGCCGCCGATGCTGCCGCTGACGACGAGCGTTCCATTTTGAATAATGGTGAGTCCCGCGAACGTATTCGCGCCGCTCAATTCGAGAACGCCCGCGCCGGTTTTCAGCAGGTCGTTATGCACCGTGCCTGAAATCACTCCGCTGATCACCGCGCGATCGAGGATCGAGCTGGTGTTGTCGTCCACGCGGATTTCGCGCGCGTTGTAATTCACCGTCACCCCGGTCGAGGTGATGCTGATGTTGTCGAGGAGCGTGACTTTCGCCGTGGCCGTTTTGCTGCCGAAGATGAGCGCGTATCCGCTCTGCACAAACCCGTGTTCCTCCCACACCAGGCTGGTCGCACCGATCGCCCCGAGATCGACCACCGCGTTCGCGCCCACTGCGGCAAAGCCACCGCTCCCGCGATCGTCCGCGACATTCGTCGGAGCGGGTGTGGTGACACCGGCGAGGTCGGTCGTGGACCAGTTCACCGTACCTGCCGCGGAGATGCCGGTCCCATCGACGAGCGGGCGATTGAAGGTGCCGCCGCCCGTGAGTTCGAGCACGCCGCCGCGGAAGCGCAGCTCGCCGCCGGGCAGGGTGGTGCCGGACGTCGCACGGACGAGCCCGCGATTGATTGCGAAGATTTGCAGGTTCGCGTTGTTGCCCGTGTTCGTGAGCAAAAGCGTGCCGTCGCCAGACTTGACGAGCGGCTGCAAAGTTCCCAGCGCCGCGCCGAGCGTGAGGGTCGCCTGCTCGACGTGGACGTAGCGGGGCGCGCCGCCGCCGAGTGCGCCGGGGCCATTGATTGCGAAATCATTCACCCCCGAAAGAATGAGGCCCGTCGTCGCGAGCGTGCCGCCCGAGGCGATGCTGAGCGACTGCGCGGCACCCGGCGCCATGCGCAGCGAATTGAGGCTGAAAGTCACCGCGCCGATGCTCTGGCTGGCGCTCAGCAAGACGTTCGCGGCCGTGTTGCTCGCCCATGTCGCCGTGGTCGCCACCGACGCGATCCCGTTCGCGCCGTGCGTGGCAAAGGCGAGGCCGCCCGTCGTTTTCACCGTCGCCCAGCCCGTGCTCGCGGTCCCCGTGTTGTTGGTGAGGAGGCCGTTGCTGACCGCGATCGGGAGCGTGAGAAATTCGATGCGCGGATTGCTCCCGGCGACGCCGAGATTCAGCACGGTCCCGGCCGCATCGGTCGCGGAAAACTCGACCGTATCGAGCGGCTGCAAAGTCGTCGCGTCGCGCTCGTACGTTTGCAACGAGAGCACCGTCGCCGCCGTGGCGCCCGCGCGGTGCCGCACCAAAAAGCCGAGCTGCCCGGAGCGCTGCTTCGTCTTGATCGTCGTCGTGCCGGTTAGCGCGCTGAACTGGATTCGCCCGATCGTTTCCGACGTCCCGGCGGCGTTGCCGTCCAGGATGAAGGTGCCGCCGCCATCGAGGTCGAGGCCCGTCGAAATGCTACTCGCGTCCCGCAGGCGGTTGTTGTTGTTCGTGCCGGAGTTATCGAGGCGGAAGGTGCCGCCGCCCATGATCAGCTTTCCCTTGTCGCGAGTGTTCGCCGCGGTTTGATACGTCCCGAGTTCCGCCGTCCCGGCGAAAACGAGCGAGCCGCCGATCTCGATGTCCTGCTCGAGCTGCACCGTGCCGTTGAAGGTCTGCACGCCCGGCCCGCGCACCACGAGTTGGCCGCCGTCACCCCCGGTGCCCGTCGGCGGGCCGAGCCGGAGCGTCCCGGTGAAGACCCCGTCCGCGAGCGCCGTCACGACGATGTCCTCAGTCGGCGTGTTCGTCCCGACCACCTGCGACTCGATTTTTCCCACCGTTCCACTGGCGGCCCCGAACCGCAGCTCGGAGCTGCACGAGAGCGTCGGCGTGCCGGTCGCGGTCGCGGGGAGGATGAGCGGATTCGCGCGCAGCGCGGTGCGGCCGGAGTCGGCGTTGTTGTTGAAGCGAAGCGTGCCGCCGTTGAGCCGCATTGCGCCGATCCAAGTGTTGTCCGACGGCGCGGTGAGCGCGGGCGCAATCGCCAGCGTGCCGAAGCGAAACGTGCTCGCGCCGTTTTTCACGAGGTCGGCGAACCCGGTCAGCGCGCGGTTGAACGTCACCGACCCGATGCCATCCCCCGCCAGCGTGAGACTCGCGCCGAGAGCCAGCGGAGTGTCGAAAGTGATCGGCCCCGCACCAGTTTGCACGACCTGCGGCGCGGCACCGGAGAAACGCAGCGCATTCCCCGTGATGACGTGCGCCGGGTCGGTCACCGCGCCGTTGGCGTCCGTGGCTTGCAGCGTGATCTGGTTGAGAAAAAACGGGACCGCCGTGATGTCGTTGGTCGCCGTGTAATTCGGAGGGGTGCCCGCGAGCGTGCCGACATCGCCGCCGAAGACGAGCACGTCGGCAGCGTTCATTCCGCTGGGTGCGCCGCCGCCAAGCCAGCTCGCGCCGACGCTCCAATTGCCGCTCGCGTTATTCCAAGTGAAGGTGCCGCCGCGCGCGGAAGTGAGCGATGCAGCGGCGGTGAGGGCGAGGAGAACGAGGAGGCGGCGAGGGGTGGATTGCATGTGGGGGATGGGGTCGGGGGAAAAGGTGCGCGTCACGGCGCTGGCGGCGTGACGACTCGGTAAAAGCGCTGCGTGTTCGCGCCGATGGGATCATCCGCATCGATTTCGCGCACCGTTGCGGCAGTCGCAACATTGGCAAGGTTTTGCCATGCGGGATCGGTCAGGTCGGTCTTGAATTGGATCGTGTAGCCGCGTCCCGGCTGCGCGGTGAAATGGATGCGGACCCCGCCCATCGGCGCGACGCCCGCCGTCGCCACGAAACGGCTCGCCGGGTCGAGCGGCTCCGTCCCAGCGGTGAATTCGCGGAGGTTGTCCTGCGTGTCGCCGTCGGGATCGGCGGTCTCGCCGGCGATCTCCGGCGTGTTTGCATCGACGCCGAATTTCGCGGCCCGCCAATTATTGAAAGCCGTTTCCCTGATCGTGAACGGCGCGTTCGCCCGGCCGCTGAGCACGGCCGCGCCGGTCGGCGCGCTCAGCGTGAGCAGCACCGTTTCATCCGCCTCGACGAGACTGTCCGTCGCGATCGGGACCGTGAAAAACCGCGGCGTCGCGTCGCCCGCGGGCCAGCTCAACGTGCCGCTCGCCGCCGTGTAATCCGCGCCCGCCGTCGCGGTGCCGTCGGCGGTCGCGTAGTTCACCGTCACCGCCGCATCGATCCATCCCGCGCGTGTCACCGTGATCGTCACGCTGCCGCCGAGCGCCTCGTCGCGCGAGTAAGTCGCGGCCGAAAACTCCATCAGGCTCGCCGCGTATTCGACTTCCAAAACCGGCCGCAATGTCGTGTTCACCTCCTCCGCGGAGCTGAAGCGCCAGCCGTCGATATCCGCGGGAAGCAAGGCCCAGCCTTGATTCGCGACGCCATCACGCAGCCAGCGCTGGAGGTCGGCGGTCACGTCGAAGATCGCCGGCGCGCCGAGCGTGCGCGGGACGAGCGAGAAAGTCGGCGTCGCCGCGGCTTCGAGACCGTCCGCCGTGATGCCGCCGGCGAGCGTGTTCCAGGTCGCGCTTTCATCCCAATCGACGAGCATCCGGTGCAGCGAGTTCACGGTCGTCGAAGCGTCGTTGTTCGCCGAATTCGAGCCCGTCGTGAGGATCAGTTTCGCCGAGAGAATCGGCGCGACCGGCGGCACCGCCCCGTTCAAATTATCGAAGCGCACGAGCGCCTGCGACGGGAAGCCCGCGCCGCCCGCATCCAGGTCCACCGTGAGCGGAGTCGCCGTGCCGAACGCGGTGTTCGCCTGATCCGCGCGCACCTGCGTATCGTGCGTGCCCGCGTAGCCCGCCGCGCCTTGCCGAAACACCGCCCGCGCCACCGGCAGATCGCCCGCGAAAACCCCCGCGATCCGCTGCACCTGCGCCGCCGCACCGGCGTGCGCGGTGACGCCATACATCTCCGCGAGCGTCCGCTGCAGGTTGTGCAGCGTCCATGTGTTGTCGTTCACGCCCGGCTTGAGATTCGCCCCGTAAAAAATCGTCGGGATGCGATTCCCCGCCTGCCCCGCGTCCTCGTCCCAGGTGACGATGAGCAGGCTGTTGTGCGTCTTCGCCCATTCGGCGTAGGCGCTGATATTCGCGACGAGCCAGTCATCGGCCATTTTCACCGTGCCGTCGTGCATGTCGTTCTGCTGGTTCGGCACGACGATGGAGACGACCGGCAGTTGCGTGAAGTCGGCGGGGAACGCGGTGAACGGCTGATTCGTCGTCCACGGGAGCTGGTTCGGCGGCGGCACCGGCACCGAATCATCCGCCGGTCGCGCGTCCTGCCAGTTGGCCCACGGATTGTGTTTGCGCATGTAGAGCGCGCTGCCATTCACGACGACGCTGGAGGTGTCGCGATCGCCCGCCGCCGGCAAATCCTCCGAGTAGCCGACAAAGCTGGAACCCGCGCCGATCAGCTCTGCGCCTAGGTTTGCGGTCGAAAATGGGTAGCGATTCGTGCCATCCGCGTTCCTCGGTTTCAAGTTATCGACCACGCCCTGAGTCGAGCCGGAGAAGAACTCGAGATAGTTCGGCTGACTCGGATGCGTGAGGGCAAAAATGCTCGTGAAACCCACCCCGCCATCCGCGAGCTGATTGATGTAAGGCGCCGACGTGCGGTTGCCGATGATCTGCGCCAGCGAATGATTTTCCTCGATCACCACGACGACGTGATCGTAGCGCGGCGGCGCGGCGAACGAGGTCGCCGCGAGCACCATTGCCGCCGCGAGACAGGTCAGAAATTTGGTCCACGAAAGACACGAAAGACACGAAAGGTGGCGAAAACCCGGAACCCCTTTCGCCCCTTTTCGTGCTTTGCGTGGACTCATTCTCCGCCATACCGCCGAAGTGGGAGCTTTGCCAGAGCATCTGTTTAAAGTCGTTTCGGGATCGCTTGGCCCGGAGGGCCTTTGGAAATTAGCCGGTGGCGTCAGCCACCGGACCACGAAAGAGAGCGCCTCCGCCCCGGCGGGGCGGTGGAAACGGCGGTGTTCCGACGCCCCGCTGGGGCGGACACCCTTTTTGCGCTCATTCCGGTGGCTGGCACCACCGGCTAATGTCCGCCAAGCCTCCGGCTTGATGAGCCGGAAGCCACTTGCGGCAACTGCTCTGAAGTCCCGGCGCGCGGCGGTGGTCAGGAGGATTTTTGTCGGAAGTGGAAGGCGTCTGAGTGGCATCGTGGGAGCCTGCACGCAGCGTTCGACGCTCGATGAGAGTGGGGGGAACATCGCCGGAGCTTTTGGAGAGCATCCGTCATTCCGACGTTTGTTCGGCGCGATGAGCGCGGAGAGCGAGGGAGAGGATGCTGGCTGTCAGCGTCGCGGAGACTGCGGGCCGCAAGAACAAACCATCACCCTTCCACAAAGCAAACCGCATCAGCGGGTTGGCGGTCGTCCGCCGCGGAGCGCTGGCGTGGGCTCCGGCGTCGGGCGCGAAAACAGGCGCGACCAAAAACTCTGCCGCGCGGGCGTGGGCGGCGGAGCGTCCGGGGTCTTCACGATCGCGGTCCGCACGACATGCCCCGACGGCGCTTTTCCGATCACGCGGACCGGCGTCCCGACCCGCACGCGATTGTAGAAATACGTCGCCATTTCCGCCGGCAGGCGGACACAGCCGTGCGACGCCGCGTAGCCCGGAAGCCGACCCGCGTGCATCCCCACCGCGCCGTTGAAACGCATGAAATGCGGCATCGGCGCCTGCACGAATTCGCCACCTTCCGGCACCTCGGTATTCGCGTCCGCATCCCGCACGACCACGCTTCCCTCGGCATCGACGACACGTCCGTAGAGCGTCGATTTGTGAATCAGCTCCTTGCCCGTGACTGCAAAATCTCCGGCCGGCGTCGGATGCGAAGCGCGCCCGCTCGCGATCGGCGTCGCGGCCACGCGGCGTCCATTTTCGAGCAGATAAGCGGACTGCGAACTGAGGTCGATTTCCACCGCGACATCGGCCCGCGCGATGGCGCAGGAAAGCAGGAGAGCGAAGAAAATTGGGCGCACGAAACCGACGATACCGACAGACATTCGAGAGGCAACCCCGCCTCGGAGGTGGATGGTGGATGGCGAAGCAACGGCGCCTCCAGCTTGCGACCATCCACGATCCACCATCCCTCCCCAGCCGTGACAAATCCGCGCCTCAGCGATAGACCTCCGCGCATGGAAAACTCACCGCCGCCGTCGGGCGTCACCGTCGTCACGCATCCGCTCGTGCAGGTGAAATTAACGCAGCTCCGCGACGCCGCGACCCGCTCCGACGACTTCCGCGCGCGCGTCAGCGAGCTCGCGATGCTGATGGTTTTCGAGGCGACCCGCGACCTCGCCACGCGCGCGCTCGCGGTGCGCACACCGCTCGCGGATCATGTGGGGACGGGCTTCGCGCGGCCGATCATCGTCGCGCCGATCCTCCGCGCCGGGCTCGGGATGCTGGAGGGAATGCTCCGCCTGTTGCCCGATGTCAGCGTCGCGCACATCGGCATGTTTCGGAACGAAATCACGCATCGCCCCGAGACCTATTATTTCAAAGCCCCGGCGCATCTTTCCGATGCCGACGTGCTCGTCGTCGATCCGATGCTGGCGACCGGCTGGAGCGCGACGGGGGCGATCCAGCAGCTCAAAGATCACGGCGCGACCGCGGTGCGTTTCGTCTGCCTCGTGAGCTGCGCGGAAGGCCTCGCGCAATTGCGTTCCGCGCATCCCGACGTGCCGATATTCACCGCTGCGATCGATCCGATCCTGAACGAAAACGCCTACATCGTCCCCGGCCTCGGCGATGCCGGAGACCGTTTTTTTGGAACGTCGGGATAGCTGAAGTGCGGACGTGATTTATGCCTCTCGCAAAGCCGCAAAGGCGCAAAGGCGGAATCTTCACTTTGCGCCTTTGCGCCTTTGCGAGAGCCCTCCCTCGCGGTTGCGGCGTGGTTGTCTCTCCACGTCGCCTGTGCGGGATCGTGCTTTTTTACTTTCGCCCGCGAGCGGCGCGGGCGTAGTCGGCGAGCCCTTCCGCGACGGCATCGGCATACTCTCGGAAGATGCTTTTGCGAGTGGCTCCGGCGACCAGTTTTTCGCCGTCGTAATCGCCGGCCTGCACGCGCTCCCAGACCTCGCGGCTGTTCATCACGTATGGTTCCAGAAAGATCACCGGCGTGCGGTAGAGCCGGTTCGCGAGAAGATTCCGCGCCCATAAATACGGGCTCGCGCCGACACGAATCGCGTTGTCCCGCGGATACTCGTACGGCGGCAATCCGGTCGCGGTCGCGAGCGCGGCGGCGACCTTCTCGGAAGCGGCCAATTCCTCGGGAAAGCAGCGGCTGAGGAGCTTCGCGAGCATCTCGAAGCGCACGTCGTCGTTGCGCAATTCGCCCGCGGAGTAGCACCCGTTCACGAGCATGTGCAGGTGATTTCGCGGGACGAAAAGCGGCGCATTCGGATCGCCCCACGCCTCGGCGTTGAAGTGCAGGCAGAGCGTCAGGTCCGGCTTCAATTCGCGGTTCACGATTTCCGCCCGATGGCGAATTTCATGCGTCCGATAAAACAGGATTTCGCTCTCGAATTGGATCGTCGTCCCGCGTTCGGGATCGTCGGGACCGGCGTAGGTTTCGCGCGGCGCGGCGACGCCTTGCAGAGCGAGCTCCGCGCGCGCGGCTTCGCGAAAATCATCCGGCCGCGCGAGGCTCGTCGGACCCGCCGCGGACCGCACGAAACGCACCTCCGCACCGAGTGCGCGCAGCCGCGGCTCGAGGAGTTTCGCGACCTCGAGCGTCATGTCTCCTTCCGTCACCGGGATCGAGTCGCCGATCTTGAACCAGCGCTCCTCCATCCGCGCCCATGTGCCGCCGAGATGTCCCGGATCGAGCGCGATTCTCATCCCGGCCAGCGGCTTGTCCGCGTCCGTCGGGCCCAGTTCGGAAGCCGTGCGCCAGAATCTTGGCGCGGGTTTCGCCGACGCCGGATCTACCGCAAATCGCAGCTCCCAAGTCGCCACCGGTTCGAGAGTTTTTCTGACGATCGCACTCTCCGGTCCCGCGTCGATCAGGCCCGTCGCCGCGCCGCGGGGCGCATAAATTTCGTCGAGCAAATGGACGAAATCCTCGCGCGTGATCGTCTCCTGAAATCGCTCGAGTTCGCCCCAATCCGGCACCGGCGCGAGCGCGCTCAGACGCTGCGCGCTCGCGGTCGAGACGAGCATCAGCAGGCATAAAAAACGTGCGAGAAGGGGCGAAAACATTGTCCGAAATTAAGCTCTCGGAAGAGCTAGCACGAAGCCAGGAAGCCAGAAACTCCGGAGTCCCTCCGTTCGTGGTTTCCTGGCTTCCTGCTCAAAAAATCCCAGTCCTGTCGCTCGTTAGCCCGAGACATTCTGCGTGCGCTGCGCGGCGTTCGTCGTTCATCTTCCGCCGATGCTCCGCATTCTTTTTCTCGGCGACATCATCGGCGAACCGGGCCGCCGGGCCGTCATCGAAAGTATCCCAAAAATGAAGGAGGAGCGCGCGATCGATTTCGTGATCGTGAACGGCGAGAACTCCGCGGCGGGGCGCGGGATCACGCCGAAAATCACGATCGACCTGCTCCGCGCTGGCGTCGCCGTGATCACGACCGGCGACCACATTTGGGACCAGCGGGAGATCGTCCCCTTCATCCCGACCGAGCCGCGCCTGCTGCGCCCGCTGAACTACCCGCCGGGCACGCCGGGCGCCGGCTCGATCGTGCTGGAAACGCCGAAAGGGAAAGTCGCGGTCATCAACGTCCAGGGCCGCACTTTCATGCAGCCGCCGCTCGAAAATCCGTTCCTCGCGATGGACGCCGAAGTCGCGCGGTTGAGTCAGGAGACCGCCGTCATTTTCGTCGATGTCCACGCCGAGACCACGAGCGAGAAAATCGCGATGGGACGGTTTTTGGACGGCCGCGTCTCCGCCGTCGTCGGCACGCACACGCACACGCAGACCGCCGACGATCAGATCTTCCCGCGGGGCACCGCCTTCCTCTGTGACGCGGGAATGTGCGGCCCGGTCGAGAGCTGCCTCGGTCGGGAGATCGACCCGATCATCGAGAAATTCCTGACCGGCCGGCCCGTCATGTTTCCCGTCGCCCGCGGCCCGGTGAAGCTCCACGGCGCGCTCATCGACATCGACGAAACGACCGGGCGAGCCTTGCGCATCGAGCGCGTCGCGGAACTTTACGAACCGTCCGCAGCCGCGCCGGCATCCCCGTCCGCTCTCACCGCGCCAGCCTCGTAAATTCTTTTTGACACACTCCCGCGCATTGCTACTTTGCGCGCTCGCTTTTCTGAAAAAAGAAAGGTGAAAACGCCTGACCGCTCGCGGGACTTCTCGCGGTGAGTCAGGCTTTTTCGCCCTCTGGACCCAGTGAAAGCGGCCAATGAGACTGACCCTGAAAGCCCGTCGCTTGCGATGGACTGGCAGGGGCGGGATCGCTGAGAAAGCCTGCGTAGCTCAGTTGGTAGAGCACATCCTTGGTAAGGATGAGGTCACCGGTTCGATCCCGGTCGCAGGCTCTGCCCCTCGGGGCGGCGTAAATTTTTAAATCCCAAACACAACACCAACCCAAGCAAACCTACTGATATGGCCAAGGAAGCATTCAAACGCGACAAGCCGCATGTGAACATCGGCACGATCGGTCACGTCGATCACGGCAAGACCACCCTCACCGCCGCGATCACCACCATTCTCTCGAAGAAAGGTTTCGCCGTCGCCCGCAAATACGACGAAATCGACGCAGCGCCCGAAGAAAAAGAGCGCGGCATCACGATCAACACCGCGCACGTCGAGTATCAGACCGAGAAGCGCCACTACGCGCACGTCGATTGCCCCGGACATGCCGATTATGTCAAAAACATGATCACCGGCGCCGCGCAAATGGACGGCGCGATCCTCGTCGTCAGTGCTGCCGACGGCCCGATGCCGCAGACCCGCGAGCACATCCTGCTCGCCCGTCAGGTCGGTGTGCCGACGCTCGTCGTCTTCCTGAACAAGTGCGACATGGTCGATGATCCCGAGCTCCTCGAGCTCGTCGAGATGGAAGTGCGCGACCTTCTCTCGCAGTACAAATTCGACGGCGACAAAATCCCAATCGTCCAAGGCAGCGCGACCAAGGCGCTTGCCGCCGGTGATCCGGCCCATCCTGATGCGACGTGCATCATGAAGCTCATGGACGCGGTCGATGAATATATCCCCGTGCCTGAGCGCCCGATTGATCAGCCTTTCCTGATGCCGGTCGAAGACGTGTTCAACATCGAAGGTCGCGGCACCGTCGCCACCGGTCGTGTCGAGCGCGGCATCCTGAAGAAGATGGAAGAAGTCGAGCTCGTCGGCATCCGTCCGACCGTGAAGACCACCGTCACCGACATCGAAATGTTCCGTAAGCTTCTCGACGAAGCGCGCGCCGGCGACAACGTCGGGCTCCTGCTCCGCGGCACCAAAAAAGACGATGTCGAGCGCGGCATGGTCATCGCCAAGGTCAACTCGATCAAGCCGCACAAAAAGTTCACGGCTGAGATCTACGTCCTCTCGAAAGAAGAGGGCGGCCGTCACACCCCGTTCTTCACGAACTACCGCCCGCAGTTCTACTTCCGCACCACGGACGTGACTGGCTCGGTCAAGCTCGCCGAAGGCGTCGAGATGGTCATGCCAGGCGACAACGTCTCCGTGGAAGTCGAACTCATCACTCCCGTCGCGATGGAAAAAAGCATGCGCTTCGCCATCCGCGAAGGTGGCCGCACCGTCGGTGCCGGTCGTATCGCCGAGATCCTCGACCTCGTTCCCGCGAAGTAACACCCTTTGAATCGGGGCGGACCTAAAACGTAGGTCTGCCCCGTTTCTTTCGCCGACACAACTTCAGCTACGCCAGTAGCTCAATTGGTAGAGCAGCGGTCTCCAAAACCGCTTGTTGGGGGTTCAAGTCCCTCCTG
This sequence comes from Spartobacteria bacterium, assembly GCA_043777315.1. Lineage (GTDB taxonomy): Bacteria > Verrucomicrobiota > Verrucomicrobiia > Chthoniobacterales > Chthoniobacteraceae > CAIURC01. The sequence continues at coordinate 2,363 of JAYVPW010000172.1, read as the reverse complement.
GCGTGCTCACCGGTGTCCTTTAACTCTCCCGCTCTCCTTTCCCTACCTCACATGCTCGCCAACACTCGCAATTTTGTCCACGAAGTGAAGGTGGAACTGCAAAAGGCCTCCTGGCCTTGGGAGCCGAAAGAGAAGGGGATGAAGAAGTATAAAGAACTCGTCGATTCCACCATGATCGTCGTCATCGCGATGCTCCTCCTCAGCGGCTACGTCGCCTTTTGGGACTTCGTCATGGTGAACATCGTCAGCGCGATCACGAAGTAAGCCTTTCCCATGACCGAAGAAGAGAAACGCAGTCAGTGGTATGTCGTCCATTGCCTTTCCGGCATGGAAAACAAGGTGCATGACAACCTGCTCAAGCGCGTCAAGACCGAAGAGATGGGCGACTATGTCTATGACATCGTCCTGCCCACCGAACGTGTCTCCGAGATCAAGCGCGGCAAGAAGACCGAGACGACGCGCAAGTTTTTTCCCGGCTACCTGATCGTCAACATGTGGCTCATCGACGAGAACAAGCAACTCGTCGGCAAGACCTGGTATTTCATCCGCGAGACCAATGGCGTCATCGGCTTTGCCGGGACCAAGGACCGCCCGATCGCGATGCAAAAGCACGAGGTCGATGGGATCCTGGCGCAAGTCCGCGGCGGCGAGGAGAAGGTCAAGCCCAAGATCACCTTCGGCATCGGCGAAATGGTCAAGGTCGCCGACGGTCCTTTCCAGAACCAGAGCGGCGTCGTCGAAGAGATCGACCCCGATCGCGGCAAACTGCGGGTCTCCGTCAGCATCTTCGGCCGCAACACCCTCGTGGACCTCGAATACTGGCAGGTCGAGCGTTCCTAGGATTTAGGAAGTAAGATTTTAGCATTTAGGAAGTGACGGAGACCTAGCCGCACAGTTCTTCAAAAGCCCGACCCTCAACACTCAACACTCAACACTCAACCTTTCCCAACATGGCCAAAGAGATCGTCGCAACAATTAAACTGCAGATTCCCGCTGGACAGGCGAACCCTGCTCCGCCCGTCGGCCCCGCCCTTGGACAGCAAGGCGTCAACATCATGGCCTTCTGCAAGGAGTTCAACGCCACAACGCAGAAGCAGGCCGGCGACATCCTGCCGGTCGTCATCACGGTTTATAAGGACAAGTCCTTCACCTTCATCACCAAGTCGCCTCCCGCCGCGATCCTGATCAAGAAAGCCCTCGGCATCGCCGCGGGGTCAAAGGAGCCCAACAAGGTCAAGGTCGGCAAGCTGACCAAGAAACAGGTCTCCGACATCGTGAAGATCAAGATGAAAGACCTCAATGCCCGCACCGAAGAAGCGGCCTCCAAGATCATCGCCGGCACCGCCCGCCAGATGGGCGTCGAAGTCGAGGCCTAACCCGCCCGACCGCCCCTCAGTCCGTTTTCCGCAAGGGCGCTCCTCACCGGGCGCCCTTGTTGTTTTTCGAGGGCGAAGCGTGGTGAGCGTGATCGCGATCAGTCACGGTCGGTGCCCCCGTTTCCATCCCCACGCATGAACCAGCACTTCTACGGCGACAACCTCGAAGTCCTCCGCCAGCCCGAGCATTTCCCCAGCGAGAGGGTTGATCTCATCTACCTTGACCCGCCCTTCAACTCGAAGCGCGACTACAACATCCTCTTCACGTCCCCCCAGACTGGAGGGCACCGCGCCGTCGGTGCCCCCGGCGGCGACAGCGCGCCGCCCTCCACCAGCTACGCCGACGCCTCCATCACCGCCTTTGAAGACACCTGGCACTGGGGCCAGCAGGCCGAGCGCGAGCTCGACGAGCTCCTCCAACAGCCCAACACTGACGTCGCCCAGATGATGAAGGCCCTGCGCCAGTTCCTCGGCGAGAACGACATGATGGCCCACCTCGTCATGATGGCCAACCGCCTCCTCGAGCTCCACCGCGTCCTCAAGCTCCACCGCGTCCTCAAGCCCACCGGCTCCCTCTACCTCCACTGCGCTCAGACCGCTGCGCCCTAGTTAAACTTACATGGAAAAAGTGTCGCAACGCTACGTAGCACATTTGGACATCTTGGGCATGCGCGTGCTTACAGGCCAAGATCATCGCGTGGCGTGGGACATGTTATCTGCACTGGGGATTGCGCTTCAGCACGCGACTCAGATAACTATCGATGCCAAGGGTTTCGATGTTCCCATCCATGTTCCTGAAGTGGTTAGGTCAGTTGTTTTTTCTGACACGATAGTCCTGTATTCCGAGGCTGACTTACCCATAGATTTCCGCGCAATCTTTTTGGCTGCGCTAGCAGCCTGTCGGGCTTAACGAGCGGCGGGAGCCGAGGGTTGGGTGCTGGGGATGAAGTCTGGCGCGTGCGGTGGGGCGAAAGGCCCCCGTTTGCG
>JAYVPW010000171.1:0-15186 GCA_043777315.1 Spartobacteria bacterium | reverse complement strand
CCCGCCCGATCGAGCGGGGACGGAGCCCCGCGCTCCAGTGGAGGCGCAAATCCAATATCTCTACACCCGCGTCCTCGCCCGCCGCGCCGACCCCGGCGAAGTCGCCGCCGGCCTCCGCTACGTCGCCGCGCAGCTCGCCCAGCCGCCCGACGCGACGGTGCCCCCCTCGTGGCAGTATGGCTTCGGCGGGTTCGACGCCGCTTCGGGGAAGGTGGACTTCCATCCGCTCCCGGTCTTCATCGGCACCGCCTGGCAGGGGGCGGAAAAGCTGCCCGACAAGAACCTCGGCTTCGTCCAAATCCACGCCCACGGCGGGCACACCGGGCGCGATCCCCGGCACGCCGCCATCCGCCGCTGGACCGCCTCCGAAGACGGCACCGTCTCGATCGAGGGCGACCTCGTCCGCCCCGGCCCGGACCGCGACGGCGTCCTCGGCCGCGTCGTTTCCAGCCGCACCGGCCAGCTCTGGGAAGCCGTCACCGTGCCCGGCGCCACCGCCGTCCTGCACCTCCCCGCCGTCGAAGTCCGCTGCGGCGACACCCTCGATTTCCTCGTCGAATGCCGCGCCGACGACAACTCCGACAGCTTCACCTGGTCCCCCGTCATCCGCTCCGCCCAGACGGCCTGGGACGCCGCCGGCAGCTTCGGCGGACCCCCGCCCCCGCCCGGCGCGCCCCTCACCCCCTGGCAGAAATACGCCCAAATCCTCCTCGCCACCAACGAGTTCGTCTTCGTCGATTAAAGCCCCCGCGTCCGGCTCGGCACCCCCCGCCCGGCAACCGCATCCGACATGGCCGCGCGCCCTTCCTTCCGGTCATCTTGAGCGGAGCGAAAGCGCAGTCGAAAGACCTCTTGCTTCCCTCCTGTTCGTGAGCGCCGTCGGGGGAGGGGGAGGAGTAAGAGGTCCTTCGACTGCGTTGCGCTGACGCTTCACTTCGCTCAGGATGACTGGGAAGGTTCGCGCGCTGTGCGCCTTCCGGTCATCTTGAGCGGAGCGAAAGCGGAGTCGAAAGACCTCTTACTTCCCTCCTGTTCGTGAGCGCCGTCGGGGGCGGGGGAGGAGTAAGAGGTCCTTCGACTGCGCCCGCAAAGCCGGGCTGCGCTCAGGATGACTCGGAAGGAAGGCGCTGGGGCGCCGGGGGACGCTTTTAGTCGGTCTCGATCATCGCTTCGTCTTGCTGGGTGACGCGGACGACTTCTTCGACGGTGGTTTTTCCGGAGAGGACGCGGCGCCAGCCGTCGTCGCGGAGGGTCTGCATGCCGTCGGCGATGGCGCGGGCTTTGAGGGCGCTGCCGGTTTCTTTGCGGATGATCATGCGGCGGAGGTTCTCATTGACCGGGACGATCTCGTAGATGGCGGCGCGGCCGCGGTAGCCGGTGTGGCGGCAGTGGTCGCAGCCGCGGCCGTGGTAGAATTTCATGTCCTCGGGGATGGGGGCACCGATCTCCTGGAGGTAGTCGAGGGGGTAGCCGGTGACTTCTTTGCAGTCGTCGCAGATGGTGCGGACGAGGCGCTGGGCGACGAAGGCGCGGACGACGCTGGCGAGGAGGAAGGGCTCGATGCCCATGTCGAGGAGGCGGGTGATGCCGCTGACGGCGTCGTTCGTGTGGAGGGTGGAGAAGACGAGGTGGCCGGTCATGGCGGCGCGGATGGAGATCTCGGCGGTCTCGAAGTCGCGGATTTCGCCGACCATGACGATGTTGGGGTCTTGGCGGAGGATGGCACGGAGGCCGTTGGCGAAGGTGAGGCCGATCTCGGGTTTGACGTCGATCTGGGAGACGCCGGGGAGGCGGTATTCGACGGGTTCTTCGACGGTGATGATGCGGCGGGTGACGGCGTTGATGGAGGAGAGGAAGCTGTAGAGGGAGGTGCTTTTTCCCGAGCCTGTGGGGCCGGTGACGAGGATGATGCCGTTGGGCTGCTGGAGGAGCTTTTTGATGATCTCGATCTGGACGGGGCTCATGTCGAGCCGGTCGAGGCCGAAGCTGGTGCTGTCGCTGCGACTGAGGAGGCGGAGGGAGATGGATTCGCCGTTGACGGTGGGGATGGTGGAGACGCGGACGTCGATGGCGCCGGCGTTGGTGGTGAGGTTGATGCGGCCGTCCTGGGGGAGGCGGCGCTCGGCGATGTCCATGTGGGCCATGACTTTGAGCCGGGAGAGGATGGCGCTCTGGAGGACGCGGAGCTGGGGGGGGACGGCGACGGCGTGGAGGATGCCGTCGATGCGATAGCGGATGCGGAGGTCGTTTTCGAGGGGCTCGACATGGATGTCGGTGGCGCGCTCGATGATGGCTTCGCGGATGACTTGGTTGACGAATTTGACGACGCTGGCCTCGGGGTCGTCGGAGGTGATGTCCTGGGCCTGCTCGCGGTCGCTGTCGGAGTCGTAGGTGCGGCTGGTGAGGAGGATTTCCTCGAAGGTCTCGGCGCCGACGCCATAGACGGCTTTGATGGCGCGGAGGAGCTGGGCGCGGGGGGCGATGACCCACTCGATTTTTTTGCCGGCGAGCTGCTGGGCGGCGAGGCGGCGGGCGACGTTGTTGAAGACGTCCCAGGTGGCGAGGCGGACGGTGTTGTCGCGGAAGGAGACGGGGAGGACGTGGTGCTTGAAGACGAAGCGGCTGGGGAGGAGCTGGAGGGCGGGGCGCTCGACTTTGGCGGGGTCGATGGCTTCGACGGGGGTTTTGAAGACGCGGCCGAGTTCGGTGGCGAAGCGGAGCTCGTCGATCTTGCCGGCGTCGAGGATTTCCGCGGTCCAGGTGCTGCGGGCGGGGGGCTTGAGGGAGGCGAGTTCGGCGGCTTCGTCGGCGGGGACGCCGCTGCCGAGGAGGACTTCGAGGAGGGGTTGGCGGGAGGCGAGCGTGGGCGGTCGGGCGATGGAGGGCAACGCGCGGTCGATGCCCGGGCTCGCGGTGGTGTCGGGAGCGACGGCGGGCTCCCCTCCAGCGGCGGCTTCGTGGATCATTTCCGGAAGCTGGGTGCGAGGGTCTTCTCCCGCAGGGACACGGCAGGCGGCTCACGGAAGGCTGGCTGGGAGGGGGCGCGGCGGCGGATGCCTTGCGGGATGATCGTGCTCTCGAGGTCGGGCTCGATGTTCATGTACTCCTGCTCGCGCTCGCGGGTCTGGACGGTTTCCTCGGGGCCCATGGAGACGACGGGGCGGATGAGGATGACGAGTTCGGAGCGGGTCTTCGAGGTCGTGGTGCTGCGGAAGAGGGCGCCGAAGAGCGGGATTTTGCTGAGGTAGGGGATGCCGGTCGCGCCTTTCGTCTCCTGGGTGCGGATGAGTCCGCCGAGGACGAGGGTCGATTCATTCGGGACGGAGACGGTCGATTTGAGGAAGCGATTGGCGATGGTGGGGATGTCGTTGCCGCCGACGCGGCGGTCGCCGCCGGGGACGAGCTCGTCGATTTTCTGGAGGATCTCGAGGGTGACCTCGCGCTCGGAGTTGATGAGGGGGACGACTTCGAGCTGGAGGGCGACGCGCTTGAATTGCACGGACGTGCTGACGGACGCGTTGTCCTGGTTGATGCCGGTGCTGTTGTTGAGGGAGGAGAGGCTCTGCGTCGGCACGGCGATTTCCTGGCCGGAGGCGATGATGGCCTTTTTGTTGTTGCTGGTGAAGACGTTGGGGCGGGCGACGACGTGGAAGCGGTTGGTCGCCTGGAGAGCGTTGACGACGACGTCGAGGGAGTTGCCGGCGGCGATGAAACCGCTGAGCCCGCCGGTGCCGGCGGCGGCGATTTGGGTGATCATGCGCTGGTTGATGAGGGAGTTGAAATTGAGCGTCGGGGCGCCCGTGCTGCCGAAGGTGACGATGTTGCCCGCGCTCGTCGTCGCGGTGGTGCCGGTGCCGGGCGTGGTCGTGGTGCCGCCGGTGATGCTGGAGGACGGGGCGAACGAGCCGCCTTTGTGCAGGATGTAATCGACGCCGAAGCTCTCGTTATTCGTGAGTTCGAGCTGCCCGATGACCGCGTGAATCATGACCTGCGGGGCGCGCTGGTCGAGGCGGGCGAGGAGTTTGAAGATCTTGTTTTTCACCTCCTTGTTGCCGAGGACGATGATCTTGTTCGAGCGGGTGTCGGCGATGATGCGCGTGTTGCCGACGGTGACCGCGCGCGGCTGCGTGTTCACCTCGCTGGTCTGGAGTTCCTCGGAAAATCCGCCCGCGCTGTTGCCGCTGCTCCCGCCGCCGAAGCTGCTGCCATTCGCGCCGCCGGTATTGGCGTTCGCGCCGCCGCGATTCGTGTTCGTTCCCTGCCGGGTGCCAGCCGCTCCCTGCCCGCCCGCCGCGCCGGCCCCGTCGTCTTTTGCGCCGGGATCCTTGATGGCCTGGATGACGGGATCGAGCACGTCGGATGCGGTGACGAATTTCAGCGGATACTCGGAGGGCTCGCCGAACGGCACGTCGCGGTCGAATTCCTCGATCAGCATCCGCACGAATTTGATGTTCTCTTTCCTCGTGATCACCTGGATGCGGTTCGTCCGCACGTCGGCGATGAGGCGGATTTTTCCGACGATCAGCGAGTCCTCGGTCAGCGTGGCGGAGCCGTTGATCTCGACCGTATTGGGGCTCGTGACTTCCGCGGTCGCGTTGTTTGGGATCGGCAAACCCTCCGGCGTGGTGAGCGGGCGCACGGGGCGCGGAACGCCGGGCACCGCACCCGCTGCGCCGGGTGTCGGGTTCTTCTCGAAAATCTTCTCGAGCTTCTCGAGCACGTCTTTCACATCGGCGCGCTCGAGGGCGATGAAGAAGCTGTCCACCGTCGCCGGCGGCAGGTCGATCTCATTCACGATCTTGAGCAGCCCACGGATGATCGGCGTGTTTTCCGTGACGAGCAGCGCCTGCGCTTTCGGCAGCGGGAGGATCGAGGAGTAGCCCGCCTGGCTCGGCGAGATGAAGCCGTTCAGGACCTGCGCGAGCTCGGTGGGGTCCGCGTATTTGAGATGAAAGAGGAACGAAATGACCTGCTCTTTTTCCGGGATCTGTCCGGGGTCCGAGATGATCGCGATGCCGCCGGTTCTCGGATTGGCGCCACTTCCGAAGACTTTCACGATCGACGGATCTTCCGACGGAATGAGGGTGTAGCCGTTGATCAGCAGCGTCATTTCGATGATCTTCACGGCATCTTCCCGCGGCAGATCCTCATTGAAAACGATGTAGATCGGCGCGGACGTTTGCAGGATCGAGGGCCGGATGAGCTTTTTTCGCGTCAACCTTTCATATTCGTCGAGGATCACGCTGAGCTCGCCGGTCGGATACTGGAGCTTCACCGTGACCGGCAGCGGCGGGAGTCCGCCCGGCGCGGGCAGCGCGGGGTTTTCGGCCGGCAGTCCGCGCGGCGGCACCGGGTTTTGCGCGAAGGCGGTCGCAGCGAGAAAAAGCAGCCCGAGGGAGAGGGGTAGGCGAAACACGGGCGTTATTTAGTGGCGCGCGGGAGGGAGGTCAATGGCACGGGGGGAGGGAGGGGCAAACGTCGAACGTCGAACGTCGAACGTCGAGCGCTCGTCCGGCACCCTTCCTACTTCGACGTTCGACGTTCAGCGTTCGACGTTCGACGTTTTCTCCCTCCCCCGCCTTGTTCCCCCCCAAATCCCCCGCTAAACCCTCGCCCCATGTCTTCCTCCCCCCGCAACAAACTCTTCCTCATGATGGTGCTGGAAATCGCCATCTGGGGCGCGTGGCTCCCGCTGATTTTCGGCTACCTGCCGAGCCTCGGTTTCTCCCCGACCGAGCCGCCCGCGCTGCTCGCGCCCTATGTCCCGAAGTTCCTCGCGTGGTTCTTTTCCGAGCAGGGGATGATCCTCAATGCCTTCCCCGTCGCCGCGATCATCGGCATGTTTTTCAGTAACCAATTCGCTGACCGCAACTTCGCCGCCGAGCGCTTCCTCTCCTTCAGCCATCTCATCGGCGGGATCGCGATTTTGGGCTGCGGATACGTGAAGGCGTTCTGGCCGTTTTTCGGGCTGATGTTCGTCCACTGCCTGTTCTACGTGCCGACGCTTTCGATCACGAACTCGATCGCGTTCGCGAACATGAAGGACGCGCAAAAGGAGTTCGGCATCATCCGCATGGGCGGGACGTTCGGCTGGATTTTTGCCGCGTGGCCGTTCGTCTTCATCCTCGTCGATTGGTCGGCGGTGGAGGCCGCGCATCCGCAGGGACTCGTCGCGTGGTTCGACGTGGTTTTGAAAAATCCGCTCACCGGCGATGCGTTCACGGCCGCGACGCGCTGGACCTTCATCGTCTCCGGCATCGTCTCGCTCACGCTCGCCGCCTTCAGCCTCGCGCTGCCGCACACGCCGCCGAAAAAGAAGGCCGAAGGCGCCGCGGAAAGCCTCGCGTGGCTCGAGGCGATTCGCCTGCTGAAGCATCCGTTCGTCCTCATCCTCTGGCTCGTCACGTTCGTCGATTCCTTCGTTCACAACTGCTACTTCAACTGGACCGGCACCTTCCTCGGCACCGCGCCCGACCACGGCGGCGTCGGCATCGCGAGCAACTGGATCATGCCCGTGATGACCATCGGCCAGATCGCGGAAATCCTCACGATGGCGGTCCTCGGCGTGACTTTGAAAAAGCTCGGCTGGCGGCTGACGATGATCATCGGCATCCTCGGCCACGCCGCGCGGTTCGCGGTTTATGCGTTCTTCCCGCAGTCGGCGGGCCTGATCATCGCCGTGCAAATCCTCCACGGCATCTGCTACGCGTTCTTCTTCGCCACCGTTTACATTTTCGTGGATGCCTATTTCCCGAAAGACGTGCGGGCCAGCGCGCAGGGCTTGTTCAACGTGATGATCCTCGGCGTCGGCGCGCTGCTCGCAAACTCGATCTGCCCGCGCCTGATCCAGCAAACTTTCACGCACGACGGCCTGACCGATTTCAAGAATCTCTTCCTCGTCCCATGCTACGCTGGCCTGCTCGGCGCAGCCCTCCTCGCCGTCGCCTTTCACCCGCCAAAGCTGCCCGCGCCAGCATTCGGCAGCGGCCCCGCGCCGCATTAAGGAACCGCTGATTTAATCGACCGGTCCGTTCCGATGGGTAGCGCACGCGCCCTCGCGTGTGGTGGCCGGCGCCCTCGCCGGGCACTCTTCCGAGGCGCGGATCATCGGCGAGGGTGCCGATGACAGCACGCGAGGGCGCGTGCGCTACCCGGCCCCATTCCATCAGCAATTCCCTCGCGACACCGCGCCGCGCTAAGGCTGTGTAAAAAAGTCGGGAACCCCGGCGACCCTCACCCTGGAGCGCGCCGCTCCGTCGGCGCGAGTTCTTAAAATAACCCGTTCGGGCACCGACGGAGCGGTGCGCTCCAAGGGTCGCCCGCACTTATCACACAGTCTCTAAGGCTGGAGGGCATCGCGCCGTCGATGCCGGGTCCGCGCCAACGCGGAAGCGACGGCGCGCTTCCCTCCACATCAAAAGAACTCGCGCCGCAAATCCTCCGGCGTCCGGCCGTGCTCGCGCAAGGCACGCAGGCTCAGCGAATCGACGCGTTTGGCGAGCCGCACGCCCGCGGCGTCGGTCATCAGCGGCGCGTGGAAAAACGCGGGCGCGGCGAGGTCGAGTGAGCGGTAGAGCAGCAGTTGGCGAAAGGTGGAAGTCACGAGGTCCGCGCCGCGGACGACTTCGGTGACGCCCATCGCGGCGTCATCGACGACGCACGCGAGTTGGTAGCTCGGGAGGCCGTCTTTTCGCCAGACGAGGAAGTCGCCGAAGTCGCGCCCGGCGACCTGCGAGCACGCACCGACCCCGCCATCGACAAAGGAAACTGCCTCGCCGTCCGGCACGCGAAAGCGCCAGTTCACCCCCGATCTCCGATCTCCGATCTCCGATCTCCGACCCCGGCAGGTTCCCGGATAAATTGGCTCTTCCTCGCCGAAATGTGGCGCCGAGATCGCCCGCAAAACATCCTGCCGCGAGCAAGTGCAGGGGAAGATCGCGCCGCTCTTTTTCAAGTGCTCGAACGCCTCACGATACGCCGCCATCCGCTCGTGCTGCGAGTACGGCGCGAACGGTCCGCCGACCTCCGGCCCCTCGCTCCAGCGCAAGCCGAGCCAGCGCAAATCCTCGATCATCGCCGCGACGAATTCCTCGCGGCAGCGCGCGCGGTCGAGGTCGTCATTTCGCAAGATGAGCGTGCCGCCGCGCTCCTCCGCCCGCTGTTGCGCGATCCAAAAAGTCCGCGCATGTCCGAGGTGCAGCAGCCCGGTCGGCGAAGGCGCAAGCCGCCCGCGGTAGCGCGGGAGGTTGAGGGTTGAAGGTTGAGGGTTGAGGGTCACGGCGACGCAGATTCCCGATGGTGACGCGCCTGCATCGACGACCTACTTCACCAGCTTCAGATCGGTGTCATAAACGAACACCTTCCCGATCTTCTCCAGCTCCGGCTGAATCTCCTTCGCCTCGCCGACCACCGTGATCGCCACGTTCTCCACGCTGAGATATTTCTTCGCCAAATCGGCGAGCACGGCGGGCGTCACCGCTTCCATCCGCTTGGCGTAGGTTTTGTAAAAATCGGCGGGCAAACCGTAGAGATCGATGTCCTGAACGCGCTGCGCCGTGCGGCCCGTATTTTCAAGGCTCAGCAGATAATTGCCGATGTTGTATTGGCGCTGGAGTTCGAGCTCCGCGTCCGGCACCGGCTCGTCCCGCAGCCTCGCCATTTCCTTCAAAGCTTCAACGATCGCGAGGTGCGTGACATCGTTGCGCGTCTCGGCGGTGGCCTCGAATGAACCCGCGAATTTCCGCGGGTCGAACGCGGAATACGCGCCGTAGGTCCAGCCGTGTTTCTCGCGCAGGTTTTGGAACAGACGGCCGGAAAATCCGCCGCCGAGCGTCGCGTTCAGCACGTTGAGTTCCGGCGTGTTGCCGCTGTCCCGCGCCGGTCCGGGCTCGGCGATGAGGATGTTCGATTGGACCGATCCCGGACGGTTCACCAGATGCACCGTCACGCCCTCGATCTTCGGCGCGGCGGCAAATTTCTCCTGCTTCACCTCGCCGGATTTCCACGCTGCCAGCGCCTTTTCCACCCGCGCGATGATGTCGTCCGTCTTCACGTCGCCGACGATCGCGAGTGTCGCATTGTTCGGCAGAAAATGGTCCCGATGAAACGCCGCGAGATCGTCGCGCGTGATCCTCTGGACCGTCTCCGGCGTGCGATACGCGCCGTACGGGAATGCGCCGTAGATCAGCTTGCCCGCTAGCTTCGCGGCCAGTTGCGCGGGCTCCTGCTTCTCCGCGGCGAGCGCGGAAAGCGCCTTCTTTTGCTCCTTCGCAAACTGTTCCGCGGGATATGCCGGATGCAGCACCGCATCGCTGAACAGCTCGATGATCTTGTCGGTGTAAGTCGTCAGCCCACCCGCGCTCACCGCGATCGCATCCGAGCCCGCGGCGGCTTCCAGCTTCATCCCGATGAAGTCCGTCTCGGCGGCAAAAGTCGCCGCGTCGCGAGTGGTCGTCCCGCGATTGAGCAGACCCGCGACGAAGCCCGCGAGGCCCGTCTTTTCGCCGTCGAAAAGCGAGCCGGATTTGATCAGCAGCCGGAAGGTCACCGTCGGTTTGCGGTCGTCCTCGATGACGAAAACCTTGAGCCCGTTCGCGAGCTCGCGGAGCTGATAATCCGGGAACGACGCCGCCGGCGCGGGCGCGGGTTCGGGTTTTTTGGTGCGGTCGATTTCGGCCGAAAGCGACGAGGTGAACAGCGCGGCCGAGGCCGCAAAAAGGAGCGAAGTTTTCATGGGTCGTGAGTCGATGGGTGGCGGTTACTTCTTCTCCTCCGGCGAGGTCGGCACGGGATAGCGGAGGACGTTCACGGTTTCCTTGGTCAGGTATTTTTGCGCCACGCGCTGCAGGTCTTCGCGCTTCACCGCCATGTAGCGCGAGAGTTCTGTGTTGATGAGATTCGCGTCGCCGAAAAAGACGTGGTAGCGCGCCAGATTCTGCGCCCGGCTCTTCATCGTCCCAAACTCGCTCGCGAACTCCGCCTCCTTCTGGTTCAGCGCCTTCTCAAACTCCGCCGCCGTCACGCCCTCGGCCTTCACTTTCTCCACCTCCTCGTCGATCAATGTGTCGAGCGTTTCCAGCGTCACGCCGCGCTGCCCGGTCGCGAAGACCCCGATCATTCCCGCCTTCTCCAGCAGATACGGAAACGCCTCCACCTCCAGCGCCGCCTGCTCTTTTTCCACCAGCCTTTTGTAAAGCCGCGAGCTCCGTCCGCTCGACAAAATATTCCCGAGCAGCTCGATCGGATACGCCTCCGGGTCCGTCTCGATCGGCGCACGCCACGCGTGCAGCGTCGCCGGCAGCGGCGTGTTGTCCTTCGCCACATCGAGCTTCTGCGGCGCGGTCTGCGGCGGCAGCTCCACATTCGGCCGCTCGATCTCCGCACCGCGCGGGATCGGCCCGAAGTAGTCGGCCACAAGTTTCTTAGTCTCGTCTAAGTTGATGTCCCCCGCGATCGAGAGCGTCGCGTTGTTCGGGATGTAGTTCGTTTTGTAAAAAGCGCGGAACTCCTCGATCCCCGCCTTGTCGATGTATTGAAAAGCGCCGATCGGCACCCACGCGTACGGCGTCCCCTTGAAGACCAGCGCCGCCAGATTTCCGAAGAGCGTTCCGTACGGCGCATTGTCCACCCCGCGCCGTTTTTCTTCCTTCACCACCTGCCGCTGCGTCTCCACACCCGCCTCGTCGATCTTCGCGTGCATCATCCGCTCCGACTCGATCCAGAGCGCGAGCTCGAGCTGATTCGACGGCAGATTGAAGTAGTAGTCCGTCTGGTCGAACGACGTACTCGCGTTCAGATTCCCGCCCGCGCCCGAGATGTATTTGTCGATCCGGCTCCGCGGAATATTCTCCGAGCCCTCGAACATCAGATGCTCGAAAAAATGCGCGAACCCCGTCCGGTCCGCCCGCTCGTTTTTGCTCCCGACATGATAAAGCACGTAGCTCGAGATCACCGGCGACGCGTGATTTTCATGCAGGATCACATGCAGGCCATTCGGTAGATCGTATTCGACGAACTGGATCGGCTTCAGCACGAGCTCCCGCTTCGGCGGCTCGTCCTTTGCGGCGAAAAGTGAGCACGGCAGAGCGACGAGACACGCCAGCGAGGCGGCAGTTTTTGGAGACATGGCGGGGTGAGACAGGGAGTTGGCGGGGACGTTCGAGCGCGGAGGCTAAATCGCGCGGATGGGATGTCAGCCTCCCATCTTCGTCATTTTTCTTCGTGTTCATCTTCCTCGCAGCCACAGCGAAGAAGGAGCGGGAGATGAAGAAAAGAAGAAGTGTGCGGAGTGCTCTCTCCGCCGATATCGCATCTCACTGAACACGCCGGAGCCGATAGAATCGCCGCGCCCCGCTCACCGCCTGCTCCAGCGTGGCCACGCCCCGATCCACCACGACTCCTTCTCCCGTCGGCACGACCTGCCAACTTCCCGGCGCGAGCGAGTCCGATGTTTCCAAAACCCAACCCGTCGCCGCTGCCGGCCATTTGATTGCGACGTTCCCTCCGGCAGGCGCGAGGGCGATTTTCGGGGTCGGCACGGTGATGAAACGGATGCCGTCAATCGCCGCCTCACAGTTCGTCGAAGTCCCGCCCGTGAGGCCGAAAAACAGCTCGATCTCCTGCCCGGCGAAAGCCGACACATCGATCAAGTCCGTGCTCGAAGGAACCCCGTCCGGGGCATACTTCGCGGGCAGATTGAAGACGTTCTCCTCGTTGATCGCGCAGACGATCCGGTCTTCGTTGGGCGCTCCGGTGACGGTAAAATCAAAAGCCAGAAACCCGGCGTCGTCCGGCACCCGGATCGTCATCCACGCATACGCGGGTTGGCTGCCGGAACCTGCCGCTGAGCCCCCGTTGGGTGATGGCGCGACGGCCTGTGTCTTGAGCCGAATTCCCAGAAACGGAACCGATCCAGGTCCAGCAAGGAGACTGTCGGGCGAGAGCGAGCCGAAAAGGTTCTCTGCGTAATCTTCCGTGGCATCGATCAGCCGCCCAGCTTTCTGCGTCGTCTGCGAAACGACCATCCCGCTTTTGTAAATCACCGTTCCGCCGAATTCTCCGGCCGCGTGGACTCGGGCTTGGAAGCCTGCCATCACCGCGCGCCCGGCATCGTCCAGCGGTTTGATCACGTGCTCGTTCACGCCCTCCGCGAGCGCGATCGCAGAGGCTTCTCCCGCCTGCACGGCTTTGCTCGCGAGCACGACCGCTTCTTCCTCCACTTTGGGGCCGAACGTCACGGTGTAGGCCGCCGCGAGCAGGAGTGTCGCTTCGTTGCCGAAAGGGTGCGGGTCCAAAGCCAAGTCCAGCGGGTCGGCGGTTGTAGTCTTCTCGATCCAAAGACTGCCCGGCTGCATTCCCGTGCCGGCCGGTGGAAAAGTAAGCGCCTTTTCGAAAGATCGACCAAAGCCGAGCATGGGAATCGGATAGCTCTGTGAAGGCTGGATCGATGAAGCGTACCAGCCGTACGAATACGCATGCGCGGCGACCGGGTTCAGCCGTGTCAGCGCCGTCTTGAGCAGGCACACATTCACCGCTTCATCGTGCTGGATGCCAACTGCTGAGATGTAGTTGTCGATCCAATGAGCTTTGGCGGGCAGTGGCGACTTCAAGCTCCCGGTCACCGCTTTGGCTACGTCCGAAAACGACGCGCCAGACGTTAGAGCCCCCGCGGCGTAGGTCGAAGTTACCACCGCGCTCCCGCCCGCGTTCGCCACCTCCGCCTCATCGAGCAGCGTCACGTGCGGCGTGGTCAGCGCATCCAGCCACGCAAAAGGCGCGTTCAAGGAACTCCGATCGTCCGCAAAGCCGGGATGGCTTGGAAACCCCGCGTGGACGTAATCGCAGGCGTAGCGGTTCACGATTGTCCCGAGGCTATGTCCGATGAAATGAATATGCTGGTGATAGCCCGTCCCGAGCGCCTGCTGCAGGGCTTCGCCGAGCATCGCTCCTTGCTTTGCGGCGACATCGATTTTTCCCACGATGCTCAGCAGCCCACCGTGCGCTGCATCCGTCCAATCCCACACCACGATGTTCGGCTTCGGCGATAGGGCACTGTGGCTTTGAATCAGCGCCGCCATGCCGAGCGCCCACGCATCAGGACCATCCGGGCTGCTTCTCCAGCCGTGCGTCAAGATCACCGTCGGGCGGTCGGATTCGAGGGTGATTTCTTCGGTGAAAGTTCCGTTGAGATAACCCTTCAACTTGCTGGCCCCCACGGCATTCGCGGCGAGCGCCGAGAGGGCAGGATTCCGGCTGATCTCGATGCAGGCATTGGTCTCCGGCAGAGGAGCGAGGGTCAAAAGGAGCGACCCATTTCCGCCCGCGTAGCCCGCGATATTCGTGCGGAGATCACGGAAGCCAGGCATGGTCGCTTCCACGGTGAAATTGGTCGCCGGCAGTGCGGCGGGATTGAAGTGCCCATTCGCATCGCTGGCTCCTTGCCAGAAAACGGTGCCGTATCGTTTCAAAATCACACTCACGCCGGGCAGTGGCGCGCCCGCGATCGTTTGCACGAGACCTTGAAAGGTCACACTGACTCCGCCGCTGAAGTAATAGCTGACCGCGGCGCTGTTTTGGAACGTCACGTTTTCATCCCCGAGCCAGTCGAAGTATTGGTAGCTGACGATGGGGCTGAGGATCGTCGTCGGTGTGTTGGGAGTGGCGAGGGAGTCGAGGTATTGGTAGCTCACGACTGGCGAGAAAGTATCGGCCTCTGTCCCGGGTGAGCGTGAGACAAGGACGAGGAGCAGGAGCAGCGCGAGCGTCAGAATCCGGGTAGCGCACGCGTCTCGCGTGCTGGTTTCGGCGTCTCGCCGAAACGAACTTTCTGGCGCTGGCGAATGGATGGGCGGGCACGCTTCCCGAGTTCGGCACGCGCAAAAAGTTCGCGACGGCGGGACGCCTTCGCCAGCACGCGGGACGCGTGCGCTACCCGGAGAAAATCGCGCGCGCACGAATTTAGTTCGCCTCGTAGCGTTTGCCGGATTCGGTGATGTAGGCGATGCGCTGCGGCGCGCCGAGCGCGGCGGTCACTTCGATGGATTTGAAACGCTCGCCGGCTGCCGTCCAGCCGGTCTCGGCCAGCGAACGGCTCCTGGTTTCGGCGTCGTTCGCCGCCATTCCAGCGATGCCGGTGACGGCTTTGGCGTAAATGATCCCGCCGCCGCGCGGCATGTTCAGCGACACCGTCGCGGTGCTCGCGGCGGCGGTGCCGGCGTTGTTGAGGCCGACCGCCTGCACCGCGGCTCCGTTCGCCGGTTGCACCACGACGGTGATCTCGGAGTTGAGCGCGACATTCGTGCATTTCACGACGACCGACACCGGATTGGTCTGCTGCGCCGGAACGATGACATCGGGATTCGCCAGCACGCCGGAAGGATTCGCCGCCACCGCCACCCCGCCGACGCTTTGAGTGGCTAACTGTATGCCTTGGCCGGGTGCGGGGAGGATGATGGGTTGGAAGCCTTGGGTGAAAGTGCCTGTAACGCTGCCGCTAAAACGGTTGTCGTAAGAGTCGATACGAATCCGTCCCTGTCCAGCCTGAGCCAGAGGGCCGTGGTAATAGCTGAAATACCCACCGCTGCAATTTATGTGTGCTGCTCCAATTCCTCCTACGACATTACCAACTAATCTTACCGAACCGCCGCTGCCACCACCTCCGGCATAATCTGGAATGCCATTTCCTCCGGATCCATTGATGAGTCCGTTGAGTTGTATAGAACTTGAGGTGGCGATCAATAGGGCACCACCACCACTACCACCTTTTGGTAGGTTAGTTGATCCACCGCCCCCTGAACCACCTATCAGTGGCAACATGAAAACGTTACCGTAAGTCTGCCCTGATGCGTCACCTGTATTGCTGCCGATTGTTCCAAATGATGCGTTGCCGCCAGCTACCCCTGCGCTTCCTCCACCAGGCCCCTCTCCAGCAGAGGCCAGTGCCCCGCCATTTCCACCTCGATACCCTCCAGGCCCCGGCTGTCCTCCGTTGCCACTCCCCGAAATGTTGACTGTCCCATTAACTAGACAATCCCCCTGCACCAGCCAAACCACCGGCTTATTCCCCGCATTCGGAATGAACGACACCGTGACGCCCGCCGGGATGTTGACGGAGGTGTAGTGGTAAATGCCATCCGGGTGGTCGGCCATGTCGATGACGAGGTTGCTCGCCGGGTTCAACGCGCCGTC
>JAYVPW010000170.1:0-3853 GCA_043777315.1 Spartobacteria bacterium | reverse complement strand
GTTAGGCGTTGCCTCGCGTTTCTCTGAATCCTGATTCATGTCACTCATAACGAAAGCCAAAGAGACTCTAGTAGCGAACATAGTAACGCTATGCACGGCAACAACAGGCACAGCATTGATATTCGTGGCAAAGGAAGTTTTTCAGGCCGTGTCTCCCACACTTTCTTCCCTACTACCCCAGAGATTATTCCTCCCACTGCTGGGAATATCAGTTCTATCCAACCTTGTCCTTCTCGCCGCCCTTCTTCTGTTTCGCCGCCCACCGAAGATGCGGGTGGCGTTTGGCGTGTATTGGGATCGCCAGCTTCAAGTGCATTGTCCGAGTTGCGAATCCCCCCTTTCGGATTACTGCCAGTATGAGACTGCCAGAGGAAACAACCGATGGGGCTGGCACTGCGCCAAGTGCGACAAGCGGATTCTTCTCCACGACGAGAAGGGATGCTCGATCCCGATTGAGGAGGCTCGGAAGCAACTCTAATGAACCCGCAATCGCCTAACCATGCGCTCCAGCGAACCGCAGCCATGGCGGTCAGTTGCGGAAGCGCGGCGGCGGCTTCGACCGGCTCAGTCATGGCTTGTGCTACCACCATGAAGCCCAGCACAAGCCACGCCTTCGCCTTGCGCCGTTTCGGGCACACGCGCGTCTCCGGGCTGCGGTCGCTGAGCTTGGGGTCGTTCCCGCGCAACAGGGCGACTTCACGCGGGCGCACGGCGCGAGCATCAGTCATCGCGCCATCGAGGTCTTGATCCGGCGCGATCACTTTGCCACCGCCCTTCGCGCCACGACGGGGAGCTTCACGTCGCGGAATTCCTTTAGCTTGTGGACGCCGGCCAGCGTGGTGAGCGTCAGGCGACGGAGCCCGAGCGCGGCGTCGCTGGGGAACTCCATGGCGCACAGCGCCTCGTTGATTCGGCGGACGTGCGGCTCATCCATGTCGGCGAGCAGGGTCGAGGCCTTGCGCATCATGCCATCGCGCAGGCCGCGCTCCCAGTCGTCGGCGGGGAATTTGATCTCAATGAGCGCGATCAGGTCGCGCACGAACGCTGCATTTCTCTTCGTTTCTTCGGCGGTTTTCATGGGTCTTTTGTTTTTGGTGTTTGTTCGGAAATTAGACTGCTCTGCGGTAGCGCCGGCTTCGGAGCGCGCAGCGGCCTCCCGCGCTGAAGGATCACGCCGCTCGCCAGTTCACACGGCGCTCCGCTTTCCACCGCGCGTAGCATTTCCAGCAAGCCATCCCCTTTCTTCGCGCTCATTTCCCCTCCCGCAGCGAAAGGCCGTTCGCCATTTTGTCGGTGATCTCCACGTAGTTCGTGAAGTGATGCCACGCAAGGCGCTGCTCCTTCTTCGCCGCGCTGCGCGCTGCGCCGTGGAGATACTTCGTGATCTTCCCGAGGCCGTCCTCGTGGGCGAGCAGCTCCAGCGTTTCCTTCACGGCGCCGTGCGGCTCGCCGAGCTTGTAGTGCGCGCAGATTTTCAGGACGTCGTCCCACTCGGGCTCCGTGCCGAGATTCAGCGTGAGCGTGCCGCGGCGAAAAAACTGCTTCATCGTGTTGCGGAATTCGCTCTCCTTCGCGGAGGTCGCGAAGGTGTTCGTCGCGATGATCAGCAGGCCGCATTTGCTGCGGTCGTGGATGTGCCGGATGGTCGCGAGGCAGCGCGCGACGCTCGTCTTTTGATACGTCTCAAAAAGCATGTGCGCCTCGTCGAGGATGAGCAGGCGCGAGTCGTCGAGCGCTTCGCAGACGCGCAGATACGTCTTGTCAAAGCTGCTGCGGCCGATGTGCAGCGCGCGGCCAATCTCGCTCGTGAGGAGCTGCACGCCAGCCGCGGGCGGGCACGTCACCAGCACCGTTTGCCCGTGATTATTCCGGCGCTGATATTCCTCCGCGCAGCGCGTCTTGCCGACTTGCGATTCGCCGAGGATGAAACCGATCGTGTTCGTCGCCAGCACCTCGTCCGCGATTTTCGCAAAGCGGTCGTAGGTCTTCGTGTGGATGAAGGGCAACCGTCCCACGCCCGCCCGCGCATCCGCCAGGCGTTTGGCCCGGAGCAGTTCCGTGCAGACGTTATCGAGCGCCACGCGCTCACCCGCGCGCGGGTTCTTCACTTTCTCGAATGTTCCGTTCGGGAGCTTCTCGCCGCGGATCAAATCGGGCTGCCGGTATTTGTCCGTCCAGATGCGGTAAAGCGTCGTGGTGCTCACCTTGAATGTGCGTCCCGCGTCCTTCCACGAGAGGTCGTTTTCCTTGGCAAAATTGAACGCCCAGCGCACGAGCACCTTTTGCGCGTCGTCGCTAATTTCGGCGGTGGCCTTTGTGACCGTGTCGCCGGAGATATTGATGCGCGCGGTGGCGGCATCCGCGGGCAGCGTGATCGCTTTGCTGTCTTCTTCGAGGAGTTCAGCCTCGGGTGATGAATTGGAGATGAGTGCTTGGGGCATTAGATGTGTGGGTGTGGATTTCAGAGATCAAAAACAGAGTCGCGGGAATCGTCGCCGCCCGCGGAAAGCCCGGCCTCGGGTGCGGCAAAGTCGCGTGGCACGTCGGCCCCGCCGAGGCTGTCGAGTTCCGCGTCGGTGACTTTTTTCCGCCCGCCCTCCGTCCCGCGCGCAAAGCGCCCGAGGTCCGCGCGGTCGCGGTCCTTGGTGGCCTCGGTGATCACCTGCGCGTTGTGCTCGTGGCGTGCCTTCTTCTCGCGGGCGGCAGCCATGTGTGTGATGCGCAGCGGTTGCAGGAGGTCGCTCTCGGCCTTGGCGACCTCTCCCATCTTGCGGCGGATTGCCTCCTCGTCGGTTCGGCTCGGCGCGGTGTCGCGCGCGCACTCGCCGAGGTAGCTGCCATCGGCGCGGCGGACGAAGAGCGTGTCGGGCGCGAACGGATTCACGAAGGTCTCATAAGTCTCTCGGTCGCTCAGCCGCATCCGTTCGCCGTGCGGAGTCACGCACACGGCCTCGAAGCGGTGCGTGCCGGGTCCGACTTCCGCGTCGGCGAATTCAAAACGGTTGCCGATCACTTTCCGCTCGACCGCCAGATCGTCGCCGAGAATCGCAACCACGCCGTGACCAGGCAGGCGGATGAGATCGCCCGCGCCCAGGTCCCACACTTCGCGGCGAGTCATTTTCCGCGGGCGTGATTTCATCGTGCCGTCCGCGAGAAAGCGTTCGATGAATTCCGCCTGCGCATCCGTGGTCACGATCTCGTGCAGCGGCCTCCACTGCCCGCCGATGAGCAGCTCCTGCACGGTGTGGCCGCACTCGGCCCAGTTGCTCAGCTCGTGATCGGGATCGTTTTCCATCGCGGCGTATTTCTCCGCGGCTACGCCATGAAATTCCCCGAGTTCAAGCAGCGGGAATTTCAGCAGCGCGGCGCGCTCCGCGGGAAGCTGCGCACGGGCCGCGAGGAGCGCGGCGTTATGATGCAGCAGCCCCGCCTCGCGGAATTCCGTGCGGACCGTTCCGTCCGGCATCATCGTCTTGATCATGCGCGCCGGTCCGCCGTCGAGTCCTTCAGGCCGGTGCTCCACATCCTTGCCGGTCTGGCCCGGCAAATCCGCAAAGACATTGTGCGTGAGATTGTTGGAGCTTTCGAGCGACGCCTTGTGGCGGAAGTTGCCTTTCGACAGTCCTGGGTATTGGCCCGCGTGCGCCTGCGCGCCCGTCATTCCGCTCCGGGAGACGGTGATCAGCGACTTCCCGTCCACCATCGACAAATCCCGCAACGCGCGCTCCACCGCCTCACTGATGGCTGCCGTGCCGTGCTCAGCCAGGAGCTTCGTGCCGCGCGGGGAATATCCGTCGAGGTAAAGCGTGGCCGCGAGGATCATCCGCGTCATTTGCTCGCCGAGCTGATTGTA
>JAYVPW010000169.1:0-15440 GCA_043777315.1 Spartobacteria bacterium | reverse complement strand
CCGGTTCCGGTGGCTCACGCCACCGGCTAATTTCCGATCGTCCCTCCGGGACGGGCGCTCCGCAACCCGTCTGCTTATTTTGGCAAGATGGTATCAGTGCGTCTCTTTTTCGATCTCGAAATGCAGCGGGGCGGGCTGGCTGGCGGTGCGGAGTTCGGCCTCGCAGGTCTCGATCGCCTGCTGCGCGGCGGTGAGTTTTTCCGTGTCCCTGGCCTTGCTCGCGTCGCGCCAATCGGTGTTGAGCTTGCCTTGAAGTTTCGAGATCAACCCGAGGATCGCAGTCGATTTGTCGCCGATCGCGCTGTCGAAGGCGGTGGTGATATTCCAGCCGGCGGCGAGGGCTTTCGCGTCGAGGGTGGCGGCGGGTTTGCCGTTGATGCTGACGCGGTAGCGCGCTTCCGGGAGGCCGGAGACGCGGAGGAGGTAGCGCGAAAGGTTGAGGAGTTCCGGGCGGAGATCGGCGGCGGTTTTCGCGGCGGGCAGGATCGGCCACGGGCCCGAATCATCGAGGCGGGTGAAGCTCAGTTTGCCGCCTTTCGCGCTCGCTTCGGTGATCTTGCAACCTTTCGCTTCGACGACGGTGCCGTCCGCTTTCAGCGAAGCGGAGCTGACGTCGCCGGGCGCTTTCAGACCTTCGAGAATGACGGACGCCATCGTGTATTGGCCGACCGGTCCAGGGTGAACGGTGTCGCCGCCGAGCGGGATGAGCGAGGGCGGAATCGGGGCGGGTTTTGCCGGGGCACCGGCCGTCGAGGGAGCGGGCACGGGCGTCGCGGGTGCGGGCACGGGCGTTTTTTTGGCGGCAGCCTCAGCTCCGGCGAGGCGATTTTTTCCCCAGAGATCGACGAGCGGATGGTATTGATCGACGAAGACGATCTTCTCCTCGGCGGCGAGTTTTTGGAGCGCTTCGGTGTACGGGTGGAGGCGGCGGCAGCGGTCGGATTTCCAGTCGCCCATGATGCTGCCGTCATCGACCGGGCTGGAGGAAATGAGGATGGGCTGCGCGGGGATGGCGCGGATTTTCCCGATGATCTCGCGCATGCCTTTGATGTAGGCGGCGGGGTCGTCGCCGTTGTTCACGTCGTTCATCGCGAGCTCGACGCTGACGATGGTCGGCTTCCACGCGGCGACGTCGTAATCGAAGCGCTGGAGGACGTTGCCGGTGCGGTTTCCGCCGATGCCGGAGTTGCGGAAATGGAGGTGCAGTTTCGGGTAGCGGGTCTGGAAGTATGCCTCGATGAAATTGGTGTGCTGGCGTTGCGCGGTGATGCTGTCGCCTGCCATGACCCAGACATCGTTGTCTTTTAATGTGAGCGCTGGCTCGGCGGCGGCGGAAATGGCGGCGGCGAGCGCGAAAAAAGCGGTGGCGAGAGGGCGGATGCGGAAGCGGGGGGAGGAGGGATTTTTCATGGTGGTGCGAGAGGAAAGCAGGCGGGTGGCGCAATGTTAGAGACTGTGAAATAAGTCCGGGCTACCACTGGAGCGCACCGGGCCGTCGGTGCCCGAATGGGTTGTTTCATGAGACTCGCGCCGACGGAGCGGCGCGCTCCATGCCAGGGTCGCCGGGTTTCCCGACTTTTTACAAAGCCTCTTGGGAGCGTTCCGAAGATGCCATCGGGACGGCGGAAAATGTTCTGTCGTCCGGTGGGATTTCGACCTCTCACGACCCAGTCCAGCACTGAAGCGCCGGGCTATTTTCGGATGTCCCGCTGGGACCATGAATTCCCCTCGAACAATCAATCCCGAGAGGACGATGGATTTTACCCGCCGCCGAGCTGTTGCTCGATGCACTGCGTGATCGCGGCGATGCTCACCGGTTTCGAGACGAACGGGAATCCGCCGATGGTGTGGCCGCCCTCTTTTTCGGAGACGATCGCGGTGAGGAAAACGATGGGCACACCCTTGAGCGCGGGGTCGGAGCGGATTTGCTGCGCCACGTCGCCGCCGTCGATTTTCGGCATGACGATGTCGAGGAAGATGATGTGCGGCTGAAACTCGCGGGCCACTAGCCACGCCTTGGTGCCGTCGTTTTCCTCGAGGACGGTGTAGCGCCCAGATTTCTCGAGTGTGAGCTTGATCAGGCGAGTGAAGCCCGATTCGTCATCGACGATAAAGACGCGTTTTTTTTCCATAAAAAGTGAGGTGGGGACGGCGCGATTCGATCTCGAAAAAAGGTGAGGTGGAATGAAGCGGGAGGGTGCCGGGGCGCTCAAGCTTGAAACATGACGGTCGCGCGCGCGCCGCCGTCCGGGAGATTGCGAATGTCGATGGTCCCGTGATGCAGGCCGACGATGGTTTTGACGACGGAGAGGCCGAGGCCGCTGCCTTTTCCGGTCGGCTTGGTGGTGACGAATGGCTCGAAAATTTTCGAGAGATGATCCTCGGGAATGCCCGCACCGGTGTCGTCGATTTCCGCGACCACGATGGCTTCGCCGACGCGAAACCAATCGCCGCGGCTGTGGCCAATGTTGGCTCCGATGCCGGTGAGTTGCTTCGAGTAGGTCCGCACCGTGAGCGTGCCACCGCCGGGCATGGCGTGGATCGCATTGGTGAGGAGGTTGATGAAAACCTGGCCGATTTTCCCCGAATCGACGTTCAGCCGCGGCAGGCTGGGCTGCGTCTCACGCACCACTTCGATGCCCTTCATCTCACCGCGGACGAGCGTGAGCGCGCGGTCGATGATGGCGTTCAAATCTTCGGGCCGGACCTCGAGCCGTTTCGGCGCCGAAAAATCGAGCAGCCCGCGAATGACCGCATCGGCGCGACGCACGCCGTCGGCCATGTCGGCGAGGGTGGCGAGCACGGCGGGGTCGGTGGCGAAATCCTGGCTGGCGAGGAACTCGACGCCCATGCCGAGGACGGCGAGCGGATTTTTGACTTCGTGCGCGATGCCCGCGGCGAGCCGGCCGATCGATTTCATCTTTTCCGCCTCGATGAGCTGGAGCTGGACTTCGTGAAGTTCCTGGTGCGCGGCCTGCATTTTTTCCATCGCGGCGATGACTTCCTCCCGCCCGCGTGCGAGGTCGGCGTAGGCTTGCCGCAGCTCTTCCTCGGCGAGTTTTTGCTCGGTCACATCGCGCGAAATGCAGACGAGGCCGTGCACGGAATCATCCTCTCCGCGCCACGGGACTTTCGCTGTCAGCACCCATCGCTCCTGGCCGTGCGCATCGACGATCCGCTCTTCTTGATTCAGCAAAGCCTCGCCGGACTGGACGATCGAGACGTCGTCCTCGTGAAATGCACGGGCGACATCGTCGGGGAAGAAATCGAAGACCGTGCGCCCGCGGACCTCACTCTCGTCGCTCGCGCGGAGCCAGCGTTGATGCGCCAGATTATCGAGAAGATAACGGCCCTCCGTGTCTTTCAGATAGACGTGGTCGGGCAGGTTATCGATGACGCTGCGGAGCAGGTTGCGCTCGGAGGCGAGCTGCTCCTCCATCTCCTTGAGCTTGGTAATTTCGCGCGAAATCCCGCACGTGCCGATGACCTGCCCATCGCGATCACGCAGCGGCAGCTTGGTCGTGAGCACCCACGCTTTTTCAGCGAGCGCGCTCGCGTCCTCGAACTCGATTTTATTGAACATCGGCTCGCCGGTCGCCATGACCTGAAGCTCGTCGTTGCGCGTCTCCGCCGCTTTCTCGGGATTGAAAAAATCGGCGTCGCATTTTCCGTAAATTTCCTCAGGCCGCTCGACGCCGAAGAGCCGTGCCGTCGCGCGGTTGACCCGCAGGAAACGGCTCTCGCAATCCTTGAAATATATGAGGTCCGGGACGTTGTCGAAGAGCGTCTGGAACAGCTCACGCTCGCGCGCGAGATCCCGCTCGGATCGCGCGCGCTCGATCGCGTAACGCATCGCGCGATGGAGCAGGTAGCCATCGATGCGCCCTTTCACGAGATACTCCTGCGCGCCGAGATGAACGGTCTGGAGCGCCATGTTTTCGTCGTCGATCCCGCTCAGGACGATGATCGGCACGAGGGGTGCCGCGGCGTGCGCGAGGCTGAAAGTCTCGAGCCCGTGGCTGTCCGGCAGCGTGAGATCGAGCAGGACGAGATCGGCCTCACCGGCCTTCAGAACTTCCAGCGCGGACGCGAGCTGGTCGGCGTGATGGCTGACCCGAAATCGGGAGAACGGTTCGCGCTCCACCATTTCCCGGAGCAAAAACACGTCGCCGGGGTTGTCTTCAACGAGGAGGACGCGGAGCCGTTCGGGAGCAGTGTCGGGCATGAGTGCGCGGAAGATGAATGATTCGTCAGCGAAGTAAAAGCGCCGCTGAGGCACTCATTCTGTGATTCGTCCTCACGTCCTCGTTCCCAAGCTCCAGCTTGGGAATGCCGGTGTCTCCGAAGCTTCGCTTCGCCGACGCGCGCAGACGAAGCAGAGCTTCGGGGACAAGTGCGTCCCCAAGCTGGAGCTTGGGAACGAGGGGCAACGAGGGGCACTAGGGCCAGGTCGCGGGCGAGGAAAATTACCGCGATCTACCGCGCCACGCTTTTCGAGATCGCCCCGCGGAGGGTGTTGAGCGTGAAAGGTTTGCTGACGACCAGATCGATGCCGGGCGGTTGCTCGCCGGCGCCGGTCATCAGGTCGCCGAAGCCGGTGAGCAGGATCAGCGGCTGTTTCGGCTTCAATTTTTTGATCTCGATCGCGAGCTGATCGCCGTTCATCTCGGGCATCGCGCGGTCGGTCAAGACGAGGTCGAAAGTGCCGGCCTGAAATTTCTCGAGGCCCTCGCGCCCATTGCAGGCGGTGGTCACGATGTGCTGATCCTCGCTCAGGTAAACGCCGAGCACCTCGCGCACGAGCGGCTCATCCTCCACCACGAGGATGCGGAGCGGCGTCGGCACTTGCGCGGGGAGCTTCGAGATGGGCGCCGCTTTTTCCGCGCCGCGCTCGAGCGGGAGCGAAATGGAAACGGAAGTCCCGCGGCCGACCTCGGTCTGGATGTCGATCTCGCCGTCGTGGCGCGAGACGATCCCGTAAACGCTGCCGAGCCCGAGCCCGGTGCCCTGGTCTTCCTTGGTGGTGAAAAACGGCTCGAGGCAGCGCGCCTTCACCTCGTCGGTCATGCCGAGACCGTCGTCGCTCACCGTCAGCACGACCCAGCGACCCTGCTGCTCGGTGCGCACGGTAATCGTGCCGCGGCGCGGGATCGCATCGACGGAATTGAAAATGAGATTGGCCAGCGCCTCGCGGAGTTCGCCTTCGTTCGCGGCCACCGTCGGGATGTTCCCGAGCTCTGTGCGCATCTCGATATTGACCCCCGCCGCGAGCGCCTGGTCTTTCCACCGCGGCTGCGTGAGCCGCACGACTTGCGGCACGAGGTCGTTGAGGACGACGGGGGTGAAAATTTCGCTCTCCCCGCGGTCGCGGTAAAATTCGCGAAGCCGGCTGACGACGCTGGCACTGTCGGTGGCGGCACTGTTGATCATTTCGATATAACTTTTGACCTTCGCGGGATCGGCCCGGAGCTCGGGCTTCATCATTAGCAATTCGCTGAATCCGAGGATCGGCGCGAGTGCATTATTGAGATCGTGGGCGATGCCATTCGCCATGCGGCCCAGCGCGTGCATCCGCTCGCGTTGGATGATTTGCTGCTGCGTGGCGCGGAGCTGCCCGAGCGCGGCGGCGAGCTGGCGGTTACTGCTGAGCGTTTCCTTCTCCGCGCGCTTGCGTTCGCCGATCTCTTTTTGCAGGCGCGCATTGGATTGCTGAAGCATCGCGGTCCGTTCCTGCACGCGATTTTCGAGCTCGTCGTATGCGCGTTTGAGCTGTGTCTGCACGCGCTTCCGCTCGATCGCGTACTGCATCGAACGGACGAGCAGATGGTTATCGACGTGCCCTTTCACCAAATAATCCTGCGCCCCGAGCTGAACCGTCTCGATCGCGAGCGCGACATCGTTGATCCCGCTGAGCACGACGATCGCCACCTCAGGAGCCGACTCGATGACGCGAATGAAAGTCTCGATGCCGTCGCTGTCGGGCAGACTCAAATCCAGGAGGATGAGATGAATGTCGCCATTCGCCGCGCGGGTCAGCCCCTCCCCGAGTGTGGCCGCGGCGTGCAGACGGAAATGCGCCACGGCTTCCGACGAGGAGATCAGCTGCGTGAAAAATTCGACGTGCTCCGAGTTGTCCTCGATGAGCAGCACATTGACGAGCGGTTGATCCATTTATGCCGGGGGAGAGGAGTCGGAGGCCGTCATGATCGTGATCCAGAGATGCTCCAGCGAGCTCACGACGTTCATCAATTGGGCCAAATTGAGCGGCTTCACGATGAAGCAATTCACGCCCGGATTGTAGGCGCGCAAAATATCCTCCTCGGCGCGCGAACCCGTCACGATGACCACGGCGAGCCCCGCCAAATTCGAGTCCGCCCGGATTTCCGCGAGCACCTCGCGGCCGTGTTTGCGCGGGAGATTCAAGTCGAGCAGCACGACATCGGGACGCGGGGCGCCGGCGAATTCACCCTCGCCGCGGAGGAAAGCCATCGCCTGCAAACCATCGACCGCGACATGGAGTTCGTTGCGAATCTTCCCGTCCTCGAGCGCCTCGCGCATCAACAGCACGTCACCCGGATTATCCTCGACGAGGAGAATCTCAATCGGCCGACCCTGGCGCCAATCCGGTGAAGTAGTGCTGTGCATGTCAATTCCGAGCGTAGCAGGAAACCTTCCCACCGACGGTGTTTTTCTGTGTTTCCGCTTTTAGATTCAAATATCGCCGGGCCGAACTTCCGCGCCGAGCCGACGGACTTCGACCGCCACGAGGCAAACATCATCGACGAAGCCGCCGCTCGCGGAGAAACGCCGCACCTCCTCCAGCGTCTCCTCGAAAAGGACCTCCGGATCCCGTTGCACGCGCTCCTGAATTCCGCGCAGCAGCATCGCCTGGTCGAAATATTCGCCGCCCGGTCCCTCCACTTCGTACAGCCCGTCGGTGTAGAGAAAAATCACGTCACGCGCGGCGACCATCGTCGCCCCGGTCTCGTAACGCGCCGTCTCGAAAACACCGAGCGCGGGACCGGGCCGGATCGTCATTCCATCGAGCGCGGCGACCGAATCCGCCGCGCGTTTCAAATGCAGCGGGAGCGGGTGCCCCGCATTCGCGTAGCGCAGGCTCCCGTGCTCCGCATCGACTACGAAATAAAACGCCGACACGAACATCGGGCTCCGCGTGCGTCGCAAAATCGAGAGCAGCGACGCGTTCATCCGCGTGAGAAATTCGCCGGGATCGTCGGCAAATTCCGAGAGCTCCTCGACCAGCGCGCGCTGGATCGCCGTGACCAGCGCCGCGCGGACGCCATGCCCCATCACGTCGCAGATGAAGACACCCGCCCGAGTGTCGGAGATCGGGAGAATGTGAAAAAAATCGCCGCCGAGCGCAGTCGTCGGGAGGTATTTGCTGTAAAAAGCCAGCACGCTTTCGCCCGGCGGAGCCTTCCGCGGAAACGACGGGAATTGCTGCGGCAGAAACGCCTGCTGGACCTCTCGCGCCAGGTTCAGGTCGTCCTCGAGCTCCCCATTCTTTTCCCGCAGTTCCTGCGTGTATTCCGCGAGCTGCTGCTCCGCATCCTTCCGCGCCGTGATGTCGCGGCCGATCCCGATGATCCCGACGACATTCCCGCGCGCATCCCGCAGCGGCACTTTCGTCGTCGAGAGCCAGAGCGACTTCGCCG
Organism: Spartobacteria bacterium; assembly: GCA_043777315.1. Taxonomy (GTDB): domain Bacteria; phylum Verrucomicrobiota; class Verrucomicrobiia; order Chthoniobacterales; family Chthoniobacteraceae; genus CAIURC01. The sequence goes on along the minus strand of JAYVPW010000169.1, from coordinate 7,764 downwards.
AATCCGCATCGGTGACCTCGTGTCGGTTCAGGATCGGCTCGGCTGTCTTCAGCACGAGTTCGTCGTCCGCGAGAAATTTCGCGGCCACTTCCGGGGGGAAAAAATCGGCCGTGTTTTTGCCGATCACCTCCTCCAGCGAAGCCGCGCCGATCTGCCGCCTGTGCGCGACATTATCGAGCAGGTAGCGGCCGCTCGCGTCCTTCACGTAGATCGCGTCGGGCATGTTATCGATCACGTTGCGCAGCAGCGTCCGCTCTTCCTGCCAGCGCCGGTCGGCCTCCGCGCGCTTGATCGCGTACCGCATCGAGCGCACGAGCAGCGGCTGATCGAGAAGCCCTTTCACCAGATAATCCTGCGCGCCCTCCTCGACCGTTTGCAGCGCCAGCGCCTCGTCGTTCATCCCGCTCAAGACCACGACGGGCACGCGCGAGGGATGCACCGCGAGACGGTGAAAGGTCTCGATTCCGTGGCTGTCCGGGAGCGTGAGATCGCTGAGCACGACATCGATTCCACCGCCATCGAGCCGCTCCAGCGCCTCGCTCATCCGCGCCACGTTCTCCACGGCAAAAGGAATCGGCGCCTCGCCCAGCATTTCCCGGAGCAGGAAAACGTCCCCCGGATTGTCCTCCACGAGCAGCACGCGGATGGGCTGCGTTCCGGCATCATTCGGCGAGGGCGTGTTCATCAAACCCTTTGTTCAAGCCACTTCCGCGTCGATGACCTCGCGGACTTTCCGCGCCAGTTCTGCCGGCGTGAATGGTTTCTGCAAAAAGTCGGAGCCGATCTCCAGCCCGTGTCTCCGCAGAATGTTTTCGTCCACGTACCCCGACGTGAAGAGCACCTTGGTCTTGGCACTGCGCCTCTGCATCCAGACGGAGAGCTCCTTTCCGCCGAGGTCCGGCAGCACCACGTCGGAGAAAAGCAGGTCGATGGTCCGGCCCGTTTCCGTCTCCACGATCTCGCGCGCCTGCTTCCCGTCACCCGCCTCGATGACCGTGTATCCGAGCCGCCGCAGCACATGGGTGGTCAGGCTCCGCACCGTGATTTCGTCCTCGACGTAGAGGATCGTTTCGGACCCGCCGGGGAGCTGCCCGCTGTCGTTTTTGACGTTCGCTTTTTCGCCCGACTCATCCACCCGCGGCAGGTAGATCGCGAACGTGCTCCCGCTGCCGACGAGGCTCTCGACCTGGATGTAGCCGCCGCTCTGCTTCACGATTCCGTAGCACGTCGCGAGGCCGAGCCCGGTCCCCTGCCCCTGCTCCTTCGTCGTGAAAAACGGCTCGAAAATGTGCTTCATCACATCCGGCGGAATGCCCGTGCCGGTGTCTGTCACCGAGAGCTTCACGTACTCGCCGGCGGGCATCTCGCTCACCGAATAGAGATCGTCGAGCAGGTAGGTCATCTCCTCCGTTTTGATCGTGATCGTGCCGCCCTTCGGCATGGCGTCGCGCGCGTTCACGCAGAGGTTGAGCAGCACCTGCTCGAGCTGGCTCGGGTCGGCTTTCAGCCGCCCGACTTCCGCGGAAAAACAGGTCTTGATTTCGATGTGCTCGCCGATCACCCGCTGCAGCATCTTCTGCAGATTGCGGACGCTGTCGTTGACGTTGAAGACCCGCAGATACAGCGGCTGCCGCCGGCTGAACGCCAGCAACTGATGGGTCAGCGACGCCGCGAAATCGGCTGCTTTCCGAATCTCGCAGAGATGCTTGTACATCCACTGCCGTTCATCGACCTGCCCGATGATCAGGTCGCTGTAGCCGAGGATCGCGGTGAGGATGTTGTTGAAATCGTGCGCGATTCCGCCCGCCAGCCGGCCGACCGCATCCATCTTTTGCGACTGCAAAAGTTCCTCCTCCAGCCGCTTCCGCTCGGTGATGTCGCGCGCGATCGAGGACAGCCCGGTGACCTTCCCCTCGTCTCCGCGCATCGGCGAATCCGTGAGCGAAACGGAAATCTTTTTCCCATCTTTCCGCAGCCGGACGGTCTCGTAATCCGCGAGGCTCTCGCCGCGCTTCACCGCCGTCAGGATGCGTGGAAATTCGTCGAGCCGGTCGGGTGGCAGCAGCATGTGCAGCGGGCGCCCGACCGCCTCGTCCGCCGCGTAGCCGTAGATGCGCTCGGCTCCGACGTTCCAGCTTCGGATCAAGCCATCGAGCGTGCAGGCGATGATCGCGTCGTTGGAATTCGCCACCACTGCCGCCAGCTCGCCGGTGATCCGCTCCGTGTCTTTCCGATGCGTGATGTCGCGCAGGAACGCCGTGAACACCGGCTCGCGCCCGATCATGATTCGGCTGATCCCGATCTCCACCGGCACCTCCGAGCCGTCGCTGCGCATCGCCATCAGCTCCATCCGCCGGCCGATCGTCGGGCCGGTCGCGTTCGTCGCATTGTAAAGCTGCAGCCCGCGCCGGTGCGTCTCGCGCAGCGTTTCCGGGATGATGAGCTCGACCATTTCGCGGCCGAGCACGTCCGCCTGGCTGTAGCCAAACATCCGCTCCGCCGCAGGGTTGAACTCCGTGATTTTTCCATCCGCGTCGAAGCTGATGATGCAATCCAGCGACGACTTCAGGATCGCCGCCTTCCGCATTTCGCTCGTCCGCAGCGCTTCCTCCGCGCCCTTTCGCTCCAGCAAATGACCGAGCTGACTGCCGATCACGCCGAGCGTTTGCAGCAGCTCGGGATCGGGCAGCGAGATTTTCGGGCTGAAAAACTCGAGCACATGCAGCACTTCGCCGCCGACCTTGATCGGCACGCTGAAGGCCGAGCCCATCCCTGCGGCGATCGCGATTTCCACGTTCGGGTAGTGCGGATCGGGCACGATATTCGCGATCCATTTTGGCTCGCCCGTCTGCCAGACCTCACCCGCCAGACCTTTGCCGATGCGATACGTCGTCTGCGAGTTTGCCTCCTCGAAAGCCGCCACATCCACATCCGGCGTGTGCCAGATTTCCACGCACCGCAGCAGCGTGCGGTCGGCATCGACATCCCAGACCGCGCCCATGTCCCACTCGAGGATTTCGCAGACGGTCTGGAGTATTTTCGGCCTCGCCTGCGCCACCGTCTGCGCCTCGCTCAACGCTTGCGTCGTCGCATATTGCAGCCGCCGCCGCTGCTCGCCCCACCAGCGATCCGACACATCCTCGACCGTCCCCTGCAAATAAAGCAGTTCCCCGTTTTCATCGCGGACTGCCCGCACATTCTCCCGCAGCCAGACCATCCGCCCATCCGCGCGCACCGCCTCGAATTCGAAATTCGAAACCACATCCTCCTCTTTCAAAGCCTCCAGCAACGCCTCGCGCTGCTCGGGATCGACATAAAGTTGCGTGCTGATGTCGGACAGGCTCTCCATCAAATGCGCCGGCGAACGGTAGCCGTACATCCGCGCGAGCGCCGGGTTCGCGGTGATGAATTGCCCGTCCGGCGTCGTCTGGAAAATCCCCTCGATTGCGCTGTCGAAGATCGCCCGATATTTCGTATCCGTGTCCGAAAGGCGCGCCACCAGCGCCTTTTTTTGCCGCACATCGGCGCGCATTTGCCGGGCGAGACGGTAGAGGAAAAAGGTCGTGCAACCGACCGTCACGAGCAGCAGCCCCTGCACGACATCCTCCAGCGACTCCAGCCGCGCCGCACTTTCCACCTGCGCCTTCGCGCGGCCAGTGGCGACATCGCGCACCCTCTCGCGCACGCGTTCGTACGCTCCGAGCGCCATGTGAAATCGATCTGAGAGTGCGCCGAAACGATCGCGCACCCGCCCGCGGTCCGGCGGCGGGCGTTCGCCCGGCAGGCTCCGGAACTCCGTGGCAAACTCCGCCACACTTTCCCGCAACGCCTCGATCCCCGCCGCGAGTGCCACCTGCTCCTGCGCGCGCGTCTGCTCCTTGATCTCGGAATCGAGCTCCCCGAGATCGCGGTCGAACTCTCCGAGCGCGGCCTGAAAATGCAACCCGCGCGCCTCCGGCGAGACCGGCGGCTCGATCGCCGCCTCGTACAACATCGTCAGCGCATGCGACAACTCCGAGGTGCGCCGCACCACTTCCGCCCACGTCTCCGAGCGCCCCGCCGCCCTCGCATTTTCCCCCGCGAAGTCGTGTCGCAACCACACGCCGACGAGCACGATCGCCACATACATTGCCGCCAAAATGTAACCGGCCGCATTGCCAAGTCGCCAGCGTGGCGGGGCAACATCCGATCGAGGTGATTCGCTCACAGTGGGTTGGAAAACGAGAGGAACGTGCCGGCCGGAATTTCCGCGTGGCAGCAACACGGACAGTTAAGTCGATGCGCCACTCCACTCCAGAAGAATTGCCCGCCGGAGCGCATTCCCACAACGCCGCGGGTTTTGCGAACGCAATTCTGTTGGAGCTAAAATCGCCCGCTCCCTACCGTCCGCGCATGAGCCAAACCGCTGCTGCTTTTCACCGCTTCGCCATTCCCGGACTCGTCACGTTCGAGGACGCGCCGGGCGGGCTCGTCCGCATCACCATCACCTCGCCGCTCGCGCGCGCCGCCGTCTATTTGCACGGCGCGCACGTCACCGATTTTCAGCCCGCCGGTTCCGAGCCCGCGCTTTTTTTGAGCGAGAAAAGCACCTTCGCCGCCGGCAAACCGATCCGCGGCGGCGTGCCGATTATTTTCCCGTGGTTCGGCCCGCGCGCCGGTCACTCGGACGCGCCGATGCACGGCTTCGCGCGGACCAGCGAGTGGGAAATCGAAACGCTCGATTCGACTGGGGGCATCGTCACGATCGTCCTCCGCCTCTCCGCCAGCGAAGCAACGCGCGCCCCTTGGAATCACGACTTCATCCTGCGCCACCGGATCACGATCGGCGCGGAGCTCACGATGGAACTCGAGGTCGAAAACACCGGCGGCGAGCCGTTCCAATTCGAGGAGGCGCTGCACACCTACCTCGCCGTCAGCGACGTGCGCGCAGTCTCCGTCAGCGGCCTCGACGGCGTGGAGTTCATCGACAAAACCGACGCGCTCGCCCGCAAAACGCAGGACGTCGCCCCGATCAAAATCACCGCCGAAACCGATCGCGTCTATCTCGACACCACCTCGACCTGCGAAATCGCCGACCCCCAGCGCCAGCGCCAAATCGCCGTCGAAAAAAGCGGCTCAAACACGACCGTCGTCTGGAATCCCTGGATCGCGAAAGCCAAAGCCATGGCCGACTTCGGCGACGACGAATGGCCCCGGATGCTCTGCATCGAAACCGCCAACGCCGGCGAAAACGCCGTCACTCTCGCCCCCGGCGAGCGGCATGTGATGATGGCGCGGGTGGTCCTCGCCTGAATCGCAACCGGAGTGCTACCGCTTTCGGTCCAGCACCCCGCCGAGTGGCGGCCGCGACTGGGCCTGCTGAAGCCGCTGCACCTCCGCCCGGCTGACCGCTGCCTCGGATTTTGCGGTCGCCGTCTCATTCTGCGCTTGGACGAGTTGAGTCTCGGTCGCGGCAATCTTTTGCATCAGATCGGAGACTTCAGTCGCGCGTTTCTTGGACTCCTCCATCGCCCGCTTATTCTCTTCCGTCGCCCGTTTTCCCTCCTCGGCGACGCTCTGCGCCTCGCCCAACTGCTTCGTCACGTCGTTCATTTGCGACTCTCGCTCCGCCATCGTTTTCTTTTCCTCCTCGAGCTTTTGCTCGATCCGCTTCGCGTCGTTTTTTGCGTCGTCGATGCCGCCGCGCGCGGACTGCAGCTCCTGCTTCGCCATGTCCAGCTCTCGCCGCAACGCCTCCGACTGCCCGGTCGCGGTCGCCAGATGTTTCTGCCCGATGAATCCGAAAGCACAAAGACCGATAATGACCAGTACGACAATGATTTGCATGGGAACCGCAGTAGCAAATCCACCGCGAATGGCAAGCCCGCGGCCCCGTGAAATCACCCTCCAGCGAGCCAGCCGCCTTCCGTCAACACGCGGCGGCACAGTTGTTTCCCGTCGGCCAAAACGAAGGTGAACTCATTCGCCGTCCATGCGCCGGCACTGACGACTCGGCTGCTCTGCCCGGCGATTTTTTCGCGCTCTTTCTCCATCCACTTTTCCAGCTCGGGCATGGTGATCGCACTCTCGCGCCAGAACTCCGCCCGCTCGAAAGGGAGCTGCCCCAACCGCGCCGTCACGAACTCGCGGTCGAGAAACGCGAGCAGGTTCCCCGCTTTCGGCCCCGCCTCGCGATCCAGCAGCACGCGGTAAATCGCCTTGAACGCCGGCCCCTGCTCAATGGGCGTCAGCCGCGCGACCTCGAAAATCTTCGACTGCAACGCATCGTCCTCCCACGACGTTTCCGGCAGCGCATCGGCGAGCGCTTGGAGAAAAGCGCGCTGCGTTTGCGACAGCTCCTGCGCCCGTTCCGGCAGCGTCGTTTGCAGCCGTGTCTTCTCCTCCTCGGCCGCGTAATTTTCGACCCAAAGCTTCGCCGACGCGATCCGCGCATCGAGATGCCGCCGCTCGATTTCCGTCAGCGGCGACCCTTTCCGCTTTTCGATTTGCTCCACCACATCGAGGTGCGGCATCTGCACGAGCGCGGTGACGAGTTGGAAGTTCGCCGTGAAGTACGCGCCCTCCGGCGTCAGCTCGCAGAGCCGATAAACACAGGCTTCGTCGGCATTCGCCAGCCCTGTCGTCGCGCGCAATTGATACCGGTCGAACTCGTTGAAGAGCTTGATGATCCCCTCCTCGTGCACGTCGAAATTCACCGGCGAATTCGGCTTCGTGCGGATCATCAGAAAGCGCAGCACCTCCGGCGGCAGCAGGTTCGCCATGTCCCGCGCGCTCGCCCCAACCCCGCGCGACGAACTCATCTTCGCCCCGCCGACGAGGAAGAATTCGTACGGCACATTCAGCGGCGGCTCCTTTTGAAAAATGGCCCGCACGCACGCCGCCGCGACATCGCGCGAACCGCCCTTCGTCGAGTGATCTTTTCCCGCCCCCTCGATCGTCACCGGAAACGTCACCCACTTCGCGACCCATTCGAGTTTCCACGGCAATTTTCCGCGCCCGTCGAACGGCGAAACCTTCCCCTCGTGCCCGCACCCGCGCGCCCATTTCACGAGGTCCGGGCGGCAGCGATACGCCACCTCCGCGCCATCGTACGCGAAGACCTCCGTCGTCCCGATGCGCCCGCACTTTTCGCACACCGTCTGAAACGGAAACCACGTCTCGGGCCGGTCCGAATTGCTCACCTCTTTATAAACCCGCCGCACCGTCGGAGCCGCCCGCAGGATCGTGTCGATCGCCTCATTGAACTGCCCGCCGCGATAAATATCCCGCATCCGATACTTCTCCACCCGCACGCCCAGCTCCTCGAAAACCTCGAAGAATTCCGCAATGTAATGCTCCGCCATGTCTGTCGCCGCGGACCCATCCGGCGGCGGCACATTGCACAGCGGCTGCCCGAGATACTGCTCGAAATGCGCGCCCTTCCCCGCCGGGATTTCATCCAGCGGATCGAAATCATCGACCCCGAAAAGATACCGCGCCTCGATCCCTTTTTCCCGCAGCGTCCGCGCGATCGCATCGTGAATCAGCACGCCCCGCATCGCCCCGACATGCACCCGCCCGCTCGGCGTCTTCGAGTCATTGATGATCTGCGCTCCCGCGCACTTCGCGGCGATTTCTTCGGTCCAAAACATAGGCCGGCTTACATATCCGCACCCCGCGCGCCGTCACTTTGAAAAAGTCCGTGCCTTCGGAAACGGCAAAATGGTGGGTCCGCGAAATCACGCGAAATGACGCGAAATAGGATCCGGATTTAGCGTCATTTCG
>JAYVPW010000168.1:0-3895 GCA_043777315.1 Spartobacteria bacterium | reverse complement strand
AGTCCCATCGAGGTCACCGTAGGCGCTTATCAAGTCGGCTTGTTCAAGGAAACTGGGGGCATCAAGCCCACGGAGACCGTCTATCAAACCTTCCGTCTCACGGCACCTTTTTGAACAAACACAAACAAAGGGACACAAGCACAAACAAAGGGACAGACCTTTTATCGCTGGCAAGCCGGTCGAGATCCCCCGCGAAGACAGCACCCTCCTCGTCCTCGACGGCGATTGAGGCCACGGAGCGCACCGGCCAGAAAAAAACCGCTGCCCAAAAAATGTTTAGCAAAGCGGAGCGGATGATTATTCTCCCGAATAACGCTTGAGCGCATGAATCTAACCGTGACCACATCCCGCTCCGCTCCGCTGCCGGAAATTCCCCGTGTGGAGCAGCGTCAGCTGCGCACTTCATCCTTCATCCTTCATCCGCCCCTCGCTCCCCCCAGACCCCCTCACTCCCCGACGCCGATCCCCGTTCTGACCGTCAACGGTGCGGTTGGTCCGAAAGCAAATTCCTAACAGCCGACAAAGGTGGCACCGTGATTTGTTTCCCGAATAAGCAAACAACAACCGACCGACGAGCAATCAATAAACCATGCTTATCCGGTTTGTTGCCAAGAGCGGATTACAGCAGCGGCCGCTGTGGCCGGGTTCACTGAACCCGGCTACAACTCGCGCTGCCTAAAACGTCCTTTGTCAACAAACCGGATAGGCATGCAATAACCTAGGCAAAATGAAACCCATCCTCATCACCACCCTCCTTGTTTCCCTCTCGGCGGCCCTGCTGGGCTCTGTGCATGCGGACATCACCATCCCGACCGTCACCGTTGGCGATCCGGGCAACGCGAATGACCCCTTCAACGGCAACATTTTTGGCGGCGTGCATGGCAACCTGTATGGCGGGGTAAACTACACTTACGCTATCGGCACCACGGAGGTGACGCTGACGCAATACACCGGCTTCCTCAACGCGGTGGCGCAGACCGACACTTACGGGCTCTACAACGCGGGCATGACGGATCCGACCAGCGCGGGGATCAGCCAAGCGGGCAGCAGCGGGAGCTATACCTACTCGGTGCTGGGGAGCGGGGCGCGGCCGGTGACGTATGTGAGCTGGTATGATGCGGCGCGGTTCACCAACTGGCTGCACAACGGGCAGCCGGAGGGCTTGCAGGTGGCGGGGACGACGGAGGATGGAGCCTACACGCTGGCGGGAAATACCGGCCTGATCGCGAAGAACGCCAATGCGACCTTTTGGATACCGAGTGAGCATGAGTAGTATAAGGCGGCGTATTACCAGCCGGCGGCGGCGGGTGGGGATGCGCCTGGGTATTATTGGGCGTATCCGACGCAGACGGACACGGCACCGACGAACAACTTACCGGGCGCGGGAGCGAATCGCGGGAATTTTAACAATGGGGTTTACGCGACCACGCAGAGCGCGAGCTATAGCGCCACGGAGTACTATCTGACAGAGGGGGGGGCTTATACCGATAGCAGCAGCTATTACGGGACATTCGATCAAGGGGGCAATGTGTGGGAATGGAACGACGCGATCATCAGTCAGTATCGGGGCCGGCGGGGCGGCACGAGTTACCAGGGCTCGGGCTTCATGCAGGCGTCGTCCCGCTACACCAGCTTGCCGGACACCGAGCACCACGACATTGGGTTTCGTATCGCGACCGTCCCTGAGCCTACCGCGACCGTCAGTCTGATCCTTGGTGTGGGGATGCTGCTCGCGCGGCGGAAGAGACCCTCTGCGCTTTAGCCCTTTTTCGGCCTCGGCGCGCTGCTGCTCGCCGCCCGCCGCCGCCGGAGCGCGTAAGCGTTCACCATCACGCCGTCTCCTCGTTACCAAGCTCCAACAAACAGCAACCGACCAACGCCCCCTCCATAACCCAGGCAAAATGAAACCCATCCTCATCACCACCTTCCTCGCCTCCCTCTCCGCGGCCCTGCTGGGCTCTGCGCACGCGATCATCACCCTCCCGACCGTCACGATTGGCGATGCGGGCAACCCGAATGACCCCTTTACCGGCAGCCAGTATCACAAACAAAGGACAACAAACAAAGGGACAGACCTTTTATCGGTGCTCTTCTCCGACGGCGGCGACGGCCAGCGCTGGCTTGGCGAACGAATCGAGTTCATGAAAACCGCGAAGCCGATCGATGGAAAGGCGGCGGCATACGTCTGCGAGGATTTCGTCTGTCAGGCGCCCGAGACGGAGGTGGATCGGCTTCGCGCGCTGTTGCGCGGACGAAATTAGCCCGCGGCCTGCGTTCGGCTCGCGGAAAGGTCACGCGCCGCCATGATCTCAAGCTGGACCGCGCCACCGTGCGCCGCCGGGCACTCGCATCACCCGATGTGTCCATCCAAACGGCGACCTCTCCGTCCTGCTGGCACCTCCCTCCAGAAATACCAAGCCCGTTCTCCTCCTCCATTCTCCCGCCCCTTCATAGTGTCCTACTTTGATCGCACGCTTTTGTCCTACTTTGCTTGCAACACGACACCATTTAGCTTCCTGCTTCATGGCATTCGTGTAAAAAAAGATCATGCCGGTGCCGCAAACCCGATTCGCCGTTCTGCTCTTTACGGACATCGTCGGCTCCACCGACTTGAAGGCGAAGCATGGCGTCCCCGTGTTCAGCAAGGCGCTTCGGGTTCACAACGAACACTTCGAGCGACTCGCGGGCGAGTGCCGCGGCATTCAAATTCTGCGTAACATGGGTGACGGCTATTTTGCCCAGAGCGGCAGCATCGCCGAGGCGGTGAAGTTTGCGTTGCTGTTCCAGGACGCGATGCGCGAGGGGCCATGGGAGGCGCTGCGGCTTGCCACGCGCGTGGGCATTCATGCCGGGGAGATCACGGACCTCGATACCGATGGCGGCAGCGTGATCGTTGCGCCCGCTGCCGATCTCGCGTCACGCGTGATGAGTCTCGCGATGGGCGGACAGATTCTGCTCACACGACTTCCTTTCGACGAAGCGCGCCATTTCATTCGTGAGCATCCGCCGGTTGATGGCAAAGCCCTGCCGCCGCTGCGCTGGCTGGCGCACGGCCCTTACCTGCTCAAGGGCAGTGACGAGCCGATGGACATCTTCGAGGTCGGCGCGGATGGATTCGCTCCGCTCACGCCGCCGCCGCCGCCTGAGCGGGGTCGCCCGGCGAAAAGCCGGGAAAAGCGGAGGGTGAGCGGCCAGCGGTGCCCGCGCGAAGCATGAAATCCCGGAGCCGCGGCAAACCCCGCTCTTCCATCAAGACCCGGGCCGCAAAAATCCCGCCCCCGATGCCCTTCAGGATGCCCTCGCGCGATGAGGCGCTTTATTCAGCGTTTCCTTTGCTTTCGACGCCGGCGTGTCAATCTCCGTTCCGCAGCCCCTGCCGGATCATGCCAGACAACTTTCCCTACGACGTATTCCTCAGCCACAGCGCGAAGGACAAGGCGGTGGTGCGCCCGCTGGCGGAGCGGTTGCGGGCAGACGGGGTGATTCACAAGGCTGAAGGCGAAAGGATGAAGGATGAAACTGAACTTCAGCCTTCATCCTTCCTACTTCATACTTTCCCCAGCGTGCTCTGCATGTCGGCGAATGCGTTCGGCTCGGACTGGGCGCAGTTGGAGTCCGGCACGTTCCGGTTTCGCGCCCCGCTGAACAAGGAGCGCCGCTTCCTTCCCTGAAGCTCGACGACAGCGTCGATCCACGGCTCGCCGGATTCATTCAATTGACTTCCCAAGTAAGCCGGGTAAGCCTTCGCCCATGAACAGCGCGACGATCTCCACCAAAGGTCAGTTGGTCATTCCTTCCCACTTTCGCAAAGCCCTGCATCTTCAGGCCGGCGACAAGGTATCGCTCACGCTGGAAGGCGACAAACTGCTCCTCCAGCGTGAGCAGCCCAAACGCG
>JAYVPW010000167.1:0-46828 GCA_043777315.1 Spartobacteria bacterium | reverse complement strand
GGGACCGGTTCCGGCGGCTCACGCCACCGGCTAATTTCCGATCGTCCCTCCGGGACGGGCGCTCCGCAACCCGTCTGCTTATTTTGGCAAGATGGTATGACTTCTCGCTGGCCCGTGGGCTGCTTGCTTCGCGGCGAACACCCACGCATGACCGCCCTCGACCGACTGCAAAAGATCGACCGTTCGCAGAATATCGACTGCCAAAATGTGCGGCTCTATTTCTGGAGCCGGAGTGGCAAGGTGCTCTCGCTTTTCGCCCTCGTGATGCTCGGCCTCGCGGTCGGGCTGGCGTGGTTTTTCGGGGATCGATCGGGCGCGGGCGCGTTCGGTCCGCTCGCCGAGGAGCTGGCGGGGGCGCAGCCGAATTTCGATGTCGTGCTGCGCGATCTCGGCGAAGGACGCCGCCGCTCGCTGCTCGAGAGCTTCACCGCGCCGGTGGCGGGGTGGATTGAAAAATCGAAGCTCAACCCCGACGAAAAAGCGGTGGCGAAGGCGGAGTGGGAAAGCCTCGGCGCGATTTTTCCGCAGGCAAATGCCGACCTGCTTTACTACGCGCATTACGTGAAACCGCTGCGCCGGGCCAATGAGCTGGTCGGCGATTTCCACGCGGCGGAGAAGCGCTGGGACGACGCGCAGCGCTATTACGAGCGCGAGCTGAAGCTCGATCCGGCGCCCTCGACGCGGGCGAAACTCGTGGAGCTGCAGCTCGCCCGGCACGACCTCGCCGCGCTGCGCCGGCTGACGGCCGATCCCGCTTTTACCGACGCGCTGACCCCGCCCGCGCAATTGACCGTCGCCGCGGCGGAGCGCCGGTGGGGCGGGATGTTCGCCTGGGCATTTCGGGTGGAATGCGCGGCGATCCGCGGGGAGCCGCTGCTGCTCGCGGGGATCGCGGGGCTGGTCTGGTTCATCATCGCGCTGCAGGCGATCCAGCCGGCGGATGCGCCGCGTTTCCGCACGCTCGCGCCGCTGCTCGCGCTGGTCGCGGGTGCGGCGAGCACGATCCCGACGCTGGCGGCGTCGGCCTGGCAGGAGGAGGCGTTCGGGCTCCGGCAGGGGCAGGGTTTTTTCGAGAATCTCAATTTCTTCGTCGCAGGCGTCGGGCCGCGGGAGGAGCTGCTCAAGCTGCTGTTTTTTCTCCCGTTCGTGCCGGTGCTGCTGCGGCGCGGGAGTGAGCTGGAGATGCTGATCGTCGCGGCGTGCGTGGGGCTCGGCTTCGCGGTCGCGGAAAATTTGCTCTACTTCGCGCAGGTCGGGCCGGTCGCGGCGTACGGGCGTTTTCTGACGGCCAATTTTCTCCACATGGCGGCGACGGGTCTGGTCGGGCTGGCCTTTTGCCGGATGCTGCTGCACCCCGCGGGCGGGCTCGCGGTCTTCGGAGTGACGCTCGCGCTCGTGGCGCTGGCGCATGGCGTTTACGATGCCTTCATCGCGGTGCGCGCGGTGCGGCTGTTCGCGGTGATCAGCACGAGCGCGTTGATGGCGCTGTCGTTCGCGTTTTTTCAGCAGCTCCGGGCGCGCCGGCATTCGCTCACGGACCAGTTTTCCCTCGCGAGCACGCTGGTCCTCGGCCTCTCGCTGCTGACCGGGATCATGCTCTTTTTTGCCTCCCGGGAACTCGGCCTGGTCCTCGCGCTGCTCAGCCTCGCGGCGAGTGTTTTGATGCTCTGGATTTTCGCCGCGATGCTCCACTGGCAGCTCGGGGAAGGCCTGGCCGCCGTCTCGCACGAAGCCGCGACACCCCATCGCTATTCATGATCGAGCGTTTCCTCGCGTGGCAAGGCTGCTTCGGATACGTCGCGATCGGCGGCGGCATCCTCATGTTTTTCACGCGGCGCAGCGTGAAGGGCGAGGCGGTCGCGACGAATGAGTTTTGGCGGCGCGCCTTCCGGATCATTCCCTTCGCCGAGATGTTCTTCGCGGCGAGCCACTGGAGCCGCGGGAAGATGAAGATCGCCGCCGCCGTGTGGGGCACGGGCTTCCTCTGCTGTGTCCCGTTTTCGCTCATGAAATTGCAGAGCTACGAGCAAAAGCACGCGCTCCGGCAGAGCGGCGAGGGAGAGAAGCCGGCCGGACTGGAGGCGATGCTGGCCGCCGGCGACGGCGGCGAGGCGATCCGCCTCTGGCAGCGCGAAACCCGCCTCGCAGCGCTGCACTCGCGGCTGCTCGGCTGGTTTCAAGCCATGAGCGCGCACCGCGCGGCACTCGCTGGCGCAGCGCCGGCGGAGATCGTGGCCTTCAACGCCGAGGCGGCGGCCTACGCCGAGTTGATCAAGCTGGCGAGCGACGAAGACGCCGGGATCGCCGCCGCGAAAACAGCGCTCGCAAGGACAGCGCCTGCTCCCGGCTCGCCGGGAAAATGAGGCACTGTCGGGGGCGACCGCTTCGGTTGCCCAACCGGCGAGGCGGAGCGCCGCCCGCCGCCGAAAAACGCCATCGCTGTCGCCGGTCTGTGAGAGCGTTTCCTCCGCATCGGGGTCATGCCCTCTTGCACCGTGATTTTTTAAGCAGGAAAACAGGAAAGAGCAGTGAAGACGCTCATGGCCCCATTCACGCCCGCCTCCCTTCCTGTTTTCCTGTTTTCCCGCTAAAACTTCCGACCTCCGTGCATTCCCGCCCCGCTCACCGCTCACCCTCGAAATCGAGCATCAGACGCCGGGGCCAATTCAGTGCGGTAGCAGCTCGACGTAGCCGGTGTTGTTCACGCCGCCGAAGAGCCCGGCACCGACGTTTCGCTTTTGCAGGATGACGCCTTGGAAGGTCCTTTGGTTGCCGTCGGCGGGGTGCAGGAATTTGCCGGAAAAGACGCCGCTCGAGGTGGTGATGGTCATCGTCAGCAGCTCTGGCATTGGGGCGGTGACGGCGACGGCGCTGCTCGCCCAAATGGTCACGGTTTTGGTGATGGGCGTGGGCAGGTTGCCTTCGCCGAGGCGTAGTTCCGCGTTGCCGATCGCGACCGCGACCTGCAAAACGGGCGAGCCCGGCGGGGGTGCGATGTAGCGCGAGCCGACCGCGTCGATCGTGGTGGAAAAGCCCGCGGTGCCGAAGACGCCGGTGGCGGGCGCCGACTGGGCGGGTTTCTCCCACGCGAGGGCGCCGTCGCAGTCACTGTCCGGCAGGTCGCGGAAGGTGAGCGTCCCGGCGATCCTCCCGGCGGGCGACGTGTAGGGAGTCGCGTAAATCGGGACGGTCCCATCTTCCACGAGATAACCGCTCGCGGTCACGACCGCGCCGTCGCCGAGCTTGATCGTGGCGGAGGCGAGCCCGCTGGCGTTCACGAAAATGGTCGCGTAGCCGTTCCCCTGCGGGAATTCCGGCGCGGTGTCTGCCGGATTTGCCGGGAGGAGGAGGGTGTAGTAGCCGGCCTGGGGCGCGGGATTCGCAATCAAATCGTAGGCGGCGCGGCCGGCGGTCAGGGCGGCAGTCGTGACTCCGTCGAACACGGTGCCGGTGACCTGATGCGTGCCGCCGGTGAGGTCGAGGTGCAGGGTGAGCAGGAGTGGCGGCGCGGAGTTCCACGTGATCGTCTTCGTCCAGTTGCCGTTGAGGTCGAACAAGCCCTTCATCGAATATGAGAAGCCGCCGTAGCGCAGGATCGCCGTGAAGCCGCCAGTGGGCGCGGCCGTTAGTTTGAAAAAGCCGGAGTTCGCCGGCACGCCGTTCGCGATGAGGCCATTGTAGTTGCCGCGCGCGGGGACGAATGGATTGAAGGTCGTCACTCGCGCGGTCGCGATGCGGTAGCCGTCGGTCACATCGTAGGTGAAGAAATCGAACACCGGGATCGCCAGCAGCGACGTGTAAGTGACCACGTCGCCGTTCAATTTCACGCTGCCCGTCGCGCCTTGTGTGACGCCGACGACCGAAAGCGGCGCGCCCTCGGGATCGAAATCATTGGTGAGCACCGCGATCGTGATGGGCCGATTGCTCGACATCAGTTCCGCGTCGTCCCCCGCGACGGGAGCCGCATTGCCCGCGGGCTCCGCCGGGTGCTCGAATGCGCCGATGTCGAGCACGCCGGTCGTCGGCCGGGCGGTGGGCCCGACCACTGGATCGTAGAGTCCGTGCACGGCGGGGAGGTAGAGCGGGGCGGGGAGGGGAGACGGAAACGGGAATTCCGCCGGGCTCTGCGTCGGTGTCGCCGATGCGTCGATGAGCGGGCTCGTGATCGCCGGCGCGTAGTCCATCAACGAAGTGGCGATGAAGCGCGGCCGGTCGGCGGTCAGCGTATTTGTCCACCCCGCTGGCACACTCGCGGAGCCGGTGGGAATCCAGTTTCGCGATCCGGTGATCGAGCGCGCCGAGGCAAACGACCCCGCCACCATGATCCGCACCGGCAGCCCCGCGTGGTCGAAGACATTGTTGTGCATCTCGAGGCTTTCGAGCGCGTCCTGGAGTTTGAAAATGCCCGCGTGGATGCTGATCGGCGCGGCCACGATCACCGTGTTGTTCACAAACCGGTAGCGCCCTTTGCTGATCCCCGTCCCGTCGCCCCCGACCCGCGCCACGTTCCCTTTGGTCCCCTCGCGCTTCACGAAAACATTGCCCACGACATCCGAGTCTTCGCGCACCGCGTCCGCCAGCCCGGGCTGCGCCGCTCTGTCCGCCCCGATGAGGTCGAGTTCGTGGTAGGTCGCTCCTTCGATCCAGTTGTAATAGATTTCGTTGCGCCCGACACGCGACTTCACGTTGTTCCCGCCGCCGCCGTCGTGGACGTAGCAGAACTGCATCCGGAAGATCGCTCCCGGATAAAGCGAATTGCTCGAGCCGACATAGATCTGGTGCTTCGTGCCGCCCAAGCCGCAGCGATACACCTCGACGTACTCGAGCGTCAGCGAGCCCGACACATCCGACCCCGCGACCCCATCGCACGGCGAATCATGCACCACCGAGTCCCGCAGCACCGTCCCGTCCCCCACATTCCGAAAGCACGCCCGCGCGGGGCTCGGATCGCCCTCCATCGAGAAATCGAAGCCTTCGACGACATAATGGCTACCCGAGACCCGCATCACCGACCCGCCCGTGAACCCATTCAGCCCCCGCAGCGCCGGCCGGTTTCCATTCACCCGGATGCCGTGGATCGTGATCGGGCTCTCCGCCGTCCCACTTTTGTTGAAGCGGATGCCACCCGGATACGTGGTGTCGCCCTCCACCTCGACGACATCCCCCGGCGCGAGCAGCCCTGACACCGACTGGAGATCGGTCACCGCCTGCGTTGGCCCGACTTGATAGGTCGTCCCGGAAGCCCCGACGGCCATCGCCAGCAGCAGCGCCAGAGCCGCTGCTCTCGATCTTCGCTGGACTGGGCGAAGCCGTCGCCAGCCTCGCGGGATCTCCTCGACCACACGCTTTTCCTCACTTTCCGCGAACCAATTCCCTTTGATCATTTGCAGCCTCCAAAAGTAACAACGAACGCAGCCAAACTACTGCGCGTATAAATTTCAACCGAGGCCCAGCGCGCCTTTCTCCGCGGGGTCGGGCTCGCCGCGGAAAGTGGGAGGTTCCTAAAAGACTATCTAAAAAGTCGGATTTGGTCCGCGAAAAGGCGCAAAAAGACGCGAAAACATCGGCTCCTTTTCGCGTAGTTTCGCGTAGTTTCGCGGACCAAATCCCTCCCCCATTCCATCCCTCTCCGCCGCCGACGATTCGTGGCTAAAAAATCGGACGATCGCGAAAAGCCAGCGGCTTATTTCGCATCGATGATCTCACAGCCGGTGAAGTCGAAATCGAAAACGTGGCGGTCGATCTTCGGGTTCACACGGACGTTGGAGAATTCATTGCGCATCGAAGAGCCGTCGCGTGTGACAACTTCAAAAGCGCGCATCTCTCCGTTCGTCGTGTCGAAATCGATCTTGATCGCGGTGAGGAATTTGCGCGTCGCCGGATCGCGCGGGGCGACCTCGAGATGGCAGTTCGTGCTCTCGGTCGAAATGGCGAGGACCTCGAACTTCCGCTGAAATTCCGCGAAGTCTTTCGCGAGCTGAAAACTCATCGTCGCCATGCTCTGGATGCCGTCCTGCCTGCCCGCCGCAGTGTGGCGTTCCGCGCGTTTTTTGGCAGGCGTGATCACGAAGACCGACTCGCCTTTTCGCAAGACGATCGTCTTCACCGGGTTGCCGAGCTCCCAGCGAAACGAATCGGGCTCGACGAACCAAAGATGGCCGGGACTTTTCAGCGGATCGCGCAGCGCCTTGAGCGCGCGGGTCTGCGTGAAATCGGCGGAGACACCGTGGAAATCATCCTGCCGCGCGATCCATTTTTTGACCGGCGCGAGGTCGGGCGGCGGCGCGGCGTTCAGCGAAAATGGAGCGAGCAGGACGAGGGCGAAAAACAGGCGGCGCATGGCTTTTTTGGGAGGCGGAACTTCGCGCGGCGGTCCCGGAGGTGGCAATGAATTTCAGTCGTCGGGCAGGAGGCTTTCCGGAAGCGAGATGAACTCGAGTGCGCAGCCGTCGGGTCGCACGGCGACGCGCCCATCGTCGAGCACTCGCGTGATCACTCCGCGAAGGGAGCCGCGCATCGACTTCACGCGGTCGCCAACCGCAAGCGCCGCGCTGCGGTTCAGTTCCTCGACGATCGCGACCATCGCCTCGCGATCGAGCACTCCCGCGATGTAGTGCGCAACTGCGGATGCCGCCTCCGTGAGCCGCGCCGAGGGCAAATCTCGAAAAATCGCGAACGCGATCTGGCGCCCAATTTCCGCAAAGGTGTTGCCGTTGAAAAAGAGAAATGGTGCTTTTCGATGAAAGCCGCGAAGTGCATCCAGCGCAGCTCCGAGCGTCAGCTCTCCACCCCGTCCGACTTCCCACTCCTCACCGCACGCTCCTCCAGTTTCCGAATTAATTCCCTGGCTTGCGCCACCTCGCGCGCAGAGTCTTCGGTTGAGGTCGGCGACAGACTGCCAGTGCCAGTTTTTGAAAAAAGCGGCTCGGGCTTGTAGCGGGGATTGTTCGCCAGCGCCACCTCGGCGATGTCCTCCATCGTCAGGTGTTCCAGCAGGTCGAGGCGAAGTTTCATCGGACATAAGTAGAGCGTTTTCGGCGCGGCTGGCAAATGGCGAGGTCGGCGCTGCTTTGAGATTCGTGCTGCGCGGTGTGGCGCGCCAGAAAAACGGAGTCGAAATCTTTGTCGTTTCTCCGGCGCCCAGGTCACGCGCGTCCGGGGGGGAATAGTGAGAGGTTCTTCGACTCCGCTGCGCTTCGCTCAGGATGACGGCGAGGCCCGCGCTCTCGAATGGCTTGTGAAGCTCATGGCGGGCGCTCATTTTCCCGTCCCGAAAATATGACTTCTCCCGACTACGATGTGGTGATCATCGGCGGCTCGCTCTCCGGCGCGGCGGCGGCGACTTTGCTGCGGCGCGAGTGCCCGAGCCTGCGCGTGTTGATCGTGGAGCGGTCGGAGAAATTCGGGCGTCGGGTCGGCGAGGCGACGGTGGAGGTGAGCGCGTTTTTTCTCGGGCGGGTGCTGGGGCTGGCGCAGTTTTTTAACGAGACGCAGCTCACGAAACAGGGGATGCGCTTTTGGTTTGCGAACGAGGAAACGCAGTCGTTGGCGGATGCGAGCGAGATGGGGCCGAAGTATCAGGTGCGGCTGCCGTCGTGGCAGCTCGACCGGTCGGTGGTCGATGCGGAAGTGCTGCGGCGCGCGGTGGAAAGCGGCGCGGAGTTGCGGCGTCCCGCGCAGGTGACGGAGGTGAAATTGATGCCCGGCGGTGCGCAGTCGGTGACGCTGCGCGAGGGCGGAGGGACGAGCGCGGTGAGCTGCCGTTGGGTGATCGATGCGTCGGGAGTGGCGGCGCTGCTTTCCCGGCAGGAGGGCTGGTTCCGTGCGAACGAGGCGCACCCGACGACGTCGGCGTGGGCTCGGTGGCGCGGGGTGAAAGATTGGGACGGGCGCGAGCTGGCGGAGAAATTTCCGGAGTGGTCGGCGGCGTGCTTCGGCTCTCGAAATACGGCGACGAATCACATCGTCGGCGACGGCTGGTGGAGCTGGTGGATTCCGTTGAAAGGCGGCGACGTGAGCGTCGGCGTGGTCTTCGACGAGCGGATCGCGACGTTCCCATCGGGCGAAAAAAAGGTCGGCGAACGGCTGAAAGATTTCCTCTCCCAGCATCCCGCCGCGCGCGAGATGCTGGCGGATGCGGAGTGTGTGGATGGCGATGCGCACTGGCGCCGGCGGCTGCCGTATTTCACCACGACTTTCGCCGGCGACGGCTTCGCGATCGTCGGCGACGCGGGCGCATTTCTCGATCCGCTCTACAGCCCGGGGATGGATTGGATCGCGTTCAGCGTGACCGCGAGTGTCGCGTTGATCGCGGCGCAGCAGCGCGGCGAGCCGCTTGGGGACTTGATCGCGAAGCACAACGCCGATTTTTCGCGGAGCTACCAGCGGTGGTTCGAGGCGATCTACAAAGACAAGTATGAGTACGTCGGCGAGTACGATCTCATGCGTCTCGCGTTCCGGATGGACCTCGGGTTGTACTACCTCGGCATCGTCTCGCAGCCGTTCAAATTTGGCGCGGAATCGCTGCGCGTTCCGCCGTTTTCTCCGGCGGTGTCGCGTCCGGTTTTCGCGCTCATGCGGACCTACAATCGCCGCCTCGCCGCGATTGCCCGCGAGCGCCGCCGCCGCCGTACGTGGGGCGCGGCGAACACCTCGCGGCGTTATCTTTTCCAGAGCTTTTCCGTCAGCCCGAAAGATATGCCGCGTGTCGCCGCCGGCATCGCGCAGTGGCTGTGGCTCGAGGTGACGGAAGGCTGGCGGACGTGGTTCGGCGACGCGCCGGTGTCCGCGAAAACCACCTCGGAAATGCCGCGCCGGGACATCGACGAGCCCGCTCCCGACGCCGTGCTCATCTCGAAATAGCGCCCGCCTTTTCCTGGAAACTCCGCCCGCCGCATGAAGCTGCTCGATCGCTACGTCACGCGCCAGATTCTCGTCACGGCGTCCTTTGCCGTCGCGATTCTGAGCGTCGTCCTCGTGCTCGGGAACGTCTTCAAGCAGCTCCTCGACCTGCTCGTCAATCACAACGTCCCGCTGGAATTCATCCTCAGTTTCATCGGCTACATCCTCCCGTTTTCGCTCACGCTCACCATCCCGTGGGGCTTCCTCACCGCGGTGCTTTTGGTCTTCGGGAAAATGTCCGCGGAGAACGAACTCATCGCCCTGCGTTCGAATGGCGTGAGCATCCCGCGCATCTGCATCCCCGTCTTCGTCCTCGCGCTCATTTTCGTCGGCATCTCGCTCTGGATCAATGTGGACGTCGCCCCGCGGGCGCAGGTGAAAATGAAGGACGCGCTCTACAATATGGCGACGAGCAACCCGCTCGCGATGTTCGGCAGCGACAAGGTGATCGACGATTTTCCCGGCCGGAAAATCTACGTCGAGAGCAACGAAGGCCCCGAGCTCCACAACATCCTCGTCTATGAGATGAGCGACGATTTCAACCCGATGAAAGTCGTCTTCGCGCGGCGCGGGCTCCTCGATACCGACCACGAAAACAACATGCTGCTCCTCCATCTTTTCGACGCGCGTTTCGAGCAGCGCGACGACAGCGAGCCGCAAAACTTTCTCAAAATCCGGCAGGGAATCACCGCGAAAGAAACGACTTTCCCGATCTCGCTGCAGGAGCTCTACGAAAAGAAAAAGCGCAGCAAAGGCATCAGCCAGATGACCGTCGGCGAGTTGCAAGAGCGCATCAATCGCGAGCACGCCGCCGCGCTTTCCGCGACGGATCGCAAGCGCCAGGCCGCCGAGGAATCCTCCGCGCGGACCGAACTCAGCAAACGTTTTTCCTTCTCGATGGCCTCGTTTGCTTTCGCGCTGATCGGCGTTCCGCTCGCCATCACCGCGCATCGGAAAGAGACCTCCGTCGGCTTCCTCTTCAGCCTGCTGACGGCGTTCGTTTACTTCCTGTTCATCATCCTCGCGAACATGGCGCGGGCGAATCCGCGGATGCATCCGGAGTATCTCATTTGGCTTCCCAACGTCCTCTTCATCGGACTCGGCGCGTGGCTTTTCCTGCGCCTCAGCCGGCGATAAATGGGGGCTTCGGGAAACGCGGATCAGGGAAATATTTCTCTTTTCTCAGGGCGACAACCGCTGCGAATCTCAGCGAAGGAGAAATGTATGAGGAAGGAAGGAACACATGTGCGTGTGCGGATCCAGGCGCTCAATCGGCTCGATGAGCTCATCGGGAAATATGTGACGCAAGAGCGCCCCGAGGTTCACTGGGAGGATTCCGGGAGCAATTTTCGCTTCGATTCCGTCGAGGAAGCGCTCGATGCCATGCACGATCCGCATCTCGGCGAAATGGTCCGCGGCACCGATGCGGGCGGAGCTTTCGTGCTGAAAGAGGTCGAGGAATTTCGCTGCTATTCTTCCGACATCGCGGTCGCGTGGGAGGCGGTGGCGTGCTTCGACCGCCTGCTGTATGTGCGGCACGCGGAAGGTCAGTGGATCGCGGCGTTCGACGGGTCGGAACCGGTCACCGCCGTCAGCGCGCCGGTCGCAATTTGTTGCGCGGCGTTGCGGGCAAAAGGGATCGAGGTCGAGTTCGATGCGAGTGTCCCCGAGATCGCGGCGGAGATCGACGCGGACGACATTTTCGACTTCGGCGACATTTCTTTCGCCGCGAAACATGAGCAGCGGTCGCCGCGCGGCTACTCGAAGTCGTAAATCACCGCGCGCTGGCAGTTCGGCTTGAAGGCTTTCTCGACGAACTCGAGGTGCAGCGGGTGGACTTGGTAATCGTCCTGCTGCTGCTTGTTCTCAAACTGCAGATTCAGCGCGACCTGGTAGCTCTGGTCCACGACATCGCGGTGACTCGGCACCATTTTACCGACGTGGAAACTGACGAGCCCCGGGATCGGGCGCAGATACTTTTCCGCCCCGGCGAGGAGTTCGTCGGCGGCGTTGGGCTGGTCGGGGTTGGTCCAAAAGATGACGACGTGGGAAAACATGGTGGCGAAATTCGAGCGGCGGCGCGCTGAGGTCGAGCGGAAACGTGACGCCTTGACGTTGCGCCGAGCGTTTTAGCGGGGCATGAAAACGGAGTGACCAACGCTCCCAATCCCGACCCCGCTCTCGTTCCGCTCCCCGCGCCCGATCAGCCCGGCGTCCTGCGCGCGGGGGTCGATCCCGTGAACCACGAGGTGATGATCGACTTCGACCCGCGCGTGATCTCCGACGAAGGCGTGCGCAAGGTCGCGGAGAAACTCGCGCCGGTCGGGCACCAGCAATATTGCAAGGCGATCCTGCATCTCGGCGGGCGGGCGTCGGGCGCGGCGGAGCAAAAGCTCGAGCGCAAGGCGCAGAAGATCCCCGGCATCCGTCGGGCGCGCGCCACCTTTCTCGGCGGCGTGATGACCGTCACCTTCGACGACGCCGCCCTCTCCGAAGCCCAAGTCATCGAGCGCGTCCGCCAGACCGGCGCGGCGGTGAAACCCTACGCCATCGCGCCCGAGCACGCGCCCGCCAACGCGCGCGAGTGGCTCGCGCACTGGACCTCCGGCGACCGCCTCGAAGCCCTCTGCATGGTGCTCACGTTCGTCTTCATGATCGCCGGAAAGCTCGGCCTCCCCGGCCACAATCTCTTCTACGTCGGCGCGTATCTCGCGGGCGGCTTCTTCGGCGTGCAGGCGGGGCTGCAATCGCTCCGCCAATGGACCATCGACGTCGATCTCCTCATGGTCCTCGCCGCCCTCGGCGCCGCCGTCGTCAACGCCCCCTTCGAAGGCGCCATGCTCCTCTTCCTCTTCTCGCTCTCAAACGTCCTCCAGTCCTACGCCCTCGACCGCACGCGCAAGGCGATCAAATCCCTCATGAAACTGCGCCCCGACAAAGCGCTCGCCCGCCGCGACGGCACCACCGTCCTCCTCCCCGTCGAGCAACTCCTCATCGGCGACATCCTCGTCGTCCGCCCCGGCGAGAGCATCGCCCTCGACAGCGTCATCGTCGAAGGCAGCAGCGCCCTCGACCAATCCTCCCTCACCGGCGAAAGCATCCCCGTCTCGAAATCCGCCGGCGACCCCGTCTTCGCCGGCACCCTCAACCAAACCGGCGGCCTCGAAATCCGCGTCACCAAACTCGCGAAAGACTCCGCCATCGAAAAACTCGTCCGCATGGTCGAGGAGGCGCAGACCGAAAAGGCCGAGACCCAGCGCTTCCTCGACCGCGCCGAGCAGTTCTACGCCGCCGCCGTCATCCTCTTCACCCTCGGCCTCATCGTCGTCCCCATCTTCGTCCTCCGCGAGCCCTTCCAGGCCGCCTTCTACCGCGCCATGACCGTCATGGTCGTCGCCTCCCCGTGCGCCCTCATCATCAGCACCCCCGCATCCATCCTCTCCGCCATCGGCGGCGCGGCCCGGCGCGGAGTCTTGTTTAAAGGAGGCGTCCACCTCGAGCGCGCGGCCTCCGTGAAGGTCGTCGCCTTCGACAAAACCGGCACCCTCACCGAGGGCAAACCCCGCGTCACCGACCTCCTCGTCGGGGGCCGCGTCATCGCCTTCCGCGCCGCGCCTGGAGCGCGGGGCTCCGTCCCCGCTCGGACATGCGGGGACGGAGCCCCGCCCTCCACCGCCCTCCTCGCCCTCGCCGGTTCCGTGGAAATGAAATCCGAGCACCCCCTCGCGCACGCGATCGTCGCCGAATGCCAGCACCGCGGCGTCACCCTTCAGGAATGCGCCACCTTCCAATCCATCTCCGGCCAAGGCGCGAGCGGCCGCGTCGGCGGACGCCGCATCGCCGTCGGCAACGCCCGCTACTTCACCGCCCAAGGCGTCGCCATCCCCGACGACTTCGCCGCGCAGCTCGCCACCCTCCAAGACCAGGGCAAGACCTGCGTCATCGTCGGCGACCTCGACGCCGCCCCCGGCCCAGCCCGCCTCCTCGGCGCCATCGCCATCGCCGATGTCCTCCGCCCCGACGCCCCCGCCGTCATCCAGCGCCTCCGGGCCAACGGCATCGAGCGCATCGTCATGCTCACCGGCGACAACAGCCGCGTCGCCCGTGCCATCGCCCAGCAAGCTGGCGTCGATGAATTCCACGCCGACCTCCTCCCCGAGGACAAAGTGCGCGTCATCAAAGAGCTCAAAACCATCGGCCCCGTCGCCATGATCGGCGACGGCGTCAACGACGCCCCCGCCCTCGCCACCGCCACCGTCGGCATCGCCATGGGAGCCGCCGGCACCGACGTGGCGATGGAGACCGCCGACATCGTCCTCATGAGCGACAACTTGGAGAACATCGCCTTCGCCCTCGACCTCGCCCGCCACGCCCGCCGCGTCATCATCCAGAACCTCGCCTTCGCCCTCGCCGTCATCCTCGTCCTCATCATCTCCGCCCTCGGCTTCCGGCTCCCGCTCCCCCTCGGCGTCATCGGCCACGAAGGCAGCACCGTCCTCGTCTGCCTCAACGGCCTCCGCATGCTCACCTTCCGCTCGGCGCGGTGGACGCGGCCTGTCTGATTCCGCATGAGCGCAGAGGTCTCGCCGAACTTCCGAGAATTTCTCGAAACTTCCCGAGCCTCGATTTGCCATTATTCCGCCTCGATCGGGACTTTCTCAGCGTTCATTTGGAACATCGATTTGAGCGTCTGAAAGACGCAAACGAGCGTCCGAAACCCCGAAGTGTTCGTTTTGCGCCACTTTCACTCCATTGACAGAGAGCCGCACCAAAAAATGGGAGCAGGGAGATTCGGGATAAGGCGAAAACCGCGCGACGGGCGAGACCTTCCTTCCGGTCATCCTGAGCGAAGTGGAGCGCCAGCGGAACGCAGTCGAAGGACCTCTTACTTTTCCCCCTCCGCGACGACGCGCGCACGAAGCGGGAAAATTATGTGGTCCTTCGACTCCGCTGGCGCTCCGCTCAGGATGACGGAGGAAACGACCCGCGCCCGGCTTCACCATCGGCTCGGAGAAGTATTTTTGTCCGAAAGTGGGGCGGTCGCGCTATTAAAGTGATGTCCGCGCGCCGGACCCCGTCGAAACCTCCCATCGCCATGAACCGCCTCGCCTTTTCCCTCGCCGCTTTGCTCGCGCTGTTCGCGCTGTTCGCGCTTCCTTCGCTCCTCTCGGCGGCGCCGGGGAAGGGGAGACGCCGGCAGATGCAGCAGATGGCACCGGCGACTCCCGCGCCGATGCCGGTGACCTCGGTGCCGGTCGCGCCGCCCGCGGCGGAGGCGAAGCCGATGTCGGTGGAGATGCCTTCGCCGTGGCGGACGTGGAGCGAGGCGGGGGGGCGGAAGGTGGAGGCGGTGTTCTGCGCGCTGGCGGGCGAGATGGTGACGGTGCAGACGCGGGAGAGGCAGACCTTTCGCATGGATCTCGGGCTGCTCGTGCCGGCGGATCGGGTGTTCGCTTTCGACTACGCGAAGCGGCTGAAGGCGCAGAGTTTCGCGGATGATTACGTGAAGAAGGCGGCGTATCAGATCGATTTCCTGATCGGCTCGACGCTGGTGGCGAAGGGGCAGAAATTCAACGAACCGGCGACCGACGAGCAGTTCGTGCGGCGGATTTATCTCGATGCGATCGGGCGGGTGCCGACGGCGGAAGAGGCGCGCGCTTTCCTCGCCGAGAGCGCGCCGGACAAGCGGGCAAAGCTGATCGACAGGCTGCTGCATTCGCCGGGCTACACGATGCAGATGTACAATTGGATGGGCGATCTGCTGCGGGTGAAGGACACGTTTGGCAAGGGGGTGCCGGCGTTCACTTTCGAGGACTGGCTGAAGGATCAGCTCGCCGCCGATCGCCCGTGGGATGCGGTCGTGCGGGCGATGCTCACCGCCGATGGACGGCTCTGCGAGAACGGCGCGGTCGGATTCCTCGCCTACGACGCGCAGATGCCGCTCGATGGCGTCTCCAATCTTCTCACCACTTTCCTCGGCGCGAATGTGGCGTGCGCGCAGTGCCACGATCACCCGCTCGCCGAGTGGTCGCAGCGGGACTTTTACCAGATGGCGGCGTTCTTCGGCGCGAGCGACGGCTTCGACGAAAAGGGGCTGCAACAGGCGAAGAAACTCGGCAAGGGCAAGGGTGCCGGTCCCGCGCTGCCCAAGGCGGCGGTGATCAAGATCGCGAGCGCGAATGCCTTCCGCGAAATCGACACGCCGAAGCAGGAGCTGAAGTTTCCGAAGGATTACAAATACACCGACGTGGCCGCGGGCTCGCCGGTCACGCCGTCGCTGATCATGTGGAGCGAGGCGGACAAAAAGAACCCGGCCTACAAGATCGACACGTCGAAGCCGGAGCAGCTCCGCGATGAATTCGCGCGCTGGATGACGAGCCTGGGCAACCCGCGCTTCGCCGCGAACATCGCGAACCGCGTGTGGAAAAAAGTGTTCGGCCTCGCGGTGCAGGAGCCGGTGTCGGACATCGACGATTTCAAGAAAGGGAGCAACCCGGAGCTGCTCGCGCACCTCACGCAGATCATCAAGGCCGGGCACTTCGACCTGCGGGAATTCCAGCGCGTGCTCTTCAATTCGCAGACCTATCAGCGCGCCGCGAGCGTGACGCCCGACCTCGAGAAAGGGCCGTATCTTTTCCCCGGCCCACTGCTCCGCCGGATGACCGCCGAGCAAGTCTGGGACAGCATCCTCGTGCTGAGCGTCGGGCCGGAAGTGGACAATTGCCTGCTCCGCCGCGGCGACGACGAGAAGCTCATGGCGATGCCCGGCGGCGGGATGACGGCGGCGAATTTCAAAGTGGTGATCGACCGGATGAAGGAGGCCGGCACGTCGCTGGCGGCGCTCGGCGGCGGGGCGAAAAAAGGACCCGGCGTGCGGAACGAGCGCGCGCTCATCGGGGCGTTTGAGGGCGCGAAGCCGGAGCAGCGTTTCGGCATGTTGCTCGCCCCTGCCGCTCCTCGATCCCGAGCAGGGTCTCGCCAACGCCACCTCGCACGTCTCGACCGACGTGCAGGACAAACGCCTCGGCCTCCTCGCGGAGCTCGACACGACTTTCAGCCGGCGCGTGGCGGATGAAAATGTGCGGGCTTACAACGACTTCTACGACACCACGCTGGAGCTGATGAAGAGCAGCGATCTCAAGGCTTTCGACCTCAACGCCGAGCCCGCCGACATCCGCGAGAAATACGGGCGCAGCAAGTTTGGCCAGGGCTGCCTGCTCGCGCGCCGGCTCGTGGAAAACGGCGTCCGTTTCATCGAAGTGCAGAGCGGCGGCTGGGACATGCACAAGGACATCAGCGGCGGCATGGAGGACAAAGGCGGCGACTTCGACCGGACCTTTGCCGCGCTCGTCAGCGACATCGAAGCGCGCGGCCTCCTCGACTCCACGCTCGTCGCCGTGACCACCGAATTCGGCCGCAAACCGAGCTTCGACGGCTCCGGCCGCGGCCACCATCCCATCGCCTTCAGCACCGCGCTCGCCGGCGGCGGCGTGAAACGCGGCTACGTCCACGGCAGCACCGACGCCAAAGGATACGCCCCCGCCTCCGACCCGATGACCGTCGGCGACTTCCACGCCACCATCGCCTGGGCCGCCGGCCTCGCGATCGAGCAGGAATTCATGACCCCCAGCGGCCGCCCGATGACCGTCGGCAACAAAGGCAAACCCGCCCCCGCGCTCTTCGCCTGAGCGACTGGGTAATAAGTCGGATTTTGTCCGCGAAAAGGCGCGAAATCACGCGAAACACGGGCTCCTTTCGCGTTGTTTCGCGCCTTTTCGCGGACAAAATCCCTCCTTCATGCAGCGGTGGGAGACTTATTCTGTGGAATAAGTCTGCACTTCCGGTGTAGCCGGAGTCTGTGACCCCGGCGGGAGGGCGCGCGGCATCGGCCTCACAGAGTCCGGCGACAGCGCCGCCGAACTTTTACACAGTCTCTCAGCCCGTCCCGGCGCCCGCTGCATTCGCTCCGATCCTGTCGCGGTTTGTGGCCCATCGTTTGCTTAATCATTTCTGCGATGCGCCTCCTCAGAAAACTCGTCTTCAAATTCATCATCTTTGCGGTCACCGTGGTGATCCTTGGCACGGGGGTTAAATACGCCCAACCCTACATCATGAAGGCCGCGGGCGTGCCCGAGGGGATGCCGGGCGTGGAGACACCGCGCTTTTCTTCCGACGAGTCCGACTTGATGGGGACCATCTTCAAAAGCGCCCTCCGCCTTTTCTCCGGCTCGGCCACGCGCAACGAACTCTCCAGCGAACTGAGCGACAAACTCTACGCCGATCGCGGCGATCCCGGCACCATGGCCGAGCTCGGCATCGAAATCGTGAAGCCAGGCGCCAGACCCTCCGGCTCCCCGGGCGTCCCCGGCCTCGAGCCTTCGCAGGGCGGCGCGAAGGCCCCCGCGCGGCGTAGCGCCCGCGTCGCCGCGTCGCCCTCGCAGTTGCCTGCGAGCCCCGCGCAGACCGCCCTCTTCACCCAGCTCCGCGAGCGGGCCAAGGCGCACGCTGTCGAGCTCAGCCTCATCCCCGTCGCGTTCGTCGGCTTCGTCGTCGTGCAGCGCCTCCGGCGGCGTTCACAGCCGGGCGACTTCATCCCTCCCGGTGTCGCCCTCGCCACCCCGGCGGACTCCGAGCCCTACGACATGAAGCACGCCGTGCATGCGCTCAAAACCGAGGATTTCGAGCTGCTCGTGGCGCTGATTTACCAGCGGCAGGGCTATCGCGTCTCCATGCCGGCCGGGCTCAGCGGCGGGCGCGGCGGCGACTTCAGCCTGGCCCGCAAATCCGAGCGGCTGCTCGTCCAATGCAAAAAACAGAAGCTCGAGCACAAGATCCCCGTGGAAAGAGTGCGCGAACTGCACGACGCCGTGACTGCCGCCGGCTCCACCCGCGGCCTGTACGTGGCCTCCTGCGGCTTCACCTGGGACGCGCGGAATTTCGCCAAGTCCAATAACATCACTCTGATCAACGCGCGCACCCTCGATGCGCTCATCGATGCCGCGCGCGAGACGCCACGCGAAGACCTGCTCGCCATTGCCGACTGGGCTCCGAAGCTCATGAGCAAGGTGCAACTCACCGCGCCGACCTGCCCCACCTGCGAAGCACCGATGGAACAAATCAGCGTCAGCCAAGGCAGCGCCTGGGTCTGCAGCCAGCGACCCCAATGCCGCGGACGCCGCAACATGCGCCCCCTGCACGCCCCCGCGGCTCTTGCTGCCTGAGACGGCGCGACGCTCGGTTTTTTGCAAGTCTCCGAGGCCGGATGGAACGGACTGAGAAAATCCGGCAAGCGACATTTTAGAGTTGCCGTATCGTGGGGAATTCCCATGCGCGTTGTCATCGCCCTTTTACTCATCCTTTTTGGGCTCGCCGCCGATGCCGCGACTTTGCGGGTCGGCCCGGGCCGCAGTTATCCGACCCTCCAATCGGTCGCCGGACGCGTCGTTGCCGGCGATGTGGTGGAGGTCGATGGCGGCGCGACATATCCGGGCGGCGTGGTCTTCAATCGGAGCGGGACCACGGCCGCACCGATCACCATCCGCGGCTTGCGGGTGAATGGAGCGCGTCCAGCGCTGCGCGGGGTGAATGGGATCGCCGGAGGAGCGGTGCTGCGCATCGCGGGAAGCCATTACGTGATCGAGGGGCTCGACTGTTCCACGGGCGGCGATCCGCTCGCAGCGCGGTGCGTTTATCATGCGGGCGATGGGGCGGTGATTCGCGATTGCGTCGTGCATGATTCACCGTGCGATGGCATCTCGGGCGCGGATGCGTCGGGCTCGCTCACGCTGCAAAACGTCGAGGTGCATCACTGCGGTGCAGGCGGGTTCGATCACCAAATTTACGTAGCCTCGAGCAATGCGAATTATCCCGCGGCGGTGTTCCGAATGGAGTTCTGCTACGTCCACGACGGCACGGGCGGCAATAACGTAAAGTCCCGCGTCGGGCGGAATGAGATTTATGACAACTGGATCGAGACGGCGGCCTATCACGAGCTCGACTTGATCGGGGCCGATGCGGCCTCGCAGCCGGGCACCGCGGCGCTCGTGCGCGAGGATTCCGATGTCGTGGGTAATGTGCTCATCCACACGAGCGCGGGCGGGAATGTCGGACGGCTCGGGGGCGACGGCTCGGGCGCGAGCCGCGGACGGTATCGCTTCGTGGGCAACACCGTGATCATCGCTGCCGCGCTGCCGCGCGACTTCGTGGTCTTCAAGCTCCAGGATGTGATCGAGAGCATCGAGGTGCACAACAACGTCTTCGAGCACGCGGGGAAAACGGTGCGCGTCCTTTCCTCGACGCTCGCTGGCGGATCGGCGTATGCGCGCGCTGGCGCGAATAACTGGCTGCCGGCCGGCTCGGCAAATCCCGCCGGGTGGACCGGGACAGTCAGCGGCAGCGCGCCCGGATTCGCAAACGCCGCTGCCGGGGACTTTGCCCCGTCGCCGATCGGCGCGCTTTTCAACGGCGGCGCGGACAGCACGCAGAGTCCTGCAGGCTTTGCGTTCCCTTCGCCGCTGGCCGCGCCGCTGTTCCATCCGCCGGTCCGCGCGCTCGGCAGCCCCGTCGCGCGCCCGATCAATGGGGCGATCGACATCGGGGCATTCGAGCACCCGCGCGACGTCGTGGATAATGCCGCACCCGTGGCGATGGACGATGACGTCATCACCGCGAGCATCGCCGCCTTTCCCATCGACGTGCTGGCGAACGACACGGACACCGAGCGAGATGCGCTCGTGGTGATCAGCGCCACGCAAGCCGCGGCAGGCAGCGTTGGCCTCAGCGGCAACAAGGTCATCTACACGCCCGGCCCGGCCTTCGCGGGCAGCGACACTTTTTCTTATCGGATCAGCGACGGCCACTCCACCGCGACCGCGAACGTCACGCTGCGCAATCCGTTCGTCGCGACCAGAGGTGTTTACAATGGGCTCCTCGCCGACAGCGCCGCGCCTGCGACGATCACCGGGTTCTTCAAGATCGCGACCACCGGCACCGGCAGTTTCTCCGGCACGCTGCGCTTGGCCGGCGGGACGTTCGTGTTGAGCGGCGCGTTCAATCTCGCGGGCGATTTTGCCGCGGTCATCCCGCGCGCCTATCTCGCGCCGCTGCAAGTGGCGCTGCATCTCGATTTCGCGGGTGCGGTCGTCTCCGGCAGCGTCTCGGACGGCGCCACGACGGCGACGCTCGGCGCGGAGCGGGTGATCTTCAGCACGGCGAATCGCGCGCCGCAGACCGGCAAATACACGCTGCACCTGCCAGTCGATCCGCTCGACGATGCGCCGGAATTTCCGCACGGCATCGGCTACGCGCTGATGAGCATCGCGAGCGACGGTCGCGCAACGATCGCGGGCAAATTCGCCGACGGCTCGGCGTTGAGCGTGAGCGCGTGGTTGCTGCCCGATGGGACGCTGCCCGTTTACATGCCGCTCTATTCGACTGCGGCGCGCGGCATGGTCGCGGGCTCGCTTGGTTTTCGCGAAACGCCCGCGAGCGACTGCGACGCGCTGCTCACCTGGCGCAAGCCGGCGCAGCCTTCCGGCACGCTTTACCGCGCGGGCTTCGACACCACGATCATGCTCGCCGGCTCCCGCTACGCGGCGCCCCGCGCCGGCACATGCGTCCTCCAGCTCGCCGATTCACCCGGCAATGCCGGGCTCCGCCTAAGCGACGGCAACCTCTCTGCCCCGATGGCAAAATCGCTGACCATCGCGACGACGAACCTCGTCACCATCGACGAGCCCGCCGCGGACAAACTCAGCATGCGCATCACCGCCGCGAACGGCCTCTTCACCGGCGCCTTTATCCATCCTGTCACCCGCACGGCGCGCACCATCGGCGGCGTGCTGTTCCAAAAAACGCCGCGCGGCGCGGGGTTCTTCAGCGGCACGAGCGAGACCGGCGCAGCGGAGGTGCTGCCGCGATAAGTGCCGCGACGCCAGCGGAGGTCGTCAGCCGGATTGCACCTCATCGAGATGCCGGCGACAAAGCGCAGCAGAATAGAGCAACTGCCGAAAGTAGTTTCCGACTCTTCGAGCCGGCAGGCTCAGCGGAAGGTAGCCGGTGGCGTCAGCCACCGGACCACGGATGAACGCGAATCCGTGTTCGTCGGCGGCGGCGTGCAACGCGGCTGCATCCACGGCAGCACCGACGCCAAAGGCTACTCGCCCGCCTCCGACCCGATGACCGTCGGCGACTTCCACGCCACCATCGCCTACGCCGCCGCACTCGCGATCGAGCAGGAATTCATGACCCCGACGGGTCGCCCGATGACCATCGGCAACAAAGGCAAACCCGCGAAAGCACTCTTCGCCTGAGTTCGCTTCCCGGCGCAAGCCGCCCTCCGAACCGGTCATCCTGAGCGAAGTGGAGCGCTTCGCGGAACGCAGTCGAAGGACCTCTTACTTCTCCCCCTCCGCGATGCGCGCGCAATGCGGGGGAAAAGTAAGAGGTCCTTCGACTTCGCTGTCGCTCCGGTCAGGATGACACATGACCGAAACAGAGTTTCGGGAGCTAGCACGTTCCCAAACGGAGTTTGGGAACGAGGGGAAAAGTTGCCTGTTAAGAAATGTCGCTTGACCCGAATGGCGCTAAGTTAAGGTCCGTTTTCTGAGTGAAGCACCGTGAGCGCTCGTCCCAAAAGCACCTTAACTTAGCGCCATTCTCGCCTGACCCGTATTCCCGTATTCCCTACGTATTCCCCGTATAAGATCAGCTACAGCGGAGCGCGGCGGGCTCCGGCGTGCGAAGCGAAGCAGGAGACGTGACGCGCGGAGCTGTTAGCTGCATCGCGTAGTTATGCGACATTTAGGGTTACTGGATTGTGGTCACTATTACAAGTGGCGAATTCCGTTGAAATAATGTCGCAGCTAATTACTGATAGATGAAACCCTCGCGTCAAGAAGCCATCGCAATGATAGGGTGTTGTAGGCTGCTTGTTCCAGCGAAGAGTCTGTGGAAGCGGTTTACCTGGGTGGGAATCACGCCACGCAATCGAGAATCCCTTGGCTCGGAACTCCTGAAGAGCATGATGCTCTGGTTCTTCCGTGCAGATAGATTCTGAATCCAACCGTTCCCCGAACGACTTGAAGTTGAAGTCACCGCCAATGATCAGGGGAGCATCTACAGGAACTTCAGCACATATGGCGACGACAATCTTGCGAGACTCGGTCACATAGGAACTACGGGGTTGGTTCTTGTTGGGCGTTGGAGAATGGATTGAAAATAGGTATGTGTAGTCGCCGGTATCGCGGCGCCATAGTGCCCCCGTGACCCACCCCAAATAGTCCGAAATAGCTATCGGTTCAAGGGAACCAGAACGGACACAGACCCAACTACCCCAAGTGTAATCGGGGACTACGGAGCCAACAACGCTGTCGCCTGAAAACCCCGCAGGAGGAGTCGCTTCTTGGAGCATGATAGCTTCTGCCGCAAGCCGATCTGCAAGTTCTATCGCTGCTGGCGCCCCGCGAGCACATTCTGTGTTCCATGAGAGTATTTTCATAGCAAAATGTGTAGCATAGGCTTTGTCGCCTAACCGGTCATCTGCCGCAGTGTGGCGATGTATCCAGCCGCAATCTCTGACGGCGTACGGCGCTCGTTCAGAGCGTCCGGAACGGCGGCGGCGGGATGGCGACGGGGCGGACGCGGGGGAGGTTGATGCCGGCGTCGCTGTGGGGGGGGAGGACTTCCGGGGTGGACGCTTCGATCGGTTCATCGTCGAAAAGGGTCGCTTCGTGCGCGGGTTCGCGGGGCGGCGCGGACGGGGCGGGGGAGGTGGCGTGGCCTCCGATTTCGTCGAGCATGGCGCGCTGGTGATTGACCATTTTGGTCAGGCGGTCGCGGAGTTCGTCGCGCTGTTGGATGAGTGCGTCGCGTTCGCGGCGGAGGCGGGCGGATTCGCGGTCGAAACGGGTGGAGAGTTCGGCCTCGGCTTTTTGCAGGGCGGCGCGTTCGCGGGCGAGGGCGCTCACTTTCTCCTCGTTCGCGGTGCGCTCGGATTCGATCGCGGCGAGCGCTTCGTCCCGCTGGCGGACAGCAGTTTTGAATTCGCGCGCGAAGACCGCGCTCTGCGCCTGATGCGCCTGCTTCGATGATTCCAGCTCGGCGGCGGTGCTCGCGGTTTGGGCGAGGAGCCGTTCCTGTTCGTTCCGCAGCCGCGCGATTTGCGTCTCGGCCTCGGTGGTCGCGGTGGCGAGGCGTTGAGCCATGGTGCTGCTTTCCCGGCGCGCTTCGTCGCGCTCGGCGGCGGTCGCGGCGAGCCGTGTTTCGGTGCCGGCGAGATCGGCGCGCGCACCGTCGCGGTCGGCGGCGAGGGCACTGACTGCGGCATCGCGCTCGCGCGAAAGGGTGGCGACGATGCTCTCATTTTCCGCGCCGGCTGCGGCCAGCTCGCTTTCGCGCTGCTGCCGAAGATCGCCCAACTGACTCGCGTGGTCGTCGCGCAGCCGCGCGATTTCCTCCTCCTGCCGGGATGTCGCCGCGCGTGCCTCGGCCAGCAATGCCTCGGTATCGCGGGCTTTTTCTGCGACCCCGTCGTGGGTTTCGTGCGCTTCGGCGAGCCGCTGTTGCAGGTCGTCGCGATGGCTCGAAAGCGCGTCCTGATCGCGGCGCAGTTGGCCAAGCATCTCATCGTGTCGAGTCTGAGCCGTCACGATTTCGGCCGTGAGCTTCTCGCGTTCGCGGTGCGCTTCCTCGGCCTGCCGCGCAAATTCCTCGACGCTCTTTTCCTGCTCCTGCCGCGCGGTCGCGAGCGACTCGTGCGTGCGCTGCAATTCGGCGCGCGCGTCGGCGAACTCCGAATCCGCGCGCGCGACCGCTCGAGCGTGGTTCGCCGCGTCGGCTTCCCGGTCCGCGCGGAAAGCATCGAGCCGTGCTTGCAGCTTCGAGATTTCCTCGTGGCGCACCGCTTCTGCCGTGGAAAGCGCGGCTACTTTTTGTCCGAGTTCTGCGCGGAGCTCGTCGCGTTCGCGGGTCAGATTTTCCGTGGCGGGAAGGTGGGCGACTTTCGCGGTTGCGAGCTGTTCGGTGAGGCTCGCATTCGCCCCGCGCGATTCGGCGACCTGAGTTTCGTGTGCCTGCACGACTTCCTGAAGTTGCGCCGCAAGGGCCGCGTGTCCTTGCTCGGCGGCCCGGCGTTGCGCGCTGGCAGCGTCAAGTTCCGCCGCGTGCCGTTCGATTTCCGAACTCAATTCCGCGATGCGCTGCTCGCCCGCCGCTTTCGCTTCCGCGAGCTCGTGGGCCAGCGTCTTGCATTCGGCGACGGCACGATCAACGGCCACGGAACGGCTGCGGAGCGTCGCCGCGATTCCGTCCCGCTCCTTTTCAATCGCGCGAATCTCCGTGACTGAGGCAGCGCGCTCGGATGCGGCGGCGGCGTTCGCAGCACTCAAATCGGCGAGCCGTTTCTCGGCGTCTGCTTTGGCGTCGGCGAGTTCCTGCGCGCCGCGCTTGCGTTCGGCGGTTTGCTCACGAAGGCTCGCGGACAGCTCGTCGCGCTCGGTTTCCACGGCGCGCAGCCGTCCGATCGCCGCCGCGCATGCCGATTGGTGGGCGTCGCTCGTGGCGCTCAAATCCGCGACCCGTTTTTCGGCATCCGCTTTCGCATCAGCGAGTTCCTGCGACCCGCGTTCGCGCTCGGCGG
Source organism: Spartobacteria bacterium (assembly GCA_043777315.1). Classification (GTDB taxonomy): domain Bacteria; phylum Verrucomicrobiota; class Verrucomicrobiia; order Chthoniobacterales; family Chthoniobacteraceae; genus CAIURC01. The sequence continues at coordinate 22,290 of JAYVPW010000167.1, read as the reverse complement.
AAATGATTTCGAGTTCTTTCCGGGCGGCATCCAGTTCGTGCTGGAGCGCGGCGGCGGCGTGGTGCGCGTGGTCGGCGACGGCGGATTGCTCGCGCGCGGCGTTTTCGCGTTCGGTTTGCAGGGCCGTTTTGAGCTGTCCGATTTCTGCGGAAAGTTGTTCCTGTGCGTGCTGGGCGGCGGTCCGGACGGCCGTGATCGCCTCGATTTCGAGAGCCAGTTTTTCGGCTTCGGTGCGCGAGTGATCGCGTTCATCGGTCACGCGGGCGAGCGCTTCCCGATGCGCCTGCTCGGCTGCGGAAAGCTGCGTGGCGGCAGCTTCGCGAGCCGCGCGCAATTCGGTGGCCTGCGCCTCCGTGTCCGCCCGGGTGGATTCCAACTGCGCCTGCACCGCGTCCCGTTGGCTTTCGAGCGCGCGGTGAGATTCGGCGGCCTTCGCCAGGTCGCGGGCGAGCGCATCTTTCGCGGCGTTCGACTCAGCCATCAGCGCTTCAGCGGCGCTCTGGATCCCGGCCGTTTCCGCGGCGAGCGCCTCCGCTTTTTTCTGCGCGGAATCGAGTGCCGCAGTCTGTGATTCGTGGCGCTCGCGCAGCGAGTCGCGCTCGGCGGTCGCGGCATCGAGGTCGCGGCGGAGATGGGAAAGTGCCGACTCGCCGGCGGCGTGCGCGGCTGCGAGTTCGCGCGCGGACTGCTGATTTCCCTCCTCCAGGTTTGCGGCGGCGGCGTGGCTCTTCTGCTTCTCGTCGTCGCGCTCGACGCGCAAACTTTCGAGCTTCGCGCGGAGGTCGCCGATCTCTTTTTCATTCCCGGCCTGCGCGGCGGCGAGCATTTGCAATTCGCTGGCCTGCGCCTGTTTCAGATCTTCGAGGTGCCGGATCGATTCGCTTTTCTCGCGCAGCGCGTCGTCGTGCTTTTCCTGAATGCTCGCGAGATGGAGCTGATGATCGCCGCCGATTTGCGCGAGGACCGATTTGACCCGCGTGATTTCTCCGGCCGAGTCGTCGCGCTCTTTCGTGAGCGCATCGAGCCGCGCGTGCGCGTGCTCCGCCTTCGCGAGACGCTGTTCGACGCCGCGCAATTGCTCGGCGAGGTGATTGCGCTCAGTCGAAGCCGCGTCAAGGTCGGCCTTGAGTTTGTCGTTCGTCGTTTCGGTTTCGCGGAGCTTGGTGAGATCGACTTCCCGCGCGGGATGCTGCGCGATTTCCCCGGCGAGTTTTTCGCGCTCCTGATCCCAGCTTTCGCGCTCTTGCAGCAGCGCCTTGATGCGCGCGCGGTAGTTCTCGATGTCGCTCTCGAAGCTGGCCGCGACGCGCGATTCCCACGACGTGTCCGGGGGCACCGCCGCGGCTGTTTCCAACTCGGTCACCCGACCAGCCAGCGTCTCGCGCTCGGTATTCGCGGCTTTTTGCTGCTCCTCGATCCGCGCGAGAAGTTGGTCGCGTTCCTGCGTCGCCTCGAGTTGGGCTTCGGTCGCTGCTTCGAGCTCCTTTTGCGATTCCTGCTGAGCTTTGGCGTATTCGGATTCGCGCTTGCGCAGACCGGATTCGAGCTCGCGGCGCGTCTCGGCGCGCATGTGCTCGACGAGCGCGGTCGATTCGGCCCGCGCGCGTTCGGCGGCGGAGAGGGTGCGCTCCACTTTGATCCGCGCCTCGCGCTCTTTGCTGAGGTCGTGCGCCGCGTTCTTCTGATTGTTTTCAAACGCCGCGATGCGGCGCTGCAGCTCCTCGATTTGCCGCTGATATTCTTTTTTCGAGCGCTCGCCGCTTTTCGAGAGATCCGCGGAAATCCCGGTCTGCCCGTGCCGCACCTGCGTGAGTTGTTCGGTTAAATTCTGGCGCTGTTGCGCGAGCACATCGCGCTCCTGCACCAGCTCCGCGACTTTCTGCTCGCTCTCGCGCCGGAAGTTTTGCAGCTCGCCTTGCAACGCCGTGAGCTGCTTGGCCTGCGCTTCGAGTTCGCCCTGCAGCCGCTCGTGCTCGCCGCCGGTTTTCGCGGCCGATTCCGTCGTCTCCGCCGCGGATTTTTTCTGCGCTTCGATCTCGGCCATTTTGGCTTCGATTTCCTGCCGCGCGTGGTCGAGCTCGCTGGTCGCTTTTTCCCGGGCCTCGAGCAGCGCCTGCCGCTCTGTGGTGGCGGCGGCGACTTGGCGCGCGTGTTCCTCTTTGGCTTTCGCGAGCTCCGCGGCTGCGGCTTCGCGGATGCGGGCGATCTCGGCGGCCGAGTTCGCGGCGGCGTCTTCTTTCGGCGAGGTGAGCAGCTCCATTTGCGCCGGAACCGGGCGCGGAGCGGTGAGCATCGAGGGCACGTTTTCCGGCTCGGGCGTCGCTGGCGGAGCGGTCCTGGCGGGAGCAGCGGCGGCCGGTTTGGCCGCGGGTTGAGTGGCTGCCTTGTCGGCGGAACCTTTGCTGTACCAGGAAGGCTGGCGCGTCGTCGCCGGGCGCGTGTTGGCCGCGGGCTTGGCGGTCTTTCCCAAGCTCGCGAGGCCCGGCTGCGCGGGCATCGCCGATGGTGCCGGATCACCCGTGAGCTTCCGTTTCTGCAACTTTTGTGAGAGCAATCCAGCGGCGGTGGCACTCAACGCGGGGCTGCCTTCCGGCGTGCCGGCGGCGGCGACGTAGCTCATCAGTTTCTGCCAAGGGAAGCGGACTTCGATGTTGTCGGACTCGCGGATTTCGCCGCGGAAAATGTCCGGCAGACGCTTGTAAATTTCCGCGAGCGAGATCGTCGTCTGCCCGCGGCTGATCCAGTCGCCGATTTCCACGGCGTCGAAAGCGAGCTCCGTCTTCGGCTCGTGTGCGTCGGGCTTGACGAGTTGGGAGGGGATGCGGTGGAGAAAATCACCGAGCTCGAATCTGACGGTCTTGTCGTCCTTTTTCGGGAGCACTGGCTCCGCGGCTGCCTCGGTCGCCGCCGCTTTTTCAGATGCCTTCGCCTCTCCGCGCTTTTTTAATTCGGCGGCATACGCCGCAGCCTTTTCAGTCGTGGGATCGATCGTTTTTTTGGTCTTGGGATCAACCGCCGCCTCATGCGGGTCGGGCTCGTCATCCGAGTCTTTGCGTCGGAAATGATCCAAAAATGATTTCATCGTTCGTGTCGCATTTCGCAGCTTCCGGGCCGTCCAGCAAGCTTCCCGGTTTCTAACCCAGCCGAGGCTATTTTGTCTCCACCGAATGCGGGCGCGCCGCCGGTGTTTCTCCGCTCGGATCGACGATGAATTCCGCGAATTCCGCCGCGAGCCGCGGGTTCAGCAGCGCGACCATTCGCACTTCGTCGCCGAGGTATTCCGTCTCGAGAATTTTCGCGTTTTGATGCAGCTTCGCCATCATCGCCGACGCGCCCGCGGGCAGGCGCAGCTCGCGCACCGCCGAGCCGTCGGAGACGAATTCCCCGATTCGTCCGATCAAGCTTTCCATCCCCGCGCCGCTCAGGATCGAGACGAATTCCGCGTCGGGGAAATGCCGGCGCAGATTCGTCAGCACGCCGGGATCTTCGACTTTGTCGATCTTGTTGAAGACGACGAGCGTCCGCTTCTGCTCGGCTCCGAGATCGTCGAGCACCTTCATCGTCGTGTTGAAAAACTTCATGACCTCGGGCTGCGAGGCATCGAGAAGATGGATGAGAAAATCGGCGAGCACCGCTTCCTCCAGCGTCGCGTTGAACGCCTGAATCAGCCGATGCGGCAGCTTGCGGACGAAGCCGACGGTGTCGGTCAAAAGCAGCGGCTGTTTGTTTTCCAGCGCGATCTTTCGCGTCGTCGTGTCGAGTGTCGCGAAGAGCTTGTCCTCGATGAAAACGTCCGCGCCGGTCAGCCGCCGCAGCAGCGACGATTTCCCCGAATTCGTATATCCCACGATCGCCGCATTCGGCACCGTCGCGCGCTTCCGATCCTTGCGCTGCGTGGCGCGCGACGACTTAACCTCCTTCAGCTCCTGCTTGCACCGGAAGATCGCCTGCCGCATCCGCCGCTTGTCCTGCTCGAGCTGCGATTCGCCCTCGCCTTTTCCACCGATGCCGCCGCCCTGTCCGCCCAGATGGGTCCACGCCCGCGTCAGCCGCGGCAGCGAATATTCGAGCTTTGCCAGCTCGACCTGCAGCCGCGCTTCCGCCGACCGCGCCCGCTTTCCGAATATGTCCAAAATCACCTCCTGCCGGTCGATCACCGCGACGCCCGGCGCCAGCTTCTCCCAATTCCGCTGCTGGCTCGGCGTCAGGTCATTGTCGAAAATGATCACATCCAGCTTCTCCTCGATCGCCCGCGCCGCGATCTCCTCCGCCTTGCCCGACCCGATGAGATACCGCGCGTGCAGCTCGCGATGATGCAGCAGCATCCGGTCGATCACGGGGATGCCGAGCGTGTTCACCAGCTCCTCCAATTCCCCGAGCAAACTCTGCGTCTCATCGCGATCCGCGGCCTCCACATACGCGCCGATCAGCAGCGCCCGCTCCACCTGTTTCGCCTGCACTTTATTTTCAAACATCGGTCGGCGACTCTCGCTCCGCGCCTCGCAACACTCAACCGATGAATGCCCCTGCGACGGACTTCTGATCCCCGCCAGCAGCGCGCCTGTCGCTGTCGCCGGGCTGCGCGATTCGCCGCGCGGAAATGTTCGGCGAGCGGCGGCGCCAGCTTCATGGTGGACGGCACGCAGAGTCCTTTTCCTACTCCCTTTCGTGGCTAAAAAAATCACTTCTCAGACGCTCCTTCGCATCACCATCGCCGCCGTGCTCCTCGCGCTCACGGTCGCCGGGCTCTCGCGGATCAGCTTCAACATTGAGATCTTAAAGCTCCTCCCGACGAATCTCCGGCAGGTCGAAGGGCTCTCGCTTTTCCTCAAAAACTTCGCGCTCCCGAACGAACTCATCGTCACGATCGAAGCGCCCGACAGCGACGCCGCGGAAGCCGCCGCCGACGCGCTCGCCGAGCATTTGCGCCAGCGCGGCGACCTCGTCAAACAAGCCGTTTCCCGCCCGCCGTGGGAAAAAAAGCCGGCCGAACTCGCGGCATTTCTCGCCTATCTCGTCTCCAATCAGCCGCCCGAAAAAGTCAGCGAACTCATCGCCCGCATCGCTCCCGACAAGACCGGCGACACCCTCCGCGCCAGCCTCGAAAAACTGACCGACTCCGTCTCGCCGCAGGAGATCGCGCTGCTCAGCTACGACCCGTTCGGCTTCGGCGAATCACTCGCGCAGAGCGGACTTTTCGCCGGCGAACAGCAGTCCGAATTTTCCTCCGCCGACGGCACCTTCCGCATCCTCTACGTCGAGTCCGCGCAGCCGCTTGCAAATTACAAAACGACGATCGCCTGGACCAACGAGATCAAAAAAATCGCGCGCGACTGGAGCGCCGCCCACGCCCCCGGCGTCACGCTCGGCTTCACCGGCGAGCCCGGATTCGTCGCCGACATTTCCAGCACGATGGAGTGGGATATGTCGTCCTCCGGCTTCTCCACGCTCTTCATCGTCGGCGCGATTTTCCTCCTCTGCTACCGCCGCGTCCGGCCGCTCCTGCAGCTCATGAGCGTGCTCACCGTCGTCTTCTTTTTGTCGCTCGGCGCGGCCGGACTTTTCCTCCACCAGCTCACCGTCATGGGCGTCGGCTTCGCGTCGATCATGATCGGGCTCAGCGTCGATTACGGGTATTTCATCTACCAAAAATCGCTCCACCACACCGGCTCCGTCCGCGACCTCCAGCGCATCTGCTTTCAAAATATCGTCTGGACCGCCGGCACCACCTCCGCCGCGTTTTTCACGCTAAACATGAGCAGCCTCCCCGGCCTCTCGCAGCTCGGGAACCTGGTCGCCATCGGAGTCATCGTCGGCGCGATCGTCATGCTCACGGTCTTCGCGCCCATCGCCGTGAGGCTCAGAAAAGTCGAGACCCGCCCGTCGATCGTCGAGCGCTGGCTGGCCTCCCCGCACGTCACGAAATGGGGCGCGTGGGCCACCCTCGCGATGGTCCTCGGGCTCGCCGCAGTCCTCGTTTTCAAGGGCATGCCCGGCCTCGATTTCACCGCCCGCTCACTCCGCCCGCGGCACAGCGACGCGTACGACGCGCTCGACCGTTTGCAGGCAAAACTCATCGACGACAGCGACTTCCTGAATCTCGTCGTCAGCGGCACGAGCGAGGACGAAGTGCTCACCCGACTCCGCGCCGCCGAGGCCAGACTCGACTCTGCAAAAGCGCGCGGACTCGTCGCAAATTTCCGCACCGCGCTCCCGCTCTGGGCCGTCCCCGCGAACCAACGCGAGAACCTTCCCCGCCTCGCCGCGCTCGCTGCCGATGCCCCGCGGCTGAAGCAGGCGATGCTCGACGCCGGCTTCACCGAAGAGTCGTTCGGCCTCACCGGAGCCGTGCTCGCCGACTGGTCCGCATCGGCTGCGAAGCCGCTCCCACTCTGGGCCGCGAACGACACGAGCCAGTGGATTTTTCGCCGCATGGTCCGCCATGAAAACGGCCAGTTCCTCGCGCTCGGCATCGTCCATCCCGGCACCGGCGACACCCTCGCACTCGTCGAAGCCATTGAGTCTCCCGGCGTCCATCTCGTGAGCTGGAACCTGCTCGGCAGCGAACTCCAGCGCGTCATCCCGCGCGAATTCCTGCACACCTTCATCGCCCTCATCGCCATCGTTTTCGCCATGCTCCTCGTCGGCTTCCGCGGCCCGCGCGACGTGCTCCTCCTCGCTGTCACGATGACCCTCGTCTTCATCTCCCTCGCCGGCGCGATGACGCTTCTCGGCATGTCGTGGAATTTTTTCAACCTCGCCGCGATCCTTCTGCTGCTCGGCACCGGCATCGATTACAGCATCCTCCTCATCCTCTCGCTCCGCGAAAATCGCGGCGACATCGCCGACGCGCAGCGCCAACTCGGCCTCGTCATCGCGCTCTGCGCCACCGCCGCCGCCGCCGGCTTCGGCTCGATCAGTTGGGCCAATAATCTCGGCCTCGCCAGCCTCGGAAAAACCTGCGCCCTCGGCCTCGTCCTCGACGGCCTCATCTCGATCTTTCTCCTCCCCCGCGCCTGGAAATTCTTCCACCCCCGGTAGCGCACTCGTCTCGAGCGCTGGTTTCGGCGTCCCGCCGAAACGAACTTTGGAAGCCGCGCGTCTCCCCACAATCGCGCGATTTTAAAAGTCCGTCGCGGCGGGACGCCGTGACCAGCACGCGAGACGCGTGCGCTACCCGGGGACCCGGCGCTCAGCGCCGCCGGAAGACGAGCAGATGGCTGTTGAACGGCGTGCGACCCCACAGCGGACGCACCTCGATTTCAAAGCCGCGGCGCGCAAAAGGCTCCGACATTTCCGCGATCGTCGGATAGTGCCGCGCTCCGCTTTTCATCGAAAAACTCGCGCGCAAAAACAGCTCCTCGAGCTGCGTCACCCGAAACCGCCAGCCCTGATCCCGCGGGCATGCGCGGACGATGCACACGCCGCCGGGCGCGACCTGCCCCGCGACGCTTTCGAGCAATTCGCGCTGCGCCGCCGCCGGCAAATAATGGAGCACGTCGAGAATCACCACGTTCCCCGAAAACTCCCGCGGCTCGACCGCATCCGCGGTTTCAAATTGCAGCCCCGCGTCGCCCTCGCCGGCGTGCCGGGCTCGCGCGATCTTCCGCGAGTCGAAATCAATCCCGACGATCGCCTCGCGAAATCCCCGTTCCCGCATCGAGAGCGAGAAGAGCCCGATCCCACAGCCGATATCGAGCACCGGCAATTTCGACTCCCGCAGAATCTCAAACGCCACGCCGTAAATCGGATCGCTCCGTAATTTCCCGCGCACATATCCCTGCCGCCACCGCCCCTCGTACCGTCGCGCGATGCGATCGATCATCGGATCGCCAAATCCGCCGGATCGAAACCCTTGATCCCGTGGTGCGCCATGAACTTGATCACGCCGCGCGCGTAACCGGAGATCGTCGTCTTGCCGCACGCCATGCAGGCGATGTGCTGGTCGAAATAGCGATGCAGGAACCGCGTGATCACGTTGTCGTACTGCCGCTCCATCGCGACACCGGTGTGATACATCGCGAACATCCGGCCGTCGTAATAATAGCTGATCAATTCCATCCACGCCGCGATGTGCCGCTGCATCTGGCGCTCGTACGAGCCGAGATTTTCGAGGTTGTCGGCGAGAATTTCCGCCGAATGCAGCGCGAGCCAGAGCCCCGGCGAGAGCATCGGATCCACGAAGCCAAACGCGTCGCCGATCATCGCCCATCCCGGACCGGTGCCGCGCTCCGAGACGAGTTGGTAATTCGTGTAAATCGCGAGCTCGGAAACGCGTCGCCGATTTTCGCCGGCCCGCGCGAGCACCGGGTCGCGCGTGATCGCGGCCTCCAGCCGCTCCTCCGGCGTCGCGCCGAGCAGCGCGGCGTCGTCTTTGTTCATCACCACGCCGACGGAAACGCAGTCGCGCAGCGGGATGCGCCACGACCAGCCGCCGGTCGCGAGGCGGTGGATGATCACCTGCCCGCGCGGCTCTTCCTCCGCGAAATTTTCGTAGTGCGCGAAGTACGCGACATCGCGCCGCGGACCGAGCGTCGCCGGGATTTCGAGCAGCCGCGCGAACATCCGGCTCCGGCCCGTCGCGTCCACGATCAGATCGGGCTGCTTGTTTTTAAATGACGGCGCGAGCGCGAGCGATTCATCGCTGAGACGCAGACGATCGCCGTCCCGCTCGATCTTCGCGCGCGCCTTCACAAAGACCGCGCCGAGCTCCGCCGCGCGTTCATCCAGCACGCGATCGAAAGCGGGCCGCGGAACGTTGTAGGCGTAGGTCGGGAGGTCGCAGCCCTTCACCGATTGAAAGCAAAAATCGATCGTCTCATCCGCCTGCATCACGAACGTGACGCCCGGTTTATAAAGCCCGATCGCGGCGACACGCTCCTCGATTCCGAGCCGCCGCAGCACCGGAATGATCGACGGGATCAACGACTCGCCGACGATCAAATCGGGCCGCCGACCGTCGTCGAAAATCACCACGTTCGTCCCCCGCATCGCGAGCAGCGCAGCGAGCGTGGAGCCCGCCGGACCGCTGCCGACGATGGCGATATTTTGGACGCGGCGACCCATGAAATCAGCGCTTCACTTTCCCGCTCGCCGTCAGCGGCAGGCTCTCGACCAGCTTGAAATCGACCGGGACTTTGTAGCGCGAAAGCGCCGCGCGGCAATGCGCGGCGAGCGCGGAAATCGTCGGCGGATTTGCCGCGTCGCGGGCCACGATTTCCGCGACCGGGACCGCGCCGACGCGCGGATGCGGCTTCCCGATCACGCGCGCGAAACGCACCTCCGGCATCGCGCAGAGCACGGCCTCGATTTCTTCGGGGAAACATTTCAGACCGGCGACGTTGATCACCGAATGCGAGCGGCCTTCGAGAAAAAGGTCGCCGTCTTCATCGATGCGCCCGAGGTCGCCGGTGCGGAACCAGCCGTCCTCGAGGATCTCGTCGCGCGTGCGCCACGGGTTCAAATACGCGTCGAGCATGCCCGGGCCGCGGAGAAAGATTTCACCGTCGCGCACCTCGCAATCGTAGTCGGGAAGCGCCTTCCCGACCGACGCGGGCTTTTCACGCGGCGCGTCGAGATTGAGAAAAGGCAGACCGACCTCGATGACGCCGAGGCCTTGCGAGAGCGGCAGTCCGTATCTTTTTTCAAAAGCCTCCGCCGTCACGAGTGGCAGCGTCGCCGCGGTCGAAACCGCGAGCCGCAGCGTCGGCCACGGCAGGCCCGAGCCTTCCGCCGCGAGGAGGGCGTGGTGGAATGGCGCACCGTAAAGCACGGTGCCGCGGTGCGCGCGCGCGGCGGCGAGCACGTCCTCCGCGAGGTGCGAGGTGACGATCACCGTGGCCGCGCCGTGCAGCAGATAGAGCATGATCGAGACAGCGAAATGATGCGCCATCGGCAGGATCCAGACGACGCGATCGCCCGACGAAATGCGCAGCCCGCGATTGGCGGCGGTGACGCGTTCGAGCAGCCGTTCGTGGGAAAGGACGATGCCTTTGCTGCGCCCCGTCGTGCCTGAACTGAAGCGGATGAACGCCGGATTGATCGCGGCGAGCTGCGCTTCGTCGAATGAAAGCCCGACACCAATTGCGACCTCACGCACGCTCCCCGACGCATCGACGATCGCCCCGAGCCCGGTCTCGGAAATGAGGCGCGCGCGCTCCGGCGGCGCGAGTTCGCTGGCGATCGGGACGAGGCATTTTCCCGCGCGCACGATCGCGAGCGCGAGGACGACGTGCGCGATTCCGTTCGGGCAATCGAGCCCGACGCGCGCGCATCTCAGCGCGGCGATCGGGCGCGCGGCGGCTTCCGACATTTCGATGAGCCGGCCGTACGTGACCTCCTCGCCGTCAGCGATCAGCGCGATCGCCGAGCGGTCCGCGCAGCGGAAGATTTCCTCGACGATGTTCATGCGAGGGGAATTCCGGGTAGCGCACTCGTCCCTAGTGCTGGTTTCGGCGTCCCGCCGAAACGAACTTTTGGAACGGGTGAGATTTTCGGAAATCGCGCGCTGGAGAAAGTCCGTCGAGGCGGGACGCCTCGACCAGCACTCGGGACGAGTGCGCTCCCCGGATTATGATTCCGTGCGCGCATTGGAAATTGTGTTGTGGATTTCGTCTCGGGCCTTGCGCACCGCGGGCGCATCGCATTCGCCGAGCATCGCGAAGATCGCGGCGGCGATTCCGGCGGCTTCGCCGGTCGCGAGGCAGGTGCCGATCACGCGGATCGAGGCTTGGGCTTCGTGGCTGCAGGAGATGCAGCGTCCGGCGGCGAAAAGGTTGGCGTGGTCGCGGGCGCGCAGGGTTCCGAGCGGGATGCCGCAGGGTTGTCCGTCGGTGGGAAAACGGAGGCGCGCGCCGCGGTTCGTCTCACGCAATTCCATCGGCCACGTCGCGAGCGCGATGCTGTCTGGAAAGCGCGCGCTGTGCTCGAGATCGGCAGTTTCGAGACGCGAAACGCCGGCGATCCGGCGGCTCTCGCGCACGCCGACGCGCGCGGGAAAAGCGGAGATGAAGCTCGCTGAAAATCCCGCGACTTCGGCCCGGAGAAAGTCAGCGATGCGGCCCGCGAGCTCGCGCCCGCGCATTTCCAAATCGGTGAGGCACGCCACGTCGAGCGGGTCGTAGCCGGGAGCCTCGAGGTCGATCGTCACGTAGGCTTCGCCGCCGCGTCCGCTCGCTCGCAGCCCCGCGCCAAGCGCGCCCGCCGGGAGCGCGCCGGACCGCACGGCGGCGGAAATCTTCCCGGCGACGCGGAGCCGGCCATCGTCGTCGAGCGTGTCGGCGGCGACGCCGTTGAGCGCGAAGATGAACGCGGGACGCTGGAGGCGTTCGCTGGCTTCCTGCTCGCACGCGGCTCCGCCGAGCGCTGCGGCGACGGCATCGCCGCTGGCATCGAGGATCGCGGTCGCGCTGAGAGTTTCCGTGCGACCCCGGCAGGAGACGATGGCGCTGCGAAAATCGGCGCTCACCGAGATCAGTTCCGAGTGAAAGAGCACGCGCAGATTTTCCGTCTCGCGCACCATATCGTCGGCGAGGCGCGCGAACGCCGTCGGCTGTTGGAGGAGCACGTCCACGCGCCCCATCCGCACCGGGCCGTTCGCGCCGCCCGCACGGATCAGGCGCGTCGCGAATTCGGTCGCGAATCCCGGGTTCGCGAAGACGGCGACGACGGCGTTTTCCGGCAGGCGATACAGCCCGCAAATCGAGTGGACGAGCGCCGCGGGCGCCATTCCGCCGAGCGATCCGCCGCGTTCGATGAGCAGCGTTTGCGCGCCCATTCGCGCCGCGCTGATGGCGGCGGCGAGGCCGGCGCTGCCGCCGCCGATCACGAGCACTTCAGCGTCCTGCATCGGTCAGGTCGGGTCGTTTTTCTCCGAGCAAATCTTCGAGGGTTTGCCCGACCATGAGCCGGCGTTCGTCGTCGGTGAGGCAGCCTTCCCGCCAGGAAAAGGTGATGTTCAACCGGCCATCGCGGTCGCCGAAAAAGATGCCGGTCCCGGGGGGCGCGCCGAGGCAGGGGAGGTGGTAGGCGTTCGTGATTTTCGCTCCCGCGAATTCCGTGAGTTCCGGCGCGAACGGGCCGGTGTGGGAGTGAAAAAACGAGGCGATCTCGCCTTTGAACTGCCAGCGGACGACGCGCATGAAAACCCACGAGGGCAGGCGCATCATCATTTCCAAAACCATGCTGAACGACTCGTCGAGCCGGGCGCGCGACATCTCGGTGAACTGCTGTTTCATCGCCGCCGCCGTGCTCTCGATCGAGCCGAGATTCGCGCGGACCGCGCTGAAAAAGAAGACGCTCACCTGGTTGTGAAAGAGCGGACCGCGCGCGCCGCGCTTGCGCATTTGCACCGGCACGTTCGCCACGTAGCCGCGCGGCTGCCGCCCGCGATGCGCGAAGACGCGGTCGTGCGCGCGGGCGGTGCAGGCGAGCAAAAAGGTCATCGGAAAAAGCTCGCCGGTCGTGCGGGCGATGCGCGCGGCGACGAGGGCGGTGTCCGCGGGGTCGAGCGTGATCACTTGGTAAAATCCGCGACCCCGGCGCGGGCGCGGGCCGGAGAGCGACGGCGCGCCGATCTTCACGAGCTCATCGAAGAGGATCACCGCGCCTTTCGTTTTCTGGATGCGCTCTTTGAAAGTGAGCGCGGGCCGCGGGATTTCTTTCGCCTCGCACGGCTCGTCGAGGCCGTCGCAGAGCCGCGCGAGTTCGGCCAGCAGGAGCTCCGCGCCTTTGCCGTCGATGAGCAGATGCGACCAGGAAAAGGTGAGCGCGGCGCGGCCGTCGGGACGCTGCAAAAGATCGAGGCGCGCGTTGAAATTCACGCCGTCCCGGACGAGCGGCTCGGCGAAAATCGACTGCAACACGGCGGCGAAATCTTCGCACTCGGCGGCCTCCCAAATGCGCAGCGGCAGTCCGCTCGCCGGCGGCTCGGGCACTTCCCAAAATGGGAGCCACGTCCGCCAGTCGCGACGCAACCGGGCGGCAAAAATCGGATGCTTTTCCACCAGCCGCCGGGACGCCGCGCGCAGTTTTTCGAGGTCGGGCGCGCGGTCGAGTTCGAGCACGGACTGGCTGACGTGCGCGCCCTGCCCGGTGCGGCGCATGAAGGAATCGAGCGCGAGCAAAAAGCAATCGGCGACCCGCACCGGCACCCGGCTCACGCCCTTCGCGGCGACGGCCATCGCGCTACGCCGCGCGGGCGGTGCGCTCGCGGATGCGCTCCGCGAGCTGGCGAGTCGTGCTGAAATTCTGCCGCGTCAAATCGCTCTCGGGAATGGCCACCCCGTACCCTTCCTCGACCAGCACGAGGAGCTGCATGATCGCCATCGAATCGAGCCCGTTGTCGTAAAGATTCGAGTCGGCATCGAAGCCCGGCTGCGTCTCGAGCAGGCGCTCGCGGATGAGTTGCACCAGTTGTTTTTCGAGTGGTTCGCGGGTGGGATTGGTCGGGCTGGCCATCTTTTTAGAGCGGCGTGATTTAGCGGAGGGTGCCGGGTGAGTCAAGCGACAGCCCGGCGAGCAAATCCCGGTGTTCCGCGACGGTGGCGCGGCCTTGTTCCACGCAGCGCGGGCCGATCTTTCCGGCGCTCAGCACGCTCGGGCGCGAGGCTTTCGTCTGGAGAAAAATGAGGCGCTTTCCCGCGGCGCGCGCGAGCTCGGCTTTCATCCGCCGCAGCTCGTCGCAGATGATCTCGTGCGAGAGCCCGGCGGCGGCGCCGATCGTCAGCGGGCGCGCTTTTTCGGCGGACCCCGGGCTGTGGCTGTCCACGCTGTGGACGAGGATCGTGTCGATGTCCGGGTCGGCGATCCAGTGGTCGAACGGCACCGGGTTCGCGATCCCGCCGTCCCAAAAAAGCCGACCCCCGATCTCGCGCGCGGCGAACATCCCGGGATACGCGCCGCTCGCGAGGATGAACTCCGCGAGCGGTCCGGCGGTGACGATTTCGGTGCGCGTCGCGGTGAGATTCGTGACGGCCAGCGCGAGCCGCGGCGCGGTGCACTCCTCGATGCGGCGGTCGCCGACGTGGGATTTCAAAAGGGCGAGCGCGTGGTGCCCGCGGATCGCGCCGAGATGGCCGGGCCGATTCGTCATCGTCGCGAGGCTGCGAAAAGGCGCGCCCCTTTCAAAAAAAGTGCGCCGCAAGTCGGGATGCAGCAGCAGATCGATCACGCGCCGCGAATCGAGCCCGGCCGCGAGCAATCCCGCGACGAGCGCGCCCGCAGATGCGCCGCTGAGAGCGATCGGCGCGACGCCGAGTTCCAGCAAGGCGGCCATGAATCCGGCGTGCGCGTAAAAGCCGAGGAACGAGGAATTCAGGCAAACGGCGAGGCGGCTGCGCGGCCGGGCGAGTGGCGGAGTCATGGGCGTGCGGCTGCGTTTGTCCGGGTAGCGCACTCGTCCCGAGTGCTGGTTTCGGCGTCCCGCCGAAACGAACTTTCCTGCGTCGCGCGTCGCGGAGAGACGTGCATCCTCGACTCCCGCGCGCGGAGAAAAATCCGTCGTGGCGAGGACGCCACGACCAGCGCTCGAGACGAGCGCGTTCCCCGGATCGGACTCACGCGCATCGCTGGATATCCTCATTCAAATCTCGAAACGCCCGCTGAATTTCCTCCGCCATCGCGGCCCGCGCTTCCGTTTTTGCCAGATCCGCGCGCGCGAAAATGACCTCGCCATACGCCACGGCAAAACGCGTGCGGGCCAGCGGCAGCCAGCTTTTCCAGTCGCGAAAGTTTTCGCTGCCGGAGACCACGCACGGCAGCACGGGCACGCCCGCGAGCTGCGCGAGCTTACAGATGCCGTCCCGGATTTCGCCGCCTCGCAGCACGGATTCTTCACCGGCCTGCATCCCGCCTTCCGGAAAAATCCCGATGACCCGGCCAGCCCGCAAATGCCGGAGCATCACGCGCATCGTGGCGCTGTCCGCCTTCGAGCGATCCAGCGGGGCCGCGCGCATTCCGGTGAGAAACCAGCGCAGCAGCGGATGCCGGAACAGCTCGACGATGCTCAGCCAATAAATCACCCGCGGCGTCGCGACGATGAGGAGCGGCGCATCGAACGCACTGCCGTGATTTGCCGCGAGGATGTAGGCGCCAGGCCGATCCGCGCGCTCGCGATGCAGCACGATCGGAGCGGAGGCGATGCGGAAAATCGCGCCTCCGAGGAGCCGCACGGTTTTGTAAAAGGCCTCGCTCACGGGACGATGTTTTCCGGGAGATCGAAGCTGCGCCGGAGCTCGGCGTAGAGCCCGACGAGCGCCCGCTCGATCACCGCCGCCATCTCCGCGCGCGCCGCCCGTCGATCGGCCCCGACTACCGGCAAAATCGGCTCGCCGCGGATGACCCAGAGCTGCCCGCGCAGGTACGGCATCCACGGACCGGGATGGTTCAGCTTGTCCGTCCCGACGATCACGCACGGCACGACCGGCCGCCCCGACCGTGCCGCGAGCAGGCAGACGCCGCGCTTGATCCCGCCGCCGCGGAGCACCGAGTCCGCGCCGGTTTTGATCTCACCCTCCACGAAAAGACCGACGATCTGACCCGCTTCGAGACGCGCCAGCGCGGTGCGAATCGCACTCACCGGGACGCCCTGCCGATGCACCGGAAAGACGCCCATGAGCCGCAAAAAACCCGCAGTCCAGCGCCGGCGAAAGAACTCGATGCGCGACATCCAGTTCACGCGCTCAGGCAGCACCGCGCTCAGGCAAAAGGGATCGAGATGGCTGACGTGGCTGCACGCCAGGAGGTAGCCGCCGGGCGGGGTTGCGGCGTCCACGGACTGGGTGCGAATGCGGATCGTCATCGACAAAACGACCCGCATCAAAAACCGCGCGATGCTGTAGCACACAGGGCTCCCGGCCGGCGTCCGGCTTTCCGCACGATCGCGGTGCGAGGAGTATTTTCTGCGTTGAGGTAAACGTTCCGAGTCCCGGAACGCCCCATTTTTCGCTGCGGAAAATGATGCCGCCAAAACGCTCTGCGAGTTCATTTGCCCATTCCCATTCCGTGTCTTTTCCGTGTTCATCCGTGGCTAAATCAGTTGCTCATCCGTCGGAATCACGAACGCATATCCGAGCCGCTGCAGCTCCTCGATCACGCGCAGGATGCCCTCGACGCTCCGCGGTTTTCCCTCGTGCAAAACGACGATCGCGCCCGGATGCACCTGCCGCAGCACGCGCCGCGCGACGGCCTCGGGATCGCTCGAAATGCCGTCGCGCCCGCGCACGCTCCACGCGATCAGGCGCATCCCTCGCGCGGCGAGTTCGCGGTGGAGAAAGACGTGCTTCAAACCGACGGGCGAACGGAACCAGCGCTGCACCGACACGCCCGCCCGCGAGAGCGCTTCATTGCACGCATCGAGCTCGCGCCGGAGCGCTGCTGGCAGCAGCCACCAGAACCGCGACGACGGGTGCGTGTGCGTGTGATTCGCGAGCGTGTGACCCGCCGCGCGGCACTGCGCCGCGTGCCCCGGCTGCGCGTCGAGGTTGCGCCCTTTCACGAAAAAAGTGGCACGCACGCCGCGCCGCTGGAGCTCCTCCGCGAGGCTCCCGCTCTGCGCGCCGGCGGGTCCGTCGTCGATCGTCAGCCAGACCTCTTTTCCCGTCGCACGGAAGCGCGTGACCACCGGCCCGAGCCACCCGCAGCGCGGCGCGGTGAGCGCATAAATCAGCGCCGCGTGCACCACCGCCGCCCCAGCGATCAGCCCCCACACTTGAAAGCCGGTCGAAAAGACCGCGACCGGCGCGCCGAGATTCGCCACGAGCAACCCGCGCCGAAGCCATCTGGAATGAACGGTGGGGGCCATGAGCGCGGGACGTGTAGCACGCGCGCGGGACCATCCGCAGCACTTTTTGGCGAGCGAACCGCAGGCTCAACAAGGAGGCGGACGCGGGGTGAAGGCGAGACGGAAGAGACCAAGCCTTTCAAAGCACAAGAATCCAAGAAGCGGCTCGTGGTCTTCATCACCGCCCGAACGCTCGATCCCGACGAACCACCGAAATAGGGCGAGGGTGGTGCTATTTGCGAAAGAGCCGCCATGCCGGGTTGTCGCGCTCTTTTCGGCGTGTAGTCTCCCGCCTCGTTTCATGGAAAAAATCTACGACACCGCGATCATCGGAGGCGGTCCGGCGGGGAGCACCGCAGCGACGCTGCTGGCGCGGGCGGGGCGCTCGGTGGTGGTGTTGGAGAGGGAGAAATTCCCGCGCTTTCACATCGGCGAATCGCTCCTGCCGTACTCGATGCCGATCCTCGAAAGGCTCGGGCTGCGCGAGCTGCTGGATCGCACTTTTTTGCACAAGCTTGGCGCGGAATTGGCGACCGCGTGCGGCGAGCGGAAGGTGAAGTTTTTCTTCATTGATGGGTTCCGCCTCGCGCACACGTATTCGTACCAGGTCGAGCGCGCGACCTTCGACAAAATCATGCTCGACCACGCGGCGGCGAGTGGTGCGGAGGTGCGCGAGGAGACGGCTGTCGAGCGGGTGGAATTCGAGCCCGAAAGCGTGACGCTGCGGGTGCGCGGCGCGGGCGGGAGCGAGACGATTCGCGCGCGGTATTTGATCGACGCGAGCGGGCGGAACACGGTCGTCGGCTCGCAGCTCAAACTGAAACGCAGCTACCCGCAGCTCAACAAATTCTCGGTCTTCGCGCACTACGAGGGCGTCACGCGCGACCCCGGCCCCGACGCCACGCTGACGCGG
Organism: Spartobacteria bacterium; assembly: GCA_043777315.1. Lineage (GTDB taxonomy): Bacteria > Verrucomicrobiota > Verrucomicrobiia > Chthoniobacterales > Chthoniobacteraceae > CAIURC01. The sequence goes on along the minus strand of JAYVPW010000167.1, from coordinate 4,597 downwards.
ATGGTGCGCGGCGCGGACCGCTGGTTTTGGATGATCCCGCTCGGTGCGACCCGCATGAGCATCGGGCTGGTGATGGACACGCCGGATTTCAAAAACCTGCGCCAATCGCCCGAAGAAGCACTGTCCACGGCCCTCGCCGAGCAGCCGACCATTCACTCGCGGATGGAAAATGCCGAGCGCGTGTCGCCCGTCTATTCGACCGGCGACTACTCGTATCGGAATGCGAATTTCGCCGGCGAGCGCTGGCTGCTCGCGGGCGACGCCGCCGGTTTCATCGACCCGGTTTTCAGCACCGGCGTCTATCTCGCGCTCCTCTCCGGCGAGAGCGCCGCGGATGCGATCGACGCGGCACTGACTAAACCGAAGCGGCGCGCCTCGCGGTTTGCGGCATACGAAAAGCAGCTCCTCCGCGCGATGGAGCTGTATCTGCGGTTCGTCGATTCGTGGTACACGCACGAGTTCGCGGAAGTCATCTCGCAGCCGACTGCGCGCTTCAATTTGCCCGGCGCGATCAATGCCGTGCTCGCCGGAAACATCCGCGGCGGATTTGCGATCTGGTGGCGGATGCGGCTCTTCTACCTCGTCATTTTTCTCCAGAAATATTACCCGCTCTGCCCGCGCCTCAGCCTCCGTCCGCAGCGCGCCGAAGCCGAAACCCCGACCGCGTGCGCGCTCTGATTTCGCGGCTCGGCGCCGCCCTCGTTTTGCTGCTCGCCGGGTGCCAGACGCCGCTCGTTTTTCCGGCACCGGACGCCCGCTGGGAGACGCGCGTCGGCCAGCTCCAATACGTCACGCCGACCCGCTCGATCATCGGCGACTGCGTGGTCTCGCGGCGCGGCGCGGACTTCCAACTCGACTTCCGTACCGGCCCCGGATTCCCGCTGCTCCGGCTCTGGCGCTCGGGTGAAAAAGCGCGCGCCGAGGGCGTGATCGCGCGCGGTTCGTGGCAGGGTGACCCCGCGCATCCGCCCGCAAATCTCGTCGGATTCATGAAGCTGCCCGCAGCTTTTTCCGCGCAAAAACACACGCCCCGCGTCATCGTCAATTCCGCCGAAACCGGCGAACGCTTCGTCTTCGTCTTCGCGAAATAAGACTCATCGGCCGCATGAGTCTGGATCGCACCGTCGCCCATTTTGTCACCCATCGCCGAGGCCTCATCGGCTTCGCCGTCGCGCTGCTCGTGGTCGCGTCCGTGCTCGCGATTGTCCTGCGCGGGCGGCTCGCCTCGGACATTCTCGACCTGCTGCCGCAGCATTTCGACTCGGTCCAGACGTTCAAAATTTACGACCGCGAATTCAGCCAGGGACGCCAACTCACGTTCGCAATCATCGACGAATCCGGCGAATGCGACCTCGACGCATTCACCGCGTTCTTCGGCGAAAAGCTCGCGCTCGAACCGGGCATCGTCCGCGTCATGGATCACTCGCTCGCCGACAGCGCGGAGGGTGCGCGCGACGTGCAGTCGATCGCCGCGCCGCTGCTGCTGAATCTCGAGCCCGCCGAATTTGCCGCCGCCATTTCCGCGCTCGAACCCCCCGCCATCGAAGCCCGTCTCAAGCACCTCCGCGCCGCGCTCGAAGCCGGCTCGCCAAAAGCCGAAATGGAACTCGAGCTCGACCCGCTCGGCCTCGTGATCCCTGCACTGAAGCCACTCGCCGGCTCATTCTCGCTCGAAAAATCCCAGCCGCTCGCCTCGCCCGACGGCACGCTGCGCCTTGTTCTCGCGATCACCGACCAGACCGATCTCGGCGCGCACGCCTGCCAGGCGACAATGCGCCGGATCGAGGACTTCAACGCCCGCATCCTCGCGAATTGGAGCGCGGAACACGCGGGCGAAAAGCTCCCGCAAATCCTCGTCACCGGCCGCACCGCCTACGTCGCGGAGCTCTCGCTGAAGATGCGCAGCGACGTGATTTCCACGCTCCTCAGCTCGATCGTCCTCGTCTCGCTGACCTTCTACATCGGCTTCCGGCGGGTCCGTCCGCTGCTCGCGATCATGCACGTTTTGCTGCTCTGCTGCGTCGCCGCCATCGCCGCCGGCGTCCTCGTTTTCCACGAGCTGAACATGATCACGATCGGCCTCTGCTCGATCCTCATCGGGCTCGGCGTCGATTTCGGGATGTTGCTTTTCGGCGTCTATCAGGTCGAACGCGAAGCCGGTCTCGACCACGAAAGCGCCGTCGCCTCCGCGCTGCGCCAGCAGGGACGCGGGATCATTTTCGGCGCGCTCACCAGTGCCGCCGCGTTCCTCTGCCTGCTGCTCAGCGAGTGCGCGGGGTTCATGCAACTCGGCGTGCTCATCGCCTTCGGCATCGTCTTCGCCGCGGGATTCATGATGACGGTTTTCTTCGTCTTCATCCCGCAGAAACACCGCCCGCAAACCGGCGACTGGCTCCGCACCGGCAGCCACCGTTTCGTGTCCGCCGTGCTCGCGGTGCCGCGCGCCTTTTTCTGCGCCACCGCGGTGCTCCTCGTCGCGCTCGCCGTGTTCAGCGCGACGCCAAAAGGGCGCATCCAGTTCGAGGCGAATCCCAAGTCGCTCGAGCCGCGCAACAGCCGCGCCGGCGAGGCGATGCGCGCGATCATGGCGAAGATGCCCGCGCTCGGCGAACCGCTCATCGCGCTCGTGCAAACACCCGACACCGAGACCTTCCACGACCATTGGACGCGCCTCCACGCCGCGTGGACGAAGCTCGTCGCGACCGGCCAGATCAAGAGCGTCGCCACCCCGGCCGCGTTCACCCTTTCCCCCGCCCGGGCGCGCGCGAATGCAGCGCACATCAGCCTTCCCGGGCTGTCCGCCGCGCGCGAGGCGCTCACCCGCACGCTCGCGGCGGAGGGCTTGAGCGTCGATTCCTTCGGCTCCGCATTCGCCCTGCTCGACTCGCTCGCGAAAGTCAGCGGTGGCAACTTCGACCTCCTCGACTGGCATCAATCGCTCCCCGCCAATTCGAGCTGGTGGTTCATCCTCGACCGCTTCCTCGGCAACAGCCCGAACGTCGGCATGGCCTACATCACGCCCGTCAAACCGCTCGTCTCTTTCGCCGAAAAAGAGGCGCTCCGGCACGCGCTCGCCGTCCCCGGTATCGAGACGCACGTCTCCGGCTGGACCTACACGCTCGCCGATTTGCTGCCGTGGTCGCAGGGCAAACTCGTCGAGCTTTCCAGCGTCATGCTCGGCCTGAATATCGTCCTGCTCATCTTCCTCTACCGCCGCTGGTTCCCGCTTTTCATCCTCATGCTCAGCCTCGCGCTCTCCGTCGGCGCGATGCTCGCGACGCTGCGAATTTTCGGCGTTCCGCTGAATCTTTTCAACGTCCTCGCCCTCCCGCTCGTCCTCGGCGTCGGCGTCGATTACGGCATCTACATCGTCATCGCCATGCGCGCGCCCGGCGATTTACGGCGCTCACTTTCCACGGTCGTGAAGCCGGTTCTGCTCAGCGGGCTCACCACCGTCGTCGGCTTCGGCTCGCTCGCCACTGCGGAGAATCCGGCGCTCCGCGGGCTCGGCATCGTCTGCGCCACCGGCGTCGCGTGGTGCCTCTTTTCCACCTTCTTTTTCATCCTGCCGGCCTACGCCTGGCGGCAGGCGAAGTAAATGCGCGGCACCTTCTACAGCCTCGGCGCATTCAAGATCGGCCTCCTCCTCGCGCGCCTCTTTCCGCGCTCGATCACCTATCGCATGGCCGCCGTGCTCGGCCGCATCGGCTACTGGCGCAACGTCCGCGGGCAGGTCGCGCTCCGCGCAAATCTCCGCCGCGTCACCCACCGCACCGGCCCCGACTTCGAGGCCCTCTGCGCGAGCAACGTCCGCTTTTTCAGCACGATGATGGCCGACTACTTCCTTTGCGCCGGCGAAGAGCACCGCGCCGAGCAACTGCTCGACGAATGGCGCGGTTGGGAAAATATCGAGGCCGCGCTCGCCCGCGGGAAAGGCATCATCGTGGTCACCGCGCATCTCGGGAATTGGGAACTTGGCGCGACGCTCCTCGCCCTCCGCGGCCTGCCGATGAGCATCGTCACCCTCGCCGAACCCACCGGCGAGCTCCAGCAGTGGCGTGAAGAACACCGCCGCCGCCTCGGCATCAAAACCATCATCGTCGGCCCCGGCCACGACTTCGCCTTCGTCGAAATGATCCAGGCCCTCCGGCGCAACGAAGTCCTCGCCATGCTCGTCGATCGCCCCTACCCCGGCACCGGCACTGCCGTCGAAATGTTCGGCACCCCGACCGAATTCTCCACCGGCCCCGCCCTCCTCTGGCAGCACACCGACGCCGCCGTCATCCCCGCCTTCGTCCTCCGGCACGGCAGCGGAAAATACACCTCCTTCGCCGACCCGATGCTTCCGCTTGCCCCCGCCGAGGAACCGCGCGCCGCCCAGCTCGCGAATACCCAGCGCATCGCCGCCCATTTTGAAAACATCATCCGCCAGCACCCCGAACAGTGGTTCAACTATGTCCCCGTCTTCACACCCGACGTTTGAGATGACAGACACTGAGGGGAAAACGTCGAACGTCGAACGTCGAACGTCGAACGTCGAAGTATCGGAAGGGGAGCGGACGGACCCGGAGAGGGAAACGTCGAACGTCGAACGTCG
>JAYVPW010000166.1:0-15479 GCA_043777315.1 Spartobacteria bacterium | reverse complement strand
TCGAGGCGGAGGATGTTCTTCAGCGTGCCATCCGGCCGGACGGTTTTCCGGCGGCGCGGATTGAAGTAGTCGAGTTCCTCGCAAAGCAGGAGATCGCGTGGCCGGGCGTAGGCATTGATGAGATTATAGACCGCACGCCGGACGGTGGTTTCCTTCGTGCTGCCGCCGTAGCGGATGATCTTGTCCACCTCGGAGCGGTAGGTGTGGATGGAGGCGAGGCTGGACACGGGGCGAGGGTGGTTGTAGCGGGCTGCGTCGTGACGTGACAATGCGCGCGTGGAAATTTCCCGCGCCCCTGCCGGAGCGCATGGACTTGTGGGGCGGGTTCCGGGGGTGTTCGCTTCGCTCGACCCCCGGCTAAGGAAACGCTGATTTAATCGCGTGGTTGGCGGAAAAGATGAAATGGAGAGGGAGGCAGAGCGGTTGAAGGGGCATGAACCAGCAGACCCGCTTTGCGCGGAGCGGAATGGCGCGTGGCCGCGCGGCGCAGCACGATCAAAGCGCAGCCGGAGGGCTGGGCCAAAGCCATCGGCGGCGCGTGGGAGAAGCTCAAGGCGCGGGAGGGCTGGGACGCGCCCCGCGTGCGTGCCCGCCCCTTCCTTCCGGTCATCTCGAGCGCAGCGCCAGCGGAGTCGAAAGAACTCTTACTTTTCCCCCCCGCTGCACGCGCGCCTTCCGGGGGGAGGGGGAAATGTAAGAGGTCCTTCGACTGCGCTTCGCAAAGCCGAAGCTGCGCTCAGGATGACGGGGAGGGCTGGGATGCGCCCCGCCTGCGTGCGCGCCCCTCCCTTCCGGTCATCTCGAGCGCAGCGGAGCGGAGTCGGAAGATCTCTTACTTCTCTCCCGTGTGCGCGAGGTCTTGGCGCTTCATTTTCTCCACGACTCCGAAGTAGCGGCCGACGAAGGGGAGTCCGCCGATGGCGGGGAGGAGGTAGCGGGCGGTGCAGAGGAGGCCGAGGGCGAGGGCGACGGGGGTGGCGAAGTAGGGGGCGTAGAGGGCGACGAGGGCGCCATCGCGCGGGCCGGCGCCGCCAAATGTGGGGACGGGGAGGAGTCCGGCGAGGATGGCGAGGGGCGAGAGGGCGAGATTGCGCACGAAGGGGACGGTGGCGCGGAGGGCGAGGATGAACATCCAGATTTGCAGGAGGTGGAGGAACCAGATGAAGACGGAGGTGGCGGCGACTTTGAGGAGGCGCGGTTTGCTGGCCCAGAAGTAGTCGTGCATGTCGCTCCATGAGTCGGCGAACTTTGCCAGTTTGGCGGCGGGCTTTTTCGGGGCGAAGCGGGCTGCGAGGGCGAAGAGGAACGCGGCGAAGGGCTTCGAGCCGAGCATGAGGCATCCGAGCGAGAACATGCTGACGACGGCGGCGGTCATGATCCAGAAGACGCCGTCCTTTTGCGGATATAGGGCGAGGCCGAAGACGCACCAGAGGAGGAGGGAGAGCATGTCGCACGACTTCTCGAAGACGACGAGGGAGAGGGCGAGGGATCCGCTGAGGCCGCTGCGGTCGCGCATGAACCAGGCTTTCGCGATGTCGCCCATCTTCGACGGGAGGATGAGATTGAGGACGCTGGCGACGAGGATAAGGCGGTTGGCCTCGGCGAAGGTGAGCTGCCCGGCGCTCGGCATGAGCTGCTGGAGACGCCACGAAGTGAAGAGGGTGAGCGGGACGACCATGCCGAGGCTCAGGGCCATCCAGAGGCGGTCGCAGTGCTGGAAGACGTCTTTTAGTTTGTCGCGATTATCGGCACCAATTTTCCAGTAGATGAAGCCGAGGATCGCGGCGCTGATGAGGAGCGAGAGGAGCTTTTTCAAGTCGAGGCGGCGGCGCACTGTTTAAAGAAACATCCGCTCGATCCGCAACGGTTCGCCGTCCTTTAGCTCGCGCACTTTCTCCGTGAGATCGAGCCACGGCTGAAGCTGCCCGGCTTGATAGGTGCGGCTCATCACCACGTAGATGGAGGTCTGGAGTGCGCCGATGCCGACCGCGCGGACGTTTTCCCACGATGTCGCGGTGAGTTCGTCGGTGACTTTCAGGTTCGCGCCGGTCCATGCGAGGGTGCGGGAGAACTTGAGGGGGGCGGATTTTTTGCCGGTGATGAGGACGCGCTGGAGGATCTTGCGGATGAGGTTCGGGAAGAAGCGGCCGACCGTGAACATGAGCGCGCGGAGGACGAGGAGGTTGAAGGTGGTCATCTGCTTGGACTTCGCCCAGCCGAGCTTGCCGCGGATGGTGATGGCGTCCGCGCCGAGCTCGACGTCGTACTTCGCGACGAGATGGGCGACGGCGTTGCGGGTCTTTTTGCCGTCGATGACGGCGGAGAATTGCGTGTCCGAATGGACGAGGTGGCCGCAGGAGAAGAACTTGAAGACGCCGCCTTTGTTCAGCGCGAGGTAGAGCGCGGACTCGCCGCGGCGCTCGATGACGATGCCGGCGTTCTTGAAATGAGTGCGACCCAGCGGTCGCGGATGCACGGGCGGGCGCTCGGTTTCAAAATACTGGTAGGCCAGCAGGTAGCTCCACGTGTGGTGCCCGATGATGTGGTCGTCGGCGTAACACGAGCCGAGCCCGACGGAGAGGCCGGGGAGGAAGCGATCGTTGATCGCGAGGGCTTCGGGGAACCAGCGGCCCGCGAGTTCGAAGCCGTGCGGGAAAAAGTTGTAGGTGTTGCGGCTCGTGTATTCGCCGCCGAATGAGCCGTCGGGATGCACGAACTCCGCCGCGAACGTGATCGCCTTTTTCAGCGCCTCCGCGGTCCGGTCCGACGGCGCGAGCACCTGCAACTGCGCGAGCAGGCCGATGGTCAGCGTATGGTAGCCGGGATCGCAGCCTTCGTATTCCTGAAACCAGCCCTCCTCGTTCTGCCAGTCGAAGACCCGCGCGAGCCGTTTCGCCTTGAGCTTGTCCCAGCGATCGGAGGAAAAAAGCCGCCCCGCTTTTTCGAGGCAGAGGACGATGAGCGCCTGATGATTGGTCAGCCGTCCGCTCTCGTGATGCCCCGCGAGCCAGTCGGCGCGCACGCTGAAAAAATCGAGGATCTCGGCGTTGTGCAGCTCCAGTAGCTCGTAGCTCTCGATGCACGCGAGCAGGGAAAACGCGGCGGCGCCGGCGGCTTTTTCAAACGGGAAATAATCGTCGCACGAGCCGTCCGGGTGCGCGCTGCGGGCGGCGTAAAGAATGCCGGCCTCGACCCATTCCTTGATCGCCGACTGGAGATAAAACGCATTCCCCGGGATCGGCAGCGAATACGCCAACGCCAGCGGCCAGACGAATTCCGCCGCCATGCCGCTCGGGAAGTCGATGATTTTGTAGTGCCAGAAATTCCGGTCGAAACAGCCGTAGGTCGGCGAGTGCGCGTTGCGATCCTGGAGTGTCAGGATTTTCGGAATCTGCGCCAAAGCCTCGCGGGCAAAGAGTTCGCGGCTCATGGGTCAGCGATATTCCACGCGTTTCACGCGAAGCTGGATGTCCTCGAGCAGCTTGCGATTCACCGCCACGACATCGGCGACGATGCCGAAAATCCAGAGCTGCACGCCGATCAAAATGAGGATCGCCGCGAGGATCAAACTCGGCACGCGGGCGCGGCTCGGGTCGTCCTCGTAAAGCACCAGCCAGCGCACTCCGATCGCGAATCCAGCGGTGAACGGAAACGCGCCAAGCCATGTGAAAAAGCGCAGCGGGCGATACGTGATGAAGATGCGCACGATCGTCAGGATCGACCGCTGGATGTAGCCGCGCATCGACCGCATCAGCCGCGACGGGCGCAGGAATTCGTTCGTGCGGATCGACACCGATTTGATCGCCATCCCCTTTTGCCCGGCCTGGATGATCGTCTCGAGCGTGTAGGTGTATTGCGAAAAAACGTTGAGCTGCATCGCGGCGTTGCGGGTCATCGCGCGGAACCCGCTCGGGGCATCGGCGACATCCGTCTGGCTTGCGAACCGCACGACCCAGCTTCCCATTTTTTGCAGCAGTTTTTTCAGCGGAGAAAAGTGCTCGATCTCCGCGATGGGCCGCTCGCCGACGACGATCTCCGCCTCGCCGCGGAGGATCGGCTCGATCAATTTCGGGATGTCGTCGGCGCAGTATTGGTTGTCGGCATCGGTGTTGACGATGATGTCCGCGCCCGCGCGCAGACAGGCGTCGAGCCCGGCGATGAAGCCGCGCGCGAGCCCCTGATGCGAGCCGAGATCGACGATGTGATCGACGCCGCACGCGCGCGCGACCTGGACCGTTTCGTCGGTGCTCCCGTCGTTGATGATCAGCCACTCGACCACGTCCACGCCCGCCACTTTCCGCGGCAGCGCGCCGAGCGCGATTGCGAGCGTGCCAGCCTCATTGAAGCACGGCATTTGGATGATCAGCTTTTTCAAGGCTCGCGATGCTGCGTCGCGCGACGGAGGCGGTGAAGCAAAGTTTTTCGCGTCACACTTTCACAAAAGTGAAGACGCCGTAACGCATCGCGCCGACGCGATACGCGATCCAGACGCGCAGGATCGTCAGCGCGAAAACGCGATTCCGCGCGTGCCGGTTCAGGAGAAATTTCACGTAGCCCGGCCGGCTCGCGAGCTTTGCCACAAAGCGTCCGCGCTCGATTCGCGCCTCTTTCGCGACGAGTTCGGCGAGCTGCCGCACGGCGATTTCCCGCGTCTCTTTTCCACTCAGCCACAGCCCGTGGTGGACGTGCTCGCCCCAGACCTCGCGGTAAAATTCGTCGAGCTCGTCCGTAATGCAGCGCGACCGCGCCGCCGTCGATTTCGTCCCGCGTCGCGATCACTTTCGACTCACTTGCCGCTGGTCTTGATGACGATCTCGACGCGGCGATTCGGCCCCTGCTCGTCGATGCTCTTTTCCGGCCCCAACTCCGGGATCGCCTCACTGTCGGCCTTGCCGAAAGTCTGGATGCGCTCGGGCGCGATGCCTTTGCCGACGAGCCACGCCTTCACCGCATCGGCCCGCTGGAGGCTGAGGCGGACATTGTAGTCGAAGGTCCCGGTGTGATCGGTGTGACCGCTGATGATGAACTTCGCGTTCGGATATTTCGCGATGAGCTCCGCGAGCTTTTCCAAGTCGTCGAGCGCCTTGGCCGCGAGCATCGCCTTGTCGTGCTCGAAAAGCGCGCCGCCGGGCATCGCGACCGGCTTGTCGCTGGCTCCGGGTGCGCCGAAATTTGCGAGCGCGTCCTGGATGGATTGCCGGCCCGGCATCCCTTCCGCCCCGCCGATGCCGTCGCCGTCTTTGCTGCCCGGCGGCAGCGTGATCGAGGGCTGGCGGGGCGACTTCACGCTGTTGGTCAGGAGGGCCGTGGCGATCGAGCCGAGTTCTTTGTCCGAGCGCCCGGCGCTATTCGCATCGCTCTTTGAAATGGCGTCCCAGTCGAGCGGCGTCGCCTTCGGTTTATCCGTCAGCAGCGGTGACGCAACTTCGCTCGTCTGCGGTTTCAGCTCGATTTCTTTCGGCTGCGGCTTCTCGTCGGGGATGACGATCTTTTGGTTCGGCAGCTTCGCCGGCAGCTTGACCCGCAGCTCCTCGGGATCCTGCAGCAGCTTGGGATCGATGGTCACTTTGTTCATCACAAACCGCGGCGGCGCGAGCTGCGGGCCGGAGTTGAAGTTGAAATTATCGAGCTTTTTGAACTGGAAAAAGGCGAACAGCGCGGCGTGCAAAAGCAGCGAAATCAAGAGCGCTCGGAAGATCCATTTGCGCATCAGCGGCGCTTCGGCGGCGTTGGATCGGTAGGTTTCGTATCGGGCCATGCGGCGGAAGATACATCAGAAAGGGGCGGTCAGAAGGCAGAAGTCGGGAGAGGGGTGCGCGCCCGAAATCGGCAGTATTCCGCGCAGACTTTCACCTTGAGCCGATCCCCTGCCCCGCGCACTTTCCCGCCCCTATGAGCCAGGCCCCGACCGTCCCGAATCGCATGGAAAAAATCGTCAGCCTCTGCAAGCGGCGCGGCTTCGTTTTTCAATCCAGCGAGATCTACGGCGGGATCAACGGCTTCTGGGATTTCGGCCCGCTCGGGGCCGAATTGAAACGCAATCTCCGCGATACCTGGTGGCGCGCGATGATGCGGGAACGCGAGGACGTGGTGCCGCTCGACGCGAGCATCATCATGCACCCGGCGATCTGGAAAGCGTCCGGGCACGTGGACACGTTTGCGGACCCGATGAGCACCTGCAAAAGCTGCAAAAAACTCGTCCGCACCGATCAGTGGTGGGCGATGATGGCGGAGCAGCCGTGGGTGCAATCGCTGGCCGCGCTCGTCGAGCCAGGCACGCAGGCTTTTCACACCGGCGATCTGCTGAAATGGGCGAAGGGCAAAGGCAGGCAGCTCGCGCCGAATCTCGCCCTCGTGCGAAACCCGGAGATCACCATTTCGTGGCTGGTGCAGGAGGTGGAGAAAGGCAACCGGCCGACCGACGCGCGTCAGTTCTATCTTTTCCTCGCGACGGAGCAGCTCGGTGCCACGGGATTCATCACACCCTGCCCGCACTGCGGCGGCGAGCTGACGGAGCCGCGACCCTTTAATCTAATGCTGCGGACGCACTACGGCCCGATCGAGAGCGACGACAATTTGTGCTACCTGCGCCCCGAGACAGCACAGGCGATTTTCGTGCAATTCAAGAACGTCATGGACTCGTCGCGCGTGAAAGTGCCGTTCGGCATCGGGCAGATCGGCAAGGCCTTCCGCAACGAGATCACGCCGCGGAATTTCATATTTCGCTCGCGAGAATTCGAGCAGATGGAACTCGAATTTTTCATCCCGCCGGACGAGGCCGTGCAACTCATTCACGGCGCAGTTGCCGTCTGGTCGGAGGGTGCCGACCTTTCCACGCCGCAGCCAAATTGGGGCTGGGAGATGTGGCATCGATATTGGGTCGCGCAGCGGACCAATTACTACGCCCGCATCGGACTCGGCGCGGATGTGCTCGACTACCATTGGCAGACGAAGGAGGAACTCGCGCACTACGCCCGCGCCTGCGTGGACATTCTTTTCAAGTTTCCTTTCGGCACCGAGGAACTCGAAGGCATCGCGGCGCGCGGTGACTTCGACCTGACGCAACATCAAAAGCACAGCGGCAAACCGCTCGAGGTTTTCGATGAAGAACTCCGCGCCGCCGTCTCCAAGCTCACGGACGAACAGCGCCGCGACTTTGCCATCGAGGTGCAGGAGCAGTGGAACGACCGCAACCAATCACGCGCCGAAGCCGCGCTTTTCTGCGAGCGGCTGCTGAAAGGATTTTACGTCCCGCACGTCATCGAACCCTCTGCCGGCCTTGATCGGCTCGCGCTCGCCGTGCTCGCGCTCGCCTTTGACGAAGTCGAGAAAACCGACGCGAAAGGCAACAAGGAGACGCTCACCGTCATGCGGTTTCACCCCCGCATCGCTCCGAAAAAAGTCGCCGTGTTTCCGCTGCTGAAAAACAAGCCCGAGCTCGTGACCAAAGCGCGCGCGGTCTTCGAGGCGCTCCGTTTCCACATGGCCGCCGACTACGACGAAGGCGGCTCGATTGGCAAACGTTACGCCCGCCAGGACGAAGCCGGCACGCCCTTCTGCCTCACGATCGATTTCGAAACGCTCGGTGAAAAAGGCGACGAACTCCGCGACACCGTCACCCTCCGCCACCGCGACGACGCACGGCAGGAACGGGTGAAGATCAGCGATCTGCTCGGGCTCTTGCTGCCGCAAATTTCGTAGGCACAAACCCCTCCACCCGAGAGGTCCGCACTTTCGGCATCGCCGGGCTGCCGACGCATCCCGAGGCCTACGGACATATCGCGGTTGGCGGGCGCAGACATGTTGACTTAAAATTTTGCTTGCAGAAACAAACCAGTTGGTCCAACTAGTTGGCATGAAAGCTCCAAAAAAAGGCGGCTCGAAAAAGAAAGCGCTGCCGATCGAACCGACCTCAGTCGTGCGGGAGGATTCTGCGACCCTCGTGCAGGAGATCGGGGCGTTCGCGGCCAAAACGCACCTTTCGTCGATCCTGCAAAAGGTGGCGCACGGCGAGACTTTCTACGTCACCAAACATGGCAAGCCGATCGCCGAAATTCGCCCGATCGCCACTCCGGTCGCCGCCAAGCGCAAGCTCGGCGACTGGAAGGGGCGCATGTGGATAGCCCCGGATTTCGACGCGCCACTCGAAGACTTCAAGGAATACATGGAATGAGCTATCTCGCCGATACGCACGCGCTGCTCTGGGCGCGGGAATCCCCGGAAAACCTGGGGCGGGCAGCGCGTGCGGTCTTCGAGAATGCAGAGGAGGAGATTTTCTTTTCCATGGCGAGCGTGTGGGAGATCGCGATCAAGGTGGGACTCGGAAAATTAAAGCTGGATATGACGGTCGAGGAGTTCGTCGAAGCGCAGTTTGCCAATGCCTGCCGGCTTTTGCCGATTCGGGTCAGCCACGCCGCGGGGCAGGCGGCACTGCCGATGCATCATCGCGATCCTTTCGACCGCATGCTCATCGCGCAGGCGAAAGTCGAACGACTCACGCTGCTCACCGCAGACCGGGCGTTCCGCGCTTACAAAATCAAGACGCTCTGGTGACGACGATCACTCCCGGAGTGCGGCGGCGACCGCGCGGAGGGAGCCGGGCTGCCAGACCATGAGCGGGTGGAGCGCGATCCAGGTTTTGACGTTGCGCGCGGCGGGGACTTCCGAGCTGCGGGCGGGGAGAACGATCAGGTCGAAAGGCGTCCAGAAGCTGGTGAAACGGATGGTCGAAAGGCGATCGGCGTCGCTCGCCAGATCGAGCAGGAATGGGCTTCGCGGGCGCATTTGTCGGCAACCCGGATTGCCGAGCGCGTAGGCCATCCAGGTGCCGTGGTGCGGGGTCGAGAGGGTGATGAAACGATCGACGCGCTCGAGCCCGCCGAGGCGCTGGAGGTAGTAGCGCGCGGCGAGTCCGCCCATGCTGAATCCGACGAGGTCGAACTTTTGTCCGGGAGCAAAGGTGGCGTCCGCGTGGCTCGCGATTTGTTGGCCGAGGACCTCGAGGCCGAGCTGTCCCCAACTCGGACGCAGCGTCATCGTCGAGACCTGCCAACCCTGACGGCGAAGGTAGCGCGCCATCGGCTCCATCTTGCTCGCGGTGTCTTTGATGCCGTGGATGAGCAGGACGGGGTTGCGAGTCAGCGGAGTCAGATTTTTAGCCACGGATGAACACGGAAGGGACACGGAAAGAAACGCAGAGATCAAGCAAGAGAGCCGTGCGGCAGTCATGCGGCGACTTCGCGATTGCGATAATGGACGACGTGGAATTCCGGCTGGCGGAGTACGGTTTTCACGGCTTCAAAACGATCCTCGAAGTCCGGCAAAAGCGCGTCCCCCTCCACCTCTCGCTCGACGATGGTGAGATAAAGGTCGGTGCAGTGCGGCAGGAGTTGCTCGTAGATTTGCGCGCCGCCGATGACGAAAACTTCGCGCGTCGGCCGCTCGCGCTCGAACGCGGCGACGAGTTTGGGGAGGCTTTTCACGAGCCAGACATCGCGCTCGCCGAGGCGGTTGAAACCGAGCTGGTAGCCGGCGCGTCCGATCCGTGGGACCCAGCCGCCGACGATCGCGGGGCCAAACGTGGCGCGGAATTGCGGGTCGCGGGCGAGCTTCCGCGGGGCGCGGGTGAGGACGATATTCGTGCGGTCCGGCAGCGGGCGGCCAAGGCTGGCAAAGGTTTTGCGGCCCATGATCACGAAGCCGCCGAGAGTCAGTTTTTTGAACCACTTGAAGTCCTCGGGCAGATGCCACGGGATCGCGCCCTCGTGGCCGATCACGCGGTTGAGCGACATCGCGGCGACCGCTTTCATACCGCGATCGGTGCTTTGATTCCGGGATGCGGGTCGTAGCCGGTGAGCGTGAAATCCTCGAACTGAAATGCGCTGATTTCGCGCACCGCCGGATTGAGGGTCATCATCGGGAGCGGGCGCGGTTCGCGGGTGAGTTGGAGGTGCGCCTGGTCGATGTGGTTCGAGTAAAGATGGAGGTCCCCGAAGGTGTGGACGAAGTCGCCGGGCGAAAGATCGCAGACCTGCGCCACCATCAGCGTGAGGAGCGCGTAGCTCGCGATATTGAAGGGCACGCCGAGAAAAATATCGGCGCTGCGCTGGTAGAGTTGGCAGCTCAGGCGGCCGTCCGCGACGTAGAATTGAAAGAGCGCGTGGCAGGGTGGGAGCGCCATGCCTTCGACCTCGCCGGGGTTCCACGCGGTGACGATGTGGCGGCGGCTGTCGGGGTTCTTTTTGATCTGCGAAATGACCTGCGCGATCTGGTCGATCGAGCGTCCGTCGGCGGTACGCCAGTCGGTCCATTGCGCGCCGTAAACGCGGCCGAGGTTGCCGTCGGCGTCGGCCCATTCGTCCCAGATCGTGACGCCGTTTTCGCGGAGATATTGGACGTTGGTCTCGCCGCGGAGAAACCAGAGCAGCTCGTGAATGATCGAGCGGAGGTGGACTTTTTTCGTGGTGAGAAGTGGAAAGCCGCGCGCGAGATCGAAGCGCGCCTGCGCCCCGAAAAGCGAGCGCGTGCCGGTGCCGGTGCGGTCGGATTTGACCGTGCCACGGTCGAGCACGAGGCGGAGGAGATCGAGGTATTCGCGCATCGGGACGACGATGCTGCAAACGTCGCGCGGCGGTGTCCACTCGGAAGCAAATCCGCGCGATGGGGGCGCGACAGGCACGGCGGCGCGTGCGTTACTTTGCCCCGAATGCTCACTCGGATTCTCTCGGTCGCGATCGTCGTTTTTTGGCTGACGATGACCGGGCTTCTCGTGCGGACGGAGCTGCATCCGGGCGGTTCGCGGCTCAGCGCGGTGCCGGTCGGGCATGTGCTGAAGCTGCTCTTTTTGCACGAGCAATCGTCGGATTTGAACATCCTCTCGGATGGTCAGCGGCTCGGCTATCTGCGGCTCCGGCCGAAGGTGGAAAAGGAGACGCAGGCGCGCGTGTTCGAGTTCATCGGCAACTTGCAAATCCGGCTGCCGCAGATGCCGAAGCAGCGCTTTTCGTGGGACGGCGCTTTGACGATGAACCGCGGATTTGCAGTCCAGCGGATGACGTTCGGCCTCACCATGCACCAGCCGATGGCGTATCGCGTGGACCTGCTGGTCGATGCGCAGGCGCGGGTCGCGCAGGTGCTTTTGAAAGAGCGCGAACGGGGCGTGGAGGAGGAAACTTTCACGCTCGACCAAGCCGGCGCGGCGCAGGCGATGGAGCACTTCGGGATCGAACCGATGCTCCTCCGCGCGATCGGCGGAAAGAGCGCGGCGCGGCCCGAAATCGCCGCGCAACAATCGTCGCTGCTGATCCGCGGCGAGCGGGTGGAGACCTACCTCGTGACCTTCAAACAAAGCGGGCAAACCCTGCTCAAAATCCAGGTCAGCCAAATCGGCCAAATCCTCGAGGCGAAAACTTTCTTCGGCTACTCGCTCGCCCCGGAAGACCTGACTCCGTGAAATTTCGCCGCTCGGAAAACGCGCCTCTCAACCCTCGACCCTCAACTCCCAACCACCCCTGATCGCCGCCCGCTCACTCACCAAAACTTTCGGCTCGCTCACCGCCGTGGACGGGCTCGATCTCGACGTGGCGCAGGGAGAATTCTTCGCCTTCCTCGGGCCGAATGCGGCGGGGAAAACGACGACGATCAAAATGCTCGCGGGCCTGCTGCAGCCGACCGCCGGGAGCGTCGTCATCGGCGGATTCGACATCCAGCGTGAACCGGAAAAAGCCAAGGCGCAGCTCGCGTATGTGCCCGATTTTCCGTTCCTCTACGACAAGCTGACGGCGTCCGAATTCATGCGTTTCGTCGGCGATATGTTTCAGCTCGAGCGGCAAATCGCAGCGCGGCGGTGCGGTGAGCTTTTCGAGAAATTTCACCTCTCGGATTATGCGCACGAGCTGACCGAAAACCTGAGCCACGGGACGAAGCAGCGGCTCGTCATCGCCTCCGCGCTTCTGCACGAGCCGAAGGTTTTGGTGATCGACGAGCCAATGGTCGGGCTCGATCCGCGGCACGCGCGGATCGTGAAGGACGAGTTCAAAGAACGCGCGAATGGCGGGATGACGATCTTCCTCTCGACTCACCAACTGAGCGTCGCGGAGGAGATGGCGGATCGGATCGGGATCATCCATCGCGGCAAGATGATCGCGCTCGGGACGGTCGCGGATTTGCGGCGCACGAGCACGGAATCGGGCGCGCTGGAGGACATATTTTTGTCGCTGGTGGATTTGGAGGAGGCGGCGCGGGAAAAACGCGGCGACGGCACCTCTTTGTCATCCTGAGCGGAGCGAAGCGGAGTCGAAGGACCTCTAACTATTTCCCCCGAAGACTCGCGCAACGGGGAGAGAAGTAAGAGGTCCTTCGACTCCGCCCGCAAAGCCGGGCTGCGCTCACGATGACACGCAAGAAGGACGCGCTTGCGGCGCGAAGGCGGCGCGCCTTGCCCTCGGAGTCGCGCGCGTTAATCTCCGCGCCCGATGTTCGAACTCCTCGCCACTGACCCGACTTCCAAGGCCCGCCGCGGCCGGCTCACGACCGCGCATGGTGTGATCGAGACGCCGATTTTCATGCCGGTAGGGACGCAGGGCTCGGTGAAAGGCGTGTCGCCGGCGGAGCTCCGCGACCTGAAGGCCCACGTCATTTTGGGGAACACATATCACCTGTTCGTCCGGCCCGGGATCGAGGTGATGCGGCACTTCGGCGGGCTGCACAATTTCATGGCGTGGGACGGGCCGATCCTCACGGACTCGGGCGGATTCCAAGTCTTCTCGCTCGCGAAGCTGCGCAAGATCACCGACGATGGCGTCCATTTTCAAAATCATCTCGACGGCGCGCCGTGCTTCCTCGGACCGCGCGAGGCGATGGAAATCCAGGCGACGCTCGGGAGCGACATCGCGATGATTTTCGATGAATGCCCGCCGTATCCGTGCGAGCACGACTACGCGGCGAAGAGCCTCGACCGCACGCTGATGTGGGCTGCGCGCTGCAAGGAAGTGCCGACGCCGGGGATGAAATTCGGGATCGTGCAGGGGGCCACTTTTCCCGAACTCCGACGGCGTAGCGCGGAAGCGCTCGTGTCGATCGGCTTCGATGGATACGCCATCGGCGGCGTCAGCGTCGGCGAGCCAGAGACGGAAATGATGGCCGCCGTCGAGGCCAGCGAACCCTTTCTCCCCGCCGACAAACCGCGCTACGCGATGGGCCTCGGCACGCCGCCGCAGATGGTGGAAATGGTGGCGCGCGGCGTCGATATGTTCGATTGCGTCTTGCCGACCAGGCTCGCGCGGAATGGGACTGCGTTCACCGCAGCGGGGACGATCAACCTCAAAAACGCGCCCTTCATTTTCGACAAAGGGCCGATCGAGGAAGGCTGCACCTGCCCCGCGTGTCGGCAGTTCTCGCGCGGCTATCTGCGGCATCTGGTGAAAGCCGAGGAAATCCTCGGCTTGCGGCTGATCACCCTGCACAACCTCCACTTTTACCTGCACCTGATGGAGCGCGTCCGGGCGGAGATCACTGCGGGGACTTTCGCCTCGTTCCGCGCCACATTTGTCGCAAATTACCGACCGCGCGAGGAGTGACTGCACGGTCATTTTCCGCCGCGCCTACACAACCAATGGCGGTCGGAAACGCGATCTAGATTTGACGCGTCGGCGAGCCTGCCACGAGCGAACGCTCTGGGGGTGCTGAGCGCAGATCCGCACCGCATTTCCATGAGCAAATATACCGCATTCAGGTGCCCGGAAGACCTCCTCGAACTCGCGAAGATCAAAGCGAAGAAAGACCGGCGCTCATTGAGCAACTACATCATCACGCTCATCGAAAAGGACGTGCAAGGTGTGGTCGAGGCGAAGGAACCGGATTCCCGCAAGGAAGTCGGGTAGAAGGACTCGAACCTTCTCTGCTCTGCACACTCCAAACGCTTCAGGTGCGCGGGGCATGCGACATTTTTTTAATGGGGATCGACGCAATTGCGTTCTCAACCCGTCCGAAAACCCGCTTGCCGAAAATCGCGCGCCCGCTACCTTCCCGCCCTCACGCGCCGGTCCCGGCCCAAAGCCAGTGTAGCTCAGGGGTAGAGCAGCTGTTTCGTAAACAGCAGGTCAAGGGTTCAAATCCCTTCACTGGCTCCAGCGTTTCTCCTCTGAAACGCTGATGAATACAGGTTTTGCGGGCGATTCTCTCTTTTTCGCTTTCTCGCATAGAACCGCTCTGAAACGCACGAAAACGCACTCAAGCTGTCAACATTCGGTCAACGGTCCCGCTTTGCCACGGTGCCACGACAATCTTCCTCGATAGGCCCTGTCCCTCCTCGGCGGTTTTCAGAGGCGAAGTGCCGCGGCGGGGACACTGATTGCACGCGCTCAACCAAGTATTCTTCGCAGCCACGGACGGCCCGCGATCCCTTTATTCATGCGGGTTGCCGGAGCTTTGCCGGACGCCCGCAGCTACCGTTTTCGCCTGTCACCGTGCGGACAATCCACTTTGCCACCATTCGCGCGGAAACTCACCGGGCGCGAAATGGCATCCCGCGCAGCCAATCGTCCATCGGCACACCATTCGCCCTGTGCAGCGCTTTCAAGTTGAGAATTTCCGCGCGCATCGGCGCCAACCGACCCTTGAGAATTGCGCGGTTCTGCCGATGCCGCAGTCGCTCGCCAAACTTTGCCCGCGTCCTCTCTGGCGCATATCGCCGACGTGCGATCCAGCCGAGCACGCGCCATTGCCCGCGCTCAAACGGACACCCCTCACGCCGCCAATTCGTCACCGTGCGCGCGCTGATGCCATACTTGACCGCCAGCTCCGCATTCGTCGCGAAACGCGCCCGATACCGCCGCGCGGTGAGGTCTTCGCAGCGCAAGAAAGCAGCGGTGAGGATGCGATCCTGCTCATCGCTCAACGGGACGCTCGCAGCCAGTTCGAGCATGGCCTTTTGAACGGCTCGAATCGCCGCATCCCAGCCGCGCGCATTGAAGGGACCGCGTCTCATGTAGTTCTCTGGCATCCTGACACGAACCACGCGCTCCAGATGCCGCCTGCCGCGCAGGCCGAGCTCGCTGGCGTATGCCGTGCGGATTTCGCGCCAAGTCGATTCGGGGAGCTTCTTCATGTATTAGGATGGGTTAACATTCTTAGAGTCGGATAAATTTGTTAAGGAACCTTAACAATTCCGCAACGTTAGACCTTCCTCCATCCGTCGGGCGATGCGCGCGGGTGTCAGCGCGATTTTCTTCGCAAGGTTCAGCCGTGCCAGCATCGCGTCGGCACCGGGTTGACCGGCAAAGCTCGCCAGGCCGATTCGCAGCGATTCGATTTCCGAGCCGGTGAAGTTAACCCGGCCCCGCGCGTCGCGTTTTCCGAGCACACAGCCGCACGCGGCGAGACGGAGTGGCAGCGGCAAAATCTCCTCAACCGTCGGCTGGTTCGGCTCAACCTCGATCACCGTCCCGCCAAACATCTCCGTCACCGTCGCGAGCGCATCG
>JAYVPW010000165.1:0-15490 GCA_043777315.1 Spartobacteria bacterium | reverse complement strand
CAAACCCACGGCGACATAATCGGGAGGACATTGCATCCGCTCGCACACGTCGCGCACCAGCGGCTCGAAACTACGCGGCAGAAGCGAATAGCTGAACGCCTCCACTGGCGGATGTTCCGGCGGCAGCGGCTCGGGCTCGGGCCAGCCCGATTGCCAGTTTGAGCCTTCCGCCTTCCCGATGCGCGACCGCAGTTCGTGGTTCAATCCGCGCTCGATGCCGTCGCACGACTGATGCTGGCAGTGAATCGTCGGAGCACCGTCGAGATACACCTCGCAATCGCGCTCGCCGTCGCCGTTCGTGTGAAGGTGCCGCCCAGGGCAAACACACAGGCCGCGCGTGTCGCTCTCCCATTGAATGTCGCCTAGCATGTCAGTCGCGACCCGTCGCCGTGTCCCAAGGTCCGGCGCGCCAGCAGGCGAGTTGCTTTTCAGCTTGGGCTTCAACGGCTCGTCCGCTGGCTGCATCTCCTTTGCGTTGGGGTGCAAGTAAACGTCCGGGTCGTAGGACACAAAGCAGAGCCGCGCCAAGTCCTTGCACGATTCGTCCAGACGCTCGCCGGTCAATTCGGCAACGTGCGCCTTCACCGCGAGGAAACTCGCAAAGTGCTTTGCGGCATCGGCAGGGACACGGAAGATTGCCTTCAAACCGTCAGCAGTCGGCGAAAGGAGCAGACCCCAAAGATAGGGTGAGGCTAAGAGCTTCACGCGAACATCGGCGAGCCGATCACCAAGCCCGTCCAGGTCGCCGCACAAGAGGCCAGCATGTTGAGTAATCGCCTCGTTTGCTCGCCGCGAGAACCGTCCGCTCCATAGGGCGCCCGGGAGGTTCTTCTTGCCATCCGAGACAGCCAGTTTCGCCGCTTGGCGATCCCCGCCCGTGCTCGCCATCGTGTCGGCGAACACGCGCCGGATACGTTCGACTGGCTCGCGCCACCTGCCGCTTCGGATCGCTCGGAGAAACGCCTCCGCGTCGGCGTCCCGCGTTTCGGTTGAGACTGCATTTTTCACGCACGAAACGTGAATCGCCACTTGCGCCGGGGGCGTCGCCGTGGCAGCCTCGCCGAGCTCGTTTTCCTTCGCGGGGAGGCGGGCGCTTTCTTTGTCGGGAGGTTTCATTCCTTCGCGCCTCCCTTGCTCGCCGAGCGCTCGATAAATTCCGAGAGGCTATCGAACGAAATCAGGCGGATGCCACGGACAGCGCCGCGCTTTTTGAGCGCCGTGCTTTTGATCTCCCCCGCTGCAATCAGTTCATAAAGTGCGCTGCGAGACACACTAAAAAGGCGCACTGCCTCGGGGATGCGTAGCCATTCCGGCTTTGTTGAGTTGATGAAGTGGTGATTGACCGCATGGATAGCGGCCCCGTGTTGGGACGTGATATGGTTCACGCGGACAAGCTAGGACGTTCGTAAGTCCCACGCGATCAACGACAAGCGTGCGGAACCGCGCCGTCACACTTTTTCCTCCAGTTGGCCCATGCCGCCTAGCCGCTACGTAGGAAACACTTTTCGTTCCGTCACACTTTATTGACCGAGTTTCTTTCTGCTCTTCGCCTTTCGAGCTTTGTCTTGGCCTCGTTTCCATTTCACTTCCGCCCCTTTGAATTGCTCGATTAAAGACGCCATCAAGCTAACCGGTCCGGCCATGAATGGCGCAAGCTTCTCCAAGAGCTCTAAATTGCCAAGAGTAGAGAGCCAAACCTGCAAATGCTGGAGTCTTCGCCCATGGTGACTCCCCCAGAGCAGGTCCGCGCGATCGAGTTCTAAGAACGCGACGTACGCCTCCATCTCTGGCGTGCCGGAAGGCATACCCGACTCGCGCAAGAGAATGCTCCACGGCGATTTGCCTGATTTCAGCCGTTCGGCGTTTTTGCACCGCAAGATCATGGGCACGAACTCTGTCCACACTACTTCGGTCGGAATGCCACCTCGACGGCTGGCGAGTAGCAACCTAAAAAATTTTTGGGTGAACGGTTCACTTTCAAAACCGGACGGACTCATTAGGGCACCGAGCGGTCTCGGCGGTGTGCTTGCAGCAATTCGGGTAACGTATCCCGTTACGCGCCGGCACAATCCGAGTTTAGGAAAGTGTCGATCAATCCGTTGAAAGCATTTCCAGGGCGTCAGTAGCGTCTGGCGTGCGATTAGGTCAGTCGTGTGGTCAACGAGAGTGTCCAACGCTTTTGATTCATCTCTCCCAAGCCACTCGGTCCCACGCCCCACCACAGGGCAACAAGCATCGAAGCGCAGTAACGCCGCTTCCAAATCAAACCGCAGCGTCCGCAGTCTGCCTTCACGATGCCGTGCATCCAATACCGTCTCCGGCGTCGTGAACTCCGCCGGGTCGAAGAGTCTGGATCGATGCTGAGCGAGAACGCGCGGGATGCTTTTCGTCACGGTTCCAAATGCCTTCTGGACGCTAATGCCTTTGATCCGGGCCTGCCGCTTGGCAAGAACGACATACTGTGCCGCTTCGGTATCGAGACTGCGCTTCCTGCCACTCATCGCCTCAGCTCCCGCGGAGCGGACGCCACGCCCGGCACCCTCGCCACCGCTGGAACGATTGGGTTTGGTGTTTGCCATCGCCTTCCGCGTCACAGCAGCGCCCGGAACTGCTCCGGCGTGTAGCCCGCATCCTTGGCGATCTTGCCCATCGTAAAGGCATTGATCGCGGTATGTCGGGGGATTTGCACCGTGCGCGTTCCGTCGCTCATGGTGATGTGTTTGCCCTGCCGGATGACGATGAAGCCCGCGTTTTCGAGGGCGCGCACCGCCTCGCGCTGGCCTAATCCGGGCAGTTTGGGCATCGGTTCAGGCCGTGGCGGCGTCGCGCGACACGGCGACTTCCTCGTGGAAGATGCGCGTACCAAAACGCGCCTCGATTTCCGGCTGCGCGTCGAGGTATTCGGCAATGGCAATGCGGATGTTTTCGACCGCTTCCTCGCGCGTGTCGCCTTGCGAGCAGCAACCGGGGAGGTCGTCGCACCATACGGCCCAGCCTTCTTCGGATTGGACGAGCGTGATGCGGTATTTCATGGGCTGAAGTCTAGCCGCGTTCAAGGCCGTCCGCAATCATCCAGCGGACGCCACACCCGGCACTTTCGCCACCGCAGAGCGGAGGGTTTCGAGTTCGTGATGCGTGTATTTGTCGTTCATCGCCGCGCTCGCGTGCCCGGTGAGCTTCTGCCGGATTTCCTGACCAACCCCGGCGTTCGCGAGGGCCGAGTTGAACGAGTGGCGGAGCGAATGAAACGAGAGGCTGCTCGTCTTGCGGCCCTTGCCGTTTGCACCGCGCAGGATGCGACCTTTGATGCCCGCCGCGCCCATGATCGCCCCGAAGCGCCCGCTCAATCCGTAGCGCCCGCCAGTGCCCTTGCCGGCGAGATCGGGGAAGACCGGAGCTTTGCCAATCCCACGAGGCTGTCCGCGCAGCCACGAAACGAGTTCCGGGTGGAGCGGGAGCACGAGCACCACGCCCGTCTTGCGCGTTTTGACGCGGAGCACTCCCGCCGTGAAATCCACGGCTTCCCACTTCATTTCCGCCACATCGCGCAGGCGCAGGCCGGTAAAGTACCCGCAGAGGATCGCCCCTTTCCAGTCGCCTTCCGCAGCGTTGAGCAACTGAGTCACTTGCTCACCCGCGAAAGTCTCGCGCTCCGCGTCCGTATCGTCCCGCAGCGGCTCGACAGCGGCGCAGGGGTTCATCGTGATATAGCCGAGCCGCAGCGCGGCCAGAAAGGGCACTGAGAGCGTCTTCTTCACCGCCATGTTGACCGTGGATGGAGCGCAGCCGCGTTTAGCGATGGAATCCCGAAAACTCCGCACGTCGCGCGGGCTGATGCTGGCAAGCGGAAGGTCCGCCCTATCGCCCAAGTGCGTTTTGAAGTCGCGGATCGTCTGCTCATATTTTGCGAGCGTCGCCGGTGCGGTGGTGCCTCCCTTCCCGGCCAACCATTCATCGAGCCACGCGCGCGCGGAGTGAAAATGCAGCGTCTCGCCGGTGGAGTTTTCGAGGATTTCGGAAACCACCCGGCGCGCCTGAGCTTCCGTCAACGTGCCCGCCCGGCCTTTCGCCGCGAGCTTTTCCCAATCCTGAGCCATGCGAAGCGCGAGCGTGCGGTTGCGCTGCTTCGTTGTGCGCTGGGTGCGATTCCCCGTGGCGTCACGGTAGGCGGCGAAGTAGTAGGGACTGCGAGGGATTTTGAAGATGCTTGCCATAACGGTTCAAACAAAAGTTCAAACATCCGACGTTGTCCAGCCCTTTCCGGGATTGTTTGAATACCAAGGCAAAACAGTTCTATTCCAGCGCGGAATCGAATCGCCGGTTCGATTCCGGCTCCAGCCACTTTCTCATCGGGGATTGGCTCCGGTCGCGGAGGAGGAGTTCTTCGGCGGCGCGCATTCCGGGTTTTTCTGTGCGGGTGGCGCAGCGGAAATCGCACCTCACCGTCCCCTTTTCTCGCCGGCGCGGCAATGTATGCATAGCCGCCGCGCCCTTCAATCCGCGCTTGCCACGCTCTGGCAAAAGTCGCTCGACTCCCCGCCGAACCCTGAACGCCCGTCCCGGATGAGCGTGGCCTGACATGGACCGTCGCGGGGTAGTTATGAAACCCCGCCGCGCACTCGAGCGCTTGCTTGGCGTCCCTCCGTGCAGACACGAACCCGGCCAAACCCTCACCCAATCGATCCTCGTCACCATGAAACATCCCCACACCTCCCACATCGATGCCCTCGATGACCTCCGCGGCCACATTCTCGGAGACATCGAAAAGCCCCGGCACGGCGGATGAGCGAGGCCTGCCATGGACCGTCGCGGGGTTAAACCCCGCCGCACACTCGCGTCGCCGTATCATTCCCCTCGATCCCCGACCGAGTCGGACCGACTCCTTGGGGAAAACAAATCGCCATCGCGCGCACCCAGACCCATCCACTGTCAACCCTTTGCTCACAAATGTTCCTTCCCCCGCAACGGCACGAGTCACGGCGGTAAAAAGTGGGGCGCGATCACGCCAGCCGAGCACCCGAGCTATGCCGAGCCCGTGCCACATGTTCTTCGCGTAGCGACCGAACCGGCCCGTCAGGCTGTTGAAGGTGCTCACCACCTCCCGCGCCTGGTCGAGCCCAAAGACCTGCACATGCCGCTCATCCGGAGCGGGGAAGTCGCTGAGCGGTGAGATGAGATACCACCCATCCGCCGGCGCGCCCGCCAGTGTGACCGCATTCGGCGACATCAGCTCGCTGTGCGCGATCGGTTCCGCGAGCGCGGCGGTGACGGTGCGAAAGGCGCTTGCGAAGCATCGATCCCGCGATACCTTTTTCAGCGCGGGGGCCGTCGTTTCGGACGTAAGCAAAAGGGCTGTGATCTTCATGGCTATGCTGCCCGGTTCTCCGTACTCTTTTTGAGGGTCGTCATCTGAAGGTGTCCGCGCTTGTTCAGCGTCGCCCCGATGAGCAGGTGGTCTCGTTCAGCGCTCCGCTGTTGAAATTCCACCGCCGGCAATTTGCGATCAGTCTCGCTGGCCGCGATCGTGTGCGCGCCGTGCATGAGTTCCGGGATGCGATGAAAGTCTTCATCCGTGAGGTTCGGATGCGTGTTGCGCGCATGGCGCACGAAGTTGCTGTCGATCCGCAGCTCCAGGCCGTGATGTCTCTCGCGCCATCGGTCGCCGACTCCACGCGATCCGCCAACGCCCGCGGCACTCGTCCCAGGCTGAATGATTCCTGCTCGTTGCGCGTCGCCGCTTCCAGCGCGGCGTGGATCGACTCTTTCTGCTCGGCGCGCGTCAGTTCCGTGCTGCTGCCTTTCGCCGCGAGCGCATGTCCCGTGAATTCGCCATCCTTCGGGTCGCGAGGATGCTGGCTCGGATCGAAGCTCGCGTTCACCGTCCGCAGCGCCTCTTCCACCAGCTCCTCCAGCCGCGCCAGCCGCGCCGCTGGCTGAGGATCTTTTTGGGCGGGCTGGCGGGGCGGGCCATCGGCTGGTTTTTCCGGCCCGATCCTCAGCAGGGTGGGCTGGTGAAGGGGCTGACGCCGTTCGCGCTCTCTTTTCTCCGGCTATAGTGTGGAGGTTCTTTTCGCCGGGATGGATGAGGTGGTGACGGCCTTCGGCTCTGAGCGGACCAAGCCGTGAGCCGGAGGGCGGGGGCGGGGGCGGTGCGATCACGCGGTGCGCTGGAGGAGGGTGGGGCGGCGGAGGCGGTCGTCGGGGTGGGGGAAGTCGAGGGTGTGGTGGAGGCCGCGGCTCTCGCGGCGGAGGAGGGCGCTATCGACGATGAGGCCGGCGACGGTGGCGAGGTTGCGGAGCTCGAGGAGGTCGGTGGTGATCTTGAAATTCCAGTAGCTCTCCTGGATTTCCTGCTGGAGGTGGAGGAGGCGGCGGGCGGCGCGCTGGAGCCGCTTGGTGGTGCGGACGATGCCGACGTAGTCCCACATGAGGCGGCGGATTTCGTCCCAGTTGTGGTAGATGACGATGAGTTCGTCCACGTTTTGCAGGTCGCCGGTGGACCAGGGGGGGATGGGGATGTCGTCGAAGGTGAGGGCGGGGGGGGAGGGGGAGAAGGTTGAGGGTTGAGGGTTGAGGGTTGAGGGTTCGGAGGGGGAGGCGGAGATTTTAGCCACGGAAGGACACGGAAAAGCCACGGAAGGGGAGGTGGGGGAGGTGGGTTTAGAGGAGGCGGTCGAAGCGTCGGAGGCGGATTTTCTCGGAGTATCCGTCTCTACTCCCCCTTCCGTGGCTTCCGTGCCTTCCGTGGCTAAATTCTTCCTCAGCTCGATGGCGGCTGATGCGGAGGATGCGGGATTTTCGCCTCCACCGAGGAGGGTGGCGCAGCGGTGGGCGATGACGACGGCTTCGAGGAGGCTGTTGCTGGCGAGGCGGTTTGCGCCGTGGAGGCCGGTGCAGGCGACTTCGCCGATGGCGAAGAGGCCCGGCAGGGAGGTGGCGCCGTTTTGGTCGGTGAGGATGCCGCCGCATTGGTAGTGGGCGGCGGGGACGACGGGGATGGGGTCGCGGGTGATGTCGATGCCGTGGCGGAGGCAGGTGGCGTAGATGTTCGGGAAGCGGGTGCGGAGGTAGTCGGGGTCTTTGTGGCGGAGGTCGAGGAAGACGCATTTGGCGGCGGTGCGTTTCATCTCGGCGTCGATGGCGCGGGCGACGATGTCGCGGGGGGCGAGTTCGAGGCGGTCGTCATATTTCTCCATGAACTGGCGGCCTTGGGCGTCGATGAGCTTGGCACCTTCGCCGCGGACGGCTTCGGAGATGAGGAAGCTGCCGGCGTCGGGGTGGTAGAGGCAGGTGGGGTGGAATTGGATGAATTCCATGTTGGCGATTTTCGCGCCGGCGCGCCAGGCCATGGCGAGGCCGTCGCCGGTGGCGATGGCGGGGTTGGTGGTGTAAAGATAGACTTTGCCGCAGCCCCCGGTGGCGAGGATGAGGCGGTCGGTGCGGAGGGTGAGGACGTGGCCGGTGGCTTCGTCGAGGACGTAGGCGCCGAGGCAGCGGTCGGCGCTGACGTGGCCGAGCTTTTTGAGAGTGATGAGGTCGATCGCGATGTGATTTGCCAGGAGCTCGATGGAGGGATGGGCGGCGACGGCGCGGAGGAGGGCTTCTTCGATCTCGCGGCCGGTGATGTCGCGGGCGTGGAGGATGCGGCGGCGGGAGTGGCCGCCTTCGCGGCCGAGGTCGAGCTCGTGCGGGGGCTCGCCGGGTTGGGTTTCTTTTGCGTCGAACTGGACGCCGATGGCGATGAGCTCGGCGATGCGGGCGGGGGCGTCGGTGACGATGGCGCGGACGACGGATTCGTCGCAGAGGCCGGCGCCGGCTTCGAGGGTATCGGCGATGTGGAGGTCGAAGGAGTCGTCGGCGGCGGTGACGCAGGCGATGCCGCCTTGGGCGTAGCGGGTGTTGGACTCGGCGGGGGCGCGTTTGGTGACGATGGCGACGCGGCCGTGCTCGGCGGCTTTGAGGGCGAAGCTGAGGCCGGCGATGCCGGTGCCGATGACGACGTGGTCGTAGGTGAGCATGGGAGTGGTTGAGGGAGAGGCTGGATTGGAGTCCGCGAAATCACGCGAAATGACGCGAAAGGGGAGGAAGGAAGGGTCCGTTTTCGCGTCGTTTGGCGTGATCTGGCGGGCTAATCGATGACGAGGTTGTCGATGAGGCGCGTTTTCCCGAAGAAGACGGCGGCGAGGAGGACGGTGCGGCGCGCGGTGGCGACGGTGACGGGTGCGAGGGTGTCGGCGTGGGCGAGATCGAGGTAGTCGAGGCGGGCGAGCGGAGCGGTGGCGAGGATGCGGAGGGCGAGGGCTCGCAGTTTTGCCGGACGCGTCTCGCCGGTGCGAAAGGCATCGCGCGCGGCGAGGAGGGCGCGGCGGAGGATGGGGGCCTGGGCGCGCTCGGCGGGGGAGAGGTATTGGTTGCGCGAGCTGAGGGCGAGGCCGTCGGGCTCGCGGACGGTCGGCGCGGCGACGATGCGGACCGGGAGGGCGAGGTCGCGGACCATGCGGCGGATGACGGCGCACTGCTGGAAGTCCTTCAGCCCGAAGACGGCGAAGTCGGGGCGGACGATCTGGAAGAGCTTCGCGACGACGGTGCAGACGCCGCGGAAATGTCCGGGCCGCGACGCGCCGCAGAGGCGGGTGCTGAGGCTCGTTTCTTCGATGAAGGTGGAGAAGCCGCCGGGATACATGGCCTCTGCGGAAGGGGCGAAAAGCAGGTCGGTGCCCTCCCTTTCGCACAAAGTCCGATCCGCCGGGAAGGCGCGAGGGTAGCGGGTGAAGTCTTCATCCGGCCCGAACTGCGTGGGATTCACAAAAAGACTGACGACGATGAAGCCGTCCGGCCCGGCTAGCTCGCGCGCGTGGCGGATGAGCGCGCCGTGGCCGCGATGCAGCGCGCCCATCGTCGGGACGAGCACGACGGGCCGCCCAGCGGCTGCGCTGAGCCGCGTGGCCGCGCTGAGGGAACGGGTGGTTTTCAAAGCGGGCATCCCGATTACCGGCAAACCCCGCGACGGGCAAGCGAGCGGATGGGTCGAGGGAGTCTTGTAATTTCAATAAACGTGGAACGACGATTGCTCATGCAGCGGCGGCATCCTCCCCGAATGAAACTTACCACTTCCAAATCCCGCCGCGGCTTCACGCTCGCGGAAATCATGATCGTCGTCGCCATCATCGCGATCCTCGCCTCGCTCGGCCTGCCGAATTACATCCGCGCCCGCAAACGCGCGCAGGCGACACGCATTCTGAACGACCTGCGCATCATCGATCACGCGATGGTCGTGTGGACGGCGGATAACGCCAAAAAGCCCGGCGACATCGCGACGCTCGCGGATATCCAGAAATACATGAAGCCGACGGACACGCCGCTGTATTACCAAGGCCTCGATTTGCTCGGGCACACGTTCACGCCGTTCGTGTCGGATGTGACGCCGAAGGTGGACCCGGCCACGTTCGAGGAGCTGCAGAATGTGGCGCCAGCGGAGTTTTGGTCGCCGTATAAATAGGGCGCGGGTGGGGTCGGCTGGTGGAGAGGTGTTTGCGGGCGAAATGAGGCGGGCTGGTGGGCGGGCGCTCTTTGGTCGGGCGAAAATCCGGGTGGCGCGGTGAAGTTTGGAGTTCTCCCCGCGAGGCGTTTTGCTGTCTTCTGCGGGGACTTCATGAACTACATCCCCACCATCGGGCTCGAGGTCCACGTCCAGTTGAAGACACGCAGCAAGATGTTCTGCGCGTGCCCCGTCGAGTTCGGCGCGGAGCCGAATACGCACACGTGCCCGGTCTGTCTCGGCTTCCCCGGCGCGCTCCCGGTGATGAATGGCGAGGCGTTGAAAATGACCGCGCTCGCGGGGCTGATGCTCGGCTGCGAAGTCCCGGCGATCTGCAAATTCGACCGGAAGAATTACTTCTACCCGGACATGCCGAAGAACTACCAGATCACGCAATTCGACCAGCCGATCTGCGTCGGCGGTGCGGTGCCGCTGCACGAATTCGCGTATCCGAAAGACGTGCAAAAGAGCATCGCGCATCCCGGCAAGGCGGTGAAATTGACGCGCATTCACCTCGAGGAGGACGTCGCGAAAAGCACGCATTTCGGCGAGACGAGCGGGATCGATTTCAACCGCGCCGGCACGCCACTGATGGAGATTGTCAGCGAGCCCGAGATCGAAACGCCGGAGGAAGCGTTCGCCTATTTGACCGCGCTCCAGCAGCTCCTCGTGTACGGCGGCGTCTCCGATGCCGACATGGAAAAAGGGCAGATGCGCTGCGACTGCAACGTCTCCGTGCGGCCGGAAGGGCAGGCGGAACTCGGGACGAAAATCGAGATCAAAAACATGAACTCGATCAGCGGTGTGCGCCGCGCCGTGGCGTACGAAATCGAGCGCCAGACCGAGGCGCTCCAGCGCGGCGAAAAGCTCGTGCAATCGACGCGGCGATGGGACGACGCGAGCGGCCAGACCTTTCAAATGCGCGTGAAAGAATCGTCGCACGATTACCGCTATTTCCCCGACCCCGACCTGTTGCCCGTGGATACGCGCGTCTTCATCGACGAGGTCCGCACCCGTGTGCCCGAGTTGCCGGGAGCAAAGCGGGAAAGGTTCGTCCGCGAATATGGCGTGACGGAATACGACGCCAATGTGCTCGTTGCTGACGCGGCGCTGGCCGCTTGGTTCGATCAGGGAGCGCCGCGCGCGGAGGACACGAAGATTTTTGCGAACGTCGTAATCAACCAATTGCTGGGAAACCTTCGAACTCTCGGGAAGACGCTTCAAGATTGTCCTCGCATCACGCCTGAAGGACTAGCGGACCTTACAAACAAAAGAGTGCGAGGAGAACTCAGCGGTAACCAAATGAATCTTGTCTTCGGGAGATGGTTTAGTGGCGGGCACGGAGCTGACAGCGTGGAAGAGATCATCCAGCGCGAAGGCTTCGCACAGGAGAGCGACAGCGGCGCGATCGAGGCGCTCTGCGACCAGGCGATCGCCGCCAGTGCCAAGGCCGTGGCCGAATACAAAGCTGGCAAATTGCAGGCGATCAACTCCATCAAGGGGCAGGTCATGAAACTCTCGCAAGGCAAAGCCAACCCGGTGGTGGTCAGCGAAATCCTCGTTGCCAAACTTTCCAACTAGCCCTCCCGAACCATGAAAAAACCACTCGTCACTGTGCTCGTTTGCAGCGTGATCGCCGCCGGACTCATCGCCGCGCAGAACGCCAAACCCACCCCGTCCGCGACACCGGTCGCGACCCCCGCCGCCGCCGCGAAATCACCGGCACCCGCGCCCGTCGCCACGACGCCCGCGACGCCGCAAGGCGCCCCTCCGCCGGTTGCTACGCCGGCTCCCGCGACGCCGTCGCCGGGCGGTGTGGGCAAAAATACCGCGCTCATTTCCAGCGACATCAGCGGGCGCGATTTGCTCTTTCTCACGAGCGCCATCGAAAACGGGCGCGTGCAACTTTACCTCGGCGACCTCGCCAAGACTCGCGCCGCGACGGAGCAGGTGAAGGCGATGGGCGACGTGCTTTCCTCCACGCAGGCCGACGAGAACAAGAAACTCTCGCGCCTCGCCGGGATGAAAGGAATCACGATCCCGGAGGCCGAACCCGCCGCAAAAAAATCGCTCGCGAAAAAGCTGGAATCCTTGACCGGGCCGAAGTTCGACAAGGCGCTGATGGAAGAGATCGTCGCCGCGAATCAGCGCGCCCTTTCGAACTATGAAAGCGCGCAGCAGACCAAAGACAGCGAGATCAAATCCTTCGTCGGGGTCGGCCTGCCGATGGCCAAAGAGAAGCTTCTCCTGGTCAACAAAATGAGTGGGACCTCGGTGCGCAGCGACAAGGTGCCCGGCTTCCGCAACAACGCGCCCGCGCCCGTCGCGCCTTGATTTCCTCGAAGTCGCGCACGCGGCTCCAAGTCCGGGTAGCGCACTCGTCCCGAGTGCTGGTTTCGGCGTCCCGCCGAAACGAACTTTCCTGGCGCTTGTGCAGTCCGGACGCTTTCCGAACCCGCATCGTTTTGAAAAGTCCGTCGCGGCGGGACGCCGCGACCAGCACTCGGGACGAGTGCGCTACCCGGATTTCCCGCCGCACCGCGCGATTCAGCAACAGCGATTCACGCCGGTGAAGCGGCGGTCGGTCGCGGTGAGATAGACATTTTGCCGGCCGCGCGAGCTCGGCGGCTGCGCGCATTCGCAGGCGGCGATGGCTTGCGCGCGGTCGATCGCTGCTTCGCCGGAGACCTCTTTCAAAAGCGCGAGACTGAGGCCGATCGCGCCGAGCGCACCGAGCGCGGATGGCTCCGGTTCGAATGAGCCGGGCGGCAGCCAGACCGGGGCGGTTTCGTGCAGCTTCGCGGCTTTTTGCCGAGTGATCAAAAGGGTCCATTCGCGGAGGCTGATCGCGAGAATGGCGGCGACGAGCGCGAGAAAAGTGCCGGTCACCGCGGCATCGAGGCGCATGTTGAAGCGCTGCGCCCGCGCGGATTTCAACGCTTTTTCGGCCGCGCCAATCCCGGCGGATTCGCCCGCCACGAGAGCCTTCGCGACCGCGTTTTCGAGTGCTGGCAGTTTCCCCTCGACGGCGTTGGCCGCTGCCAGAAAGCCGATCTTCGGGTTGCTGTGTCCGATTTTCTCCAATGCTGCGGTCGTGGTCACCGCGAGCAGCCAGACCAGAGGAAGCAGCGTCACCAGCACGATTCCGGGGCGCGGTTTCTCGGGATCTTTGAGCTGAATTTTCAGCAGGATCGTCGTGCCGAGACAGAGCGCGACGGCGGCGAGGAGTTGATTCGCGATGCCGAAAATCGGCCAGAGCGCCTTGATTCCGCCGTCGGGATCATGCACCGCTTTGATCAGAAAATATCCCCACGCGGCGACGACGAGCGCGCTCGCGAAGATGTTCGCGAAGATGCTGCGCGTGTCGCCGAGCGGCTTCCAGACATGGCCGAGCGCGTCCTGCAAAAGATAGCGTCCGACCCGCGTCCCGGCGTCGAGCGTGGTGAGGATGAAGAGCGCCTCGAACATGAGCGCGAAGTGGTACCAGACGCCGACGAGCGAATTCCCAAACATGCGCGCGAAGATATTTGCCATGCCGACGGCGAGCGTCGCCGCGCCGCCGGTGCGGCCGAAAAGCGAGTGCTCGTGGACCGTCGTCGCGAGCGTCTGCATCTGCTCGGCGGTGACGTGAAAGACCGGCCCGTACGCGCTGACCTGCGCGACCGTATTCGCCGCGATCGCGGCCGCATCCGCGCCGGAGACCTTCACGTTCATGCTGAGATAAACGCCGGGATCGAGCGTGCAGGCGGCGATCATCGCCATGATCGCGACGAGCGATTCGAGGCACATCGCGCCGTAGCCGATCGGCTTTGCGTAGCTTTCCCGCGTGATGATCTTCGGCGTGATCCCGCTCGCGATGAGCGTGTGAAAACCACTGATCGCCCCGCACGCGATCGTGATGAAACAGAACGGAAACACGCTCCCCGGCACCACCGGTCCCGAGCCGTCCACGAACTGCGTGAGCGCCGGCATCTTCAAATCCGGCAGCACCAAAAAGACCCCGAGCGCGAGCGCGAAGATCGTCCCGAGCTTCATGAACGTGCTCAGATAATCGCGCGGCGCGAGCAGCAGCCAGACCGGCAGCACACTCGCTGCGAGCGCGTAAAAAAGGATGCTCCACGCGAGCACTTTGTCCGTCTGCGTGAAGACCACGGACCACGTCGGCGACGCATGGACATACTGCCCGCCCCACACCGCGAGCAGCAGCAGCGCGACGCCGAAGATCGAGCCCTCGAGCACTTTCCCCACGCGCACCCAGCGCAGATATCCGCCCATCAGCAGCGCGATCGGGATCGTGGCCGCGACCGTGAAAACGCCCCACGGACTTTCCGCGAGCGCGTTCACGACAACGAGCGCCAGCACCGCGAGCAGGATGATCATGATCGAAAGAATCGCGATCACGCCGATCACTCCGGCGGCCGGCGTCAGTTCGTCGCGCACCATTTGCGCGAGCGATTTCCCATCGCGCCGGATCGAGGAAAAGAGGATCACGAAATCCTGCACCGCCCCGCCGAGCACCACGCCGATCAAGATCCAGAGCGTCCCCGGCAGGTAGCCGAACTGCGCCGCGAGCACCGGCCCCACCAGCGGCCCCGGCCCCGAGATCGCGGCAAAGTGATGCCCGAACACGATCCACTTATTCGTCCGCACAAAGTCCTTCCCATCATCATGCACCTCGCACGGCGTCGCCCGCCGCTCATCGAGCACCAGCACCTTGGTCGCGATCCACTTCGCATAAAACCGGTAGCCGATGGCATACGTGCAAAGCGCCGCGACGAGGATGAACCCTGAGTTCACCGGCTCACTCCGATGCGTCGCGATCGTCGCATAAGCCCCCGCCCCGAGCACCGCGACACCGAGCCAGAGCAGAGCGAAGAGGAACTTTTTCACCGCGGGTGTGTGCCCGCGAGAGCGCGAAAATTCAATCCTGATCGCGACGCCGCAACGCTTGCTTCAGCCGCCCTTGCTTCGCCACTCTCCACCCGTGCCCCGGAAGATTCGCGAACTGATTGCCGACTTGGAAAAAGCCGGTTGGCGAATCGAAAGCGGCGGCAAAGGGAGTCATCGCAAGTTTGCCCATCCCCGCTCACCGCGTAAGGTCATCCTCAGCGGAGCGAGCGGATCCGACGCCCAGCATTACCAAGAAAAAATCGTCAAAACCGCCACCCGCGAAGTCCGACCATGAAAGCCGACTACCTCAAATTCGTGCAATGGACCGAGCCCGACCAACTCTATGTCGGCTACTGTCCCGACCTCTTCATCGGCGGCATCTGCCACGGTGCCGACGAGCAAAAAGTCTATCGCGAACTCTCACGCCTCGTCGCGGAAGAGATTGCAGAGAGCCAGCATCGCAAACGTCCGCTGCCGAAACGCACGGCGCTGGTGACGGTGCCGGTGGCCGTGTGAAGTCACCGTAATAACCGTCAAGAACGACTGCTCGCGATCCTTGCGTCCAAGGAAGATCGATTTGGCCGTAGGAAAGAAAGGTGCTTCCTACAGAGGGCTTCTACTCGACGCCGAAAACGCCTTGAAGCTGCCGGATTCGTGTAGACTTTTAAAATCAACTCATCAGGCCGGATTGGCAGCGTTCGGTGAACCTCAGCCTCCTCCTCTAGCCCGCCTACAGAGATTAGACGCACCTCATTCTCGAAACTGAACGTAGTATCCTTGAATACGAAAGGTGCGAGCGAATGATACTCTGGCCGTGGCACTTCCTGACTGGCATACCGAACAACTAATGGTTGGTAGGCCCGTCCGTCGGTGCTGGAATCAAGCAGTCCGCATCTCGAGTAAATGACCACCGAATCCGTGGACTTCGTGTAGGGGGTGTAAAAGTTTTTCTGTAAATTGCTCTTCCTTCGCAATGCCCAGCTCCCCTGCGGGAGCGGCGGAGCGAAGGCGAGCGTAGCGAGCCGAAGCGCAGCCGCTCCCGCAGGGGAGCTGCCGCCTTCA
>JAYVPW010000164.1:0-15576 GCA_043777315.1 Spartobacteria bacterium | reverse complement strand
GGGACCGGTTCCGGTGGCTCACGCCACCGGCTAATTTCCGATCGTCCCTCCGGGACGGGCGCTCCGCAACCCGTCTGCTTATTTTGGCAAGATGGTATGAGCGGAGCGCGGGCGCGGGATGGTGAGGTTGGTTCTTAGCCACGGAAGGACACGGATTTCACGAAAAGGAGGGGAAAGGATTTTTCAGATTCCGTGTCCCTTCCGTGTGTTTCCGTGGCTAAAAATTCCCGTAAAAAACGGCGAAAATCTCCGACCCGGAATCGCCCGTCCAGCGCCTGGCCAGTCCGGGGTTTCTACCCTTGACGCTCTGCTTCGCACTCCTATAGTCCGCCCCCGCACTCCGAGCGAATCACGCGGGATTTACGTCCCGCTTTTTTCGTCCCCGGAGCCTGCGCCATTTTTATGAACGCTGAATTTATTGCCATGTTGGATTACCTCGAGCGCGAGAAGGGAATCAAGCGCGAGGTGCTCGTGGAGGCTGTTCAGGATGCGCTCGTTTCGGCGGCGAAAAAGACGGTCGAGGCGGGCCGGGATTTGCGTTGCGAGATTGATCCGAAGAACGGGGAGATTCGCGCTTTCGCGAAGCTGATCGTGGCCGAGAAGGTCCAGAACAAACACGACGAAATCAGTCTCAGCGCCGCGCGCAAAATCAAGCCCGATGTCGCGATCGGCGAAGAAATCGAGATCGAGGTGACCCCGCGGAATTTCGGCCGCATCGCGGCGCAGACGGCAAAGCAGGCGATGATGCAGCGCATCAGGCAGGCCGAGAAGGAGATGATTTACGACGAGTTCAAGGATCGCGCCGGCGAGATCATCAGCGGCACGGTGCGGCGTTTCGAGCGCTCGGATGTGGTGGTCGATTTGGGGAAATTCGAGGCGACCATGCCGTCGCGCGAGCGCGTGCAGACCGAGGATTACAACATTGGCGACCGCATCCGTGCGTATGTCGTCGCGGTGGAAAATGGCGTGCGCGGGCCGGAGATCATCATTTCGCGCAGCCATCCGAATTTCGTGCGGCGGCTTTTCGAGATGGAAGTGAGCGAGATCGCGGACCGCACGGTCGAGATTAAGGGCATCGCCCGCGAGGCTGGCTTTCGCACGAAGATCGCGGTCCACAGCGCAAACGAAAAAGTCGATCCGGTCGGCGCGTGCGTCGGGATGCGCGGCTCGCGGGTGAAGAACATCGTGCGCGAACTCAACAACGAGAAAGTGGACATCATCCGCTGGAGCACGGACGTGAAAGAGTTCGTCCTCGAAGCGCTGAAGCCCGCGAAGATCAAGAGCGTGACGCTCGACGAGGCGAAAAAGGCCATTCAGATCAAAGTGGACGAAGACCAACTCTCCCTCGCGATCGGCAAGCGCGGACAGAACGCGCGGCTCACTTCGCGGCTCACGGGTTGGGAGATCAATATCGAAAAAGACGAGTCGGCGAAAGAGGTCTTTGACAGCAAAAAAGTGAACGCGGCCACCACGCTGGCGGCAGCGTTGAACATCACGCCGGAGATCGCCTCGAAGCTCGCAAACGCCGGCATGAACAGCATCGAGGTCGTGGCGACGGGCTGCGAACCGCAGGACATCGCGGACGTTGCCGGGATCGAAATCGAGGCGGCGAACGAGATTTACGCGGCCGCAAAGCTGGCCCACGACAAGAACATGGCCCCCGCCCGCTAGGTGCCATGAGGACGCATTACCCAGAGATTTTTAATGGCAACCAAGACGACGACAAAAACGACGGGCGTAAAAACGGCCTTCAAAAAGATCACCGCCAAACCGGTGGAAGCTCCCGCTGCGGACTCGAAGCTCGGCGTTAAAGGCAAGGCAGGAGCGGCGGCTGCCGCCGACAAAAAGAAGGCGGAAAAAGCACCGCCCGAGCCGCCGAAAGAGGCGGTCGATTTGATCGCCGACAAGCCGAAGCGCACCCGCAAACCGGCGACCGCGCTCGAGCACAAACCGTTCGTCGCCCTGCCGAGGATTACGACGACTGGAGCGCCGGAGCCGAAACCGCTCGAAGCGACGATCGCCCCGCCGCCGGAACCGCCCACCGGAACTGAAGTCGCCGCGAGCGGAGACGAGGCCGTGCCGGACGCGAAGATCATCCACATCAAGCCGCCGATCATCGTCAAGGATCTCGCGACGCAGATGGGCCTCCGGCCATTTCAGGTCATCTCGGACCTGATGGAGATGAACATTTTCGCCTCGATCAATCAGGCGATCGAGCCCGACGTCGCGACGAAAGTCTGCGCGAAACACGGGTTCACCTTTGAGCGCGAGAAGCGGAAAGAAGGCGGCGGAGTCCACAAGCCGGTCGAGAAAATCATCGAGCCGCCGAAGGTGCCGGAGAAGCCGAAGGCTGATGAACTCAAGCTTCGCGCGCCGATCGTCACGTTCATGGGCCACGTCGATCACGGCAAAACCACGCTCATGGATGCGATCCGCAAGACGCGCGTCGCCGCCGCCGAAGCGGGCGGGATCACGCAGCACATCGGCGCATATTCCGTCGAGCACAACGGCCACCGCATCACCTTTCTCGACACGCCCGGCCACGCTGCGTTTACCGCGATGCGGGCGCGCGGCGCGACCGTCACCGACATCGTCGTGCTCATCGTCGCCGCCGACGACGGCATCATGCCGCAGACGATCGAAGCACTGAATCACGCCAAAGCCGCGAAGGTGCAAATCGTCGTCGCGATTACGAAGACCGACGTTCCCGGCGCGAACATCGACAAGGTAAAAGGCCAGCTTCAGGAAAAAGGGCTCCAGCCCGAAGATTGGGGCGGCGAGACGATCGTCTGTCCGGTCTCCGCGGTGAAAAAGCAGGGCATCGAAAAACTGCTCGAAACCATCCTTCTCGTCTCGGAAGTGACCGAGCTGAAAGCCAGCGCGCAAGCCAACGCCCGTGGCACCGTCATCGAAGCGCAACTCGAGCAAGGCCGCGGCCCGACGGCTACCGTCATCGTCCGCATGGGCACGCTGAAAATCGGCGACGCGTTCATTTGCGGCCGATACAGCGGCAAGGTGAAAGGCCTCGTCGATGATCTCGGCAAGACCATCAAAAGCGCGGGTCCCTCGACTCCGTGCAAAATTCTCGGCTTCTCCGGCCTGCCGAACGCCGGCGACGAACTCGTCGTCATGGAGAGCGAAAAAGCCGCGACCGCGCTGAGCACCGATCGCCTCGCCGAGCAGCGTCGGCAAAAGCTCGCGACCCCGCAGCGTGCCACGCTCGAAGGCTTGTTCGAGACCATCGCCGCCGGCCAGCGGCCCGTGCTCAACATCATTTTGAAGTGCGACGTGCAAGGTTCGCTGGAGGCCGTCTCGACTTCGCTCGAGCAGATCGACAGCAAAAAAATCAACTGCAACATCGTCCACGGCGCCGTCGGACCGATCACCGAATCGGACATTCTTTTGGCCGCCGCCTCAAACCTCGTCGTCGTCGGCTTCAACGTGAAAACCGAGTCGAGCGCCGCCAACGCCGCGCGCCGCGAGGGCGTCCAGATCAAGCTCTACTCGATCATTTACGAGCTCATCGATCAGATGAAGGAAGCGATGGCCGGCCTGCTCGAACCCGAGACCCGCGAGACCGTCATCGGCCACGCGGAAATCAAAAAAATCTTCGAGCTCTCGAAGGGAAATGTCGGCGGCTCACTCGTCACCGACGGACGCATCGTCCGCACCGCGCGTGCTCGTTTGCTCCGTGGCCGCCAGCCGATTTACGACGGCGGTTTCGCCACGCTCCAGCGTTTCGCCGACGCCGTGAAAGAAGTCCGCAGCGGCCTCGAATGCGGCATCAAACTCGGCGACTTCACCGAGTACGAAATCGGCGACATCGTCGAGTGCTACACGCTCGAGAAAGTGCCGCAGAAGCTCTGAGAATTTAGCATTTTGGGATTTAGGATTTAGGAAGTGCGGAGCACGCGCGAAATCACCACGCGTTCTCCGAGGCGGAAGTCGGTGGGCTTGCAAGAGCGAAGCACCATCGACGGGCGGACTTCTTCTCCGACTTCCTAAATCCTAAATCGTAAATCCTAAATTCACCCAACTTCCCCAAATGAAGCACCGTCTCGAAAGGGTCAACGAACTCATCCGGCGCGAACTCGGCGAGCTGATCACGCGGGAATTCCGCTTCAAATCCAAACTCGTCACCCTGCAACAGGTGGACATCACGCCCGACCTCCGGCATGCGCACATTTACGTCAGCTTCATCGGCGAAGAGCCGGAGCAAAACGCCGACATGGCGACCCTGCACGACAACCGCCAAATGCTGCAGCAGGCGCTCTCGAAACGCGTCGTGCTCAAGTTCACGCCGCAGCTTCATTTCAAGATCGATCCCTCGATCATCCGCGGCACGCGCATCCTCACGATCATGGATCAGATCGAGAATCCGCCATCGGAGCCCGACTCGCCGGATCATGAATCCGACGACCGCGAGGAGGATGAGAATGGACGTTGATCGCTGGAGCGCGGCGCTCCGTCGCCGCGGGTCGGTCGCGATGACGGAGCATCGCGCTCCAGGCAAAACGTTCCGTGAGCTCTCTCCCGGGTGATACGA
The DNA here is from genome assembly GCA_043777315.1 of Spartobacteria bacterium. GTDB lineage: Bacteria > Verrucomicrobiota > Verrucomicrobiia > Chthoniobacterales > Chthoniobacteraceae > CAIURC01. The sequence continues at coordinate 11,030 of JAYVPW010000164.1, read as the reverse complement.
TGAAACAAAACTGCCCGCTCAGCGAGATCGCGGACGTGCTGCGGACGCGCCAGCGTTTCGTCGTGATGAGCCACTTGCGCCCGGACGGCGACGCGTATGGCAGCGCGCTCGCGATGGCTCTCTGCCTCCGCGAACTCGGCAAAGATGTCACGGTCTGGAACGAAGACGGGATGCTCGAAAAGTATCGTTTTCTCCCAGGCTCCGAACTCGTCGCGAAGCCGCCAGTCGAACCCCAGGAATTTGAAGTCGCCATCGCGCTCGACACCGCCGTGGAAAACCGCATCGGCACCTGCGCCGCGGCTCTGAAACGCGCCGACGTGTGGATCAATATCGATCACCACGTCACCAACGACCACTACGGTGACCTCGCGTTCATCGACGCTACTTCGCCAGCGACCGGCCAGATTTTGTTCGAGCTTTTCGAGCAGGAAAAACTGCCGCTCACCGCGGAGATGGCGGAGAATTTGTTCGTCGCGATCTCCACCGACACCGGCTCGTTTCAATATCCGAACACCAACGCGCGGACCTACGAAATCGGGGCCGCGCTCATCCGCGCCGGCGTGAAAGTCGGCGCGGTTTCGCAGCGGCTCTACGAAAGCTATCCGCTTCGCCGGCTTCAACTTTTGCGCGAGCTGCTCAACGTCTTTCGCCTCACCGCCAACGACCGCGTCGCCAGTTTTGCACTCTCGATCGAGACGGTGAAAAAGGTCGGTGCAATGCCTGAGGACAACGAGGGGCTGATCGACTACATCCGCGCGATCGAGGGCGTCGTCGTCGCCGCGTTCATCGAGGAAATGCCGGACGGCAAAGTGCGCATCAGCCTTCGCTCCAAAGATCCCAAAATCGACGTCTCCAAAATCTGCGCCGCGTACGGCGGCGGCGGCCACACCCTCGCCGCCGGTGCCCGCCTCGCCGGCTCTCTCGCCGAAGTCGAAGCACGCGTCCTTTCAGCCATTGCCCATGAATTCCAGTAACCTCGACGGCGTCCTCCTCGTGGACAAAGCCAGCGGCATGACCTCACACGATGTCGTCGCCATCACCCGCCGCGCGCTCGGCACGAAAAAAGTCGGCCACTGCGGCACGCTCGATCCGCTCGCCACCGGGATGCTCATCGTCGTCGTCGGTCGCGGCACGAAGATCCAGGACCTGCTGATGAGCGAGGACAAAGAATACGTCGGCACAATGGCGCTCGGCACGATGACGGACAGCCAGGATGCCGACGGCAAAGTCACCGAAACGCGAGACGTTCCCGAATATTCCCGCGAACAAATCGACGCGGCCTTCGCGAAATTCCACGGCGATTTCTACCAGATGCCGCCGATGGTTTCGGCGATCAAGCAAGGCGGCGTCCCGCTCTACAAACTCGCGCGGCAGGGCAAAACCGTCGAGCGCGAGCCGCGTTTCGTGCACGTCTATGCGCACGAAATCAACGCCGTCCGCCTGCCCGAAATCGACTTCCGCGTCGTCTGCTCGAAAGGCTTTTACGTCCGCACCTACGCCTTCGACATCGGCAACGAACTCGGCTGCGGCGCGCATCTCAAATCCCTGCGCCGGACCAAAAGCGGCAAGTTCACCCTCGAACATTCCGTCACCGTCGAAGAGCTGAAAACGCAGTCGCCCGAAGTCCTCGCGTCCAAGCTCCTCAGCCTCCCCACCGTCTCGCGAATGCGCGGCGCGTAAGTGAGCGCGCGGAGCCAAATTCCAGGTAGCGCACTCGTCCCGAGTGCTGGTTTTGGCGTCCCGCCGAAACGAACTTTCCTGCGCGTTTGCCTTGTAAAAACGCGCGCCGCTCTCGAAGGCGTCCGCGTCTGCAAAGTCCGTCCAGGCGGGACGCCACGACCAGCACTCGGGACGAGCGCGCTCCCCGGATTTCGATGACCCGCGTCCTGTCATCCATCGCTGAGCTGCAGACGATCCGCGGCCCGGTCGTCCTCGCGATCGGCGTCTTCGATGGCGTGCATCTCGGGCACCGCGCGGTGATCGAACGCGCGCTTTCCGACGCTCGCGCGGCCGGCGGTACCGCGGTTGTCGTCACGTTCGATCCGCATCCCATCCGCGTCCTGCGGCCCGAGAAAGCGCCCCACCTTCTCACCTCCACCGCGCATAAAATCCGGCTTATCCGCGACCTCGCCGCAGAGCATCTTTTAATCATCCCGTTCGACCGCGCCTTCGCCGAAACCCCGCCCGCTGAATTCATCCGCGCCCTCGCCCGTGCCTGCCAGCCTCTGCGCGAAATCTGTGTCGGGCATCAGTGGTCATTTGGAAAAGAGCGCGCCGGAAATCTCGATCTCCTCAAGCATCTCGGCGACGAACTCGGCTTCGACGAAGTCGGCGTCCACGCCGTCCAAATCGACGGCCAAATCGTCAGCAGCACCCTCACCCGCCGCGCGGTCGAAGCCGGCGACCTCCCCCTCGCCGCCCGCTTCCTCGGCCGCGAATACACCATCCTCGGCACCGTCGTCGAAGGCGACCGCATCGGCCGGACGCTCGGCTTCCCCACCGCCAATCTCGCCGCGCACAACGAGCAATTCCCCCCGAACGGCGTCTATTCCGTCGCGGTAAATCGCTCCGGCCAATCGCTCCGCGGCGTCGTCAACATCGGCATCCGCCCCACCTTCGCCCACGCCACCGGCGAGCGAATCCTCGAAGTCCACCTCCTCGATTTCGACACCGACATTTACGGCGAAGACCTCGAACTCACCTTCCAAAAATACCTCCGCCCCGAGCAGAAATTCCCCACCCTCGACGCCCTCCGCGCCCAGATCGCACGGGACGTCCACGACGCGCGTCGTCCGTCGTGAAAACGGCTGCTGCCTTGATCCTGGTAGGGCTGACGAACAATGACGTCATTCACGTCTTGGAATTACATGTTACGTGCTGACGCAACCCGGGATGCCTTTGCTCTCGCGTCACCCTGCGCTTGTTGAAAGAGTCCGCGCGCTCATGGAACCTCTGCACGCAGCTCAGTCTGATTCGCTCCGCACCGCGAGGCATCGAGGGAAGGGGGATGAGATTGCCGCGCATACGGAAGCGACCGGAAAGGCTTACACGCCGCTGCCGAAACTTGAGCCACCACGGCGTTCGCGTCCTCGCGTCTGGATTGTCGCGGCTGTCTCGGCCGCTGCCATCATCGCGGGAATGGGAGTCCGATCCCTCCTCACGGATTCCCAAAATCCTGCACCTCCGCCAGCGCCCGTCTCCGCCGTGGCCCAGCGTGATGAAAGCCGCGTGTTAATTCTCTCTTCGTCCGATCTCGACCACGACGCCACGGAGCAGGCGAAGAGCGCGCTCGCTCGGGGTGAAGTGCCAGCGGTCTTGCGCAACGCCCCGCTGGAAACGCGCCAGCAAATTGCTTCTGGCGAGCAGCAACTCTACTCGGTGCGCCTGTTGGATTTCGCCGATGAGGACGGAGACGCGGTCAGCATCGCGATCAACGGCGTTTCGCTCGGCGAACTCACGCTCGCGAATGCAGGTGCCCGCCTGACGATTCCACTGAAACCCGGTGCGCCTGCGAGCATCTCGATCACGGCCGTGCGCGACGGCGGCGGCGGGGTGACCTTTCGCGCGATCTCCTCGCGCGGCGAACTGCGCACGCGTGTCATGGCCGTGGGCGAGAGCGAGACTTGGGCAGTCGTTTTCCAATGAGCACACCAATCCTTTCCACGAGCAGCGGCGACGGCCGTCTCAATCCATTTTTGCTCGTCACGATCGTCATCATGCTCGGCGGCGCGCTCGTGGCGATGAACCGTATCAGCACGGCGTTCGCGCCGTTGGTTTTCGCCGCGGCGTGCGTGGGGATGGTCGCCATTGCGCTGATCCGCCGACGCGAGGAGAAAAAAGCGCGCCTCGAAATCGATGTCGTCGATCACGCGCAGCTCGCGCAAAAAGACCTCACTAAATACCTGCCGTGGCTGAAAGAAAACGTCCGTGGCCAGGACGCGGTGATAGAGGAAGTTGTCGCGTACATTCAGCAGAACCTTTCCCTTGCGCGCCGCGGTCGCACGCTCGGCGCATTCCTGCTCGTCGGCCCGACCGGCACGGGCAAGACCTTCCTCGCGCAGCTCATCGCCCAGGCGCTTTATCCCGAGTCCGAGCCGCTCCTTCTGCGCATGAATCAGTGCAAGCACGCCGACGATGTCTTCACGCTCATCGGCCCCCCGCCGGGCAGCCCCGGCTATGAAGTCGGCGGCACCCTCACGCGCCCGGTGCTGGAAAACCCCCGGCGGGTCGTGATCCTCGACGAAATCGATAAGTGCCACCAAGACCTCCAGCATTGTCTTTACGACATTCTCGACTCCGCCACTTGTCGGGAGAAAAGTTCGGGCCGCATGGTCGATTTCAGCGGCAGTGTCTTTTTCGCGACCTCCAACGCCGGCGTCGAAGGTCTGCGCGCGCTGCACCGCGAGACGATCACGCATGCCGTGTGGCTTGGTCGGGCGCGCGACGTGCTCGTGCGGGAGGGTGGGTTCGACAAGGCGTTCCTCGCCCGCTGGAGCGGCATTTTTTTGATGGACGAGCTGCCCTCCGTCCACATTGCCGAAGTCGCCTGCATGGAACTCGCACGACAATGGGGCCAATATGGAATCACGCTCGAATACACCGCTCCGGAGCTCCTGTTGGAAGCCGTTGCACGGAATGAAGATTTCCGGCAATACGGCGTGCGGCAACTCGGCGCCTATCTTCAGGCGCGGATGAGTCCCGCCATCCGCGAAGTGCGCCAGCGGGGAAGCAAGAACGTGAAGCTCGACGTGGACGAGCACGGCGAAATCGTGGTGAGGGACGTGCCATGAGACAGACGCGCTTACTCGCAGATCAATGGTTCCAACTTTGCCTCGTCGCGGCTGCCATCTCGGGTGGAATCACAGCTTACAACTCTTTCGGCTCGCGCCTGCCGGTTCTCAATGCTCGGACTACCGCATCCGCGCCCACCGCCTCACCCACTCCACAACCGCTACGTCCCGTTTCGGATATAGCCGCAGATCCCGTCCTCAAGCCTCAAACAACGGGCGCACAAACCTCGCCTCAGCCGGTTCAACAGCCGGTGCAGAATCCCACTGTTGCTCCAATCCTGACTACCGCTTCAACACCAGAAGACGTCTTTGCAGATTATCGCAAGGCAGCGGAAGCCGGTGACCCAGAAGCACAGTTTGAACTTGGTCTGATGTACGCCAAAGGCAACAGCGTATCAAAAGACACTGTTGAAGCGGTGAAGTGGTTTCGAAGGGCTGCCGATAAAGGAAATGCGCTTGCACAAGGTAACCTTGGCATAGCGTATTATAATGGCATAGGCGTGCCGAAAGACGCCGTTGAGGCGGTCCAATGGCTTCGAAAGGCGGCCGAGCAGGGAGATGCGCATGCCCAACTTTATCTCAGTGCGGTATATCATACTGGCGAAGGAGTGCCAAAGAATCCCGTTGAGGTGCTGAAGTGGTGTAGGAAGGCTGCCGAACACGGAGAGGCGAATGCACAACGTAATCTTGGTGACATGTATGCCGACGGCGAAGGCGTGTCGAAGGACTCAGTTGAAGCGGTGAAGTGGTATCGGAAGGCTGCGGAGCAAGAAGATGCAGGTGCACAAAATACTCTTGGCAACATGTATTATAAAGGCGAAGGCGTGCCGAAAGACCCAGTTGAAGCGGTGAAGTGGTATCGGAAGGCTGCCGAGCAAGAAGATGCATATGCACAATTTAATCTTGGCGACATGTATTACAAGGGCGAAGGCGTGGAGACGGACGTGATTGAAGCTGTCAAGTGGTTTCGGATGGCTGCCGAGCAAGACTATTTGAATGCACAACTTAACCTCGGCCTTATGTATGCCAATGGCAGAGGCGTGCCGAAGAACGCCGTTGAAGCGGTGCGATGGTATCGGAAGGCGGCCGAGCGAGGAGCTGCACAAGCGCAAAATAATCTTGCCGATATGTATCATAATGGCGAAGGCGTGCCGAAGGATGCCGTTGAAGCGGTGAAGTGGCTACGGAAGGCTGCCGAGCAAGGATATGCCCTTGCACAACTTAACCTCGGCGTTCGGTGTGCCAACGGCGACGGCGTGGCGAAGGACGCCGTTGAGGCGGTGAGGTGGTATCGCAAGGCTGCCGATCAAGGGAACGCAATGGCGCAAAATAATCTTGGCAATATGTATTTCCAAGGCAACGGAGTCAGACGAGACAACAGCGCTGCTGTAGGGTGGTGGCAAAAAGCGGCAGCGCAAGGTGATAAGGCTTCGATTAAACTATTGCAAATATTGAAAAATAACTAATAAGATATTGAATTCCATGACTGATCCGTTACGAACAGAATGCGACTTTAAATTTCCAGAAGGTTCCTGCCTTAGAGGCATTGCCCTAGAAATTGCTTTATTGGGTTGGGTAAAAGCCAAACAACATGGTCTGATATCTGCGAACCCGGCTCCATACAACCTTCTGGCAAACGGCGAGACCGGCGGCGGATGGACAGCTCCCACTCAACTGTTTCCAAACGATCTCGTAGCATGGAAGCACGCAGCGAACGGATTCGCGGGAGCGACGCAACGCGGCCTTGCGCTGATGTTTGATCCGTTTGTGGATGCTTGCTTGCTGATTGAGGCAAGAAAAGGTGGCGGGCCATTTACACGGCCATTTACGCCGGCGACCAAGGTGTTGGTGCTAACGGATTACTCTCCGCTCAAAAGTGTGATCGGAGAGATGGCTGTTTTGCTTGGGAAGGATTGGGCAGAAGTCGAAACCGACAACTTTTTCAAAGCCAAAAACCTTGGCCCAACCGGCAACAATCTCTTTAAGGCTCTTCTGGGGAAGAACTCGATCGACGCCGTGAGGAAAGCAGGGATCGAGGATATCTCCGCCGGTTTCGGAAAGCATAGTCTGCTGATTTGGAACTATTTCCCATTTTTGCGCGGTGGAAGCAACTGTGAAGGGATGGAAGGTTTACCTGATGATTCCACGAACTGTGCGTGGATTCATTACTGCGATGAGTTGCTCGGAAAGTTTTTGAAATGCGTCAATGCAGAGCGGGTGCTTTTTGCTGCCAATCAAGGAGTGAAAGAAGCTCGCAAAAAATGTGGACTGTCCGGGATTCATCAAATTCCATATTTTGAGTTAGATCATCCCGGCTCCTGTCGCAGCGCCGCGAAAATGGAAAAATGGGGCGCGGAATTTCGAGCAGCTTTGGAGGGCTAATTATGGCTGACCTTGGTGGAATGACGGATTGGGAACGCCTCAAGGGAATGCTCGAAACACGCGATGCTGAGCGCTCTGGGCCGAAGATCGACGAGGCGGCGATGATCGCGCATTTGCGCAGTCGGGTGAAGGGACAGGACGCGATCGTCGAGGACGCGGTGCGCTTGATCCGTCTGCAAATGGCGAAGCAGCAGAAATCGCGGCCCATTTGCAATTTGCTCTTCCTCGGCCCGACGGGGACAGGCAAGACCGAGCTCGCCAAGGCGATCGCCGAGTTTCTGTTTGGCAGCGACGACGCGATGCTGCGGTTCGATTGTTCGGAGTTCAGCGGCCCGGAAGCGAAGACGCGCCTCATCGGAACGCCGACCGGCTACGTCGGCGCGGAGCTCGGTGGGCAGCTCACCCGTCCGGTCGCGTCGAACCCACGCCGGCTCATCCTCTTCGACGAAATCGAGAAGGCCTACAGCGACGTGTTTGATCTTTTTCTCCAGCTCATGGGAGAGGCACGGCTGACCGAGCAAGGCTCGGGACGCACCGTCAATTTCTCCGAGACGATCATCATCCTCACGAGCAATGCGCACGCGGAACAGATCGGCCGAATCCAGCGCGAGGTCAGCGATTACCACGAGATGGTGAATGCCGTGAAAGGCCATCTCGCCGACAGCCAGGTCTTCCGGCCGGAAATCCTCGGGCGCATCGACAAGGTGTATGTCTTCCAGCCGCTGCAAGGCATGGTCATCGCCGAAGTCGCGCTGCTCAAGATCGCGAAACTCGCGAGCGAATACGGGCTCGCGGTCGATTTCGTGGCACCGGAACTGATCATGCGCGCCTTGCTCGCGAACGAGAAGGTGAGCCGCTTCGGCATCCGCGAACTCGAGCGCATCCTCTTCGACCTATTCGCGCTCACGCTGGCCGATGCGAAAGAACGCGGCGCTCGACGGGTGAGCTTCGACGTCGATGCTGACGGGACGATCGTGATTGCCGGGCGAGGTGGGGAACACCACTGAGCGCCGAGTTGCAGTCCGAGTTTCGCGAACTCAATTTTGAAATTCTGCAAAACTTCACGCCTGCGCGAGGAGCGCGGCCCGCATCGCGTCGAGCGGGGCTTCGCGGGCGAACCAGATTTCGAAGGAGAGGGCGCCTTGGTGGAGGAGCATGGAGAGGCCGTTGGCGGTGCGGGCGCCGGCGGCGTCGGCGGCTAGCATGAGCTTGGTGCGGGTGGCGGTGTAGATCGTGTCGAAGATCATCAGGTGCGGCTGGAGGAGGGCGCTGGGGAGCGGCGAGGCGTCGGTGCTTTTCATGCCGACGGAGGTGCAGTTGATGACGAGGTCGGTGTGTGCGAGTTGGGAGCGGAGGGCGGTTTCTTCCCACGGTGCGACTTCCAGGCGATCGCCGGGGCCGGAGACGCGCGGCCCGCGAAACAAGGGCTGGAGCTCATCGGCGAGCGACTGGGCTTTTTCGAGGGTGCGGTTGACGAGCACGAGGCGCTCACATTGCTCGATGCCGCATTGCATCGCGATGGCGCGGCCCGCACCGCCGCCGGCACCGAGGACGAGGACGCGGAGGTCGTGGAGATCGACGCCGAATTCGGCGCGGACGGCGCGGACGAGGCCGGGTCCGTCGGTGTTGAATCCGACGAGTTCGTCGCCCTCGACGACGACGGTATTCACGACGCCGATGCGGCGGGCGTGATCGTCCACGCGGTCCATGAGCGGGAGCGCGGCGGCTTTGTGCGGGATGGTGCAGTTGACGCCGACGAAGCCGTGGCGCGGGAGGAGGCGGAGCGCTTCGGCGAGCTCGTTTTCGCGGATGTGGAGGCGGGTGTAGCGGAGGTCGAGGCCGCACTTTTCGAGCGCGGCATTGTGCATCGGCGGCGACGCGGAGTGCGCGATGGGATCGCCGAAAACCGCGAGCCGTAGCGGGGGCTGCGCATCCGCGGTGGCGCGCGGCCAGTCGCGCAAATTCTCCAGCGTGTAAACGTCCTTCACGCGGCGGCGAAGCGTTCGATCGTGCGCTGAAAACGCTCGAGGACTCGGGCTTTTCCGAGCACTTCGAGCATGTGGTAAAGGCTCGGGCCGATCCCCCGCCCGCTCACGGCGACGCGCGCGGGATGGATGAATTCCGCAGGCTTGCAGCCGACAGAAACGGCGGTCTTTTTCAGCTCCGCTTCGAGTGTCGCTGCATCCCACGGTTCGAGCGCGGAGTAAGCACCCATCAGGGTTGCGAGGCGATCGAGGGCGGCAGGTTTGCGCAGCGTTTTCTCAACGACCTCGGGGTCGAAGGGATACGCGTCGGTGAAGAAATATTCGATCCAGCCGGGCACCTCGGGGAGCAGCTTGATCTTCTCTTTGATCAGCGCGAGGACCGGCAGCAGCGCAGCGCGTGAGCCGTATTCGATGCCCGCTCTTTCGATCCACGAAATGCTCGCGTCGGCGAACTTTTCCAGGTCCATCGAGGCGAGGTGCTGCGCGTTGAGCCAGTGGCATTTCTCGATGTCGAAATGCGCGGCCTTGCGGTTGATTTTCTCGGGCTCGAAAAGGCGGATGACTTCCTCGATCCCGAGCTTTTCACGGTCGTCTTTCGGCGACCAGCCGAGCAGGCAAAGGTAGTTGCGCACGGCTTCGGGCACGTAGCCGAGCTCGCGATAAGTCGAGAGGCTCGCGCCTTGGTCGCGCTTGCTCATCTTCGATCCGTCGCGGTTCAGGATGAGCGGGATGTGCCCGTAACGCGGCGGCGCGACGCCGAGCGCGGCGAAGAGCTCGAGATGCTTCGGTGTGTTGGAAAGGTGATCTTCGCCGCGGAGCACGTGCGTGATCTGCATCTCGGCGTCATCGACGACGTTCACGAAATGAAAAATCCACGAGCCGTCCGGTCGGCGGATCGTCATGTCGGGATGAGTGGCGGGGTCGGACATGTCGAATTCGATGTGGCCGCAGATGAGGTCTTCGAGCACCACCACGCCGCGCGGCGAGCGGAAGCGCCATGCGCCGCTTTCGCCCTCGTACAAATGATTCCCGGCCCGCAGAGCCTCGAAATGGCGCTCGTAAATCGCGTTCCGCTCGCTCTGGAAATACGGCCCGTTTTCGCCGCCGATGTCCGGCCCTTCGTCCCAATCGAGGCCGAGCCAGCGGAGTCCGTCGAGGATCACCTGCACCGCGTCATCGACGTGCCGCGCGCGGTCGGTGTCCTCGATGCGGAGGACGAATTTGCCGCCGGTGTGGCGCGCGTAGAGCCAGTTGAAGAGTGCGGTCCGCGCACCGCCGACGTGCAGAAAACCGGTCGGGGACGGGGCGAAACGGACGCGAACATTGGTGCTCATGGAGCGCGGAAAGGTCGGGCATTCGCGCGCGGCAGGGGAAGGAAAAAGGCCGCAATGTGCGAGGGAGTGGGCGCGTTTAGTTTTGTCATCCTGAGCGGAGCGAAGCGGAGTCGAAGGACCTCTATCTATTTCCGAAGCCGGACGCGCCCCGTTGGGGGAAAAGTAAGAGGTCCTTCGACTCCGCTGCGCTGCGCTCAGGATGACGGATGGGGCTGACCGAAGCCGGCCCTCAACCCTCAACTTGCGCCGCCCGGTCGTGGCTCAGTTTGCCGAAATTGTAGGCGGGCGCTCCGCGTCCCAGCCTTCCCCGTCATCCTGAGCGGAGCTTCGGCTTTGCGAAGCGCAGTCGAAGGACCTCTTACTTTTCCCCTTCGCCATGGGCCCGCGCAACGGGGGAAAAGTAAGAGGTCCTTCGACTCCGCTGGCGCTTCGCTCAGGATGACCAGAAGGGTGGGCGCGTCCCGGCCTTCCTCGTCATCCTGAGCGGAGCTTCGGCTTTGCGAAGCGCAGTCGAAGGACCTCTTACTTTTCCCCTTCGC
>JAYVPW010000163.1:0-15645 GCA_043777315.1 Spartobacteria bacterium | reverse complement strand
TGCACATCGTGCTCGACCAAATACTGCCCGGCGGGCGAGGTCTTTTTGATCGCGCCCGCGGGGCTGATGTGGTCGGTCGTCACGCTGTCGCCGAAGATGCCCAAGGCCCGCGCATGCTTGATCTCCGAGATGGTCCCCTCGACGAGGCTGAAGTCTTTGAAGAACGGCGGCTCTTGAATGTAGGTGCTGTGTTCGTCCCACGCATAGACCTCGCCGGTCGTCGCGGGGATCTCGTTCCACTTCGGATTTTGCTCGGCGAAATCGCTGTAAAGTCTGCGGAAAACGTCGGGCGAAAGTGCGCTGGCCATCGCGGTTTGCACTTCGTCGAGCGTCGGCCAGAGGTCGCGCAAAAAGACCTCCGCGCCGGTTTGGTCTTTGCCCAACGGATCGCGGCTCAGGTCGAGATCGACGCGGCCGGCGAGCGCGAAAGCGACGACGAGCGGCGGCGACATGAGGAAGTTCGCCTTGATGTTTTGATGCACGCGGGCCTCGAAATTTCGGTTCCCGCTGAGCACGCTCGCGGCGATCAAATCGTGCGTCGTGATTGCCTCCTCGATGCGCGCGTGGAGCGGCCCGCTGTTGCCGATGCAAGTGGTGCAGCCGTAGCCGACGATCTGGAAGCCGAGCTCGTCCAAATAAGGCTGGAGGCCGGTCTTCGCGAGGTAGTCGGTTACGACGCGGCTGCCGGGCGCGAGTGAAGTCTTCACCGAAGGATCGACGCGCAGCCCGCGCTCGACGGCCTTTTTCGCGAGCAATCCGGCGGCGATCATGACGCTCGGATTCGACGTATTCGTGCAGCTCGTGATCGCCGCGATGAGCACGCTGCCGTGTCCGATTTCGATGTCGGCGGTCGCGTACGGCGTGTCGGGCATGTCGTTGATGTCGTGCGCCGGGGTCGCGGTCGGGCGATTCGAAACCATCTCGAGCACGTTCTGCGGCGCGCCTTCGGTCATGTGCGTCGCCTCGCAGCGGGCGTCAGTGGAAAAGAGATGCACGTCGTCCTTCGCCGGGTCGCCGTTGATGTGGATGGGGTAGCGCTGCGCGAGTTCCGCGATGTCTTTGCTGTAGCCGCCGTCGGCGATCGATTTGCAGAAGAGTTCGCGGAACGTTTCGCCGAGCTCCGGGAGCGCGATGCGGTCCTGCGGGCGGCGCGGTCCGGCGACGGCGGGGACCACGGTCGCGATGTCGAGTTCGAGCTCGACGGTGTAATCGATGTCACCTTTCCGCGGCACGCCCCACAAGCCCTGCGCGCGATAATAGCTCTCGTACGCGGCGACCAAATCATCCGGCCGGCCGGTCGCGCGGAGGTAGGCGACGGTCTGTTCGTCGATCGGGAAAAAGCCCATCGTCGCGCCGTACTCGGGCGCCATGTTGCCGATCGTCGCACGGTCGGTCAGCGGCAGCGACGCCGCGCCTTCGCCGAAGAACTCGACAAATTTCCCGACGACTTTCGCCTTCCGCAGCATCTGCGTGAGATGCAGCACGAGGTCGGTCGCGGTCACGCCTTCGCTGAGCTTTCCGGTGAGGTTCACGCCGACGACTTCCGGCGTCAGAAAATAGACGGGCTGCCCGAGCATTCCGGCCTCCGCCTCGATGCCGCCGACGCCCCAACCAACGACGCCGAGCCCGTTGATCATCGTGGTGTGCGAGTCCGTGCCGACGAGCGTGTCGGGAAAATAGACGCCGTCGCGCTCGAGAATTCCTTTCGCCAAATACTCGAGATTCACCTGATGCACGATGCCGATTCCCGGCGGCACGACGCCGAAAGTTTTGAACGCCTGCTGCCCCCATTTCAGCAGCATGTAGCGCTCGCGGTTGCGCTTGAATTCAAGGTCCAGGTTCTTTTCCAGCGCGTCGGCCGAGCCGAAATAATCGACCTGCACCGAGTGATCGACGACGAGATCGACCGGCACGAGCGGCTCGATCATTTTCGGGTCGCGCCCCATCCGCGCGACCGTCGAGCGCATCGCTGCGAGATCGACGAGCAGCGGCACGCCGGTGAAATCCTGCAACACCACGCGCGCGACGACGAACGGGATTTCAACCTGCTCGGGCGCCTTCGCATTCCAATTCGCCAGCCGCCGCACGTCATCTTCATCGACCTTCGTCCCATCGCAATTTCGCAACACCGATTCGAGCACGATGCGGATGCTCACCGGCAGCCGCGAGATCGGGCCGACGCCCGCTTTTTCCAGCGCGGGCAGGGAAAAGAGCTGGCCGGTTTTCCCGCCGCCGAGGTCGAAGTTTTGCAGAGTCTGAAACGCGTCGTTCATGGGTCGTGGAATTTGAGGATTGAGAGAAAAGCGGAGCCCGCCCGCAGCGGCAAGCGGGGAGACGCGGGCAAGTGCTCCGGGTAGCGCGCTCGTCCCGAGCGCTGGTCGGGGCGTCCCGCCGCGACGAACTTGGAAAACACAACTCGCATCGAACGCGCTCCGATATTCGAGAGCGTTTGCCAAAGTTCGTTTCGTCGGGACGACGAAACCAACGCTCGAGACGAGCGCGCTACCCGGACCCGAAGCGCGCGCGCTACTTCAGCTCGCCGAGCTTCGCTTTGATCGCCTCGAAATCCGGCAGCTCCTTCGGCGTCGCGGTCTGCTCGCTGTATTGAATCACGCCCGCTTTATCGACGATGAACGCCGCCCGCGCGGAGACCGAGCCGAGTCCGACGAGATCGTCGAGCAGAACGCCATAATTTGCCGCGGTCGTCTTGTTCAGATCACTCGCGAGCGTCACGCCGATCTTCTCCTTCAGCGCCCACGCCTCCTGCGCGAACGGGCTGTCCACGCTCACCCCGATGACATCGGCGTTCATGTCCGCGTAGGAATTCAGCCCGCCGCTGATGTCGCACATTTCCGCCGTGCAGACGCCCGTAAAGGCGAGCGGGAAGAAAAGCACGAGCGTGTTTTTCTGGCCGAGATTGTCGCTGAGTTTCACATCCTTGAGCCCATCGGCGGTCTTGGACTTGAGGGTGAAATCGGGTGCTTTGCTGCCAACGGGAAGTGCCATGGAATTTAGGATTTGAGATTTAGGATTTAAGAAGTGCGGAGCGCGGTTGATACGTTCGCGCGCCGCTCCGCTCAAATGCTAAATCCTAAATGATCACGCTCTGGTGGACGATCACGCTGCTGCTCATGGCCGTCGGTCTCGTCGGGACGGTGCTCCCCCTGCTGCCCGGCACGACGATCATCCTCGCGGCGGCGATCCTCCATCGGATCATGCTCGGCCCGGCGCACAGCATCGGCTGGTGGACGATCGGTGCGCTGTCCGCGCTTACGCTGCTCTCGTTCGCCGTCGAGCTGCTCAGCGGTTCGCTCGGCGCGAAGTGGTTTGGCGCGACGAAATGGGGCGCGATCGGCGGGATCATCGGCGGCATCGCGGGGCTGTTTTTCGGGCTCATCGGCGTTTTCGTCGGCCCGCTCATCGGCGTCCTCATCGGCGAATTGCTCGGCGGCAAAAGCCTGCTCCCCGCTGGCAAATCGACCTGGGGCACGCTCCTCGGCACCACCGCCGGGATGCTGGCAAAAGTCGGCATCGGCCTCGCAATGGTCGCGTGGTTCCTCGCCGCGACGTTCTGGAAATAGGACGCCGACCCGGCGCTTCCGTCAGCGCTCCACTTCCACCGCCGGCTCCGGGAGCAGGAAGCTAAGGCCGAACGCGATCACAAAGACGGACACGCCAACGATTCCCGCGGCCATCGCGTAATGATCAAACGTCGGGTGCGGATTCAGCATCGGCGCGATGATGTTCGTCGAAAGGAAAGCCGCCGAAGTGCCGATCATTCGTCCGCCGACGTTCGTGGCGAAGGAGCCGCCGGTGCCGCGCAGATGGACGGGAAAAATCTTCGGCAGGTATTCGCCGAAATAGGAAAACTGCGCGACGACGAGCAGTCCGCAGATGAAAATTCCCGCGGCAAATTGCGACCCGCCTACGTGGTAGAGCTGATTGTAGGTGATCGCAAAGAAGAGGATGCCGGGGACGAGGAAGAGCCGCAGCATCCGGCCGCGCGGAATCGCGGTGAGAAGCAGCCCCGCAAGGATCAGACGCCCGGTGAGTCCGCCGAGCTCCTGCCCGAGTTGCACCTTGTCGCCGCGCTCGTTGAGGGCAGCGGTGAAGGGCTCCTGTTTCTCACGGTTGTCGCCGAGAGCCTTGAGCAATTTCTCGCGGTCAATAATCGCCTTTTTGGCGTCGGGCTTGGGTGCCGTGAGCGTGGCGAGTTCGGCATCGAAACCGGCGAACTGCTTGCCGAGGCTGGCGAGCGCTTCCTTGTTGTCCGCCTTTTTCGCAGCGCGCTGGGCGACGCGAGTCTTGGCGCGCTTGCCGGCGAGTTCTTCGAGCCCCGGCACATCCGCGAGCGATTGCCGAAAGGCGGGCATGACTGCATCGACTTGTTTGTTCAACTCCTCGGCTTCCGCCCGCAGCGGCTTGAGTTCTTTCCTTTGCTCCGCCAGCTCCGGCAGACCCGGCACCACACTCCGCGTCGTGATCTGCAACGCGCCAAACGCCGCCGCATACGCGCACGCCGACAGCGCGGCTGTGACCAGCGTCACCCGCCGCAACTCCGGCGAAAACAGCGCGCCGAAACTCGGGCGCTTCAACGTCCCGGCCGAGCGCCGCTCTTTCCATACCTGGGACTCGGGCACAAACGGCAGCATCAACGCAATCGGGATCGCCGGCAGCAGACCCGTGATGAGCAGGTAGCGCCACGCTGCGTGTTGGTTAAACGCCTCGGAGATCGGGAGCATCGGCAACACGTTCGCGTGGGTGCTAATCCAAACACTCACGCCGGTAACCAGGATGCCGCCGAGCGAGGCAAAGGCTTGTGTTCCACCGAGCGCGAGTTCTTTGCGACGCTTCTCCGGGAAAAGTTCCGCCAGCCAGGTGATCGCCGCGATGAACTCGACACACACACCGATGAAAGTCGTGCAGCGAAAGAAAATGAACATCGGCAGTGTCGTCGCAAACGCCGCTGCGAACGGCGAGAAGGCGTAAACAAAAATGCTCGCCGCGAGGATGGTCTTACGCCCGAAGCGGTCAATCAACCAGCCACCGAGCAATCCAAATGTCCCGCCGCACAACGCCGTCATCCACAAAAGGCGACCCATCCAGCCAGTCACATCCGGGTGATTTGGCGGCAGCTTCAACAAGTCCGCAATCGCCGGCACCCCGACCAGCGGGGTCATCAACAACTCATAGGTATCGAAAAGAAACCCAATCGCCGCGATTGCGATGACCAGCCAATGCGTGAGAGTCAGGCGCGACGAGGGAGCTGTGTTATTCATGGCAAGGGGAGGTTGAACTTCGACGAGGCGAGACTGGACGATCGCTGATAATCCTCCTGAGAATAGCCCAGCACTTCAGTGATGGGGATAATGCTCGGAGCGCGATAGTCCCAGCGGGACGAAAGAACCTTGTGTTGTTCCAGCTACTTCTTCGCCTTGGGCTTCGCTTTCGGTGCGGGCGTCGCAGTCTTCACCGGTGCAACTGGCATTGGTGTCGGCGTCGCCGCTTCCGTCACCGTGGTCTTCGTTTCGGAGACCGTGACCTTCACCTCCGCCGGAGCCGCTTTCGTCTCCGCAGTCGCACCCGCCTTCGCATCCCCAGAGATCGCGTAAAGGTGTGTCTGGGTGCCAATGAACATCGTCCCATTCGCGATGATTGGCGTCGAGAAGACCGGCGCGCCCATGTTGACCTCTTGCAACACCTTCTTCTCCTTGCTCACCGCCAGAGTCACGACGTCGCCGTCTTCATCGCCGACATAGACCTTGCCGTCGGCGACCATGGTCGATCCCCACATGTGCGCCTGCATGTCATGAGTCCAGTAAAGCTTGCCCGTCTCGGCATCGAGGCAATGCACAAACCCGCTGAAATCGCCAATGAAGAGCAACCCGCTCTCCGGGTCGATGGAACAAGTCGAGATGCTGCGGTGAATGCCTTTGTAGTCCCAGATCAGGCCGGTCTTGGTGATGTCGCCGGTCTTGGTCGCATCGACACAAACAAGGTGACCAACTCCCTCGCCATGTTCCGGGTCCTGCCCGATCGCGACATAGACGCGGTTCTTGTAAAAAACCGGCGTCGCGTTGATCTCACTCGGGCCTTCCGCCGCCGGATACTTGATGACCTTGCCATCCTTGTCTTTCTTGTATTCCTCCGGCACGGCGTCGAACCACCAGACCTTCTTGATGAAGCTCGAATCGCCCTCCTTCACTGGCGTCGGATCGAAGGCATACAGAAAACCGTCGCCGCCGCCGAAATAGACCTGCTTCTTGCCATTCACCTCGCCGATGGAAGGCGAGGTCCACTGACCGTGTTTGATGTTGTTCCCGATCTTCGCGTCGTCTTCGCCGAGAAACTCACCGGTCTTCTTGTCGAGCGCGATGAAGCTGGGTGAGAGGGGCGCGGGAATATTGACATGCGTCCAATCCTGACCATTGGAGGTGCAGGTGTAGAGCGTGTCGCCGAGGGTGATCACCGAGCAGTTCGCGGCGTTGTGCGGGAAGACGCCGAGCTCATCCATCATGTCATATTTCCACAGCATGTCGGCGTCCTTCTCCATCACCTCGACCTTGGGCTTTCCGGGGCCGACCATGTATTGGCCTTCATCCTGAAAGCCTTGGTTGCCATTGGTTTGGCCGTTGGCATCGAGACAGACCACCTCGCAACGGCTGGTCACGAGATAGACGTTATCGCCATCCACCCGAGGCGAGCTCAGCAAGCCGAGATACTCCCAGTCATTCACTTTGCCGCTCGCGAGCTTTGGCACGACGAACTGCCACAAGAACTCACCCGTGTATTCGTTCAGCGTCAGCAAGATTGACTTGTCGTCCTTGAACCGCGGGTCACGCGGCGTCGCGTTGTTGGTCCCGACATACAACTTGCCGTTGGCCACGACAGGGTTGCCATAAGTCTGAGAGCCCAGCTTGGCCACCCACTTGACGTTCTTGGTCGTCGATAGGTCAACTTCCTCGGAATTCGGCTTGAACTTGCCGGGGTTGAACTCCGCCGGCAGCCCTTTTGCCGTCGAGTACATGTTCCGACCGGGATCGGCACCGCCCCAGGACGGCCAGTCCTCGGCGAGTGCAGTGACAGTGAATGCGGCGATCGTGCCGGTGAGTGCGAGGGTGCGGGAGAGATTCATGAAGTTACTTGTTTGGGGTCACGGAAATGTTGTCGATCCAGGCGCGCTGTTCTTGCGGAGTGAAGCTGAAAAGACCGGGCGAGCCTTGTTGATGCGCTTGTTTGTGAGGAACCTCAATCGTCCAGGCCGCCGGCTCGGGGTCCCCTTTTTTCCAAGCCTTGGCGCGCACGACGCCGCTGCCATCGGCTGCCACATCGACCCGCGCTTTGAGGTGATACCATTCGTTCGGCACCCATTTGAATGGGACGCTTTGTTTGAGCAGTTCTTGATTCGAGTTCACCTCGAGTTGCTGCGCGTTGCCTTTGAGGATGATGAGGTAGCGTTGATCGACAAGCCCGACCTCGGACATCTTGCGCTTGTTGCCTTCGCTGAGCACGTCGGCTTCGACGGTGTAGTTGGAAAGGTCCGGGCGGTTGATGAAGACCATGCCGCGCTGGAGCAGCTTGTTGTCGATCGTCTTGCAGAGGGCCTTGTTGCCGTCCTTGTCTCGAATCTCGAATTTGAAGCGCGCGGCGTTCCACGGCAGCGGCGGGTAGGCGAAAGGTGTCGCGGGTTCCAAAGTGTTCGGCACCGCGGGCGGTGGCGGCTTGGAAGTGTCCTGGTTCAACTCATACTTCTCAAAGTCCTGCGTGAGCGGCGGCTCGGGCAGCACTCGCGCTTTGCAGTAACCTTTTAGTTCTCCGAGTGAGGCTTGAAACTGCCCGGCGGACGGAGCGTTGTCCGCGTCCGCGACGAGCTGTCCGTCTGCATTGAATGCCCCTTTCACCGCAGCTTTTACCAGTGCCGTCGGCGGGACGTACGGCTCCCACTTCAAGGTCTTCGGATCGATGTTTTCTTCGACCGTGAAGCCATTCGCGTCGAGCGCGCGGACGCGAAAGTTTTGCGTCGCACCCGGACTGAGTAACACTTCATACGGGATGACTTGCAGCTTGGCTTTCGGGCCGGGAGCGGCTGGCTTTCCTGCCGGTTCAATTGGCGCGGTCAGACCGGGATTCGCGCCCTTTTTTCCGAAGCAGTAGAGCTTCTTTTCGGTCTGCATGTAGAGCTTGCCGTTGTAGCCCACCGGCGAGCCGTAGCATTTCCCGACGAGGACAGTCCGGCTCAGGATTTCCGCGTCTTTGTCTCCCGGTTTTAGCACCAGGAGTTCACCGTCTCCGACAGTCTCAGCGCCCGCGGTCTGTCCTGCGGCGCCGGCGAGGTACATTGCGACGTAGAGTTTGCCATCGGCGAAAAAGGGAGTGCTTTGGCGCTGCTCGATCCCGAGGCGTTTCTTCCACAAGATTTTGCCGTCATCGGCGTTGATCGCCGCGAGTTCGCCCGTGCCTGTCACTTCATAAATCCGGTCGCCGACCAGCACCGGAGAACTGGAGAGCGACCCGACCGGGTTGCGCCATTGCTCTAGCGCCTTGGTCTCGAAGACCTGCGGCGTTTGCGGAGTCGGCGGCTTGATCTCGGCGGGAATCTTGAACGCCGCCATGCGACCGACATCGCTCGTGTCGATGTTCTCACTTTCATGGACGACGATGATGTTGCCCTTGTGCTCGACGACGGCGGCGTTGATCCCGCCTTTCGCGCCTGCTTTCGCCACGGGCGTGCGCCAGAGCGGCTCGCCGGTGCGGGCGTTGATGCAAATCACGCTGCTGTCGCCGGCAGCGGAATAAAGGACGCGCATGCCGTTGTGATAACTGAGCCACGGATGGGAGAAGGTGTTGTCCTGCGGGCGGTCGCCGGGCGCGCTCGACCAGACGAGTTCGCCGCTTTTCTTGTCGAAAGCGTAGAACCGGTCGCCGGGAGGGCCGTACGCGCCCCACGCCGCGGTGATGCCGCGGGTGATGACCAGGTCGCCGTCGAGCAGCGGCGAAGCGGTGCGGTTGTTCGGGAAGGTCATCCGGCCGAACTCTTCCATCATCGAGTGCTTCCACAGCAGCTTCCCATCGGCTGTGAACGAAGCGAAAAGGCCGGAGCTATTTTGAATGAAAACATTGCCCGTCTCCGGGTCGATCGAGGGACAGGAATTGGCGTAGCGCAAATAAACCACGTCGCTCAGGAAATCGTTGAAGAGTTGCTTCCACAGAAGCTTCCCGGTTTCCGCATCGAAGCACGCGACGCCTTCCTGAAGTTCTGGTCCTTCGCCCTCGAAGCCCATGATGTAGAGCTTGCCGTTCGCGATGACGGGCGCGGATTGGCCGGGGAAATCAGCGGTCCAGAGGGCGCTTTTCGCGTCCACTTTTTCGGGCAAGCCTTTCTCGGTCGAGACGCTGTTTTGCGTCGGCCCGCGCCAGTCGAACCAGCCGCCCTTTCCGGCATCCGCAGTCGCTGAAACGGCGGCGGGCTTTGCGGCGGCGGGTTTTTTCGCCGCATGGAGCGGAGCCGTGGCGAGGATGAAAAGGAGGGCGACCGACGAGACGAGAGGTAGGTTCATGGCGGGTAGGAAACGAAGGTGCAGGGCCGGGCGGGCGGGAGGAGTTGCTTAAAGCGCGGCACGCGAGGCTTGTCAAAACAATACTTACACGTATTAAATTGCTGCCGACCAAATGCCTGCCGATCACCTCGTTCCTTCCCCCATCGCCGCCGCAACGCCGGAGCCGAAACGTCTCCCACCGCTGCTGCGCCGGGCGTGGTACGGGCTGAACCAATCCTTTCGCCAGCGCATCGCGCATCTCGAGATTACGCCGGATCAATTCAGCATTCTGCGGTGGCTGATCGAGGGCGACCCGGAAGGGCTGACGCAACGCGCACTCACCGATTTGATGGCGAGCGACCCGAACACGATCACCTCGACTCTTTCGCGCATGGAAGCCGCCGGGCTCGTCTCGCGGCACGCACACGAACTCGACCGCCGGGCGCGGCGGGTGCGGGTGATGGCCGCGGGAAAGCGCACTTTTGAGCTGGCAAAAAAGATGGCTTTGGAGTTGCAGGAGCAGGTGCTCGGAACCTTGCCCGTAGCGCGGCGGGAGAGGTTTCTCCACGACCTCGAAAGCATCGCGGAGGCATGCGCCTCAGCGGGTGAGAAGCCGGCGAAAAAGCGCGGTGCTTGAGTTGCGGGGGGCGGGGTTTCAAGCCCGTCATCCTGAGCGAAGTGGAGCGCTGCGCGAAACGCAGTCGAAGGACCTCTAACTTTTCCCCCTCCCCGAGCATACGCGCCCCGTCCGGGGAAATAGTTAGAGGTCCTTCGACTTCGCCCGCAAAGCCGGGCTGCGCTCAGGATGACGGGCTTTGGATTTTGCGCGACCCGCCGCGCTTTCAATCGTCGTCCGCCACCTTCGTCACGGCCCATTGCGGATACGGGACGCGGGTCCCTTTCACGGCCCGCCAGAGGATGCGGTTGAGCACGTCTTCGTCGCATTTGTCGGGCTCGTTGAGCGGGAGTTTCGCGGAAACGAGCGCGTCTTTCCGGAGCTGGCGATCTGCGATTTGCTTCGGCTCGGGGTTGAGCTGCGCGAGCGGGATTTGGTTTGGCACGGAGGTGAACGGCGTGAGGTCCGGCACATCGACGAAGCAGTCGCTCATCGGCGTCGCGCTCGCGTCCATGATGTTCATCGGCGGCAGCCCGAGCATCAGCTCGATCGTGCGGACGAGGCTCGTGTTGTTGTATTGGGTGCTCACGGTTTTGCCGCGCTTCGTGTAGGCGCTGGCGACGTAGGCCGACGTGCGGTAGCCGCTGACGTGGTCCGCGCCGTTTTGCGGGTCGTCCTCGATCGCGAAGATGCACGTGTCTTTCCAAAAGGCGCTGTGGCTGATCGCCTCGACGATTTGCCCGAATGCGAGATCATTGTCGGCGACCTGCGCTGCTGGTGTCGGGACGCCGGCCTTCGCTCCGCCGGTGTGATCGTTCGGAAGTAGCATGATCATCAGTTGCGGCATCTCGCCTTTCTTCTCGAAGCCCTTCAATTCCTTGATGAACTCCGCCGCGCGGATCACGTCGGGCACGCTCAAATCCCAGCCGACCGTGTCGAGTTTCGAGAACGGGCGCATCGTCTCAATGCCCGGTTTGCAGCGGATCGAGACCAAGCCCGTTTTGTCCGTGAAGTCGTCGAAATATTCCTTCCACGTCGGCTTGGACTTTTTCGTTTTGTCCTTCCAGTTCGAATCGGAAACGCACGACTCGCCGTAATTTCGCACGGTCAGTTTGTGCGCGAGCGCGTTGTCCCAGATGAAGCCGGCGGGAGAGTAGGCGAGGGCGTCCATCGCGTCGTCGGTCTTCATGTTGGGATAGCTGCGCGGCCAACCGGCGTGGCCGCGCTCGACGTAATCCGTCGTGATTGCGCTGTCGGTCCACTGATGCCCGTCGGCGCTCTGGATGCCGCTGCAATACGTGTTGTCGAGCAGCACGAAATCGCGGACGAGCTTGTGCTGATTGGGCGTCACTTTTTCGCCGAAAAGGACGAGGCTCGCGTCGCCATTGCCGGTTTTCACGTCGCCG
This sequence comes from Spartobacteria bacterium, assembly GCA_043777315.1. Lineage (GTDB taxonomy): Bacteria > Verrucomicrobiota > Verrucomicrobiia > Chthoniobacterales > Chthoniobacteraceae > CAIURC01. Next base: position 4,087 of record JAYVPW010000163.1, on the reverse strand, counting down.
AGGATTTGGTCGTAGGTCCGGTTTTCCTTGATGATGTAAAGGACGTGCTTGAACACGCTCGGCTCGCCGACCCGCTCTGGCACAGGCTTCGCGGGCTGCGCCGCGCGCGGCGGAAGCTTCGCCGCCTCGAGAACGGGATGCCGCATGTTCGCGAGGACGAGCTGGTTTTCGACGTAAAGATCTTTCTCCGACGGCACCGGAACGAGCGACAGCGTGCCGAAGTAATCCTTCGAGTTGAGCTTCACTTTTTCACCCGGCTTGAACGTCTTCGTCGAGCCGATGCCTTTGATGTTCGCGACGCACATTTGTTTGTGCGCGGGGTCGAAAACGATCGCGCCGGGGAACCATCCGACGGGGATGAGCCCCGCGAGTTTCGAGCCCGTGTCGGAGGCCGGGGCAAACGTGATCAGCCCGACCGCGTTTTGCGTTGCGTTGCAGACCATGAGCCACTTGCCGGTCTTGTCGAAAGTGAGCGCATTCGGCGTCGCGCCGAATAAATCCGTGGGGTCGCGCGCCCAGATTTTCTCCACGATTTTGTCCGTCTTCGTGTCGATGACGCTGATCGTGTCGCTGCTGGCATTCGCGACGACGACGTATTTTTCATCCGGCGAAACTGCGAGCGCCGAGGCGTGCAGCTCGACCGGCAATTCGCGCCCGATCAAGGCTCCGCCGGGCTTCAGCTCGATGATCGTGACCGAGCCCTCGCTCGCGATGCTGCGCACCGCATCGACGCGCACCGTCGTCCCGCGCCCCGCCGGACCGGTGAGATCGCCCTTGCCCGGACGCCGCCCGCCCCAATTGCTGACGTACGCTTTCGTCCCCGCGAGCACGACGTCGAACGGCGCGACGCCCGCGTCCCAACTCCGCGTCACGAGCCCCGAGACCGTGTCGATTTCCGCGAGCTTGTTCCCGAGATTGCACGCGACGTAGAGAAACTTTCCGTCCCGCGAAACCGCGAGCCCGGCTGGAATTTCCTGCTTCCGTTTCGGCGCTTTCGCGTCCGGCAGGTCGAAGGTTTTCAGCCCGACGACCTTCCCGTCTTTCTCGATGGAAAAGACTTTGATGTCGCCGTTCACATTCGAGAGGAAAAGCCGCTGGCCCTCCGGCGAAAAGACGAGCCCGGTGAAGCTGAGCTGCGCGCCGGTGTCGGGCTTGGTCACCACTCCCGCGGACGGCGTCGGCTTGTCCGTCACGGGGGCGGTGGGATCGGCCACCGACGGCGTCGTGGTCTCGACGACCGGCGGCTTCCCGGGGAACGCCACACGCTGCAAAATCTTGCCCGTTTTCGGATCGAGCACCACGAGCTCCGCCGTCTTTCCCGACGTGACGAGCAGCCGTCCATCCGGGCTCAGCGCGATGGCTTGCGGACGCATCCCCGGCAGCTCCACCTGGATTCCGGCGGGCGTGAGAATCTGGTTCGCCGGCGTCGAATATCGATTCGGCGCGAGCTTCCCGACCTTCTCTGCGGAGCCGGTCCCGACAGCTTGCGGCTCGCGCGCCATGGCGAGCGCAGCGGATAAAAACAACCAGCAAGCTGGGAAAAACAAACCGAACGCATGAGGGGTCATCGCCTCACTGCAAAGCGGCCGGTCGCATAAAAGTCAACTCGCTGCGGCTGACAATTCGAGGCATACAGCGCGGCTGCGAAGTGCGATGCTTTTCTCGTGAAACAAGACTGGCACAAGGTTTTAAGGCGGCATGTCAGGTGCTCAAAGGCTGCCCTTTTCGCCCAAACAAACCTTGACGCTCCCTCCATCCCCCCTCTATTACGCCGCCCCGGTCACATAGTCATGAAACGCATCCTGCTCGATTACGTCCCCACCGCTCCCGATCTCACGCTGATGTTCGCGCTTTCCGAATCCGAGATTCGCCAGCGCACCAACGAGACGGATTTCCAGGAGCCGATCGAGAGCTACCCGCTCGACCTCGCCGAGGCGAATCGGATCGCGGATTTTTGCTGGGCTGCCGCGGGCGCAGCGGAGTAACGAGCAGCCCGATGGCTGCGGGAGGGGCGTCGTCGCGACCTGCCGGAAATCGGGATCGAAGCGATGTCGTACACCCTCACCGATTCGCCGCAGGTCATCCTCGATGACGCCTACAGCACGCTTTTCAATCCCGAGTGGGATCCATTGTCCGGCGACGACCTGATCAATCGCGGCGTCGCATTTGAAAATATCGTCACCAGCATCGCGATCCGACATCGGATCGATCCGGCCGACGTTCATTTCGATTACCTCGGCCTCCGTGCCATGCTGGGCCGCTTTGGCCGCGACGCCTTCGGCGTTCATCGCGTGAAGTCCACGATCGATGCGGCCGTCGCCGCCGGAAAACTCGATCACGCCGCCGGTTCGGAGATTTGGTCCGCGGTGGCCAACTCCGGCATTCGCATCAATTCCGAAAAGCCCCGCAAGACGCGCATCGCCGCGGCCTTTTCGCTTTGGATGGCCACTTTCCGACCCATTTCGCTGAACATGTGCGTGCTCGAAAAACAGCCGAAAGCCCCGCTGTTTCCAGCCATCGTGAACTTCACGATTGCGAACACCTACCTCTCGAAATTCGGCAGCTTCATCCTCGAAAATACGGATCAGCACGACGAAATCGTGGACCGCATTTTCCACGATCTGACCTACCGCGCCGTCAGCCTGTCGTCGCTGGAGATGCTTTACTGCGGGGTGTTTCGATCCCGCGTGGACTGAGGTTCGGCCGCGCTGATTTTCGTCGTTTTCGTTTTCGGAAACGCCGAAAAAACGCGCTCGTTTCACCGATTGCAGCGTCGCGCCACGGCTGCTAAAACCTCCGCACTTTTGCCCCGGCGGCCATTTTGCTGCCGACCTAGAAACGACCTGCCATGCCTCGCGACAACTCCCTTCACAAAATCCTCCTCATCGGCTCCGGGCCCATCGTCATCGGGCAGGGATGCGAGTTCGACTACTCGGGTGTGCAGGCTTGCAAGGCGCTCAAAGAAGAGGGCTACAGCGTCATTTTAGTGAACTCGAATCCGGCGACGATCATGACCGATCCGGAGTTTGCGGATCGCACTTACATCGAGCCGATCACGCCGGAGGTGGTGGAGAAAATCATCGAGCGCGAGAAGCCGGATGCGCTGCTGCCGACGCTCGGCGGGCAGACGGCGCTGAATTGCGCGATGAAACTTTTCGAGTCCGGCGTGCTGGAAAAGCACGGCGTGAAGATGATCGGCGCGAATGCGGCGGCGATTCACAAGGGCGAGGATCGGCAGGCGTTCAAGGACGCGATGATCAAGATCGGGCTCGACATGCCGCACTCCGGCACGGCGCACACGCTGGAGGACGCGCGCGCGGTGGCGGCGGAAATCGGGACGATGCCGCTGATCATCCGGCCCGCGTTCACGCTCGGCGGGAGCGGCGGCGGGATCGCTTACAACCGCGAGGAGTTCGAGGAGATCGTGACGCGCGGGCTCGATTTGTCGCCGGTCACGGAGGTGCTGGTGGAGGAGAGTTTGCTCGGCTGGAAGGAGTTCGAGATGGAGGTGATGCGCGACCGCGCGGACAACTGCGTGATCATCTGCTCGATCGAGAATGTGGACCCGATGGGCGTGCATACCGGCGACAGCATCACGGTCGCGCCCGCGATGACTTTGACCGACCGCGAATACCAGCACATGCGCGATGCGTCCTTCGCGGTCATCCGCGAGATCGGGGTGGAAACCGGGGGCAGCAACATCCAGTTCGCGGTGCATCCCGAGACGGGGCGGATGATCGTGATCGAGATGAACCCGCGTGTGTCGCGGTCCTCGGCCCTGGCGTCGAAGGCCACCGGGTTTCCGATCGCCAAAGTCGCCGCCAAGCTGGCCGTCGGCTACACGCTGGACGAACTGCGCAACGAGATCACCGGCGGTGCGACCCCGGCCTCGTTCGAGCCCAGCATCGACTACGTGGTGACCAAGATTCCGCGCTTCGCCTTCGAGAAGTTTCCCCAGGCCGATTCGCGCCTGACCACCCAGATGAAATCGGTGGGCGAGGTGATGGCGATGGGCCGCACCTTTCAGGAGAGCTTCCAGAAAGCGCTGCGCGGTCTGGAGACCGGCATCGACGGCCTGAGCGAGCGC
>JAYVPW010000162.1:0-3965 GCA_043777315.1 Spartobacteria bacterium | reverse complement strand
GTGAGCACCGCGCGGATGCCGAAGCCGACGAGGAGAATCGTGAGGCACGCGACGACGAGGCGGTTGCGCAGCGACCACTCGATGAGCCGCGCAATCATGGCGGCGCCGGGCTCGCGAGGTTGTTGAGCTGCGCCTGCCCATCAAAGAGCATGTTGCCGCTGGTGACGACGCGCTCGCCTTCTTTCAAGCCGTCGAGCACCTCACAGTCGCTGTCGCCGATACGCCCGAGCTTCACGCTGCGCTGCTCGTAAACGCCGGCCTGCTTTTCCACATACACGCGCGGCGCATTGCCCGGCCACAGCACGGCTGTGCGCGCGACTGCGAGGACTTCCGGCGCTTCCAGCTCGATCACGCCCGTCGCGAACGTGTTCTTCTTGATGCGGCGCTCGGGGTTTTCGAGGACCACGCGCACGCGGGCGGAGCGCGTCGTCTCGTCGAGATTCGGGCTGATGAAAGCGACGCGCGCCTTGATGGTTTCGCCGGGCAGCGAGGGCGTCTGGACGTTCACGATTTGCCCGGCCTTGATGAACGGCAGGTCCTGCTCATACGCCGCGAAGTGGAACCACATCTTCGTGAAGTCCGCGATTTCAAAGAGCCTGTCGCCCTCCCGCACATACTGCCCTTCGGCGACGTAGCTCTTCACGATGGTGCCGGTGAGCGGCGCGAGGATGCCGAAATGCAAGTCGTCCGGCTGACGCTGCGGGATGGCTTTGATCTGCTCCCACACGAGCCCGTATTGCTCCAGCCGCCGCTGCGCATTTTCCAGCGCGTCGCCGCCCTGCGGGAGCGCGAGTTTATAGTCGTTCGCGGCGGCGAGCAGCGTGCGGCTGAACATCGTGGCGAGCGGCTGGCGTCGCGTGACCTGCTGGCCCTCGTGGTTCATCGCGAGGCCGTCAATGCGCCCCTCGACCGGCGCGCTGATGACGCCGTGCCGCGACTCATCTTCGCCAATCATCCCGGAGACGCGCAGCATGCGGACGAGCGGGCTTTTCTTCACCTCAACCGTCTGCACGCCGACCACATTCGCGCTGCCCTGCGGGAGCATGACGATGTCCGCAGCCGCGCTGTCGAAATTTTTCCCGCCCTCGTAAATCGGCACGAGGTCCATGCCGCACACGGTGCATTGGCCGGGCTTGTCGGACTTCACCCACGGGTGCATCGGGCTTTGGTAGTAAAGCACGGCGCGTGTGCCCGCAGTGTCCCGCTTCGCGTGGAAATGCGAGGACGCAAACCATCCGCCACCTGCGGCCAGCACGATGACAATGAGAGTCCAAAGTTTCATCCGCCGGCGTGCTGAATCATTTCCGCACGCTACGGAATCGTCGGGATCGTGACACGATAAAACCCGCGCGCCTGCCCGAGCCGCGTGGCGTCGGTCTCGGTGAAAGTGGCCGCAGTTCCATCGCTGGTCACAGAGCCTATTGTGCTCCAACTGCTCGTCGTCATGTCCGGTGAGTATTGAAGATTGTAGGTCGTGCCAACCGTGGCTTTGAACAAAAGCGAGATCAGATTGCTAGTTCCTGTGCGGGTGAAGCTCGCGACGGCGAGGTCTTCGACGGCGTTGTTCACCACGCGGAACTGGCCCATCATGCCGCCGTCCTCATGCTGGAGGAAGTGGCAGTGGAACATGAAGGGGTTCGTGGTACTGGCGAAGTCGTCGAACTTTGCGAGGAAGGTGACGGTCTCGCCCTTTGGCACATAGAGGGTGTCCTTCCAACCGGACTCGTAGATCGCGGCGAGTCCGGTGGATGAAACCTCGGTGCCGCCTGCACGGGCGATGATGTTGAACTTCACATCATGGATGTGAAAGGAGTGACCAAAGATGGCACCAGCTTGATTGGAGATGGTCCACTGCTCGACGGTGTTCAGGTTCACCGTGTGATTGAACAGCGTCGGCGTGTAAGTCACGTTGTTGAAGGTGAACTCGCTGCCGCCTGCGCCGCCGCTGAGCGTGATAGTGCGGGTGTTTGTCGCATTGGCGGCGATCCAGTAAGTGTTGGCGGCCAGGGTGGCTGGCAGTGCGGTGATCGGGTTTGCGGTGGTGGCACCGACGACGATGTGCAGCAGGTTGAAGTCGGTGTTGTTGATAAGGCTGCCGTTGATCGGGCCGGAGTTGCCGTTGGGCGTGGAGGGGTTCCCCTCCTGACCGGGGAAGCCGAAGAGCTGGCCGGAGTTGTACGCCTTCAAGTCAATGGCGGATGCGAGAGTATCGCCGCCGAGATTGACGAGGATTTCCACGCGCTCGCCGACCATCAGTTTCACGCGGGTAACTGCGACGGGCGTGTTCACGAGGCCCTGTTCATTCGCGATCACATAAAAGGTGCGGTTGTCGCTAAAGCCGAGGTTGTAGCCGCGGGCGATCTCGGCGTTCAGGATGCGGAGGCGCACGTATTGTTTCGGCAGGGTGACTTGCGGGGTGAGCGTTCCATTGACGAGGATGTAGTCGCCGTAGTTGTCGAGCGCATGGTCGTAGGCGAGGATGTTGCCCGTCAGGAATCGGCGGCTGGTGATGGCGAGCGGGATGTCATCGACGCCATAGGTTCTCGGCAAGGCGAGCGCGGCCTCCGCTGGGTCGCGGACGATGATCATGCCGCCTGCGCCCTTGGTGAGCTGCTCCTGCGTGGTGCCATGCAAATGCGGATGATACCAATAAGTCGCCGCGTCATTCTTCACCGTGAACGAGGGCGACCAAATGGTGCCACCAGGCACGGTCTGATGCGGGCCGCCGTCCATGATCGCGGGGATGTGGAAGCCGTGCCAATGCACCGTCGTGGTATCAATCAAGGTGTTGATCACATTGATCTGCACGGTGTCGCCCTTGTTCATAATCAACGTGGGACCCCAGAAGAGCATGTCGTTGTAGGCGAGTGTGTTCGTGGCGTTGCCGGTGCGGAACTGCTTGGTCTTCTGCGCCAGCGTGAGGTTGAACGTGGTGCCGGTGAGAGCCTCGGGGATGATCAAAGGATTGTAGGTCTGCGCGGCACTGAGCGTGACGGTGACTGCGGTGCTGTTCGTGATGTTGCCCGCGCCATCGGTGGCGGTGGCGATGAGGGCATTCGTGCCGAAGCCCAGTGGCACGGCAGTCGCGGTCCAGGTGGCGAAGCTGTTGGCGCTCGTTGCGGTGACGCCATTCACCGTCACGCTGCTGATGCCGGAGAGCGCATCCGCGCTGGTGCCGGTGACGGTGGTGGTGTTCGTCGCGGTGGAGGTGCCGGTCGCCGGCGAGGTGATGGCGACGCTCGGTGCCAAGGTGTCCTGGGTCGAGGACGTGACATTGCTATACACCGAGGAGCCGATGCTATTCGTCGCGAGGACGCGATAGTAATAGGTGAAGCCATTGGCAAGATTCGTGAAGCCGCCTGTAGGACTGGTGACGGTCTGCGAAGCGAGCAGGTTCGTGGCAAAGTTTGAACTGGACGCAATCTGCAAGGTGTAGCTCGTGGCACCGGAAACTGCGGGCCAGGTGAGTGTCTTCGATGTGCCAGAGCTGTATGTCGGCAACGTCGCAATAACCGGTGCCGATGGTGCCGTCGGCGTGCCATTCGTGACGAGCAGGCTCACCGCGCGCGTCGCGTTGCCGCTGCCGTTGGTGCTGTTCGTGAATGTGATCGTGTCGTTGTAAGTCGCCGCCGAGAGACTGTTGGCATTCGCCGTATTGATGGAAGCCGTCACGGTCGTATTAGCTCCAGCCACGAGTGTGCCGCTCGCGCTGGAAAGCGTGAGCCAGCTTGCGGTCTTGCCCGCGGTCCAGCTCATCGTGCCGGTGCCGGTGTTCGTGAGCGTGTAGGCGATGCTCGCTGGCGTGAACGATCCACTGCCCGCCGCGCCTGCGGAAGACAGGGTGGTCGCCGGCGTGACGGCGAGCACCGGCGCTGCGGTCGCCACCGTGTAGGAGGCGCTGCTGCTCGTCGTGGAGCTGGCATTACTATCGGTCGCGGTGATCGTGTAGCTGACGGTGGTGCCCG
>JAYVPW010000161.1:0-15697 GCA_043777315.1 Spartobacteria bacterium | reverse complement strand
ACCGGTGGCTCACGCCACCGGCTAATTTCCACTGGCCCTGCCGGGCCGACACGGGAGCCGCCCGATGTCCGGTTATTTCCCAGAGATGGTATTACACGTTTTTCAGCACGCCGGTGCTGTCGCCGATACGATCGGCTTTCACGCCCATTTCGCCGAGGAGCGCGAGGTAGAGATTCGTCATCGGAACGTCCTTGCCGAAGTCCACGTGCCGCCCGGATTGCAGCGCGCCGGAGCCCTTGCCGCAGAGGAGCACGGGCAGGTTGTTGTGCGCGTGCGCGTTGCCGTCGGCGATGCCGCTCCCGAGGACGATCATCGAGTTGTCGAGCACCGTGCCGTTCGTCTCGCGCATCGTTTTCAGCTTCGCGAGAAAGCCGGCGAATTGCTCCATGTGGAAGTGATTGATCTTCGCGATCTTCGCCTTTTTTTCCGGGCTGTTGCCGTGATGCGAAAGGTCGTGGTGTCCCTCGGTCACGCCGATGAACGGATACGGTCGATTGCTCTGTTCGCGCAAAACCATGTAGCTCGCGATGCGCGTGGAATCGGTCTGCATCGCGAACGCGAGCAGGTCGTACATGATGCGAACGTGCGCGCCGAAATCGCCGGGGATGCCGTCCGGGCGGGGCATCGTGGCCTTCGGAAGTGAGGCGCGAAATTTCGTCTCCTGCTCGATCGAAACCTCGGTCTCGCGGAGCGCGGTGAGGTATTCGTCCATCTTGCGGCGGTCAGTCGCGCCGAGCTGTTTTTGGAGCGCGCGCGCGTCGTCCTTCACCATGTCGAGAATGCTCTTGCGCGACGCTTCGCGGACCGCGCGACCGGCGGCGAGATCGGGATCTTCCTGCGAGCCGAAGAGCTTGTCGAAGACGAGCCGCGGGTCGGAAGTCGGCGGCATCGGCGTGTTCTCGTTGCGCCAGGAAATGTTGTTTTGATACGCGCAGGCGTAGCCCGAATCGCAAGCGCCCGCCTGCGTTCCCGAGTTGTCGCAGCTCAGTTCCAGCGACGGGATGCGCGTCTTTTTTCCGACCTGCTGCGCCGCGAGTTGGTCGGCGGAAATGCCGATGTGAATGTCGGAGCCAGCCGTCTTCCGCGGATGCACGCCGGTGAGGAAACAGGCATTCGCCCGCGCATGATCGCCGGGCCCGTCGCCGAGCCCGCGCGCGTTGTTGTGCGCGAGTCCGCTGAGGACGGAAAAATTCGCGCGATGCGCCGCGAGCGGCTCCAGCGTGGCGGGCAAATCGAACACCGAGCCGGTCGCTTTTGGCGTCCAGTTTTCCATGTCCATCCCGTTCGGAAGATAAACGAAAACGAGCCTCTTTGGCGTCCCGCCCACCGGGCCGACCGCGCGCGTGATCGACGGGACCATGCACTCCAAAAGCGGCAGCGCGATGCACGCGCCAAGCCCGCGGAGAAAGGTGCGGCGGGGGAGGTGGAGGGAGGAGCTGGGGAGGTTCATTTGCGCTGATCTTCAGAGGCGGAAAAACTCGGCGAGGCGATTTCGACGGAGGAAATGAGAAACGGATTGACCATCACGACGCGATCGTCGGCCGGCACGTGAATGTGCAATCCGCCACGCCCGCCATTCGCGAGCCAAGCCATGTCCGGCGAACTGATCGTGAAACGGCGCCCGTCAGCGAGCGCGATGAAAAACTCGTGAAACGGATGTGCCTGCATCAACTCTCGGAGCTTCTGAATCATGGCGGGAAAGTAGCGGGAGATTTGGGTTGGGCAACGCGGGTTTGGTCGCAGCTCCCCAGCGTCGTCATCCTGAGCGCAGCGAAGCGGAGTCGAAGGACCTCTAACTATTTCCCCCTTGCCGCGCGCGCATCGGGAGAAAGAGTTAGAGGTCCTTCGACTGCGCCCGCAAAGCCGGGCTTCGCTCAGGATGACCGGGTTTGGAAAGGCTCGATGGCACTCGGGCCATCCTCATTTCGCCGCCGTCGCGACCTTTTTCTGGTCGAGGAATTTGCGGTGATCACCTTCGCCGCGGCGCATTTGGAAGGGGACGCTTTTCACGACCTCCCCGACGAGCGTGGAGAATTTCGCCCCGCCGGCGTCGAGGTTGCGCGTCATCTTTTCGATCGCGGTGCGATCGTAGTATTCGAGGCCGCGGCCGAGGGCGTAGGTGAGCATTTTTTCGCTCGCGCAGCGGAGCACATCGCCGCGCTTTTTGGTGAGCAGGATTTGGCGGAGTTCGGTCGGACCTTTGAAGGTTTCGCCGCTGACGAGTTCGCCGCTGGAGTCGATCTCGGAGCCGCTTTCGCGCTCTCGGAAGGCACCGATGCCGTCGAATTTTTCGAGGCCGAAACCGATCGGATCCATGCGCGCGTGGCATGAGGCGCAGATCTCGTTTTTGCGGTGCTGCTCCATTTTTTGGCGGAGCGTGCCTTTGAGTTCAACGCGCTTGGCATCGTCGAGGTCCGGCACGTCGGGCGGCGGCGGCGGCGGTGGAGTTCCGAGCAGATTATCGAGGACGAATTTGCCGCGCTTCACCGGCGAGGTGCGCGTCGGATTCGAGGTGAGCGTGAGGAACGAGCCTTGTCCGAGAATGCCGCCGGGGCGATTTGCGGGCAGCTTCACTTTCACGAACGCTTCGCCCTCGACGCCGTCGATGCCGTAGTGCTTCGCGAGGCGCTCATTCACGAACGTGAAATCGGCCGCGAGCAAATCGAGGATGCTGCGGTCCTCGTGCATCACGTTTTCAAAAAGCATTTCGGTCTCGCGCTCCATCGCGGCGGCCAGTGGCTTGTCCCAATCGGGGTAGGTTTTTGCGTCGGGCTGGACGTGCTGGAGGTTGCGAATTTGCAGCCACTGGCCGGCGTAGTTTTCGACGAGCGCCTCCGCTTTCGGGTCGGCGAGCATCCGCTTGATTTGGGTGTCGAGATTCTTGCGGAGCGTGCCGCGCTGGGCTTCGACGAAGAGCGTGTCGTCGGGCATCGTGCTCCAGAGGAAATAGGAAAGCCGTGAGGCGAGCGCGAATTCGCTGACCGGCGCGGCGGACTTCGGGTTGTCGGGTTCGGGCTGAAGTTCGCCGCGGAAAAGAAAGTGAGGCGAGACTAACACCGCGGTGAGCGCGGTCTGCAAACCCTGCTCGAAGTTGCCCCCTTTTTTCTGCGTCTGCGCGTAAATCCACATGAACCGCGCGACCTCGATTCCGTTGACCGGACGCCGAAAAGCCCGCCGCGCAAAGTCGGTGATGATCGCCCGTGCGGACAGATCGATGGTCGGCTGACCTCGCCCGGCGGCGAGCAGTTTGATCTGGGTTGCGGGTGCTTTCACCGGCTGTGGCGGCGAGATGAATTCGAGCTTCCGCACGACGAAGCCGCGCGTGACTGGCTTGCCGTTTTTGATCTCCGGTTTGGCCAGGGGATTCGCAACGCGGAGGCTCAGCGTGTGCGGTCCCGGCTTTGGCGCGGGCACTTTGATCTTCACCGTTTCCGGCGAATCGCTCGCGCCGGTGAGCGACGGCGCGACGAGCGGCTGCCCATCGAATTTCAGCTCGAGCTGAGTCGGCTGATCGCCGATGCGCCGACCGCTGAGTTCCAGGCGGACGAGATATTCGCCGACGATCGATGTCTCGATTTTCGCGGTCGATTCGCGCTCGTCGATCCTCCGCGAGACAGGCGTGGAGCCGTTCTTCGGCCCGCCTTCGATGTCGAGCAGGCTGACTTTTACAGTCTCCGGGCGCGGCTTGTGATCGTTGAGAATCGCGGCGCTCATGATCTTCTCCGCCGCCGTGAGGTAGCGATCGAAGAGCACCGGCGGCAGCGAAAGGACGTCGCCGATATTGTCGAATCCGTAGCCGGAATCGTCGGCGGGGAAATCGTCCGCGGGCTGGAAATCGACGCCGACGAGATCGCGGATCGTGTTGTTGTATTCGACGCGATTGAGCCGACGGATCGTGACGCGGCCGGGGTCCGGGTGATCGGGATCGGTGGCGAAAACGGCGAGGTCGATCCACTTCATCATCTTCTCGCGCTCGGGCAGCGTCGGCTGCTTCGCGTCGTCGGGCGGCATCTCGCCGGTGCGCAGATTATCGAGGACCGCGCCCCAGTCTTTTTCGTGCGTTGCGGCGGTCGGCGCCGGCAGGAATTTCTCGAGGTCGAACCCGCCCTTTTTCTTCCCGCCGCCGTGGCATTTGAAGCAGTACGTTTCCAGCAGCGGCTTCACATCTTTGGCGAAATCGACGGGTGCCGACGAGGCCGTGCGAACTGAGAAAAGCAGGGCGGCGAGGGCGGGCGCGGAGCGGGAAAACAGGGGACGCATGAGCGGCGGCACGAGAGAACGGATTGCCCCGTTCGGCAACGGATTTGTGGCCGTTTCCGACTACACCGCGCGCGGCAGAGTGAAGCAAAAAGCCGCGCCGCCGTCGGGGTGGCTGCGGGCCGAGATGCGGCCGTGGTGGTCGTCGATGATCCGCTTGCAGACCGAAAGTCCGAGGCCGGTGCCGTGCGATTTTCCAAAGGTCGCGAACGGCTGGAAAAGACGGGCCGCAATCTCCGGCGCGATGCCGGGTCCGCTGTCTTTGATCTCGGTCGTCACGTCGCGCTCTGAGACGAGAAAGGAAAGAGAGATGGTGCCCCCGTTTGGCATGAAGTCGGTCGCGTTGTTGACCAGATTGTAGAAGACGTGGCGGAGCCGGTTCGCGTCGAGCAGCACTGGTGTCTGCGGCGGTGAGATCGTGCAGGAGAGGGTCACCGATTTGCCGGCGACCTCCGGCTGGAGCTCGGCGAGGATTTCCGCGATGAACGCCCCGTAATCCGACGCGGTGAGCGGCATCGGCGCCGCCGAGTCGCGCGTGAATTCGAGCAGCTCATTCGTCATCCGCGTGAGGCGGTCGGCCTGCTGCCGGATGAGCGAATTCGCCTCGGCTCGCGCGGCCGGGTCCACGTCGTCGTCGGCCACGAGTTCGCAGGCCATGCCGATGATGTTCAGCGGGTTTTTGAAGTCGTGCACGATGCCTTGCGCGAAGCGTCCGACGACGGACAGGCGCTCGGCCTGCAGCACTTCGTCGAGGTAGCGCCGATCGACGTAGCGGACGCGATCCGTGAGATCGCGGACGAGTGAAAGCAGAAGCTTCGGCGAATTTTCCAGGATGCCGACGACCACTTCGCGGCGGACAAACGAGAGGCGGCAATCCGTCTCAGCGATCGCGGTGGCGAACCGCGGCTCGTCATCGAGAATCGCCATTTCACCGAACAGCTCGCCGGTGCCGACGTGACCGAGGACGCGCCGTTCCTCGGGGGTCACCTGCGCCGTGATTTCCACCCGCCCCTCCTCCACGACGTAGAGCCCGTCGCCCGTGTCGCCTTCCCGAAAAATGACCTCGCCCGCCGGGACGCGGCGCTCCTCCGCAGCCTGCTTGATGCCCGCCAATTCCTTGACGAGCACCTGGCTGAAATGATCGACAGGATTCTTCGCGGACATCGCGGCGAGTTATGTCACAGAGCTGACAGAAGCAAAAAATGTTTCGCGGGATCGCGCCACCCGCAGGGAACGACGCGTGCTCAAACCACGCCCGGCGAGGCTGCTGCCATCAACACGCTGCGCGAAATTTTTACTGCCATGAATGAGCTCACTCACTTCTCCGACGCCACACTGCCTTCCCCGTTGTCGCGGAAAATCACCCTCATCGACACCATGCCCGCCTTCGAGAGAGCGTTGCTGCGCTTCGTCGAGTGCGGGCGGCTTTCCGTGCGGTCGGCGCTGATGTTTGCCGGCGACAAGGTCCGCATGCAGGAAGCGCTCGGCACGATCGCGCCGTCGTGACCCCGCGCTTTGTTCCCTCCGACGAAATCGGATAAACAGGGGGCCAGCGCGCGGGATCGCTGCGATTTGAAGGCATGACTACCGACGACCCCATCAGCCGCGAGAAGATGATCGAATTGCTCAACGAAGACCTCGCCCGCGAGTATCAGGCGATCATCGCCTACGTCATTTACAGCCAGACGATGAAGGGCGCGCAGTTCACGGACATCGCGCGCGAATTGGAGGTCCACGCCGGCGAGGAGCTCGCCCACGCGATCCTCATCGCGAAACAAATTGACTACCTGAATGGCACGCCGGTGACCGAGCCGAGGCCGGTCAAGATGTCCGAAAAAGCGGAGGACATGCTGCGCTTCGACCTCGCGAACGAGCAGGAGACGATCACCAATTACCGCGAGCGCATCCGGCAGGCGGAAGCGATGGGCGAGTTCGGCATCAGCGAGGTCTTGCGCCGGATCATCACGCAGGAACAGGAGCACTTCACCGACCTGGCCGGAGCGTTGGGGATCGATAATCCGACGATCGAGGGGTAGCTGATCTCGCGCCAGTCGGGCGAATTCGTTGCGCTCGCGCTTTCGCCGCATGGCGGGTAAGTCGCCGGGATGAAAATTCTCCCGCTCCTGCTTTTCTGTCTCGCGTCGGTGGGTGCCATTGCTGCCGACGATCACGCGGAAATTGTTTTGTGGCCGGGCGGGGCGCCGGGTTCGGAGGGAAAAGATGGGGCGGAGAAAGTCGTCACTTCCGGCAGTGGCGAGCGCAGCGTCTCGTCGATCCACAAGCCGTCGATCACGCCATTCCTTCCCGCGAAAGAGAAGGCCAACGGCGCCGCCGTGCTCGTGATCCCCGGCGGCGGGCACAGCAAACTTTGCGTCGATCACGAGGGCTGCAACGTCGCGCAATGGCTGGCGGAGCGCGGCATCGCGGCGTTTGTGCTGAAGCATCGGCTGGCGCGCGAGGAGGGCTCGACTTACACGATCGAAGGCGACGCGCTCCCCGACACACAGCGCGCGCTGCGGCTCATCCGTTCGCGCGCCGGCGAGTGGGGCATCGATCCCGCGCGACTCGGGGCGATCGGCTTTTCCGCCGGCGGGGAGCTCGTCGCGTTGTCTGCGATGCGGCCGGGCGAGGGGAAATCCGACGCGCCGGACGCCATCGATCGGCAGAATTCGCGGCCTGCTTTTCAAGCGCTCATCTACCCCGGCCGGTCCGGCGACATCCAGCCGGAGAAAGGCGCGCCGCCCGCCTTTCTCGCCTGCTCGATGAACGATCGAAAGGACATCTCGGACGGCCTCGCCGAAACGTACCTGCGCTTCAAACGTATCGGCGCGTCCGCCGAGCTGCACATCTACGCGAGCGGCGGTCACGGCTTCGGCCTGCGCGCGGGGATGACCGGTCCGCTCGCGGGCTGGCCGGACCGGTTCGCCGAGTGGCTGGAGAGCCAGGGTTTTCTTGCGAAAAAGTGATGCTTTAATTCCGCGCACCATTCCATGACGCAGCCCGCCACTTCACTCTCCTCGCCCGCCGAATCCGCGCCCGTCCCGCCGCCCCGCGGCGTCGAGCACGCCGGCGTCATCGACGCCCTCACGCAAGATCCCGCGACCGGCGAAATCACCCTCCTCATGGTCGAGCCCCGCCCGTGGGACGGCTCGGAATTGCAGCTCTTCCAGCTCCAGGAAAAGCTCAACGCCTACCTCTCGTTCGCCCTCGACGGCGAAATGGAGGACGCCTATCCCGCGCTCGCCGGCAAGCCTCTCCGCATCCAGCTAGACTGCGCCACCGCGCCCGACGCAATGACTCGCAACCTCCTCAAAATGGTGCGCGATCAAATCGCGTTCCAAGGCATCGACCTGCAAGTCCGCGCCGCCGCTCCCGCCCCGGACGCTGGCGGCTGCGGGACCGGCTGCGGTTGCGAAAAGTAGAGAGCCTGGAGGCCGGATTCCGGGTAGCGCACTCGTCTCGAGTGCTGGTTTCGGCGTCCCGCCGAAACGAACTTTCGTTATCTCCGAGTCTTCCTTCCGAACCGCGCGTCGTCAAAAGTTCGTCGAGGCGGGACGCCTCGACCAGCACTCGGGACGAGTGCGCTACCCGGAACTCAGCTCCGCCGCGCTGGCCTACTTCGCGTGCGACTGCTCGTAGTGCGCCTTCAGCAGGTCGCCGCCGAAGTCGTGCTCGAGGTCACGCCAGATGCTGTGAACGTGGTTCGCATCGTTCTGCGTGTTGTCGTACTCGAGGATGAAAGTCGTCCCCTGCACGCGGTAATAATGCGGCTCCCCGCGCTCCAGCCCGCCCGCCCACGCGAACTGAATCTTCCCCAGCCCCGCCTTCTCGATCTTCGCCCAATCCGCCGTCGCGACATCGGGCCGATGCCGGTCGAGATAGACCTTGATCAGCGCCACCAATTGCGCGCTTTGCTCCGCCGTGAGCGCGCTCTGCGCCACACCTTCCGGCTTCGTCAGGTCCGTCCGTTTCGGGTCGTTGATGATCTCCTTCGGCGCTTCGATCGGCAAAATCGCCGCCTTCTTCTGCTCCGCGTTCAGCGACTTCACGAGCGCCCGCCCGAGCTCTTCCTCATTGGAAAGAATGCGCGTCCCCGTCCGCGGTCCCTCGCGGACTTCGCCTGGATTCGTTCCGAAAAAGGAGGGCGTCATCGACGGCGCGGCGTCATCCGCGGCCGTGAAATTCAGCGACAAATGATGTCCCTCGAGCCGCCATCCCCACGGCTCCTTCGTCCCCGGCGCACCGAAGATCGAGACGAAATACATCTCGGGATCGCGCACCGCGCCGCCCGTTTTCGCCTTCTCCAACTCCTTCAACACCGCCTCCAAACTCATGATCGACATCGCCTTGCTGTAGCCCGTGTGGCTCAGCCCGGTGGCCAGCAGCGCCTCCGCCAGCAACCGCTGCTCGGGCGTCATTTCCTTCAACGGCAAACCCTTCCGCACCCGCGGAATGAAGTGCCAGTTCGCCCGCTCCGTGTCCTTGAAATCGAACACCGCCTTCGCCTTCTGTTCCGGCGTCAGCGTCACGAGAAGGTTGTTGGCCGCCTGAGCCATCTCGACCGTCGCTTCATGCGCGCGCATCGGCGCGGCAGCGAGGGTGAGAGCAAAAACGAGCGCGAGGAATTTGGAGGGATTTAGCATTTGCGATGGGGCATTTAGGATTTGTGAAAAGAAGCGGGCCGCAGTCCTAAATCGTAAATCGTAAATCCTAAATCCTAAATTCCCCGCCATGCCCGAAGTCCAAACCAGCACCGAATCCGGCGCGACCACGCCTGTCTTCATCCAGTTCGTCATGATGCAACAGCAGCAGGCGCTGCTCGCGCTCGGCAGGCATCCGAACGCGCCGCAAAATGCCCCGCCGAAGAACCTGACGCTCGGTAAAGTCTTCATCGATCAGCTCGCGATGATCCGGGAGAAAACCGCCGGCAATCTCAACGCCAGCGAGCAGCAAATCCTCGCCAGCGCGCTCGCCAGTTTGCAGCTCGCGTACGTCGAGGCGAGGAAGCCCGAGCAGTCGTGAGGCGTGCGATGCACGTCCATCGTCGTCATCCTGAGCGAAGTGGAGCGCCCGCGGAACGCAGTCGAAGGACCTCTTACTTTTCCCCCTCCGCCCTGCGCGTGCGAGTCGTGG
The DNA here is from genome assembly GCA_043777315.1 of Spartobacteria bacterium. Taxonomy (GTDB): domain Bacteria; phylum Verrucomicrobiota; class Verrucomicrobiia; order Chthoniobacterales; family Chthoniobacteraceae; genus CAIURC01. The sequence continues at coordinate 6,307 of JAYVPW010000161.1, read as the reverse complement.
AAAACGATTGTAGGGCGGGCGCTCCGCCTGCCCTTGGGCAACCGAAGCGGTCGCCCTACAACTCTCCGCCCTGCGCACCCTCCCCGGGAAAAGTAAGAGGTCCTTCGACTCCGCTGGCGCTGCGCTCAGGATGACGACGATTGGCCTCCGCGCCGCTCAGGCGCTTTCCATTTGCCCGACTCCGGGACGCTGCTAGGCTCCGCGCCCTTTTTTAAATGAGCAACATTCTGCCAGTTCCAGGTCAGCGGTGGGTCAGCGACAGCGAGCCGGAGCTCGGGCTTGGCATCGTGTTAAAAGCCGAGTTCGGGCGCGTCGAGCTGCACTTCCCGGCGGCGAATGAGCAGCGGCAATACGCGCTCAAAACCGCACCGCTTCGGCGCGTCGAATTCAAGGACGGCGACAAGATCAAACTCCACTCCGGCGAAGATCTCGCCGTCGATTCGGTCGAGGTGCGAAAGGGGTTGTTCATCTACCTCTGCGGCACGCGCGAAATCGCCGAGGCGGAACTCTCGGACACGATCAGTTTCAGCAAACCCGAGGAGCGTTTGCTCGCCGGGCAGGTGGATGATTTGCCGACCTTCGACCTCCGCGTCGCGGCGCTGCATCGCCGCAGCGAGATCGCCAAATCGCCGGTGCGCGGGTTTGTCGGCGGACGCGTGGATCTCATCCCGCACCAGATGTTCATCGCCCGCGAAGTGGCTTCCCGCCTTGTTCCGCGCGTCTTGCTCGCGGATGAAGTCGGTCTCGGAAAGACCATCGAAGCCGGCCTGATCCTCACCCGCCTGCACCTCACCGGACGCGCCGCACGCGTGCTGATTCTCGTGCCGGAGCCGCTGATTCATCAGTGGTTCGTGGAAATGCTGCGGCGCTTCAATCTGCTCTTCAGCCTCTTCGACGAGGAGCGTTGCGAGTCGATCCAGATGCACGATCCGGACGGCAATCCCTTCCTCGATTCGCAGCTCGTGATTTGCAGCCTTTCCTTCCTCTCGGAGAATCGCGAACGCGCCGCGCAGGTGCTTTCTGCCGGCTGGGATTTGCTGGTTTGCGACGAAGCGCATCACCTCGAATGGAGCCCCGAAAACGCGAGCCCGCAGTATCGCCTCGTCGAGGCGCTCGCGGCGAAAACGCCCGGCCTTCTGCTCCTCACCGCGACCCCGCAACAGCTCGGACCCGAGGGGCACTTCGCGCGGCTGCGGCTGCTCGATCCCGACCGCTACGGCAGCCTCGCGCGCTTCCTCGAAGAGTCGGAGCAATACGAACAAGTCGCCCAGACCGTGGACCGGCTGCTGGCCGCGAAGCCGCTTGCCGCCAAGGATCGCAGCCTCTTCGCGAAAAAATCGGCGCGGGTGCGGAAGCATTACGAAGAGCTCGTCGGCGGCGACGAAAGCGCGCGGGCGCGGCTGGTCGCGGGGCTCGTCGATGAATTCGGCACCGGCCGCGTGATGTTCCGCAACACGCGCGCCGCGCTCTCCGGCTTCCCGGAACGCCAGGCGCGGCTCGCCCCGATCGAGGTCGGCAAGACCGGGCCGATCGATGCGAAAGTGAAATGGCTCGTCGGGCTGCTGAAAGAATTGCGCGAGGAAAAAGTCCTCCTCATCTGCCGCACTCGCGAGCTGGCCGAGGACATCCACGCGCGACTCCAGCGCGAGTTAAACGTGAACGCCGGCCTTTTCCACGAAGGCCTCACGCTGCTCCAGCGCGACCGGAACGCCGCCTATTTTTCCGAGGCCGATGGCGCGCGAATCCTGATCTGCTCGGAGATCGGGAGCGAAGGGCGCAACTTCCAATTCGCGCATCACCTCGTCCTTTTCGACCTGCCGGAAAACGCGGAACTCCTCGAACAGCGCATCGGCCGCCTCGACCGCATCGGGCAGACCGCGCTGATCAAAATTCACGTCCCGTATTTTCCCGGCACCGAGTCGGAAGTGATGGCGCGCTGGTATCACGAAGGCCTCAACGCCTTTGAAAAGAACCTGCACGGCGCCGCCGAGATCGTCGCCGCGCTGGCCGCGGATTTGTCGGGGCTGGTGACGAAGCACGACGCGAAAAAGCTCGCCGCGTTCATCGCCCGCTCGCGCGACCTCCGCGCCACCGTCGTGAAGAAACTCGAGCGCGGCCACGACCGCCTCCTCGAGTTAAATTCGTGCCGGCCCGAGCAGGCGGCGGAGGTCATCGGGAAGATCCGCGAGCTCGATGCGGCGGTGGTCTTCGAGGAATTCTTCGTCGAGCTCTTCGACCACTTCGGCGTCCACGTCGAAGAACTCGGCAGCCGCACCTTCCTCATTAAGCCCGGCCACCTGATCACCGAGGCCTTCCCCGCGCTGCCGGAAGACGGCATCTCCGTCACGCTCGATCGCACGCGCGCGCTCAGCCGCGAAGACCTCGGCTTCATGAGCTGGGATCATCCGATCGTCCGCGCGTCGCTCGATCTCCTGCTCGGCAGCGAGGCGGGCAACTCGGCCTTCGGCGTCTGGAAAGCTCCGGGAAAAGACGCGGTGCTGCTCGAAGTCTATGCGCTCGTCGAGTGCGTCGCGCCGGCTTCGCTCCACGTCGATCGCTTCCTCCCGGCGACCCCGCTGCGCGTCGTCGTCGATCACGCGATGGCCGACCTCTCCGACGACGCCGAGCTCGCCGGGGCGAAGCTGGAAAAGGGCAACGTCTTCCACCTCCTCGACAAAGGCTCCGTGAAAAAAAAGGTGCTCCCCGCCATGCTGGCCAAGGCGCAGGAATTCGCCGCCGAAAAGATGGCCGCGCTCGTCGAAGCCGCCGAATCCCGGATGCGCGCGCAACTTCAGGACGAAATCGACCGCCTCGAAACCCTCCGCGAAGTGAACGACCACGTCCGCCCCGACGAGATCGCCGCCGCGAAAAAGCAAAAGTCCGACCTGCACGACGCCATCACCTCCGCCCGCCTCCGCCTCGACGCCGTGCGCCTGATCCTCCGCATCCCGTAGTTCCTCCGTCGCATCGCCTGACCCCTTTTCTTTTCTTTATTCCCTACTTGTTGGAGAGATTTCGATAAGACACTTTAGATCACTAATCTCTTTGCCGTCCCAAGCGCTTACGCTCGGGAACTCCTCGCCAGTATTTGCATCAAAAACGGCGTCTGACCTCGAATATGCCCCGGCTGCATCTGAGTGTTTCTTCCACTCTTGGAAGACGAGAATACCGCCCTCGCTGCGTTGTGTTTCGTGGCTAAACCATCGAAGGTGATTGTGAAGTTCGTGAAAAGGTATTTTTGTGACATCTGCACCATCCGCGACGATGTGAGCGAATGCTTCTGGGTTGTCCGGCGTAGCCTTCGCCAACGAGCATAAAAACAGCCTATTATGAATCCATTGCGAGATACTGCCCCAGTGGAATACCCCTTCGATTGGCCGAGTGCTTCCAAACGTATCGAATCGCGGGGACCATGTGGCTGGAGTTGCTGACTTTAAAGTCGCGTCATCTAAGAGCTTTGTGAAGCGAGCAATGGTCCGATGATTTTTATTCTGCAGCAGCTTTGCCCGAGCACGAATCTGAGTAACCATCCATGCAATCCCAAGTCCCGCGTAAATACCCTCTTCTTTCACAACTTGATCGCGGTTGACATAGTTCCTCGGATATCTGGGACGAGGCCACGAGGTTGCTCCCGAATACAAATAACCAGAATCTAAAGCTATTATGAACTGAGGAATAAATTTTGATTCGGCGGATTCTTTTACGGTTTCCAGCCACTGATCAACCAGTTTCGGCAACGGCACAGATTGGCTCGCAATCACATAGCAAAGAGGCCACGCTTGCTCCTTTCCTTCAGGAAAGTCATCAGTGAACTTGAACAGCCCAGAAATCCTTTCAAGCTTCAGCCAGTCCTCGCGAAGTTTGGAAGGATGGAGGTTAGAGGTGGTCATAATCGCAGCGATTACTTGGTCGCACAGTACATTTACCTTCCCTCCGTCGGATCCGCTTGGAGTGATTACGTGCGCGTCGGCCGAAACTACTACAAGGTCGATTTGGGCATTTGCGTCATTGCCCGCGTAGTCTATGATATGCCCACCGTGAAGGACGCGGAAGTCTGGCCCAAGTTCCCGCTGAAAAAACTGTTGCCAAACTCTTTCGCACTCTGTGCCGTAGTCGTTGTTATTAATAAGCATCCGCGCCCCGAGTAGTTGCTCAAGTAACAAAATTCGCAAGTTGTGAAAATGATTTCTAACCAAAATTGCAGCCTTTAATCCCAGCTCTTTCTCGACAGGCCTAAGTGCAAAAGACTCGGCAGTGCGTTCATATATCGTGCTCACCGATATATCCAAGTAAAACCAATTTGCCTGAGTAATATCGTCGATGGCGTTTTCGATATTTCGTGCTTGTGCGATAAGAGAGTCAATACACCGAACCTTGTGCATGCCTTGGGAAAGAAGCTTCCACGTCGCCGATGCCAGATCACCCAGCTCCTTCGCCTCCCGGATCATTAAACTGCTCTTCGTGTGCAGGAGCACTCTCGATTGTTCGGCGAGCACATGATGCAGAGCCTTTTCGAGCAATGCCTGAGTCTCTGCGTTGGAAGCCATTCTCCCTCCACGTACCTACGCCGCCTGCAAGTCCGCCGCGACGTAGCGGGTGCGGGCGAGGATGGCGTCGGTGGTTTCGACGGGGACGTGCTTGATGAGTTCGCGGATGCTGAACTCTTGTTGGCCGACGATTTCGATCCCGACCACGTGGCCGTCGGCATCGAAGTCGAGCATGACGAAGCCGAGATCGGAAGCGAAGGGCTCGGTGTGGGCGACCTTGGTCTCGCGGAGACGAATGTAGGCAGCGGTGGCTTCGGTATCGATCTCCACGACCGGCGGCTCGGTGATGGGGATGACGAAGCCCTTCAGACCGCTAAACCCAGTATCCGGTGATGATCCAGCACTCATGTTTTTTGATTTCGGCGACGACGACTAGGGTTCTAGTCCCAAAGACGCGAAAGAACAACCAGAGCATCCCGCCATGATTGCCGCGGCGGGGCGGTGTCTTGAGGATGGAGCCGGGCTCGCTGACGGTGAGCTGGGCCTGTTCGACGGTGAAGTCCCGTTCGCGCGCCCGCTTTTCGACATGGGAGGTGTCGTGAAATTCATAAGGCATGTCATCGAGTGGAAGCTGGGGAAGGGACGCGCGAGCATAGGCTGGGAAAGGTTGCCGTCGAGGTCGGTGTGGCGTTTCTCCCAACTGGCAAACTTTGCATGAAGGCAGCGCGACTCACCGCGCGAGTTGGCGGCAGAAGAGGGCGGCGGAGAGGGTGAGGCCGATGGCGGTGATGAGTTGGCGGACGCGGCGCTGGGGGATGCGTTGGGAAAAGTGGGCACCGAGGAAGGAGCCGGTGAGGGCCTGCCTGCCGCGCCTCAGTAACTTGTCCGCAGTGCTTGGGAGGCTGGAGCTAAGGGGGGAGGGGAGCGTCAGGCACTTCTGTGCGCTTGCCCTGAAATCGGCAGAGCGTACTCTTCGCCCATGATTCAGACCGTCGAAGCCATCGTGGACGAGCGCGGCGCAGTGCGCCTGCTCGAACCGCTCCATCTCGACCGCCGCCACCGGGCGCTGGTCACGATTTTGGCCGACGAGCCGTCTGAGGCTCACGAGATGGCGCTTCTGAGCGAGGCATCTCTGGCCGAGGACTGGAGCCGACCCGAGGAGGACACCGCATGGGCACACCTGCAGCAGGGTCAGTAGTCCTCGTTCCGTTTCCGTTCTCGGACCTGTCGCAGTCCAAGCGCCGTCCAGCGGTGGTGCTCGCGGCTGCGGAGCGCGGCGACTGGATTCTCTGTCAGGTCACAAGCAAGGCGTATGCGGACGCTCGCGCCGTGGAACTCACGGACGCCGATTTCGAGCAGGGCGGCCTTCGGCTCATCAGCTACGCGCGACCAGCCAAGCTTTTTACCGCGCACGAGAGTCTCTTCGTCTCCGAGGTCGGTGTGCTTCGTGCCGAGTCGCTCAAGAGGATTACGGATGAAGTCGTGTCTATTATTCAAGCAAACGGCTAACTGTTGCGGCTCAGGACGTTGTCTGCAGGGTTTGGGAGTCTGAAGGTCAGGGGAGAGGCGTTCGGCGCTTGTGCGCTTGGCCCGGCGATCGGAGCGGTTTACACTTCCGACATGAGCACCGTCCACGAAATCGAAAATGCGGTGAGTAAGCTTTCCCGGGATGAGCTTTTGTCTTTTCGTGACTGGTTTTCGACGTTCGATGCCGCCGCGTGGGGCGGCGCAAATGATTTTCTGTAAATTGAGTGTGGGTCAGACGGAGGGCGGGATGGAAGGGTTCATGTCGAGGTAGATTTTGGAGGCCAGCCAATCGT
>JAYVPW010000160.1:0-47516 GCA_043777315.1 Spartobacteria bacterium | reverse complement strand
TTGCGGATCGATGGTGAAACGAGCAATGGGTCTGGCCATGCGCTCGCCTTGGCAGCGTCAGAGCGTTATGTCACGACATATCGTGAACGCGATGCTAGGGTTTCGTCTTTGAACATCACGCCGCAGCTCTTTCTTGGTTGTCCTGAGCGGACGTTCGGAATGGAATGACCCCTTCCGTCGCCCGCCATCATCGGCGGAGCGCCGGACGTAGAAAGGGCGAGGCCCCTTGCGGGGACGTGCCTTTTTTCACTGGAATGGAAGGGCGGCTCAGCCGATCCAGTCGAAGTGGGTGAAGCCGCCGCCGGGCTTGTCGATGCGCTCGAAGGTGTGGGAGCCGAAGTAGTCGCGCTGGGCTTGCAACAGATTCGCGGGGAGGCGGGCCTGGCGGTAGCTGTCGAAATACGCGAGGGCAGCGGAGAAGGCGGGGACGGCGACGCCGGCGCCGATGGCGGTCTGGATGGCGAGGCGCCAGTTGGCTTGGGTGCGGAGGATGATGTCGCGGAAGAAGGGGTCGAGGATGAGGTTTTTCAGCGCGGGATCGCGGCGGTATGCCTCGGTAATGTGGTTCAGGAAGCTGGCGCGGATGATGCAGCCGCCGCGCCAGATGCTGGCGATGTCGCCGAAGTTCAGGGGCCAGTCGTAGAGCTTTCCGGCGACGCCGAGCTGCACGAAGCCTTGGGCGTAGCTGATGAGCTTGCTCGCGTAGAGGGCGTCGCGGACGGCGGCGATGAAGGCGGTGCGGTCGCCGGTGAACGGTGCGGCGACAGGGCCGGGAAGGGAGTCGCTGGCAGCGACGCGCTCGTCTTTCATCGAGGAGAGGATGCGGGCTTCGACGGCGCTGCCGATGACGCTGAGCGGCACGCCCATTTCGATGGAGTGGCCGACGGTCCATTTGCCGGTGCCTTTCTGGCCGGCTTTATCGAGGATGAGCTCGACGAGGGGCTGGCCGGTCTCGGCGTCTTTTTTGGTGAAGATGTTGGCGGTGATCTCGATGAGGAAACTGTTGAGTTCGCCTGCGTTCCAGTCGGAGAAGATCTGCGCGAACTCCTCGGCGGTGGGGGCGATGGTGGCCTTGAGGATGGCGTAGGCTTCGCAGATGAGCTGCATGTCGCCGTACTCGATGCCGTTGTGGACCATTTTAACGTAATGGCCCGCGCCGTCGGGGCCCATGTGGCGGCAGCACGGCTCGCCCTCGGCGATGGCGGCGATCCTGGTGTAGATCGGGGCGATGGATTTCCAGCCTTCGGCCGAGCCGCCGGGCATGATCGACGGGCCTTTCAGCGCGCCTTCTTCGCCGCCGGAGACGCCGACGCCGAAGAAATGGATGCCCTTTTCCTTGAGATATTTTTCGCGGCGCTGCGTGTCGGTCCAGAGGGAATTGCCGCCGTCGATGATGATGTCGCCGGGCTCGAGGAGCGGGATGAGTTGCTCGATGACGGCGTCCACGGGCGCGCCGGCTTTGACCATGATCTGCGCTTTCCGCGGGGTCTTCAGCGCGCCGACGAACTCCTCGAGCGTCTTGGCGATGACGAAGTTTTTCCCAGCGCCGCGGCCCGCGCCGAATTTCTCGGTGACGGCCGTGGTGCGGTTGTAAACGGCGACGGTGAAGCCTTTCGACTCCATGTTGAGGACGAGGTTTTCGCCCATCACGGCGAGGCCGATCAGGCCGATATCACAGGTGGCGGTGTTGCTCATATAAATGGTGTGGGCGATTTTTGGATTTTCCGTTTGGAAGGGCGCGGAGGCTAGGCCCAGAGTGCGCGCGATGGCAAACGTGAATTCAAGTTGGAAGGCAGGCGTCCCGCCAGCCGTGCCACTGCCCGCCGGACCGGCGGGACGCCTGTCTTCCGACCGCGCGCGATGAATCTGCCGAATCGGCTCACGGTCGCGCGCCTGCTCCTGACGGCCTTCTTCGTCGCGGCGATGACTTCGGCGTGGCGCGTGGTGGAGGGCGCGGAACTTCCCGCGGCGATGAGTTGGGCCTGGGGTTACACGGCGGGGCTGCTGCTGTTCATCGCCGCGAGCATTACCGACTACCTCGACGGCGAGATCGCGCGGCGGCGGAAGCTGGAGACGGATTTCGGCCGGCTGATGGACCCGCTGGCGGACAAGATCATGATGGCGGCGGCGTTCATCTGCCTGATCCCGGAGCACGCGATCCCGAGCTGGGCGGTGATCGTGATCATCAGCCGGGAATTCCTGATCACGGGAATGCGGCTGCTCGCGCTGAGCAAGGGCGTGGTCCTTTCCGCCGACAAAATGGGCAAGCACAAGACAGCGTGGCAGATCATCTGCGTGCTCTACTTTCTCGCGCTGCTCTCGCTCTCGGAGATGCAGCGCGCGGGCTGGTTTTCCATCGGGACACTGTGGGGGAATGCGTGGCATTTCGGCGGCCCGCTGCTGATCGCCGTGGTGCTCGTGCTGACGCTCTACTCCGGCGTGGGATACGTGCGGCGGAATTGGGCGGTGATCACGAGCGGGGCGATGTGAGGGCGCGTTTGCGTGGTCGTCCGACAGATCTTTTCGGCGAGATGTCGGCTGGACGCCCGAGAGGTTCAGCGATTCCATTGCGCCCGGCATGAGATCGACGCGCGCCCTCAAAATTTCGCTGCCGCCCGCGGTGAAAGCCGCTGACGACCCGTCGTCGCCCGAGACGCCCTCGATCCTCCAGCGTCTGCTGGCCCGGCCCTGCCGGAAAAGGGCGGTCTTTCCGCCCGGCCGCGGACGCCGCAGCAGGCCGCTGGCGGACTGACTTGCGCCGCGCGGCGATCAAAGCCTCCGGTCATCCTGAGCGCAGCGCAGCGGAGTCGAAGGACCTCTTACTTTTCTCCCGATGTTGCGCGCGCGTCTCGAAGAGGGGGAAAAGCAAGAGGTCCTTCGACGGCGTTCCGCTGGCGCTCCACTTCGCTCAGGATGACGACGATTGCGGATGCGCCCCGAAAACGGAAAAAGCCGCCCGGGTCGCGAGCGGCTCTTTCGTTTTGTAAAATCTCCGCGACGGGCTACGCAGGCGCCTCGGTCAAACCCGTCGGGTAATCCGGGGCCAGCGTGGTTCCGGGCTCGTGTTGCTTGACCGCTGGCGGCTCGCTGCCGGCGCGCGGGGTTGGCGCGGAGGGTGGGTTTTTCATTTGGCCAAACTGAATGATGTCGCGGATTTGCGCGCCATCGAGCGTCTCGAATTCGAGCAGCGCTTTCGCGATCGTTTCGAGGCGCTCGCGATTTTTGTTGAGCAGTTCTTTCGCGCGGGCATACGCGTCGTCGCAGAGTTTGCGGACTTCGCGGTCGATTTCCTGCGCGGTCGCTTCGCTGTAATCGCGCGCTTTGCTGAGCTCGCGGCCGAGGAAGACGTAGTCGTCGTGCTCGCCGTATTCGACCATGCCGAGCTTCTCGCTCATGCCCCATTCGCAGACCATTTTGCGGGCCATGCCGGTCGCCTGCTTGATGTCGCCACGCGCCCCGCTCGTCACGTCGCCGAAGATGATTTCCTCCGCCACGCGCCCGCCCATCGTGACGCACAAGCTGTCGATGAGCTCCTTCTTGCGCATGTTGTATTTGTCCTCTTCCGGCAGCCACATCGTGGACCCGAGCGAAGGCCCGCGCGGGATGATTGTGACCTTGTGCAGCGGCTCGGTGTGTTCGAGCAACTCGAGCAAGAGCGCGTGCCCGGCCTCGTGATACGCGGTGTTCTCTTTTTCCTTTTCGCTGATCGCCAGGCTGCGGCGTTCGCGGCCCCAGCGGACCTTGTCGCGGGCTTCTTCGAACTCCGGCAGGCTGATCACTTTGAGGCCTTTTCGGGCCGCGAGCAGCGCGGCTTCGTTGATCACATTCGCGAGCTCCGCGCCGCTGTATCCAGGCGTGCCGCGGGCGACGACGGCGAGGTCGGTCCCCTCGGCGACTTTCACCTTTTTCGCGTGAACTTTGAGGATCTCCTCGCGGCCTTTCACGTCGGGCAGATTGACGGTGATCTGCCGGTCGAAACGGCCCGGGCGCAGTAACGCCGGGTCGAGCACGTCGGGGCGATTCGTCGCCGCAATGATGATCACGCCTTCCTGCGTGTCGAAGCCGTCCATCTCGACGAGCAGCGCATTCAGCGTCTGCTCGCGCTCGTCGTGACCGCCGCCCATCCCGTGTCCGCGATGCCGGCCGACGGCGTCGATTTCATCGATGAAAATGATGCACGGCGCGGACTTTTTCCCCTGCTCGAACATGTCCCGCACGCGGCTCGCGCCGACGCCGACGAACATCTCGACGAAGTCCGAACCGCTGATCGAAAAGAACGGCACGTCCGCCTCGCCGGCGATCGCGCGGGCGAGCAACGTCTTGCCGGTGCCGGGAGGTCCGATCATTAAAACGCCTTTCGGAATGCGCCCGCCGAGCTTCTGGAATTTCTTCGGATCTTTCAGGAAATCGACGATTTCCTCGACCTCCTCTTTCGCCTCCTCGACGCCGGCGACCTCTTTGAAAGTGATCTTGTTTTTGTCCCGCGCGAGCATCTTGGCCTTGCTCTTGCCGAAGTTCAGCGCGCCCTTTCCGGCCATCCGAATTTGCTGCCGGAAGAAGAAATAGAGGATGATCAGGAATAGCGCGATCGGCAGGAAACCGAGCAGCGCGGAGGCGAGCATGTGGTCGTCCGAGGTCTCTTTTGGCCGGATGCCGCGTTCGAGCAGGTCCTCCTGCAGTTTCTTGTTGAAGGTCAGATTCACCGTTGTCCGGAACGGCACCGCTTGCGCATCGGCGGCGTCTTTCACGGTGCCTTTGATGTAGTCGGTCGCGCTGCCCTGCTCGGTCACGAGCTCGACAGATTTTTTGTCCACACGCCCCTGATCGATCTGCTCGAGCAGCTCCGAGATCGAGAGCTGGCGCACATTTCCGATGCCGCCGCCTTTCACAAAAAACGCGCCGCCGATGAGCGCGATGGCCAGCGCGAAAAGGATCAGTCCGCGCCAGTTGAAATTCGGATCCTGCGCGGGCGGCGGGCGCGTGCCTTTGGGACTGCGGTTTTCGGGTTGAGCCATAAATGAAAGGTCGAACTTAAAAGGGGACGGGAAGGTATCAGAAGAAATTTCGGGCGCAATGCAGGCGGAAGATCGGAGCGCGCAGCCGCCACGGCAGCCGATCTATCGACAACTTCAACCGCCGCTTCTACGTTTTCCTCCGCCACTTCCGCCGGCCTTTTTGATGAGCATTTTGAAATTCGGTTTGACTGAGCATTTCCGCGAGCGGCTGCAGGCGAACCCGCTCGCGCACAAGGCTCGCCGGATGGCGAAGAATTTCGGACGCCGGCTTTTGCGCCGGCCGCGGTCGGTCACGGAAGGGCCGAATTTGCTGCCACTTTTGATTCAGGTGCTCGCCGCTTTTTCCAAATCCGGAGTGGGCGATGTGCTGGAGGAAGAGATCGATTCGTCGCTCGGATTTCTGCGCTACGACTACCCGGAGGCGGTCTATTCCGAGCTGAGGAAACTCTTCCGCCAGGCGCTGAACGAGCAGCAGGATCTCGGGGCGATGTCGGTGAAACTCGCGGAGCGGCTGACCAGCGAACGCAAGATCATGCTCGGCGTGCAGCTCTACGATTTGATCTCGAAAGCGGGGCTCGATCAGCAGCAGGTCGTGGCCTACTACGGCTTCATGGCGCAGCTCGGGATGGCGGCGCAGGCGATCGACATCGTCTATCAACTCAACGCGACGGAGGAGTCGGACAAGTCGGTTTATCAGCACGGGCAGTCGCCTCTCGAAGCGCTGACTTTCGGCGCGACGCGCGCGGCGGATGTGAAATTAAAAGGGCTCGCCGGCGAAGAGCGGCTCGTGGCCTTTCGCTACCACGATTTGATCCTGCTCAAAAATCAGAGCTCGAAAGGGATTGTCGTCCGCGGACGACCGCTCGGGCCGAATGCGTTTTGCCGGATTTACGCGGGCCAGCGGATCGTGCTCGGCGAGCAGGTGCTCACGTATCAAGACCTCGCGTATTATTTCAACGCGAAGAAGAACGTCTCGCTGACGCAGGTCTTTCTCAGCGTCGATGCGAACGATGAGGTGCAGCTCGAAAAGGTGAAGACGCGCGAGTCGGTGCTCGAGATCAAGTTCGGGCTGAAGGTGCAGGTCCGCGCGTTGAAAGAGGTCGATGCGCTGCTGAATGGCGTGGCGCTCCGCGCGGGCAAGGCCGTCGAGGCGACGCTGGATGACCGCATCGTTTTTCACAACGACTCGGAGCTGCCGTTGAGCGAGCTCCGCCGGCGCGCGCGGGCCCTCGGCGGGCGGTTCCAACTCAAGGCTTACAAATCGAGCTACCTCGTCTCGAACAACCCGTCCCTGCTCGATGTCGATGACATCCTCCTTTCACCGGGAACGAGCGGCGAGGTGCTGCTAAAAATCCTCTGCAACTACGAGGCAAAGGTCGGCAAACTCGAAGTCGTGCAGGCCGACCGGCCGATTCTCGTCGGCGAGGTCGCGGTGAAAAATACGGTCGAGCTGAAGGACGGCGACATCATCCGCATCGACACCGGCCAAGTGCTCCGGTGCAACTTTTCCGAGCGGATCATCGAGGAGGAGCGGAACATCATTTCGAACCTCGAACTGCGCGACGTCTCGCATTCTTTCCGGCGCAACGACACCAGCCTCGATGGCATTTCCTTCAACGTCAGCCGCGGCGAAATGGTCTGCGTGATGGGCGCGAGCGGCTCGGGAAAATCGACGCTCCTGCGCGCGATGGCGGGCCAGCTCCAGACCACGAGCGGCGACACTTTACTCAACGGCCAGCCGCTCTACGCGAACCTCGACGCTCTCAAACGCTTCGTCTCCTACATCCCGCAGGACGACGCGTTCGACGAGCATCTGACGATCGAGGAAAACCTCGAATTCGCCGCCGCCATTCGCTCGCCGCATCTCTCCTCACGCGACCGCTCGCGGCGGATCGAGGGGAAGCTCGTCGAGCTCGGACTCAGCGAGCGCCGCGACTCGATCGTCGGTCCGCCGATGAAAAAGCGGCTCTCCGGCGGCGAGCGCAAACGGCTGAACATCGGGCTCGATATGATCAGCTCGGCGGACGTGTTTTTGTTCGACGAACCGACCAGCGGACTCAGCTCGAAAGACAGCGAGCACGTCATCGAGATCATCCGTTCGATGGCCCACAACAAGATCGTCCTCGTCACGATCCATCAGCCGACCTCGAAGCTTTTCCAGATGTTTTCAAAGGCGATGCTGCTCGATAAAGGCGGCAAGCTCGTCTTCTTCGGCACGCCGCACGAGATGCTCGAATACTTCGCGAAAGCCGAGCACGAGCAGCATTTCGGCACCGAGCTCGGCGGCTGCCCGGCGTGCGGGACGACGCGGCCGGAATTCATTTTCGACGTGCTGGAAACGCCGCTGCGCGACCTCAGCGGCGACATCATTTTCGAGGAAAACGCACAGGGCCAATTCGTGCCCGCGCGCCGCTTCTCACCGGACTACTGGCGCGACAAATACGAGAGCTTCCGCCTCCTCCAGGACGTGAAGCAGGTCAGCCTCCGCCAGGCTCCCGCGCCCGCGCCGCTCCCGCTCCCGGACGCCGCGCGCAAACGCAATCCCATCCGCTGGCGCGACGAATGGACGCAACTCCGCACCCTCCTCCGCCGCGCCTTCATCTCGAAGCTCCGCAACCGCGGCAACCTCATCGTCACCGTCCTCGTCCCGCCGTCGCTTTCGCTCGTGATCGCATGGGCGCTCTACTTCAAGGAAAAGAGCGACGCTGGCCCGCCCGGCTACGATTTCGCCAGCGGCTTTCACATCCCGACTTACATCTTCGTCGCGCTGCTCGTCGCCCTCTTCCTCGCGCTGATGAATAGCGTCGATGACATCATCCGCGATCGCGTCGTCCTGCATCGCGAGCGCAATCTCGACGTGCGTCTGCCGTACTACGTCCTCGCGAAATTTCTCACGCTCGCCCTCTTCTCGGCCGTCCAGTGCGCCCTCTTCGTCATCGTTGGAAATCAGGTGCTCGAAATTCGCGGCATGTTCTGGCCGTACTTCTTTTTCATGTTCATCACCGCGGCCAGCGGCACGAGCCTCGGCTTGCTCATCAGCTCGCTCGTCGCCGACGCGAAAACCGCGGCGAATTTCGTCCCGCTCATCCTCATCCCGCAGCTCATTTTCAGCGGCGCGCTCATTAAATATGAGGAGATGAATCAGGACATGGATTTGCGCTACACGGTCAATCGCTGGCTGAAAACGCATCCCAAAATGGGGGGAGGAAATCGCAGCGACACGACGCTCACCATTCCGCTCATCAGCCGGTTTGTGGCCACGCATTACAGCTACGAGGCGCTCATCGTCGCACAGGCGAAGCTCAATCCGCTCACCCTCCGGCAGGATAAATTGCAGCGGCAAATCGACGCGCTCGTCGCGCAAAATGAGCGCACGCCCGAGGAGGCGACGCGGCTCGAGGATGTCAAAGACACGCTCGCGCTGCTCAGCGGTCTGGAGTGCGGGACGACCGAGGATGTCGAGAAACGGCTGCGTCGGGTGGACGGGATCATCAACGGGAAGGCGCTCGATCCGAGCGGGCTGCGGTGCCGGTTCAATGGGGTCACTGCCGAGCGGCTTTACACGAATCAAAAAGTCACCGACCTCGTTTCAAAGGCCGAAACCGAGCAAAACGACTACCGGCGGAAAACGGAAGGCAACGAGGAGCCGCCCTACGTCAACGCGTTCTTCGGTCCGTTGAAGCGCTACGTGCTTCTCACCATCGGCCAGCGCGAGATCGCCCTCACCGTCACCGTCTTCACCTTCAACGCCACCGTGCTGCTCCTCTCCAGCTTCGGCTTTCTCGTGGTGCTTTACCTCATCCTGAAACGCCAGCTCCGCCCGCGCGGAGTGTGAAATTTTGCCGAGGCAGATCGTGCTCGAGCCGGGCGCGTCACTCTTAAAGTCATTCTGAGCGCAGCAAAGCGGAGTCGAAGAACCTCTTACTTTCCCCCCCAAAAACGCGTCCGGGCCGAAGAAGATGGAAGTATCAGTTGCGCTGCCCGGCTTCGCCCCGGCGCACTCGTGCGTGTTTCAAAAAAATATGCTCGAATCTCTCCCGGCCAACCGCTCCGCAGCGCGCCAACTCCCATCCAAAACATGAACCTCGATTCCGCCCGTGAACTGAAACAAATGCTCGCCACCGGCGTGCTCGCGAATGCGACCACCGGACTCCGCGCCATCGCTGCGCAGCCGATGGACCAGGCCGACCAGCCGCCGCGATCTCTCGCGCTCGGCATCGCCCCCGCGGGCCAGGGATTCCGCCTCGCCGTCCGCGTGCAAAAGCGCGCGATGGAAGGCAGCCGCGAGCTCGCCGCGATCATCAAACATGCGAAAGGCGAGGTCGATGTCCGCTACATCGGGCGGGTGGTGAAACGCGCCGCGGTGAACCTCCGCGCGCGGCACCGCCCGCTGATCATCGGCTGCTCGACGGGCCATTTTAAAATCACCGCCGGCACGCTCGGCTGCTTCGTGAAATCGCGCGCCGGCGGCGGCGGCCTCGCGATGCTTTCCAACAACCACGTTCTCGCGAACGAGAACGCCGCCAAGAAAGGCGACGCGATCCTGCAGCAGGGCCGCTTCGACGGCGGCCAGGACCCGGCCGACATCGTCGCCAAGCTGACCAATTTCATCCGCCTGAAAAAGCGCGGGACGAACTTCGTGGACTGCGCGTTCGCCGAGATCGACGCCGGGATCACGACCGCGAACAACAAGCTCGCGGGGCTCGGGAAATTGAAGGGTCTCGGGGCGGCGATTCTCGATGCGGGAACGAAGGTCGCAAAACTCGGACGCACGACGGCGCTGACCCGCGGGCAAGTCACGGCCTTCGAGCTCGATAACGTGATCATCGGCTACGACATCGGAGACCTGCGCTTCGACGATCAGATCGAAATCGACAGTGGGACCACCCAGCCATTCAGCATGGGCGGCGACAGCGGCTCACTCATCGTCGATGCCGATTTGCGCGCCGTCGCGCTGCTCTTCGCCGGGGCCGATCAAGGCGGCAGCCACGGCCAGGGCGTGACCTACGCCAACCCGCTGCACTCCGTCCTCGACGCGCTGAAACTCGACCTCGCGCTGTGAGCACCCTCGACGAGGCGCGGGCCGCGAAGGCCGATGCCCACAAGGTCTTCGCGGCACTCGCCGAAGTCGTCGGCGTCGGCATCACCCGCCTCGGAGAAAGCTACGCCCTCAAAATCAACCTCGCCCGCGCGCCCGAAAAGCCGTCCGAAATGCCGCGTGAAATCAACGGCGTCCCGGCTGTCGTGGACATCGTCGGACGCATCACGAAACAAGCGCCATAGCGCGATTGCCAGACGCGGCTGCTCGCCTGGAGCGCGATGCTCCGTCATCGCGTCGTCCGAGCGGCGACGGAGCGCCGCGCTCCACGGCGAAGACCTTCCGGGGGCCGATTAGCGCCGGACTCAGCTCACGTTCACCACCGCCGCCTTGCCCGACGTGCGGTGCGCGACGATCTCGTCGTGGATCCACGCGTAGGTTTTTTCCATCCCGTCGCGGAGCCGCGTTCCCGGCTGCCAGCCGAAGGTTTTTTGAATCAACGCATTGTCGCTGTTGCGCCCGTTCACGCCTTTCGGCGCGCTCAGATTGTAGTTCCGCGCGAGTTTGATCCCGGCGATGTCCTCGACGATATCGACGAGCTGATTGATCGAAACGAGCTCGTTGCTCCCGATGTTGATCGGCTCCACGAAGTCACTGTTGGTCAGCATCTGCGTCCCGTGGAGGCAGTCGTCGATATACATGAAGCTGCGGGTCTGCTGCCCGTCGCCCCAGATTTCGATGTCGTGTTTTCCGGTCAGTTTCGCCTCGATCACCTTCCGGCAAACCGCCGCCGGAGCCTTCTCCCGCCCGCCATCGTACGTGCCGTTCGGACCATAGACATTGTGATAGCGTCCGACCCGCGTCGCGATGCCGAAGTCCTCGCGAAAATGCCGGCACATCCGCTCGCTGAATAACTTCTCCCAGCCGTATCCGTCCTCCGGCAGGCCGGGATACGCGTCCTCTTCTTTCAGCGCCGTGACGTTCGGGTCGCGCTGTTTGTCCGCATTGTAAACGCACGCGCTCGACGAGAAAAAGAAGCGCTGCACCGCGTGCTTTTTCGCCGCGATGAGCAGGTGCGTATTGATCAACACGGTCAACATGCAGAGCGCCTTGTTCAGCTCGATGAAGCCCATCCCGCCCATGTCCGCCGCGAGATTGTAAACGACCTCCATGCCCGCCACTGCTTGATCTCCGGCCTCCAGCCGCGACAAATCGAGCTGCAGATTTTCGACATCGTCGAACCGCTGATACCACGCCTCGAGCGGCTTCTGATCGACCGCGCGAATCCTGGAAAAACCTTGCCGGCGCAGGTCGGCGACCAGATGGCCGCCGATGAAACCGCCGGCACCGCAAACGAGAATGGAGGAGGAATTTAGCATTTAGGATTTAGGATTTAGGAAGTTCGGAACGGACGCGCGAACTATTCGTTCGCCGACTTTTGAGGGCGTTTTCGGCATCGGAGCAAATGCTAAATTGCCTCACCCTCGCTCGGCTAAAAACTCGACGATCTGCCCCGCGAGCTTTGGTCCGATTCCCTCGGTCTCGGCAATCTTTTCAGCCGTGGCGCGCTTCAGCCGCGCGACGCTCCCGAAACGCTGGAGCAGGAGCTGTTTGCGGTTCTGCGAGATGCCGGGGCAGTCGTCGAGGAGGCTCTCGCCGATACGGCGTTTCATCAGGAGTTGGTGATACGTGTTGGCAAAGCGGTGGGCCTCGTCGCGGATGCGCTGGAGCAGCCGGAGCGCGCCGCTTTGCTCGGGCAGGCGCAGCGGCAGCGGTCGGTCGGGCCGATGGATTTCCTCGAACTCTTTCGCCAATCCGATGATCGGCAAATCGTGCAGCCGCAGCCGCTGGAGCTCGCGGCACGCCGCGCCGAGCTGACCTTTCCCGCCGTCCACGATCACCAAATCCGGCAGCGGGCCGAACTGCGTCGGATGTCCCGCTCCGGGCCGCGCGAGCGCCTCGACGGGCTCCTGCTGCGAAAATTCCGCGGAGTAGTCGATCGACTCGCCGCGGGTTTTCGCCGCCCCGTTTTCGACCTCCGCTTTCGCCTCGCGGAGCACGCGGCTGTAACGCCGGCGCACCACTTCGGCCATGCTCGCGAAGTCATCCTGCCCCGCGACCGTGCGGATGCGAAACCGCCTGTACAAATGATTCGCGGCCCGTCCGTCGATGAAACAGACCATGCTCGCGACGATGTGCGTCGTGCTGATGTTGGAAATATCGAAGCACTCCATCCGCCGCGGCGGACCGCCGAGCTGCAGCTCCTCACCGAGCGTCGCGAGGTCCGCGAGCGGGTCGATGCCAGCCCCGACGCGATGCCCGAAGGCGCGCGTGTAGCGGTGCATCGGCTTCGTCGTTTTGCGCAAATCGTCGAGGATGTTGCGGAGCTCCGCCGCCTTCTCGAAATCATAAACTGCGGCCATCGCCTTCATCTCCTCCTCGAGCTGCGCGAGCATTTCCTTCGACTGCCCGGAGAGGAAATCGCACGCGTTCTCGACCCGCTCGCGATACTGCTCAGGGCCGAGATCCGCGAGTTTCATCGGAACCTGATACGTCGAAGATTTCAGCTCGCGGTCGGTCGGATTGCCGCGCCCAAAAGTCAGCACGCCGAACTTTTTCCGCATAAACGCGAGCGTCATCCGCAACGCGCCGGCGTGCGCGAACGGCCCGAAATAACGTGCGCCTTCGTCGTTGCGCATCCGCGTCAGCCGGAAGCGCGGCCAGTCATCGCGTGGGTCCACCTTCACGAGCAGGAAACGTTTATCGTCGCGGAAACTGATGTTGTAGCGCGGTCGGAATTCCTTGATCAGCCGCCCCTCGAGCAGCAGCGCCTCCGGCTCGCTATTCACCGTGTGCGTTTCAAAAGCCCAGATGCTGTCGAGCAGCGCGCGCGTCTTCAGGTCGGCGGTCATCTTCCGCGACGGCATGAAATAATTGCCCACCCGCTTCCGCAAATCGCGCGCTTTCCCCACGTAGATCACGCGGTTCAGCCGGTCGCGCATGAGATAGACGCCGGGTTTGTGCGGCACGTCGCGGAGCTGCGCGCGGAAGTCGGGTTTCTCTCGGGCGATCATGCGGAAAAGGCGGGCGGTAATCTTGCGCAATTCGCGGGGATTACGAGCAGGAGCAAACATCGCGGGCGGCGCGGGCTCGGAAGGTTGCATCCCCGAAGCTCACGGCTACTATGACGCCCCGAATTTCATGAAATCTGCCGCTCCTTTTTTTGCCCTGTTGCTCGGTGCCACCACGCTTTTCGGGCAGGACTCGGTGACTATCCGCACCGGCGACGAGGCCGCGCGCGTCGCCCCGAACCGCGCGGAGAAAGCCGTGACTGCCATCGCCGCGCCGGGCCAAAAACCCGCGCGGGAGCAACCGGCCGCGGACGATTCCACGGTCATCAAATCGCCGGGTGCAGCAACTTCCGACAGCGCGATCGACCCGGTAAAACTCTGGACGCTGGTCCAATCCGGCGGCTGGGCGATGGTCCCGCTCGCGTTCCTTTCGATCGTCACCGTGATGCTCGTGCTGGTCTATCTTTTCACCCTCCGCCGCAGCGCGATCCTCACGCCGCACTACATGAACACCGCGGATGTCCTGCTGAAAAAGCGCGACTACCTCGGCTTGCTCGCCATCTCCAGCCGGCACGGCGAAGCCGTCGCGCGGGTGGTCCAACGGACCTTGGATTTCGCGACGAAAAATCCGGCGGCGACCTTTGAAACTGTGAAGGACATCGCGGAAACCGAGGGGCAAAGCCAGGCGGCCTCGCTCCAACACCGCACCGTTTATCTCGCCGATATCGGCATGCTTTCGCCGATGATCGGGCTGCTCGGCACCGTGATCGGCATCATCAAATCGTTCGCGCTTCTCGGCAGCAACCAAGCCTCCGCCGCCAGCAAATCGCGCGATGTGCTGCTCGCCGCTGGAGTCTCCGAAGCGCTTGTCGCCACCGCGACCGGCCTCGTGCTCGGGATCATCGCGATGTTTTTCTACTCCATCTTCCGCAACCGCGTGCAGAGCCTCATCTCCGATCTCGAGATCGCCTCCGCGCATGTGCTGGGCTTGATCGCGCTGAATTACAACAAGAAGCGCGAACCGTCCCGCATCGCCGCCGAGGAGGAGTTTTAAGTCGCGCGCCGCATGAAACTTCGCACCCGACAGGCACCGCACATCATCGGTTTTCAGATCGCCCCGATGGTCGATATTCTCCTCGTGCTGATGTGTTTCTTCATCGTCACATGGAGCTTCGCGCGGAAAGAAATGGACCTCGACGTGAAGGTGCCCGCCGCCGAAAGCGGCAAGGAATCGACGCCGGTGATGAACCAGACGGTGCTCAACGTGAAGGCCGACGGGACGGTGATTTGGAACCGAAAAGCGACACCGCTCGCTGACCTGCGCGCCAAGCTCAAACAGCTCTCCGGACTTTATCCCGACTACGCGATCATCCTCCGTGGCGACACGAAGGCGAAATACGAAGACATCGTGGCGGTGCTCGATGTTTGCCGCGAGGCGAACATCTGGAACGTCGCCTTCGCCACGGCGAAAGTGGAATGAAGCGCCTGAGCTGGGCGGCTTTTGGCATCGCGGCGATCGGACTCGGAACACCCGCGCTTCGGGCGCAAAATGTCCCCCTGAAACCATTTCGGGCGGATGAAGACACGCCGGTGATGAAGGCCATCCCGGTGAATCCGGCGCCCCGCACCGAGGCGGTTCCCGCCGAGTCAACACCGCCACCAGAGCCACCCGCACCGTCCGCAACGCCGATTCCCAAGGCAGTCCGCGCGCCGAAACCGTCGGCGGCACCCAAGCCGACTCCAGTGCCGAAAGCCACGCCGATGCCGCTGCCGGAACTCACCGATCCGACGGGAGAAATCCGCATCACTCCGCAAGGCACGATGACGCCGGAGAAAGTCCAGCTCAGCATCGCCGACGGCTTGTATTCCCGGAAATCCTACGACCAGGCCGCGCCTGAATATGAGCGATTTCTCGGCCTCTATCCCAACTCGCCGGACCGCCCGAGCGTCCTGTATCGGCTCGCCGAATCGTATCGCGCGACCGGCGCGGTCAACGCCGCGAAGAGCAGTTACGAGACACTGCTGAATCAATTTGCGAACGGCGAACTGATTGGTCCCGCCGCCTTCCGGCTCGCCGAGCTTTACTACCAGGAGAAGAACTACAGCGCGGCCATCTCGCAATATCGCCGGGCGTCCGTGCGGTTGCGCGACCCCAAGCTGATCAATTCGGCCAAGTTTTTCACCGGCCGGTGTCTGGAAGGACTTGGCCAAAAGCGCGAGGCGCGCCTTGCCTACGAAGACCTTGTCGGCGCGCCGAACGACAATCCTTTCTTCGACGCCAGCCGCCTCTCGTTCGCGCTCCTGCTCAAGGAAGATGCCAGCCCATCTCGGCAGGCTGAGGCGCTGAAGCAAATCCAAGCCCTCGCGAAACAGACGACCAACGACGAGTTGAAGGCGCAGGCCACGGTCTATTCTGGACTCTGGGAGCTGGAGCTCGATCAGTCCGCCAAGGCCGCGACAGACTTAAAAAACGCGCTGCAGATGCCAGCGGTCGGACGTTGGCGCGGCATCGCGCAGTTCGGGCTCACGCAGCTCCTTTTCAACGAAAAGAAGTATCAGCAAGTCATCGACGAGTATAAGTCCACCGGCAAAGACGTCGGGCCGGAAACGCGCCCGCAGTTGCTAAGTCTGGTGGCCAGTTCTTATCGCGAGCTCGGCAAGGTTGAGGAGGCAGTCGCGCAGCTCGATCAAGTCATCCGCGAGTTTCCGAATACTCCGTTTGCCAAAGATGCGGCGTACGAGCGGCTGGTCTGTCTTTACTCGGCCAATGATCCGAACATCGTCAGCCAGATCGAACAGTATCTCGCCGCCACCCCCGATCCGGCGAAGCGGGATCAGGTGCAGTTGATGGAGGCAGAGATGTTGTTCAAAAAGCAGGACTACATCGCCGCGGCGCCCATTTACTCGTTGGTTGAAAGCTCCAAAACCTTGACTCCGCTGCTTCGGAGCGAGGCGCTTTACAAGGCGGGATTGTGCTACCTGGAAACCAAGGACTTCGACCGCGCAGCGAAAGCCTTCACGAGTCTGATCGAAGGTTATCCGACGGTGAAAAACATCCCCGCAGCCCTGTGTCGGCGGGGCTTGGCGCGGTTGCGACTGAATGACCGAAGTGGCGCGTTGAATGACTTCGATGCGGTCGTGCAGAAATACCCGAAGACAAAGGAACGTGAACTTTCGCTCTATCAAAAAGCGCACATCCTCGGACAGCAGGGCGACAACCAAGGCATGGCGGAGAGCTTTGAATTGTTGCTCAAAGATTTCCCCAACACTCCCGAGGCGGCCGACGCAAACTATTGGATCGGATGGGTCTCATTTGAAGCCAAGGACTACAAGTCCGCGCCTGATCCGCTCGATAAGGCGCGGAAGGCGAACAAGGAGGAATACTTCGAGCGCGCCAGCCTGCGCATCATGCTGTCTTACTTTTACCTCGAAGATAAGGACGCCACCGCCCGGGAGATCGACACCTACCAGCTCGGCGGACCGAAAGGACAGATTCCGTATGAAGTCTTGCACTGGCTTGGGCATGGTTATTTCGAGCTCGCGACTGCCGCCGAAAAGACCGACGCACGCGTCAACTTCTACAATCAGGCGGCGAAGTATCTCGCGATGGTTACCGCCCGGGATGATGCGAAGCCCGATGACTTTCTCAATCTCGGACGAAGCGATCTCAGTCTCGGGGAATTTCAAAAGGCAGCCGACGCGTTGCAAAAGTATCTCGAGACGACGAAGGAACCGAGTCCGCGCGCGGTCGGGCTTCTCGCGCTGGGGCAGGCGCAGATTGGACTCAAGACTCTCGATGCCGCACAGAAAACCGCAGACGCGGCGCTGTCGATTCAGCCGGACGGCGAGTTGAATGCGAGGGCCCGTGTGCTGGCCGGGGATATTCAAAACGCTCGCGGCAAGTTCGATGAAGCGGCGCGGATTTTTGAAAGCGTCGGTGTGGTCATCGACGATGAAATCCTCACGCCGGAAGCACTGGAGAAGGCGATCGAGGCTTACAAACACGGCGGCAAGGATGCCGAGGCGAAGCGTCTGCTGAACACCTTGCAGAGCCACTATCCCGAATACCTCCAGCGTCAGGGCGTGAAGTAGCGGCACACTGCGCTCGCGACTGGCATCACGACTGTCGCGCATGAAGCTGTGGCAGCCGCGTCCGCGTCAGCCGTTCATCGGAGTGGCGCTCGCCGCGATCGTGGGGATCGTCGTCGCCGATTGGTGGGAAGTCGCACTGCTTCCGATCTTCGTCGCGCTCGGATTCGCGCTCGCCCTCGTGGCGTTCCGCCCCCGGACACTCGCCTGCTGGCTTTTCACGGGAGTCGCATTTTTTGCGCTGCACACGATTCGGCATCATCACGGTGAGGCCAAAGTGCTCGCCGCTGGGTTCGACCGCGGCAGCCGAGTGGTCCGTGCGACCGGTGTCGTTTGGAGTGAGCCCGAGCCGCCGCAGGTGTGGTCGCGCACGGTCAGCGCGCGCTTTCGTCTGAAACTCGAATCGATCGAGCGCGACGGCGTTGCGAGCCCGTGCGACGCGCTCTTGAACGTCTCATGGTCGGGCGCAATGCCGACGTACGGCGACCGCGTGGAAGTCATCGGCTCAGCGCAAAATATCGCGCCGGTTCGCAATCCCGGGCAGTTCGATGGGCCGTCGTATCTTCGTCGGCTCGGATTGTATTCGGAAATTCACGCGCGCTACGCCGCCGATTGCCGCGTGCTCGGGCATGACTGCGGCAATCCCGCGCAAGCCTTTGCCATTCAGGCCCGCCGGTGGATCAACGCGCAGCTCAGCCGCGATCTCGAGGACGAGCCGCAGCTTTCCGCGCTCATCGCGAGCATGGTCCTCGGGATGAAAGGCGACACGCCGGACACGATGCGCGCGATGTTTCAACGCACCGGCACGATGCATCTTTTCGCGGTCAGCGGGCTAAACGTCGCGATGCTCGGCGCGATCGCGTGGTATCTTTTGAAGTCGCTGCGGGTGCCGCGCGCCCCGGCGGTTTTCGTCATCGTGCCGCTCCTCTGCGGGTACGCGCTCGTCACCGGATTAAATGCGAGCTGCGTGCGCGCGACGCTGATGGGCACGCTCATGCTGCTCGCGTATTTGGGCGACCGGCGCGCGCTGGCTTACAACGGATTGGCCGCGTCCGCGTTCCTCATCGTGGCGTGGGATACAGAGCAGGTCTTCTCGCCGGGGTTCCAGTTTTCGTTCGTCCTGGTGGCCGTGATCGTCTGGCTGGCGGTGAAAATCCAGCGGCGCATCGAGCCGCTCGCCGCGCCGGATGCGTTCCTGCCGCGACAGCTCTGGGGCTGGCACCGTCGGCTGGGAACCTCGATCTGGAGTGCGTTCGCAGCCGCCCTGGGTGTTTCGGTCGCGGCTTGGATCGGCTCTCTTGCATTCACCGCCGGATACTTTCATCTCTTCTCCGCCGCGACGGTCTTCGCCAATTTCCTCGCCGTCCCCGCCGCGTACGCCGTGCTCGCGCTCGGCATTTCCTCACTGCTGGCCGCGCCGTTTTCGAGCGCGCTCGTCGTCACTTTCAACAACGCGAACTGGCTCTGCACCAAGTTCCTCATGGCCGTGATAGCCTTCTTTTCCACGGTGCCGGGCGGCCACGTTTATCTCGAAACGCCGCGGCTCTCCCGCGCGCCCGCCGCCGAAATCACGGTGCTCGATCTCGCCGATGGAGGCGCGATCCACCTGCGTTCCGTCGGCCGCGATTGGCTCGTCGATTGTGGCGGGGAATATCGCTACGGCCAGACCGTGTTGCCATTCCTCCGGTCGCGCGGCGTCAACCGCCTCGATGCGCTCATCCTCACGCACGGGGACGCCCAGCACATCGGCGCGGCGGTGCAGGTGCTCGATGATTTTCACCCGCGGCAAATCCTCGATTCATCGCTCTCCGACCGCTCGCAAAGTCATCGAGCCATCGACTTGGAAATCGCCGCGCGCGACCTCCGTAAAACGATCTGCCAGCGCGGCGATCTGCTACCCATCGGCCCGGGCGCGACGGTGCGCGTGCTCTTTCCGCAGCCCGGAATCCACCGCTCGCTCGCCGACGACAGGGCACTCGTGCTCCTGCTCGAGTGCGCCGGCGCACGCGTCCTTTTTATGTCCGACAGCGGTCTCGCGACCGAGCAGTGGTTGCTGGAAAACGAGCCCTGCCTCCGCGCGGATTTGCTCGTGAAGGGCCAGCCCAAAAAGGACTTCTCCGGCACGCTGGACTTCCTCGCGCGCGTGCAGCCACAGGCGATCGTCTGCTCCACTCCGGGGTTCGGCGCGCCCGTCACGGCGATGGCCGAGTGGGAGAAAAAAGTGACCGCGCGAGGCATCGCGATCTTCCGCCAGGATCGCACCGGCGCGGTCTCGATCACGCTCGATGACGGTGCCCTCGAGCTGCGCGCGTTTCGCGGCGGTCAGATTTTTCGCAGCCGCGCGCGGTAGATCGGGAGCCCTTTCGCGAGGAACCGCCGCTCGAAATTCGTGACCGGATAGTCGGGGTCTTCCGGCCATTCGAGCCGCTCGAAGCCGCTCGATTGCGCGAAGACTTTTTCCATCCACTGGAAATACGGGAGGTCATCCGTCTTCACGCGCAGCTCTCCGCCCGGCTCGATCACGCCGTGCAGCGACTGCATGAATTCCGGCTGAATCAGCCGGCGCGGATGGTGGTAGCGCTTCGGCCACGGGTCGGGAAAAAGGACGTGCGCCACGGCGACGGACGCCAGCGGCAGGAGATGCGTGAGCACGTACGCGCTCTCCACGCGCATCACGCGGATATTCGCCAGACGGCGATGCGCGGCGACGCGGCAGACGGTGGAGACGCGCCCGACGAGCCTCTCGATGCCGAGGAAATTGCGCTCCGGATGATTCGCGGCCATCGCAAAAATGAACGCCCCTTCGCCGCATCCGATATCGACCTCGAGCGGCGCGGGACGATCGAATATCTCGCCGAGCTGAAGCCGCTGGAAAAAATTAGCCGGAACGAATTCCACCCGCGCAGCGGCGGCGGTGAGCGGGTCGCCCGTGTGATGATCCGCGAAGCTCATCGAGGCGGCGGAGAGGCGAAGGAGACGGGGATTTTCAGCACGGCGGGCAGCGATGAAACACGGATGCGCCCCGCCTTCAATCCCACGCGTAATGATGCAGCCCGTAAATCAACGCGCTGCCGAGGAACCCGGCCACGCTCACGAGCAGCGCGCCGACGAGCAGCGCGCCGCGGAAACGCTGGCGTTGCGGCGAGCCCTCCCGGCACTCGTGCGTGAGGAGCAGCGCCGCGCAGCCGACCGCCCACGCCGCCGCGCCGGTGCCGACCCAGCGATGCCACCAGAGCAGAGCGAACGGCGTTTTGTTGTAGCTGCTGAACGCCGCGTTCGCCCAGCCGAGCGCGGCGGCGGGCACTGCACCGAGCGCGGCGATGATTACGAGAAAACGCACCGTCTGCATCCACGACTCCCGCCGCGTCGCCCACGCCAGCGCCTCCGCGAAGACTGCGACCATCATCAGCGCGACCGGGATGTGGGTGGAGACCGGGTGAAAATTCCCGACCCATTTCAGCGCGTGCTGATCGAGCGGCAGCGGCGGTTTCGCGTTTTCCACCACGACTGCCGGCACCTCTTTTTCCTTTGAAAAAGGCAGCTCGCCCGGCGCGCCGATCTCGATCCAGTGCCGCACGGTTTCCTTCTCCTCGTCCGTCAGCGGCGGCACATTCGCATCCTCCCCGGGCATGTCGTTGTGGAGCACCATGTCGTAAAGATCCGAGTCCTCCGGCTTGCCGCGCACGACGTATTTCGGATTCTCCGCAACGCGTTTCAAATCGAGCACGTAGCCAAATTTACCCTTCGGCCGCGGCAGCTCGGGCCCGTGGCAATCGAGGCACTTCGTCTCGAAAATGTCCCGCACCTCCGCCGCCGTTTTCAGCGCATCCTCATGCGAAGCTGCCGGCCCCGGTGCTGCCATCCCGGCCAGCTCGAGCGCGAGGGAAAGAAGCGCGCTGGGGAAAAAACATCTCATCGGGTGTGGCGGGGAGTAATCGGGAAAAGCGCGCCATTCTTAGCGTCGAAACCGGTCGCTGCAACTTCCACGCGGGGACGACGGTGGCGACATTGCGCGCGCCCGCGCGCCCGATAACGTCGGGTGGTCCGCGCCTCGCATGAACCCATCGATCGATCTCATTTTGCGCAGGTTGCGGGGTCGGATGCGGATGGGTGATTTTTTGGAGAAGCTCGGGCGGATGACCTTGTTTTTCGGCGGGATGATGGTGGCGGCGGGATCGGTGAATCGATGGGCGCTCGGGCGGATGCCGTGGGATGCGCGGCTCGCAGCGTGGGCGGCGCTCGCGGCGCTCGCGCTCGCGGTGGCGTGGACGTTTGCGAGGCGGCTGCCGTTGCGCGAGGTGGCGCAGACCATCGACCGCCGCGGGGAGACGCGGGATCGGTTTTTGTCGGCGCTCACTTTTGCGGAAAATGGGGCCGCGCCGGAGATGCGGGCGCTGGCGTTGCGGGAATGCGAGGCGTTCGTCGGGAGCCGGGATTTTCGTTCGCTCATCCGGTTGCGAGTGCCGCGGGAAGTGGCTTGGGTGCTGGCTCCGGCGGCGGCGCTGGCGATGTTGCAGTGGGATGCGCGCGACGCGTTTGCGCGGCGACGGGAGATGGAATCGGCCGGGCACGAAGAGGTCGCGGCGACGGTGCAGACGCTCGAACAGCTCGCGCGGGAGGCGGAGAAAAAAGGCGTGGAAAACGATGATGCCGCGCTGAAAACACTGGCAGAGAGATTGAAGCGAAGCGCCGCGCAACTCCGCGCGGAGACGAATGGAAAAGAGGAGGCGGCGAAGGCGGCGCTGCGGCAGCTTTCGGAACTCGAGCAGCTCGTGCAGGAGATGCAAAAACCGCCGCCAAATGCCACGCCCGAGGAGCTGAAAAAGCTCGCGCAGGAGCTCGCGAAAACCGAGGCGACGAAGGATGCCGCCGCCGCGATGGAGGCTGGTAAAATGGCGGAGGCGGCGAAGGCTTTGGATGAAGCCGGGAAGCAGGACGCGCCCTCCGCCGAGCAGGCGAAACAGGCGCTGAAGCAAGCACTGGAGCGGCTCGCGCAGCAGCAACAGCTTTCCGAGGCGCTGCAAAAACTGGCGCGCGAGATGCAGAAAGACGGGGGGCAGGGACAGCAGTCGGGCGATGCGCTCCAGAAGCTCGCGCAGATTTTGCGTCAGCAAAAAGGCCAGCAGGGCGGGCAATCGCAGGCGGGTAAGAGCCCATCGCCGCAGACTTTGCAGGATCTCCTCGCGGCGCTGCAAAATTTGAAATACGGCGACGGAAACGACGGTCAGGGAAATCCGGCGACGGGCAAAAGCGAGGACGGAAAAGGACAGGTCGCGATCCAATCTTTCGCCAAGCCCGGCGACGGCGAGCCGATGAACGGCAACGTGCGGATGCCCACCGGCTTGCCCGGCGGTGAGCACGACACAGGCACGACCCCGAACCCGTTTGGTGACAATGCGGACGGCACCGCAAAAGGCGCGGAGCTCGCGTTGAAGGGTCGGCTCGGCGAGGGCGAGTCGCTTTCGCTCTCGATGCCCGCTGCGCCTGACGGATCGAAAGCGAGCCGCCGCTACAAAGAACTCTACGAAGCGATGGCCCCTGCGGCACAGGAGGCGGTGATGCAGGAGGAAATCCCGCTAGGCTCGCGCTTCTTCATCAAGCGCTACTTCGAGTCGATCCGGCCATGAGCAGCATTTAGGATTTATGATTTAGCATTTAGGAAGTGTTCGGGCTGACGCTTCTCCGACTTCCTAAATCCTAAATTCAATTTCCTAAATCCCGATGAACCTCGAATCTCAGGTCGAACAATTCCGCGCGACCTTCCGGCGGGTCCAGGCCGAGCTCGGCAAGATGATGGTCGGGCAGGACGACGTGCTGGAAGGCGTGCTCGTCGCTTTTTTTGCGGGCGGGCACGTGCTGCTGGAGGGAGTGCCGGGGCTCGGGAAGACGATGCTCGTGCGGACGCTGGCGGACGCGGTGAACCTCACTTTTTCGCGGGTCCAATTCACGCCGGACCTGATGCCGGCGGACATCGTCGGGACGAACATGATCAGCGAAGACGAGAATGGCCGGAAGTCGTTCCAGTTTCAGCCGGGACCGGTTTTCGCGAACATCGTGCTCGCCGATGAGATCAATCGCGCGACGCCGAAAACGCAGAGTGCGCTGCTCGAGGCGATGCAGGAAAATCATGTCACCGTCGGCGGCACGCAGCATCCGCTGGATGAGCCGTTCCTCGTCCTCGCGACGCAAAATCCGCTCGAGATGGAGGGGACGTATCCGCTGCCGGAGGCGCAGCTCGACCGCTTTTTTTTCAAGCTGAAAGTCCGCTATCCGTCCGCTGATGACCTGCACACGATCCTCGATCGGACGACGACGAATGAGCGTCCGAAGATCGAAAAAGTGCTGCACGATCCGGCGGAGGTGCGGGCGCTGCGCGAGGTCGTGAGGCAGGTGCCGCTGGCGCGCGAAATCCAGGCGCACGCGATCGAACTCGTGATGGGGACGCATCCCGATTCGCCGCAAGCCTCGCCGCTTGCAAAGAAATATGTGCGCTACGGCGCGAGCCCGCGCGGGGCGCAGGCGCTCATTTTGGCGGGGAAAATTTACGCGCTGCTCGACCAGCGATTCCACGTCGCGCGGGCGGACATCGACAAGGCAACCGCGGCCGCGCTGCGGCACCGGATCATCCTGAATTTCGAGGGCGAAGCGGAAGGGACGACGACCGACGACGTGATCGCCGAGGTGATCGCCCGGGCCGCGAAATAAGCGTGCAGGCGGCTCGCGGCGCGTTTGCTCTTCGCACGTCATGAAAATCCCGGCTGTCATCGCAGCGTTTTGCTTGAGCCTCACGGCGGCTCTGCGCGCGGAGCCGGACGATGTCTCGCGGATGCTGGAAGCGATCCGCGAGGAGCACGATATTCCGGCGCTCGCGGCGGCGGTGATGGATGAGGGAAAGCTCGTGGCGATCGGGGCGGCGGGCTTTCGCAATGTGCTCGTGCCGGTCTCGGTGACGCTGGATGACCAGTGGCATCTCGGCTCGTGCACGAAATCGATGACGGCATCAGTCGCCGCGATGCTGGTGGAGGAGGGGAAACTGCGGTGGGATGTGACGATCGCGGAGATGTTCCCGGAACTGGCGGACGACATCGAGCCGGGCTGGCGCGAGGCGACGCTCGAGCAGCTTTTGGTGCATCGCGGAGGCGCGCCGCACGAGCCGCCGGCCGGGCTGTGGAAGCTCGCTCTGGCGCAGCGCGGGACGGCGGTCGAGCAGCGCGCGGCGTTCGTGAAAGGGCTCCTCATGCGCGAGCCCGCGGTGCGGCCGGGGACGCATTGGATTTACTCGGATTGCGGCTACGCGATCGCAGGCGTGATGATGGAGCGCGTGGCCGGTGAGAGCTGGGAGGACCTTTTGCGGCACCGGCTTTTCGAGCCGCTGGGAATGACGACGGCGGGCTTCGGTGCGCCGGCGACGGAGGGTCAGCTCGATCAGCCGTGGGGGCATCGCGGCTACGATTCGCCATATCGTCCGGCCCCGCCGGGACCGGATGCGGACAACCCGCCGGCGATCGCTCCCGCGGCGGCGGTGCATTGCTCGATCGCGGATTTTGCGCGTTACGCGCAGTGGCATATTTACGGCGCGCGCGGCGATGGCTGGCTGTTGAGCGAGGAGTCTTTCAAAAGACTCCACACCCCGCCGGACGAGCAGGAATATGCGATGGGCTGGGCGGTGACGAAGCGCAGGTGGGCGGGCGGCGTGACGCTGATGCACACCGGCGAGAACACGATGTTCTATGCCGTGATGTGGCTCGGGCCGGGCGAAAATACGGCGTTCGTGGCGGCGTCGAATGCCGATAGTTACGAGTCCACGGAGGCTTGCGACGAAGCGATCCGGCGGCTGATCAATCGTTACTGAATGAACGCGCCGAAGCCCACGACCAGCCGGTTTCTGCGAATTTTCCAGGCATTTTCAATCCTCGCGGCCTCCTTCGCGATCGTCGCCGGTGGCTTCGCGTTGCTCGAGTATTGCTTCGACCCAGCGCCGCTCCCGCCGCGGCCGATCGGCCATCACGCGATGAATCCGAACGCCGCCCTGATGCTGCTCCTGGCCGGACTGACGACCCTCGTCAGCCGCGTTGCTCCGCGGCTCACGATGCTCTGCGGAGTGGCCGTGCTCTCCCTTGCCGCGCTCAGTTTGAACTGCTGCCTCGGAGGCTCGGACCTCGCGAGGCAATTCCTTTTCCACCACGACGCCGCGCTTTTCCCAGGACCGAAAGCGCCGGCGGCGGCACTCGCCTTCGTCTTCCTCGGGTCCGCGCTGGTTCTGACCTCGTGGCGAAAGGCGGCAGCCGTCTCGCAGATTCTGAGCCTCCTCGCAGCCGCCATTGGCCTGCTGGCTCTCACCGGCCATGTGTTTGGGACCGCGGCCTTGCACAGCCTGCCGGGTTACGCGGGAATCGCGGCCTCGACCGCCACGCTGGTCACGCTTCTGGGGCTTGCCGTGGCATGCCTCTCCGTCGAGCGCGGACCGCTGAAAATCCTCCTGAGCGACAGCGATGGCGGGATGCTGGCGCGCTGGATGTTGCCGGGCTCGATCCTCATTCCGCTGCTCACGGGCCGCGCGGTGCTCGCCGGCCGGCAGCGCGGATTTTATGACGGTGCGTTTGGGATGGCGTTTTTTGCGGTCGCCACCGCGGCGGTTTTTCTCGCCGTGATTTGGTCCGTCGCGCACTGGCTCATGCGGCTGGAAATGCGGCGGCGCGAGGCCGAGCGCGCGGCGCACCTGAGCGACGCGCGGTTCCGCCGGCTGGCGGATTCGAACATCATCGGCGTCATCACCGCGCGGCTCCCCGGTCAGGTGATCGAGGCGAATGAGGCGTATCTAAAAATGATGGGCTTCACTCGCGAGGAAATGCTCGCGGGTGAGATCACCGGCGCCGGGCTCGTGCCGCCGGAGGCGCGCCCGCGCATCGAGCAGGCGATCGGGGATCTACTGGCAACGGGCGTCGCCGCGCCGTTCGAGTGCGAGACTTTGCGCAAGGATGGGAGCCGGGTGCAGATCGTCGTCGGTGCCGCGCTGCTGGAGGATTCGAGCGAACTTTGCGTCGCGTTTATTCTCGATGTCTCGGAGCGCCGGCGAGCGGAGGAAGAGCGCGACCGGTTCTTCACCCTGTCGCTCGACCTGCTCTGCGTCGCGGGAATCGACGGCCGTTTTCGCCGGCTGAATCCCGCATTCGAGCGCACGCTCGGCTGGCCGGCGGAGGAGCTGCTCTCGCGTCCGTTCATCGACTTCGTTCACCCGGAAGACCGCGTGGCGACGCTTGCCGTGGTGGAGCAACTCGCGCGCGGCGAGGAGACCGTCGGCTTCGAGAATCGTTACCGCTGCAAAGACGGCTCGCTGCGCTGGATGCTCTGGAGCGCCGCCGCCACGCCGGACGGCACCCTGTATGCCGCCGCGCGCGACATCACGGACCGCAAGCGCGCCGAAGAGGCGCTGCGGCAAACCGCCGCCGAGCTGGAGCGCTCGAACTCCGAGCTCGCACAATTTGCCTGCCTCGCATCGCACGATTTACAGGAGCCGCTGCGCGCGGTCGCGGGGTGCGTGCAGATTTTGCAGCAGCGTTATCAAGGTCAGCTCGATGCCCGCGCGGACGAGCTCATCGGCCACGTCGTGGACGGCGCGACGCGGATGAAGTCGCTCATCAACGACCTCCTCGCGTATTCCAAAGTCGGCCGCGCCGCACCCGACGAAACGCCGGTCGATCTCGAAATCGCGCTGCAAAACGCGCTCGCGAATCTGCGCACCGCGATCGAGGAGAGCGGCGCGAAAATCACCCACGATCCGCTGCCGACGGTCACCGGCGACGCGACATTGCTGGCGCAGCTTTTGCAAAATCTCATCGGCAACGCGCTCAAGTTTCGCCGCGACCTCGCGCCGGAAATTCACCTCGCCGCTGGGCACCGCGGCGGCGAGTGGGCCTTCGCGCTCAGCGACAATGGCATCGGGATCGACCCGCAATATTTCGAGCGCATCTTCGGCATTTTCCAGCGCCTCCACACGCGCCGCGACTTTCCCGGCACCGGAATCGGCCTTGCGCTTTGCCAGAAGATCGTCGAGCGCCACGGCGGTCGCATCACCGTGCAATCCGAGCCCGGACGCGGCTCGACCTTTCGCTTCACCCTCCCCGGCTCCCCAAAAAAATGAACAACCGCTCGATCCCGATTTTGCTCGTCGAAGACAGCCCCGCCGACGTCCTCCTGACGCGGGAGGCGCTCTCGGAAGGCAAGCTGCTGCTTGATCTCCACGTCGTCGAGGATGGCGTGGAGGCGATGGATTTCCTGCATCGCCGGGGCAAATATGCCGCCGTCCCGAGGCCGGCGCTCGTCCTGCTCGATCTCAATCTTCCGCGGAAAGACGGGCGCGAAGTGCTCGCGGAGATGAAAGCCGATCCCGCGCTGCGCGAAATTCCGGTGGTGATCCTGACCACTTCACAATCCGAGGACGACGTGCATCGCGCGTACGGTCTGTGCGCCAACTGCTACATCGCGAAGCCGGTCGATTTCGGCAGCTTCGTCACCGTCGTCCGCAGCATTCAGCACTTCTGGTTCACGATCGTGACGCTCCCGCGGGCGTGATCATTCCACGCGCTGCGCCAGCACCAGGCTCGCGTCGTCGTAGAATTCCGCCTGCTTCGCGCGGGCTTCGATGGCTGCCAGCAAATCGGTCGTCGCGCCGTGCTGATTCAACAGCGCGCCGAACGACTCGGGGCCGCGCGCCACGCCATCGGTGGCAACGATGATTACGTCGCCGGGCGCGAGCTCGGCCTGGCAATGTTTCAGTC
Organism: Spartobacteria bacterium; assembly: GCA_043777315.1. Classification (GTDB taxonomy): domain Bacteria; phylum Verrucomicrobiota; class Verrucomicrobiia; order Chthoniobacterales; family Chthoniobacteraceae; genus CAIURC01. The sequence continues at coordinate 19,525 of JAYVPW010000160.1, read as the reverse complement.
GGAAAGGTGCGTGCGCGCCGAAGCAATCGACGAGCAATCGGCCGCAGTTGTCGGGGATCGAGAGCTGGGTCGTGACGAAGCCGCGCCCTTTTTTCCGCGCGAGGAAAATCGGCGAATCGCCGACCCACTCGCAATGCGCCGTCGCGCCGTCGAGCAGCGCTGCGCTGAGCGTGCAGGCGCTTGCGAGCATCGCGGGATCATCGGCGAATTCATCGTAAAATCCTTCGTTCACGCCGCGCAGATATTTGCGCGCCTGGAGCACGCGCCGGCTCGCCGTTTTCTCGAAAAGTGCATCCACGGCGAGATGCCGCTCGATGAGGTAGCTCGCGACTTCGCCGCCGTGCGGGCAACAGCTCACGCCATCCGCAACGGCAATCAGGAGCGTCGGCGGATCCCCGGCGTCGAGCCAGCGATGCAGCACGCGATCCTGATTTTCCGCGCGGCAACCGGGGCCTTTCTGGCCCATCATGCTCATCTCGAGCACGCGAAATTGAGACCGCGTGTCGGGGCGCTGCGCGATGGGGGAAAGCACGGGAATCCTTTACCGGCGGGCGTTCGTGCTCACAAGGGGGAAAGAGGAAAACGCGAGCCTGTGCTAACGCCTCCGGCGGTTTTGCGCATCGTGGCGATGGTCTGCTTTTGCAGGTAGCACTCGGCCCGGCCGACAGCTCACGTCGAAGCTTCGCCCGCGAGGCCGGTGAGCTGATCGCTGAGGAATTGCAGGTGCTGCGCCGCGGCTTCGGCCTGGCTGATCGCGGTGACGTTTTGCCGCGCGACGCGGAGGATGTTCTCCATCGCGAAATCGACCTGCGCCATGCCGGTCGCCTGCTCTTTGGCCGTGGCCATGATCTGCTGGGCGATCTGCGCGTTGGCGGAAAGGTGTTCGCTCAAGCTCTCGATGGTGCCGCCCGCGCGGGCGACGATCTCGGCGGCGCCCGTCACCGCTTTCAATCCGCTTTCGGTGCCGAGGACGGCGGCGGTGGTCGCGTTTTTAATGTCGTCGAGGATTTGCCGAATCTGCCCGGTCGCGAGTCGGGAGCGTTCCGCGAGGCCGCGAATCTCGGTGGCGACGACCTCGAAGCCGCGCCCGGCGTCGCCCGCGCGCGAGGCTTCGATCGAGGCGTTGACGGCGAGGACGTTGGTCTGCCGCGCGACTTCGTTCACGCTGGCGATGATCTCGGCGATCAATTTTGCCCGCTCGACCAGCACGCGGATGTGGCCGCTGATCGCGCCGACCTCGCGCTCCACGACGCCCATCGCGCCGATCGCCTCATGCACCGCGGCGCTGCCGTCGGCCCCGATCGTCGCGGCTTTTTGCGCGGCATCGCCGACGCGCTGCGCCCAAGTCGCGGACTCCTCGGCGATGTGCGCGACTTGCCGGACGGTGGAGACGGTCTGCGCCACGGCGATCTCCTGCTCGCCCGAACCGGTCGCCTGGCTGGTCGTGGTCGCGAGCAGTTCGCGGCTGGTCGTGGAAAGTTTTCCGATGACGCCGGCGATGCTCTCGGCGGTGCGCGCGCGCTCCTCGTCGCGGCGCTGGAGCCGGGCTGCGGAGGCGGCGAGCTCGGCGGTCATGCGGTTGAAGGCATGGCCGAGCGCGCCGAGTTCGTCGTGCGTCGTCACGTCCACGCGCGTGCCGAGATGGCCCGCGGCGACGGCCTCGGCGCTCGCGGCCAGCGCGCGGATCGGACGGGTGATTCGCTTCGACAAAAAGAACGAGCCGCCGGCGACGAGGACGAGAAATCCGGCGCCGAGCGCGCCGAGGATTCGCCCGAGTCGCGCGACCGGCGCGTCGGCCTCGGAGACCTCCATCTTCGCAGCGAGGCCCCAGTCGCGGTAGCCCACCGGCCGGAAGGCGGCGAGCACTTCGCGGCCGGCGTCATCGCGGAAATGCACGAAGCCGCTCCGCCCCGCGATGGCGCTGGCGAGGGCGGGCTCGCGGCTCGCGGGCACGTCGCGCATCACTCCATTCCGGCGGGTCGGGAGGAGAAAGTGGACGCCCTCGCCGCTGCGGTTCGCGAGCAGAACCTCGCCGGTTTGCGCGAGACCGGCGGCTTCATCGAGGAGCTTTTTCATCGGCTCCATCCCGAGCGCGAGCATGCAGACGCCGCGCTTGATTCCGTCGCTGTCGCTCACCGGCGCCACGGCGTAGGCCTCCAGCCGCGAGCCCGCGAGATGCGGCGCGCCGAGCGTCCGCTCTTCACGCCCGAGCTGGAAATCCGGGTCGGGTCCGAAGTCCTGCCCGAGATATTCGTCCTCGGTCGCGGTGATGACTTTGCCGTCGAGATCCGTGATCCAGATCGCTGCGACGCCTTCCGCGCTCTGCTGCGCGTCGAGCAGGATTTTCCGCGAGTCGGCGCGGAACTGCTCGACCGCGAGCTTCCCGCTCGAGAACTCGCCGAGCACCTGCCGCAGTCGCGTCCGGCTGGTCACCAGCGCGACGCGTTCCTGCTGCTGCCCGATGAAGCCGAGCACCTGCGCCTGCCGGTCCGCCGCGACGACCGTGAGCCGGTCGCGCACCTGCTCGCGCATGATCCGCCGCGCCACGACATACCCCGAGACGCTCAGCCCACCCGCCACGAGCACCACCAGCGCGGTGACGAAGAGCGTGAGCTTCCAGACGATCGACCGGCGGGGGGCGGCGGGCGCGGCATTCATTCAGGCCATCTGAACAGCCGGCGGCTCGGAAATCGAGAACACCTGCACGGCTTCCTCCATCCCGCGCACGGGCTGCGGCGGATGCGCGATGACTGGCATCTCCGAGCGCAGATGCGCGCGCGTGGCGGCGGTGAAAAGCAGCGGCTCGCGGAGCTGCTTCGTCAGCCCCTCGATCCGGGAAGCCGTGTTCACCGTCGCGCCGATCGCGGTGAATTCCAGCCGCTGTGGCGACCCGATGCTCCCGATCACCGCCGGTCCCGTGTGGATGCCGATCCCGATCGCCAGCGCCTTTCCCCCCTCGAGCCCGAGCTCGCGATTCAGCCCCGGCAGCGCGCGCAACATCTCCCGCCCCGCCGCCACCGCGCAGTCCGCGTGCTGCTCCGCGCCGCCGACTCCGAAGAGTGCCATGAACCCGTCGCCGAGATATTTGTTGATCATCCCGCCGTGCTGATTCTCGACGACCTGCACCATCACGCGCAGGAATTCGTTCAGCACGCGCACCGTCTCTCCGGGCGACTCCGCGGCGTTCCGCGAGGTGAAGGCGCGGATGTCCACGAACATCACGGTGATGATTTCCTCGACCCCACCGAGCCCCGGATCGCGCGCGAGAATCTGCTCCGCCGCCTGCCGCCCCACATGCAAGCCGAAGGTCTGCCGGAGCCGCTCCTTTTCGCGCAGCTCCACGACCATGTGATTGAACTCGCCGATCAGCAGCCCGAATTCATCCGCCCGCACCAGCGGCACCGACACGTCGAATCTCCCCTGCCCGACCGCCTGCGCCACCGCCCGCAAATGATCGATCGGCTCCACCACCAGCCGGCCGATCAGCATCGCCGTGCAGAGCCCAAACGCGATCCCCACACTCCCGACGAACATCGCAAACCACTGCGAATCGCTCCCCGGCGCCGCCGGCGCAAAGCTCAGCAGCAGCAGCGACCCGATCGGGCAAATCCCCGCTGACACCGCCCACATCACCCCGCGCCAGCGCAGCGACAGCGCCACCGCGCCTGGCGTGAGGTCCGCCCGCGTGTCGCGGAAAAGCACGGGGAAAAGACCCCACTGGCTGGCCAGTTCGATCAGGAAAAAGCTGTGCGTCACCGAGATGAACGCGGAGACGCCGAACGAGATCGGCAAATGCCAGAACAGCCGCGGATCAAGGCTGGCATTGACCTGCCCGAGCGAGAGCAGAAAGACCGGGATGCAGAAAAGCCACGCCGCGCCCGAGATCATCGCGCCCCACCACGGCAGATTGATCACCCGCCGCCGCAGCCGCCCCAGCGTCTCCGGCGCCACCACTTCCCCCGCCCGCAGCCGCCGCACCGCGGGCCCCAGCGCATAGACCAGCCGCAGCCACAGCCCGATGCCCAGCGGATAGACCAGGCAGTTGTAAATGATCACCGTCGCGATGAAGCGCCGCTTCAGCGCCGCGCCCGCGAGCAGCGGATCGACCACGGCGACATTGTACCAGATATTGAATGCGCTCCCCAAAAGCTGCGGCACCACTGGCGCCAGCGCCGTCACCAACAGCGCCCACCGGTCCCGCGACCGCGAGGAAAAGCGAGGGAGCAAAGCGATCACGCCCGGCCAGACTCGCGCAATCCCCCCGCCGAAAGCAACCCGCGCCCGCGCCCGTCTTCCGCGGCCCGCTCCCATTTTCGTCGCCCAACTGGCATTCCTGAGGGCGCGCTATTTCACCCGGACGAGCTTGAGCGATTGGGTGTGAAACCAGGCGTTGCCGCGGGTGGCGCGGAGCTCGGCGATGAGGATGACTTCGCCGCCGGGGGTCTCGAAATCGTAGCTGAGTTTTCGCCACGGCGTGTCGCCGACGGCGGAGTTCAGCTTGTCCCGACTCGCGCCGGAAATGCGGAGGCCCGCGCCTTCGCCCGCCTCGCTCGGGGTCGGCACGACGGCGAGGGTGCGGACGTTTCCCTCGAAGCGGTAGCGGCCGGGCTCGAGCTCGAGGTTTTTGCGAATGGAGGCGGTGGTCTCGCCGGTGGCGCGAATGTGGAGGGCCGTGGTGCCTTGCAGATTCGCCTCGTCGATGACCGCGCCGGGGCCCTCGCTGCGCCAGCCTTTCAGCAGCGCGAGTTCGCCGTTTTTGTCGAAGACCACGGGCGGCGGGATGGCAGCGAGTTGCTTGCCGACCGCGGCGATGCGGGCGGTGATCCGGTCCCGTTCGCCGTCGATTTGGCCCTGGAAATCCTTGGCCCACTGCGGGTTCTTTTCCGCGATGGCGGCGGTGAGTTTCTTCCCCTCGGCGACCGCGCGCGCCGGCCAGTCGATCGGCTTTAGCACGGTGGTGTAGATCTTCTCCAGGCGCGCGACGTAAAGCTTGCGGACGCCGGGCGTGCGCATGACCGCGCCGCCGACCATGGAGCCGAAATCGCGGATGAGCGGGAAGTTCGCGTCGCCGAACATCTGGTCCATGCCGTGCAGGAAAAAGGAGAAGCGGCCGGTCGCGGGGTCGCGGTAGAGACGGTAGTTGTTGCGGTTGAAGTTGTAGCCGTCCCAGTGGCAGAGGAGGTCCTCGAGCGCCATGAAGGAGAGGAATTTGTCGAGGTCGAGCACCTTGCCGAGACGCTGCCAGCGCGCGATCGGGTCGGGCTCGGCGCAGGCCGTCATCAGCTCTTTCAGGCCGGTCGTGTCGCCTTCGTCGCCGAGGTCTTTCTCCATTTTCTCGTCGATCTCGCGGCAGAATCCGCCGTCGTAGAGGTCGCCTTTGGTACTGGGGTAAAAAGGGGCGAGGAAGTCGCGCGTGAAGGCTTCCTTCACCACGTAAAGGCCGAGGTCGCGGCCATTCAGCGAGACGAAGGCGTGGTTGCAGCGCGAGGCGGGGACGCCGGCTCGGCGCGCGATCTCGCCGGCGATGAGCTCGTTGAGATAGCTCCCGTCCTGGGCGCAGTTGTTGAGGTGCAGTTTCTTCACGCCATGCCAGCGCTCGCCCCCCTTGATCTTCTCGAAATTCAGCGTGATCCCGGGCTTCTGATCGACGCCCTGAAAGCTCCCCGCCGAGCCTTTGAGTTTGATCGCGACGCTCTTCTGCACCTTGCCGCCTTCCGTCACCGTCGCCTCCGCGTAATGCCGCTCGTCGCCTTTCAGCCGCGCCATTTCTTCCGGCGTCATCTCGATCGCGATCGTGAGGATCGGGCCTTTGAAAAACGCGTCGATCGCGGCCTTTTGCTTCTGCGCTTTCGCCGGGTCGGCGACCGGCTTGGGCGCGGGCACGGCTCCGACGAAAAGTGCCAGCGCGAGCCACGCGAAGACGTTCGCGGCACAGCGGCGTGGTTGCGGGCGGCAGCTCATTTCACCGCTGCCTGTAGCCGGTTCGATGCGCAGTTCAAGGCTGCGCGGTGCTCAGTAGCGCGGCACCGCCGGATCGATCTCCACCGACCACGCGTCGATCCCGCCGGCGAGATTTTTCACGTCTGTGAATCCGTGGCGCAGCAGGAAATCCGCGGCCCGCTCCGAGCGTCCGCCGTGATGGCAATGAATGATCAGCGCCTGCGCGGGATCGGTCAGCTTTTCGCCGACGATGCCGGGCCATTGCGAGAGCGGCAGCAGCTCCGCGCCGGGGATGCGGCAGAGCTCCCACTCGTCCAGTTCGCGCACATCGATCAGCCGCGGCGGCGCGTCACTTTCCAAAAGCGGCTGCGCCTCGCGCACCGAGATATCCGGGACGGCCACGCGGTTTACGGGACGATCGCGACGGGCGTGCCGACGCTCACGTTCTCGAAAAACTTCTGCGCCATGAAGCCCGGCATCCGGATGCAGCCGTGCGACGCGGGGTAGCCGGGCAGGAAGCCCTCGTGCATCCCGACGCCGCCGGTGATGCGCATGAAAAACGGCATCCGCGCGCCGTCAAAAATCGCGCCGGGCGGCTTCGGATCTTTGCTCGTGTCGATCTCCTTTTTGATGATGCCGCCGCTCCGATCGACCCAATCGCCGTAGAGCGAAGAGACGTGGTCGATGTCTTTTTGCTGGAGCTTGTAATTCCCCACCGGCGTGCCGTGCCCCTCGCGCCCGGTCGAGAGAATCGAGATGCCGACCAGCTCGCCGCCTTTGTAAAAATACGCGCGCTGCTCGCCGATGCTGATGCGAATCGTCGGCGAGCCGTTCGCGTGGTCGCCATCCCAGAAGGAAACATCGTCGTAATTCGCGCGCTTCGGCGCGGGTGCCTTGCCCTTGAAACCGCCGAGATAAACCGTGTCCTCGCTGAAGCGCGGATCGCGCGAGACGCATCCGGCACCGAGGAGCGCGAGCAGCAAAATGAGGAGAGGTGCAAGTTTGAACATGAGCGGAGTCAGGCGAACGAAGGCGCGGAATAAAGTGCGCGCCGCCCGGAGCGTCAAGGTTGGGGCTTGCTCCAGAGCCGTTTGACGGGATGCAAAGTCCACGCGCCATCGCGCCGGGCGGCGTCGATTTGCTCCGTGAAATCGCCGAGGTGATGCACGAAGCGGTTCTGCGCGCCCCAGTCCCGCACGCGGAATCCGAGATGGTGCGCGAGCGTCGGCTGCTGGATTTCCATGTAGATCGGAAACGGCTCCGGTCGCGCCGCCACCGCCTCGAACGCCACGCGCGTCCAGAAAGATCCCGTGCCCGTGAAACGCAGCACCACGCGGCGATCCGCGCGGCAGCTCATCGCCTCCCAATGCCGATGAAACCTGGGGTCCGCAGCGTGGAAGAGGTAGTTCGGGTAGTTCGTCCCATCGACTCTGCGCAGCCGAAAACCGAGCACGTCCGCGCGCTCCTTTTCGAGAAAATCGACCTGCCGCGCATTCACGTCCGCCACCAGCGGCACCTGATCGTATTCCGCAAAATGGACGTGGGTGAATTCGCGCCCGCGCATCCACGCCGCCGCGGCGTTCAGCACCTCCGCGTAGCTCTGCTTCTCGCGCTGATGATCGCGCGTCTTCAGTCGCGGCGAATCGATCAGCGCCTTGTGCGGATGCGCGATGGCCGCGAACAATTCCGCCGGCCCGCCATACGCCACGAACAGCGCCTCCGCCGGCGCGCACTCCCTCCACGCCGCGACCATTGCCGCGACCTCAGCCGCCGGTTGATGCGTCAGGAGGACGTTGAGCGTCATGCGTTTCGACCTGCGGAAAATCGGGATGCGGATGGCTCGCGAACCCGATCTCCTGTTTCCAAAAAGTGAGCCGTTCCTGCGGCAAAAAAGTGACCTGCAACGGCGGCTCGTTCTCCAACCCAATCGCGATCACGCGTCCCCGCCACCCGATGAAAAACGCCCGTCCCAGCCGCTCCCCCGTCCGCTGATCGACGACCGTCGTCCCGCACCGGCGGATGATCGCCAGCGCGCAGTTTCGGACCAGTTGCCGCAGTTTCGAACTCATGGGAAAACAGCGTATCGAGAACGCCTTCGCGACCGCGAGCCCGGACGGGTTGGTGAGGTCATTTCACATCCAGCGCGTACGCGACGGCTGTGCTGAAGCGGCTGAGCCAGAGCTCTTCGTTGGCATTCGCGAGCAGCCACTCGCGGCCCCGCGCACCCATCGCCGCGCGGCGGGCGGGATCGCGATGAAGCTCGATCACCTGCGCGGCGAGTTCGCTCGCCGAGCCCGGTTGGTGCAAGAGCCCGGTCTCGCCGTCGATCACCGTTTCCGTGAGCCCGCCGGACGCCGCGGCGAGCATCGGTTTTCCAAAATCGTAGGCCTCGTAAGTCACGAGCCCGAGCGGCTCCCACCACAGCGACGGCGCGACCATCGCCGAGCAGCCGGCGATCAATTCCGCTTTCGCGCGCCCGCCGATGTGCCCGGCGAATTTCACGAGCGGCTGACTCGCGCACCGCTGCCGCACTTCCGCCTCCATCGGCCCCGCCCCGCCGATGATCAGCCGCGGCGCGCGATCCCCGAGCGCCTGCTCGACGAGCGTCCACGCGTCGAACAAAACGCGGATTCCTTTCGCCGTGATCAGGCGACCGAGAAAAAGAAAGTAGCCATCGTCGCGCGGCGGCGGCGGGCTTTCCATCGCGCACCAGAAATGCGGCACCGTGAAGATGCGTTCCGCGGGCACCCCGGCCTCGATGAAGCGCTGCCGCATGAACTCGGAAATCGCCACCCACGCCGTCACCGCCTCGAACCACCCGAGCCGATGCATCGCGTGCAGGACGAACGCAAACCACGCCGTTTTGATTCGCGAATTCTGCCACGCACCGGCCGCAATCTCTTTGCCGAAGCGCCTTCGCAGCCCGCCCGGTGCGAGCGAATCGCCCGCCCAAAGATAGCCGTTCACCGAGAACGGCCGGAAATTGTGGACGTAATAAAGGATCGGCACCCGCAGCCGTTTCGCCTCGCGATAAACCGCCGCCGAGCCCACCGGGAAAACATTATGCACCAGCCAAAGATCGGCGTGATGTCGCTCCTGCACCGCGCGCAACTGCCGAATCGCGCGCGGATTATAAAACATCCACGCCGCCTGTTTCCAAACGGCCGGCGCGTCTGCACCCATCCAGTCGCGGCTCGAAAACGTGCAGCGCTCGGTCGGATAAATGCCGCCGAGCATTTCGAAAATGCGATTCACCGACGACTCCTCGCCGCCCTTTTCGAGATACTCGTTGAAAATCTGGAGCAGCCGCGGCGGCGTGTTCATGCGCGATCGAGATGCGCCTGCGCCCATGATTCCAGCACGAACATCAGCCACACCCGCTGCGACAACGCGAACCCCCGCCGCCCCACTTCGCGGCTCCGATAAAACTCCTCCACGTGCGCCCGCACCCGCTCGGGAACCAGCCACCCGCGGGCTTTCGCACGCTCCGAGAGCAGCGTCGCGGTCACGCGCTCGCGCCACTGCGGCTCGCGCAGCCAGGTCATCAGCGGGAGCGTGAACGTCTTCTTTTTCCGGTCCTCATTGATCCACGCCGGCAGGAGCGGACGGAACGCCTCGCGCAGCACGCGCTTGTTCGCGCGCCAGCCAAGTTTCCACTCCGGCGGCACCTGCCCGGCGAGGTGGAAAATCTCGCGATCGACCAGCGGCACCCGCAGCTCCAGCGAGTGCGCCATGCTCATCGCGTCGCAATCGCGCAGCAGCACATTCGGCAAATGATGCTCCGTCTCGAGGAGGCACAATTCATCCAGCCACGAGTCCGGCGCCCGGCTCGCGAGATCGGTTTCGGAAGAATGTAAACCCGACGTTTCTGTCGGCGACTTCAACGCCACGGTCCGCAGCTCCGGCGTCAGCAGCGCCTTCAATTCCCGCTCCGGCAGCACCGCATAAAATGCGCGATACCACGCCGGCATCGTCGTCCCCATCGCACCGCCGATCAGGGCCGCGAGCTTCGCCAGCCGCTTCGTCCGCAAAGCCGTCGGCAGCCCGGCGAAGGCCGCCCGCACAGCATCTGCGAGCCCCGCTGCACCCGTCAGCCGCCACATCGGGAGAAGCTGCGCGAGCTTCGCGAGCCGCGCGTAATTGTAGCCGCCGAACCACTCGTCCGCGCCCAATCCGCTGAGCGCCACCTTCACATGCCGGCTCGCCGCCCGGCTCACCAGATACGTATTCAGCGCATCGCCCGACGGACTGTCGAGATGCGCGATGAAGTGATCGAACGTCTCCAGCAACGAGCCCGCCGACACCCGCTCCACCGAAAATTCCGCACCGAAAAATTCCGCGCTCCGCCGCGCCACCGCACTCTCGTCCTCAATCCCCTCCTGCCCGTCGTAGCCAACGCTGAACGCCTGAAATCGCCCGCGTCCCAACTCGCGCAGCGCCGCGCAAATGATGTTCGAATCAAGGCCAGCACTGAGAAAGACGCCCACCGGCACATCGCTCTCGAGGTGCGCCTCCACGCTTTCGATCACGCGATTCCGCGCCTCGACGAGCAGCGATTTCCGATCGCGAATCCACGCCGGGCGTCCCAGCCATTGCGGCTGAAAGTAGCGCTCGATCGTGACCGCACCGCCTTCCTTCCATCGCGCGAAATGGCCCGGCGGCAGCAAACGCACGCCCGAGAAAACCGTCTCCGGCGCCTCCACTCCGCCCCACCGAAAATAGCTCGCGACGCCCTCCGGCGAGACCCCGCCCGCCAGCCCGAGTTTTTGCAGCGGAGCCATTTCGGAGGAAATGCACACGCCGCCATCGGCCGTCTGCGTCCAGTAAAGCGGCTTAATTCCAAACGGATCGCGCGCGAAAATCAGCTCGCGCTTTTCCGCATCCCACCAGCCAAACGCGAACATCCCGCGAAGCTGTCGCAGCGCCACTTCCACGCCGAAATGGTCGAGCAGATTTCCGAGCACTTCGGTGTCGCCGGTCGAGCGCAACTCGTGCGGCGCGAACTGCGTCCGCAGCTCGCGGAAATTGTAAATTTCGCCGTTGAAAGCGAGCCAGCGATCCCGCGGCAACGGCATCGGCTGCCGCGCACACTCGCTCAAATCGAGAATCGAGAGCCGCCGAAAACCGATCCACCAACCCGGCCCCGACGCGGTCGAGGAATCGTCCGGCCCGCGATGGGCGATCAGCTCGAGCGCCGCATCCAACCGGCCGAGATGATCCGGCTCGAGCGCGGTTCCGCAGGGCGAAAAATAAGCGATGAATCCGCACATCAGCAGTGGGAATGAGAGGCCCAGCGTTCATGCCAGTGGCGGCACGAAGTTTCCACTTCATCGACGCTCCAGCGGTCGAGACAAGTCAGCGGCGCCAGCACATTCCGGCACTCCATCGCCGGGCGGACGCAGTCGTCGCACGGCTGGCACGGCAGCGCGGTGTCGCGAAGCAGGAGATAGCGTTCCGGGCTCCAAACCGGATCCCACAAAGGATTCGACGGGCCGTTCAAAATCACGCCGGGCCGGCCGAGAGCGATGCAGAGATTCATCGGGCCGGAGTTATTTCCGATGAACAAACCAGCGCCCGCAATGCACGCGGTCAGCGCGCTCAAGTCTCGCGGATGCTCGACGCGAACTCCCGCAAGACCGTCGTGCGAGGCCTCGGGCGAGGCGATCCAGACGACTTCGAAATCCGCCGCCAGCCGGCGCGCGAGTTCCTGGAAACGCTCCAGCGGCCAGCGTTTGTAAGCGCGGCTCGCGCCCGCATGAATCACGATCCGCCGCGCCTGCGCGGTCGTCCCGCGGACGAGATGCGAGAGGTCCGGCCGCGGCGGTGACGCCGGCCACTCGCGTCCGCCGCAGGCCGTCACGAGCACCCGCGCCACCTCCCAGCTCAGCGTCCCGGCCCGCGCATTTTTCGGCGGGCCGACCGGATGGGTCAGCGCCGATGGCAGCTTCAGCGGAAGGATGTCCGCGCCGGCCCGCACCCGCCCGCCCGCGAGGTGCGCGAGAAGATGCACGACGTTTCCCTGATCGAACCCGATCAACGAACCATCGGCCCCAAAATCGCGCAGCCAGCGCCACAGCTTCCACAGCCGGTCCGGGCGTTTCCACTCGCCATTGAAATCCTTCGTCACCTCCACCCACAGCCGCGCGGGCGGGATCGTCCCGGCATACAAATCCGCCGCCGCCGGGCTCGTGAAAAGCGCGAGTTCCCAGTCCGGATAAAGCCGCCGCAGCGTCTGCACGATCGGGAGAAAAACGACGTTGTCGCCGAGTTGATTGACCTTGAAGAGAACGAGCTTCACCGCAGAAATCGGACACGCGCGAACCGGCGCAGTTACATTTTTTCCGAACCCTTGCGAGCGACCGCAAAGAGGTCGGGATCGACCGTGAAGGTGTCGATGCCAGCCTCGCCGTGTCCTCCGTGGCGCGCCCGGAGCAGGATGCGCGCAGGCGCGGCGGCGGCCCGCCAGATCCACTTTCGCGCGAAGCCGTTTTTGGTCTGCGGACAGGCATGGAGGCCCGCGATTCGATCGATCGTGAAGCCCGTCGCCCGCAGCACCTGCGCCATGCTCGACGGTGTGAATCCGCTCTCGTGGGTAAAGTCGCCGTAGCGCGTGGCGGAGGCGAAAATGCCCTGCGCATTGTAAGTCGAGAGCCAGAGCGCGCCGCCCTCTCGCAGCGCCGCGTGGCTCGCGAGGAGAAAGTCCACCGTCTCCTGTTTCGTCAGATGCTCGAGCAAATCCTTGGCGTGAATCAGGGCGAACCGCGCCTTCCATTGCGGCCTCGCGAGAGTCTCGACGACGTCGCCGCATTCAACCGGAATCGCTTTTGAAAAAGCGAGCTCGCCCGCCGAAATATCGAAGCCCTGCAACGTCGTGAAACCACTGGCCTGCAGCCACCCGAGCCACTCGCCTTTCCCGCACCCGATGTCGGCAATGGGCGCATCCTTCGGCAATTCCGGGAGCCGATAGCTCACCTCGTACATCCGCCGCGCCAGGCCCGGATCGTAGGTCTTCACCGCGCCGAAAGAGGCGGAATAGTTGCCGTAAAGAACGTCGCGGAAGTGAGGCATTCGAGAGGGGTGCTGCGAGGCGGATGCGGGATATACGCCGGGCGTTCTTTTTCCGAAAGTCACAAAGGATCGGCCGCGGCGGAACGTCCGCCCTTCCGCCACCAGAGCGTGCGGCCGAAAACTTGAAAGACGACGAACCCGGCCTTCGCCAGCACTTCGGAAAGCAGGACCGTCTCCTCCGGTCCGTGCGTCTCGGTGACGACGAAACGCGTGATCGCCAAAGAGTTCACAGCGCCTTCGAGAGCGAAGCCGCCGAAGCCCTCGATGTCGCATTTGAGCAATTCAATTTCCCGAATCCCGGCCTCCGCGAGCAGGTCGTCGAGCCGCGCCATCTTCACTTTCCGAAATGTCCCGTCGCCGCCTTGCCCGACCCGGCTCGTGCCGGAAAGCGGATCGCCGACCGCGATTTCGACGACATCGGAATGGTTGCCCGCCGCCGCGCAAATCGGTTTCCAAGTCCCGCGAACTCCCGCGTCTTCCAGCGCCTCCGTGGTGAAATCCAGCGCCTCCTGCAGCATGTCCACGCCCACCACCGTCGCCGCCGGATTCAGCGAAAACCACCAACGCACGGTGACTCCCACATTGACTCCGAGATCGACCACGGCCGGCGCGTCCTTCTCCCGGATCGCCTGCTCGACTTCTTCACACCGGAGTTCTCCGCACGCGATGTTATCGATGTAATTTCCGACCTCCTGCCGATTGCGAAAGCGCCCAAATCCCGGGACCGAAATGGGCGCGGGAACGCCGTGCAAAAGATACTGGCAGACGGAAAGCCAAACCCCTTTCAACCCCAGCGACTTGAAGCATTTGATCGTGACTCCGGCGAAAGAGACCACGATCTCGCGGAAGTAAATCAAGACCTTGGAGTGCTGCATCCGGTGACCTTTACCAATGGGACATTCACTCCAAAAGCGAATCTTCACTCCGCTCCCGGCCTGGCTTTACCGCTCCCGTTTCTGTGATTTCATCCCGCATGGCAAAACCCCGCCTTCTTGTCATCAGCGCCTCTTACCTGCCGGCTGAGAACATCAAAAAACTGGCCGCGTTGGGGGGGCACTTCGACCTGACCTGCGTGACGGCGGACGAGGCGAAATCGCTGGGCACGACCATTCGACTGGACCGCGCCGCCGCGCCGGAAAACGTGCGCCTGATAGGGCTGAAGTCGATCGGCGAGCCCGCTTCGACGACCCGCTATTTCTTCCGCGGATTGCGCGGCGTCATCCGGTCGCATCCGGCGGACATCATCCTCGTCGAAGCGGAGCCGTGGGCGTGGGTGCGGTGGCAGGCGTGGTGGTGGAAACGGATTTATCAGCCCCGTGCGCTGTTCGGAGAATTCACGTGGGAAAACGTCGAGCGGCCCGGCTGGCGGGGCGCGATCCTCCGCGTGGTTTATCGAGCCGCCGCAATGACTTCGGACTTCGTGATCGCCGGGAATCGGGCTGCCGCAACGCTTTTCGAGCGCGCGGGGATGGACTCCTCGCGGCAGTTGATCGCCCCGCAACTCGGCGTGGACGAGGCGCACTTCACCCCGCCTGCCGGCTGCACGCGCGACGATCTGCGGGCGGAGGACGGCTTGTCGGCGAACGCATTTCTCGTCGGCTTCTGCGGGAGGTTTGTCGAAGAAAAAGGCGTCCTCGATCTCGTCGCGGCGATCGACTCGGTTCGCGTCCGCCAGCCGCTTCTCGCGATCGAACTCGCGCTCATCGGAGCCGGTCCACTGCAACCCGAACTCGAGCGGCTCGCCGCCGGGCGCCCGTGGCTGCGCCTGCTCCGCCGGCGCGCGCACACCGAGATCGCGTCCTTCATGCAAATGCTCGATCTTTTTGTGCTCCCGAGCCGCCCGCGCATCGCCGGCGACGCCATTTGGGAGGAGCAATTCGGGCACGTCCTGATCGAAGCGATGGCTTGCGGTGTCGCCTGCCTCGGTTCGGATTCGGGCGAAATCCCACACGTCATCGGCGTTCCCTCCGCCGTCTTTCGTGCCGGAGACCGCGGGGCGCTGGCTGAAAAAATGGAGCATCTCGCAGGGGACCGCGCCGCCCATCGAAAGCTCGCCGAAACACAGCGGACGCGAACCCTCGACCGCTACACGAACCGCGCCCTCGCCGCCACGTGGGCGACCTTTCTCGAGCAGCAGATCCACCGGGAAAAGCGCTCTGTTCTTTGGGTCGATGCCCATCTCGAATACCGCAGTCCCACCATGCGGCATCTGCTTTACGCCCTGCCGCAACTCCTTGAGCACGGCTGGGAAATCAAGGCTTGGTGCCTGCGTTCCGATGCGCCGCGGGACCAGGTCGGGCACACCTTTTTCCCAGCTCCAAAATGGCTCGGCCCCTGTGACCTGATCTACTTCACCCTCATCGTGAATTTGCACGGCTTCGTCCGCTGGCTCTGCGGAAGGCAAAAGCCGGCCACGATCATTCACGCCACCTGCGGCACCTACCTCCCCGCCGATTTGGTCTCCGTGCATTTCCTGAATTCCGTGTGGGCGCCGATGCAACTCCGGCTCGGATTTTCCAGCGCCAAAGAAGTCGCGCGATACGGCCTCGTGCTCATCGTCGCGGCGATCGAATGGCTGCAATGGCGCATGCCCACGCTTCGGAAAGCCCTCGCCGTCTCCGATTCGGTCGGTCAGGAAATCCGCAAGCGCGCGCCGGCGTCACTCGGCATCGAGACCTTGCCGAATAGCTACGATGAAACGCGGTTCAATCCCGAAGTCCGCCGCCTGCACCGGGAAGGGCTGCGCGCCGAGTTGGGATACAATCCGCCAGATCAGGTGTTCTGTTTTGTCAGTGCCGGACACTACCGCCGGAAGGGCTTCTGGCTCGCCGTGGAGGCACTGGCCATTCTCCGCGAAGACACAGACTTCCGGCACGTCCGGTTCCTGGTCGTCGGCGGCAATGAAAGCACGGTGGCCGCGACCCGACTGGCGACCACGCGGCAATTCCCTGGCAGCGACGCCTGGATCAGCTTTGTCGGAATGCAACCCGAGGTGGAAAAATACTACGCGGCGTCCGACGCGTTCCTCTTTCCATCCTACTTCGAGGCCTTCTGTCTCGCTGAGATCGAGGCCGCGGCCTGCGGCCTGCCGCTCCTGCTCACGCCCCACCACGGCACCGAGATGATCCTCGAGCCCGGCGTCAACGGCTTGTTCCTTTCATTCGATCCGAAAGAGATGAGCCAACAGATCGCCAGCTTCCTAAAAAAGCCTGCGCTCTCATTCAAGCCCGGGCCGGGACGCGGACTGACTCGAACTCAATACACGGCACAGCTTCTCGCGACCTACGATGCGATGCTCGCCGACACCGACCTACCCCTCCCGAAGGAGGCGCTCACGCCACCGAAATGTGGCGATTTCCAACGGAACTCCGACCAACACGCAGATCGCTAACACCGAGATAAAACTGTAGGCCATGTAACCCGCGGGCGAAGCGAACATCCCTTGATGCGCGGACGGGGTGATCGCGTCCAGCGCCTCGAGGAAGAGTCGATGCAGAAGGTAAAGCGGATAGCTCAACCGCCCACAGAATCCGGCAAAGTCTGCCAGCGATGCGGGGATCCGCCAGTGCCTCGTCTGCGCGAGCAGGATGATCCAAAACGGGAGACTCACCACACTGACGACGAGAAAGACCCATTGATGGGATTGCTTCAACGTAAGGTAAGCCTGCAACAAGTAGGCGCCCACGACCCCCGCGATGGCGAGCGCGGGCGGCAAGCGCTCAGTCTGTCTCGCGACCGTGTGCCAGTTGGTCGCCAGCCAGACACCCGCTCCCCAAGTCAGAAAGCCAAACAGGATCAACGAAGCTGGCATCAGATAAGAGTCCAGCGCACCGTGAAGATGAATCTTCCAAATCGCACCGAGCACCACGGTGCCGTTCACGCAGAGGATCGCGCCCAGGACGACGGCGAAATTGGAGCGGTAGGATGTCGCCACGAGTAACACCGGCCAGAGCAGGTAATAAAAACACTCGTAGGTTAAACTCCACGCGGGGCCGAGAGGGCTGATGACTCCTGTGATGCCTTGAAGCATGAAGACATGACTCACGAATTGGGAGAGTTCGAATGGCTCCTTGAATGCGTGGCCCAGCGCACCGAACCCGGCCAGAATCAGAAGGTAGAATAACAGGGTCGCGAGGTAGAGCGGGTAGATGCGGGTGACTCGCGCGAGAAAGTAAGACTTCAGGGAATGACTTTTCCGTTTCAACATGCCGAGGACAGACCATTGGATGCACAGGCCCGAGAGGATGAAGAACCCACCGACCCAGAATGCTCCATGCCCGAGCGTTGCGGTGAGCCAGTTCCATGGGTTTCGCGCCTCCCCCGCCCTTTCGTAATCCACCCCGAATCTGAGACAGGTGACTTCGAAGTTGTGCGCCAGCATGACCATTAAGGCGAAGCCGCCGCGCATGAAGTCGATGCCGAGTCGCGTGTTCCTCCGCTCCTCGGGAGTGTCGCCCACCAGGCTGGGGACAGGCTTTGTCTGCAATGCTTTCACCGCTCGAGTTCAATGGCCGGCCTACCCGGCGGCGAACGCCGTGTGGAGTCGTTTGGGCACGAGGAAGATCATCTTGGTCGGGTGACTGGCAAAGACTTGCTCAGAGCTCAATTCGGTCAGGCGATACTGTGCGGGCTTGATCAGACCGGGCGTGACGGGAACGAAAGCGAATGGCCGATAGTTCAAGGCATCGGCAAACGCCCGAAGCTCCTGGAAGTCTGCCGCGCCCTCGCCCGCGGGGCGCTGGAGTTCAGTGAGGATGAGTGGCTGGTCCCGGCGAATCGTGTTCACTCCGCCGCGCAGGATGGCGAGTTCGTGACCCTCAGTGTCGAGTTTGATCCCAGTCACTTTCAGGTCAGTTTTTTCACCAGCGAATAAGTCGAGTGTCGTAGCCTGGACGGCCACGGTGCGCGGGCCGGCCGCCGATGACGTTGCTGTAAACTTACTGAGCGATGAGTCTTGTGAGACATCGAGGAGCAACTCGCCGGCTTCAGAAGACAGCGCGAGTTTTTGGACAAGGATGTTCGATGCCAGTGCTGCGTTGGCTTCGAGCGAGGGATGGTTGCGCGGATCGGGCTCGAAGCTGAAGACTTGGCGCACGACCGGAGCGCCGAAGACGCTGTAGTAGCCGACATTCGCCCCCACGTCGATGAAGTCGCCCTTGCTATCCAGATGCTTGAAAAAAAGGGACTCGCTCCCCCAGTCAACGTTAGCATTGGTGGTAAAAGCATCCCGCGCGGGGAAGCTGCTTTTTGGAACAATGAAGCTCAGTCCGGTGGGTAAGCGAAGCCGCACGGGCTGAATCGAGATGGCCTGCTGGAAGTCGAGGGCTATCCGGCGCCAAAGGTATTTCGGAAGGCCAATCGAGCGGACGAAAGGTAGGTTCATGGACTTGGGATGCCGGCCACCGTCAAAGAGTCGTCGCAGTCTCGGCCACGACGACGATGTCGTAGGGCAGGAGTTTCGAGCGCCATTTTGCGGGGACCAGATCCTCCAGCGAGACCAAGGGAACGAGTGGAAGTGGGAGCGGAATTTTCCTCAGCAGCGCGGTCACGAGGCGGGTCAGGATCAACATGCAATACTCCACGCGCACCACGCGCCAGCCGGCGTCCTCCACGAGCCGCGTGATCTCGGCGGCGCGGTATCCTTCCACGACGTGACCGGGGTTGGGGAACCATTCTGGCGGATGCGGGACCGAGATGACGAGCCGAGCGCCGGTGCGAGCCACCCGGCGGAATTCCGCGAGCGCGCGCTCGGGATGATGCAGATGTTCGAGCACTTCCATGCATTGGATGAAGTCATAGGTCTCGTCGGGAAAGGGCAGCTCTTCCGCGCTGCAAACGGCGAACTCCGCGGCCGCCGTCACACCGGCATCGGCGACTTGCGTTCGCGCGAGTTCCAGCAGGTCTTCCGCATAGTCGCAAAGCATCGTCGGCGTCCCCTGCCGGAGGTGGTTTTCGATGGCATAACTCCCGCCGCCGCAGCCGACATCGAGCGCGCGCATCCCCGATTTCCGCACCTCGTCGGCGGCCCGCCGGACAATCCTACCTTGCGTTTGCCAGCGCAGGGATTGGCTGTTCGCGAAGATGAATCCGAGCCAGCGTTTGCGCCGATAGTTGGCAGAAAAAGTCATTGCGCCGAGAGCTTTAAAGACGCCCGGCGAGCGCGTCGAGCCCCGTTCCCCCGCCTTCCATTCCTTTCACGATGCCGGCTCCCGAAGCACCGCCGCGCGCGGCGATGGCCAAGCGCCTGAAAATGAAGCTGGTCGAGCTCTCAGGCCACCTGCCTGCGCGCCGGCGAGGCGCGATTCTGGACTCCGCGGCGTTCCTCATTTTCAAGGTCGCGCGCCCGCTGCGCCGCGCAGTCCCGCTGCATTTGCTGAGACGTCTGCCCTTTCCCTCCACGCTCCTGGGTCCGCCGAAAGGCCTTTGTCCCACGACCGAGCGGTGCTGTCGCGAGACCCCCGGCGCGAGCTATCACGCGCTCCGTCCGGCGGTGGAAGTTGTGAGACCGGATTTGCCG